>JAGQYP010000016.1 GCA_020436025.1 Crocinitomicaceae bacterium
TTACCTGTACTCATATTCATTATTTTCTTTGGATCGTACATGGTTCGTTTGCGATGGATGGCCGGTTTCATTGCGGCTGCTTCTTACATTATCGCTTATCAAATTTATTTGGTACAATTTTCTGATTTGACAAATGCCCAAATTGCCCTTTACAGCTTTGTAGCATGGATGACCCTCGTATTTGCTTTACTTGCTGGTCGTATGGCCGAATGGAATAATAGAATTAATTATATCCAAAGGTTAACGATCAAAAAACAAGGAGAGATCATTTTAGCCGAAAAAGAATTTCTCTTGAAAGAAGTACATCATCGTGTAAAAAACAACTTGCAAGTGATTTTGAGTTTGATCAATATGCAACTAAGAAATGTTGAAGATCGAACTCCTGAGATTCAACTAAAGGATATCCAATCAAGAGTGTTATCAATGTCTACCGCTCATCAGTGGGTTCGACAACAATCCAATTTTTCAATGATCAATCTATCTAAATTTTCAAATGGATTGATTGACAATACCAGGAGTCTTTTTGACATCGAGGAAAGTGCTTCCCAAATTGAAATTGATGAAGCGATTGAAATCGATATTGAGCAAAGTATTCCACTTGGATTGATCTTAAATGAATTGCTACTGATGAACAGAAATCTATTTGGAAAAGGCAAACTCAATTTCGGATTAAAAATACATAAGCAAGATGAACATATAGAAGTTGTTTTTCAGGATACTTCACCTAGATCTTTTGCTGATTTTGTACTGAGTCAGGAATTAATTGAGACTTTAGCAGATCAGTTGGATGCCAAAATAGAGCACAGGCACGATAATGGAAATCGTTTTCGACTGACGCTAAAAATCAGCAATTAATAACTTTATTCCGACTTGTATTTATTCGAGTACGTTTCGTACAATTGCTGTTGACGATTGACCAAATTCAGAAATCTTCCATTCATGAAGGCCAAAATCACCTTGTTGGTTTTCATGTCTAAAGCATCTCCTTCCGAGACAAAGAAAGAAGCCAATTTCCCTTCTTCGACTGAACCTAAATCTTTATCGATACCTAAAATTTTAGCCACATTTAATGAAATCGATTGAACCGCATCTTCTTTACTCAAACCAAAAGATCTAGCTGTCCCGGCTTGAAAAGGAAGGTTTCGTGAGTTCATCGCTTCCATATCTCCGTGCATGCTCAAACAATATAAAACACCAGCTTCTTTTAATTTCAAAGGAAGTTTGTAGCGAAGATTCACATCATCTTCATCAAATTCCGGCAAACCATGAATCCGATCTAGAATCACGCTGAATTTATTTTCTTTCAATCGCTCTACCAATAGCCAGGAATCATAACCTCCCACAATTACAGGGAAATTGAATTTCAATTCTCTTGATAAGTCAATTATTTCATTGATCTCATTAGCAAAATCCGCATGGAAATAAATTCTTTTTTCTCCATCAAAAACGCCTCGAAACGCTTCGAATTTTAGATTTTTTTGATCGTAATTTTTCTTCTCACAATACGCTTTTGCTGATTTGATAAATTGAATGAGTTCATCACGATTCTCGTCGTATTTTTTGTTTTTTACATTCGGACCTGGATTCGCCCACCAACCTGAAGAAGTGATTTTTTCTGGCCAATTCACATGTATTCCATCCTCCATTTTCACAACAGCATCTTCCCAGTTCCAGCCATCTAAGGACACGATTGAAGACATCCCGGAAACATATCCTCCGCGAGGAGTACATTGCGTATACAAAATCCCATTTGTTCGTACAGTATAAACAACTTCAGATTCCGTATTGAAGGCAATTCCAGTTTTCACATTAGGATTGTATAGTCCAGTTTCATTAAAATCCAATGTGGGTCTAACCGCATCAATTTCAGTAATTCCCAAAGTATTATTTGTATTGATAAATCCAGGGTAGATGTGTTTTCCCGAAAGTTCAATTACCGTGTCGTATTCCGTTTTGTCTATGGTGTAAGTCAAGCCACTTTTAACAAGAGTAATTCGGCCGTTTTCAACACCAATCAATGCTCGGTCAATCACATCTCCATTACCTACATGAAGCGTTCCACCTTTGAACAATATTTTTCCCTCGTATTTCTCCATGGGTGTTTGACCAAGGGCTGAAAAAACTGGAACGAGCAGTAGAGTTAAAATAATATTTCTCATTCTTCTATAGTGTTACAGTGGTACAAATGACTCTTTTTCCTAGCAGGCTTTTTAAGATTTTCCTTTTTGGAAGCTGCTTCTATCATTTTCAATATTATAGATGATTTTTCCTCATTATTTCTAGTTCTAAGTTGGGCATCAGTATCTTTATCGTAAAGTAAATATCCGTCTACAAAAGTTTGTTCTACTTGCGCATTGATTGATAATGGATTATCTGACCAAATGACAATATCTGCATCCTTCCCAACTTTAATACTTCCAATGCGATCATCTAAGTGAAGTAATTTAGCGGGATTCAGCGTGACCATTTTCCAGGCATCTTGCTCAGTCATCCCTCCATATTTGACCGTTTTAGCAGCTTCTTGATTCAGTCTTCGCCCCATCTCGGCATCATCTGAATTAATGGCGACAACTACCCCTTGTTCGTGCAGAATTGCAGCATTATAAGGGATGGCATCTTTAACTTCATATTTATAAGCCCACCAATCGGAAAAAGTGGAACCACCTACACCATGAGCTTTCATCTTATCCGCTAATTTGTAGCCTTCCAAAATATGAGTAAACGTGTTGATATTGAAATTAAAAGTATCTGCCACGTGCATCAGCATATTGATTTCAGACTGAATGTAAGAGTGACAAGTAACAAATCTTTTCTTTTCCAATATATCCAGCATCATTTCCAATTCCAAATCTCTTCTTGGTTTGTGCGCATCATTGTGTTGCTTTTTAGGAAGGTTATTGTAGTCTTCCCATTTCTTTTTGTACTCTAGGGCTCTATTAAATGCATCAATATATACTTGTTCCACTCCCATTCTTGTTTGAGGATATCTTACTGTATTATTCCCTCCAGAATTGGATTGTTTCACATTTTCTCCCAAAGCAAATTTGATAAATCCATCTGCATTCGGGATTAAATAATCCTGAGCCGGAAACCCCCATTTTAATTTGATCAAGGCACTTCTACCTCCAATGGGATTGGCAGAACCATGCAGCAACTGAGCGGTAGTTACTCCACCGGCTAACTGTCGATAGATATTAATGTCTTCAGGATTCACAACATCTTCAATTGTCACTTCAGCTGAATTATTTTGTCCTGCTTCGTTGACTCCCCTACTGATGGCAATGTGAGAGTGTTCATCCACAATTCCACTGGTTACATATTTTCCTTTTGCATCGATCATCACCACATCCATGGGCAAACCAACTGTATTATTGCCGACAAAAGTAATTTTACCGTTCTGGATCAATAAGTTGGCATTTTTCAAAACGTGAGCATCTTCATTGGTCCAAATAGTTGCATTTTTGATAAAATAGGATCTTTGTTCAGGCAGAGAATCAAAACCATATTCCATGTTTGGAAAGCGAATGGCCTTTTTGTAATCCAACGTATCAGATTCCAATTGAAAAGGTTTCTTTTTATCTTTTGCTTTAGTCGATCGAATCAAGGACCACTTGAACCAATTTCCTGAATTGTAAGAAGCGTTCCCCTCGGCTACACCTAAATGACTGTAGAATGAGCCATTACAAGCTACTACGCCATTAAAATGACCATCTTTAATTGGAAGCATAAAGGAAAGTATTTTGCCTGTGTAATCTACATCCACTTTGGCTTTAATGGTATCTTTCTTCGTTCCTCCTAATGAGTCAGCCACTTCAGCAATGTATTGTAATTCCGCTTTGTATTTTTCTCCTTTCTTAATAAATTCAATCGGATAAATTTTGCCATTGAGATTCATGTCGTATTCTCCAGCAAGTTCGTTATCGACTAACTTATTTAATTGATGCCTCTTCCCTGTCACCCAATTTTCGAGAATTCTTGATTCGGGTCTTTCAAAATAATGAGGTTCTGTGATGATGAAATTCGCAAATTTCCCTGTTTCCAAAGTTCCTACCTGATCCGAAATCCCTAAAAATTCTGCGGGTGTTTGGGTTAGTTTTTGAACTAATATATTCAAAGGCAAACCTCTTTTAATCATGGAAGCAAAACTGGATTTCAAATCTTTTAGTTTGGTATTTTCAGTTGTTAAAGCAAAGGGGACCCCAGCCAGATTTAAATAATAGGCATTTGAAGGTGATTCATGCCAGTTTTTCAATTCCTCCAGACTCACAAATCGCTGATCATAAGGATCTGAGACATCCATGGGATCTGGGAAGTTCATGGGAATGATGTATTTCAACCCACTCGCTTTGATTTCGCTTAAACTTTCGTATTCGTCTCCTCCGGATCGGATGATAAAACTGAGTCCCAATTCTTTTCCCAATTTTGCAACACGTAAAGCCTCAAGTTTGTTGTTAACGACAAAGATCTTAGGCAATTTTTCATTTTCAATTTCTGCATTCAAGGTTAAATTTCCTTTGATTCCCTCCTGGTTTCTATACCATTCTAAGTCGTAAAAAAATTGTTTCAATAAAGCAATCGCTCCCATTTGGGAAGTGGGATAGGATTGTTTGGAACTCCCTTTACTGAATGAATAAAAGGTACCCGACTTTTCAATGATTACAAAACTTTTTTCGTTCTGATCCAAAGTAATAGCCATGGAAGATCCTCTGGAAATTCCATCCTTTCGATGCACATTGATTACACCAAACCCATGTTGAATCAATTCCTTTTTTTCCTTGAAATCATACTGAAAATTATGAGTTGGTTGAAACTCCGAATTCATGGCTTGATTCCAATAATATTGTTCTCCTTTCAAAGAATGCAATTGTTGCTGACGTGAAGTCTTTTTTATAGGGGCTTTATCTACTCCATAATCCGAGCAAATCTCAACAAATGAAGGGTAAATCTCCATTCCTTCACAATTGATCTCCACCGCATTTTTGGGAACAATGGTCAAGAAATTTGCACCACAGCTTAGAATTCTACCATATTGTACCAAAAGAATTCCATCCTCAATTATTTTATCTGAAGATGCATATATTTTGGCATGTTTAAAAGCGTATATGGTAGGATCCGTATCCTCTACGCCATTCTTAGGTACATCTTGGGTGAAAGAATGAGTCAGAAATCCAAGAAACAACAAGAAAAACAGTCTTTTCATAAAAGGGTTACTTTATCCAAAAGTAAAAATATTTTCAATAAAAAAGGGCCCTTTTTAGGGCCCTTTCACATATCATTCAAAAGAAATTATTTCTTAACGATAATCTTTTTAGTAGCGATAGTTGCTCCGTCGTCTCCTTTTAATTGGTAGAAGTAAACTCCGCTTTCCAAATCAGCTACATTAACTGTAACATTCAAGTTGTTTACAGGAATCGTCTTCATAACTTGTCCAGTCATGTTGATAACTGAAATAGTTCTTGCAGACATATCTGGCAACTCAATTCTGAAGTTATCAGAAGCTGGGTTTGGATATGCATTTACAGCATAATCATCATTCTCTTCAACAGACGCCATGTTCCCTACTAGAGTGATTTCATCCATCAATAAGTAAGTTCCATCTTGTGGATCTGGAACTGCAAAAGGGAATCCTGATACAAAATCCTTAGGGCTAGAATATGCTGAAATAGTAAGCAAATTGTGCGTACCAGTAGCAATAACTGTTAAAGGAATTGAAGTTGTCATCCAAGTTGTTTGAGATGTAGTATAAAACCCAATCCCTTGAGCCAATAATACGTCATCAGTATTACCAGCAGCCATTGTATCATATACTTCAACTAGAACAGTTCCTAAAGTATCGTTTCCAACTGGAGAGAACTGATAGTAGAAATCAACTGAAACTGGGAAAGCAGCTCCACCGATTCCTTGCTCGTACAATCCAAATCCAGCAACGTTGTTACCAGTTACAGTAATTTGTGCTTGTGCAGCTAAAAATGTAGATAAAGCCGCATCATTTTCAGTTTCTAATCTCATTGCATTAGCAGTAGAATTAGCACCTGGTTGCTCTTGTTGCATAAATCCAAACCAATCATCTGGAGTCATGTAAGTAGCTACAGTTTGTCCTTGGAAAAATGGAGTCCATCCAGCTTCAAAATCTAAGTTTTGGGCCATTGAAATCGTTCCGCAAGCCAAGGCAATCATTGATAAGTAAATTTTTCTCATAGAAATTAATTTTTAGTTAATAATTTAAAACCTGCCCGAATTTAGGGCTAAAATCCTGAAAAAAGGAAAAATTTAACAATAATTATTAACAAGTCTATCGTTAAAGTAGGGATTGAATATTACATAGATTGTAGTAATATCCTCTTTTGGAAATCAAGGTATCGTGGTCTCCAGACTCAACAATCTCTCCCTTGTTGATGACATAAATGGTGTCGGCATGCTTGATGGTTGAAAGGCGGTGCGCAATGACAATGGATGTTCTATTTTCCATCAACTTATTTAATGCATCCTGTACCACTTTCTCTGATTCCGTATCCAAAGCGGAAGTCGCCTCATCCAAGATTAATATAGGCGGATTTTTAAGAACTGCTCGAGCAATTGAAAGCCTCTGTTTCTGTCCGCCAGAAAGCTTATTCCCTCTTTCTCCGATATTCGTATTGTACCCTTCTTCCAAGGACATTATGAAATCATGTGCATTTGCAATTTTGGCCGCTTCCATAATTTGTTCGTCTGTTGCATTGGGCATTCCAAAAGAGATGTTGTTTTTCACAGAATCGTTGAATAGAATGGCTTCTTGAGACACAATACCAATAATTTCTCTTAGCTCTTTTACTTTATTTTCCCTGATATCTACTCCATCAATAGTAATCGACCCATCATTGACATCGTAAAAACGAGGAACTAAGTCGGCCAAAGTGGTTTTTCCTGAGCCTGACTCACCTACCAAGGCGATAGTCTGACCTCTTTTGATTTCAAAATTGATATTTTGTAAAACCGGAATATCCGCATAACCAAAGCTTACATTATTGAATCGAATACTCTCTTTTACTTCACTTACTTCTTTAGGATTTTCCGGATCTCTTATTTTCTCATCTGCCAGTAAAATTTTATTGATTCTTTCGATGGCTGCAGATCCTTTAGCGAGATTGGCCACAGAGGTTGCAATACCTTGAATGGGCCGCATCAATTGGGAAAAAACAATGATAAATCCAAGGAAGTCCTCACCTGTCAAAGAAGATTCACCTTTTAAGATCAAATTCCCTCCAAAGTAGGCAATACTTATGAGAACCAAACTTCCTAAAACCTCGTTCAGAGGACTTGCTAATTCTCTTTTTCGGAAGACTTTTGTGAGCAATCTCTTGTGCTCATCATTGTCCTTGTTGAATTTTTCTTCTACCTGATCATAGGCATTGAAAGCCTTGATAATTCTCACACCACCAAATGCTTCTTCAATGATCGACATGACTTCACCTAGCTTGTCTTGACCTTGAACTGAAGTTCTTTTCAAACTCTTTTTGATAATAGCTAAAATGGATGCAGATAATGGAAGTAGAATCAGTGAAAACAAGGTTAATTCAACTGAAACTGCGAAGAGAAATGTGAGGGTAATCAAAATTTTGATAGGCTCTCTGAATAATACTTGCAAAGTATCCACTACTGAGATTTCAATTTCTCCAACATCGGCAACCATTCTGGACATCAAATCCCCTTTCTTTTCCTCCGTAAAAAAGGAAAGAGGAAGATGAATCGCCTTGCTAAATAGTGACTTTCGGATGTCCCTCACAACAGCCATTCGCATATAGGACTGGTGATAGATCACAATATATCTGCAAATATTCTTTAGAAAAAAAGCAATGAGAACTAGAATACATATAAAAACTAATGCACCCATTGGACCGTGTTCAACGATATAGGTCTCCTGATAATAATTATAGTATTTACTGATATAGGTAGGTAATGAGTTAAAATCCCACGTCGGCTCAACAGGATGTAAATTCTCAAGCTTTTCAGGTTTAAAAATAATTCCCAAAAAAGGAATAAATAAAACCAAGGTAAAGAGCTCAAAAATAGCGTTTAAGACATGAAAAACGATGATCATCATCGCTCTGTAACGATAGCTAAAAGCCTGTTTAAAGACAGAAAATACGTTCTTCATGAGTGCAAATATATGTTTTTGCTCGAGTTAATTTATCAAACTCAATTTTGGTTAAAATATTGTACTTTTGAGGCATGAGTATTCGACAAAATAAAATTGCCAACGAAATTCAAAGGGCATTGAGTGTGTTTTTTCAGCAAGAAACCAATGGAATATGCAAAGGATCAATGGTTTCTGTTACGGTAGTAAGAATTACTCCAGACTTATCATTGGCTAAAATTTATGTAAGTATTTTCGCCGGACCTGAACCCGAAGAGGTATTGGAAAATATCAATGCTAACATGGGGCAAATCAGAGGTTACCTGGGTAATCAGCTGAATGGAATGCGAAAAATCCCTGAACTGATGATTCATATTGATGATTCTTTAGATTATGCTGAAGAAATCGATGAACTTCTAAAAAAATAATTGAACACCTCATTTTACATAGCGATTCGCTACCTCTTTTCTAAAAAATCGAGGAATGTGATCAATCTTATTTCCTCTATTTCAGTATTTGGAATTGCCATTAGCACTGCCGCGATGGTTATCGTGATGTCTGCCTTTAATGGCATTGAAGAAATGGTGGTTTCCCTTTATTCTGAATTTGAACCGGATATTCGCATTTATAGTGCTCAGGGTAAAACTTTTGATGCTGATCAGATCAACTATGATGAATTGAACTCCGTGGACGGGATTGAAAGTTACTCCAAGATTATCGAAGAAATAACCATTTTGAAACATGAAGACAAATGGGTCAATTCGACTATGCTAGGAGTGGAAGAGAGTTTTGTAAAAATGACCAACCTTGAGAAAAAAGTAATTACTGGTTCAGGAACCATAGAAGATAATTACGGAGCCATGGCGGTTATTGGAGCGGGACTTCTAGAAAAACTGGAAGGCTTCATTCCTGAAGATCCCAATCAGTTTGAATCTGTAAATATTTACGCACCACTGCGAGACAAAAAGGCGAGCATGACTTCCAAGCCTTTTTCCATCAAAAGAATAGAGTTATCTGGCCGTTTTTCCTATAACAAGGATGTAGATTTCAAATATTTTGTAGTACCTATTTGGTATGCAAGAGAAATTCTGGAATATAAAAATGACATTACTTGGGTTGGAGTTGAACTTAAAGAAGGCGCAGAACCCGAGACGGTCCGGGATCAAATTCGAGCAAAACTAGGAGATGATTTCATAGTAAAAACCCAATACGAGCAAAATGAATTAATCTACAAAACCTCTCAAACTGAAAGATGGATTACACTATTAGTTTTGGGCTTTATTTTCATTCTTTCCACCTTCAATATGATTGCCTCATTATCGATGTTGTTTTTAGAAAAAGTGGGAGATTTAAATACGATTCAAAGTTTTGGAGGTAGCAAAGCCATGATTCGCAACATCTTCCTGAAAGAAGGTCTTCTTATTAATGGATTGGGAGTAATTATCGGAGTGATCCTAGGCTACCTCATCTGCATTCTTCAAATGAAATTTGAATTTGTTTCACTCGACGAGACAAGCCAAGAACCTTTTCCAATAAAATTTCTAGCACGAGATGGCTTCATCATCATGGCTATCGTCGGAATCATAGGATTTTTATCTTCCTTTATTCCGGTAAAATATCTCATGAAAAAGCACTTGAATTAAGACTTCTTTGCTTCCGATTTTTTCAATTCGTGCTTGAGTCCTGACCATTCTACCAAATGCATTTTGATCCAACCCACGGGAATTTTTGCTTTAACCAAAATTGGCACCTTATTGGCATCATCCGAAACCCAAAACTGGACATCTTGTTCAGACTTGAAATACCTTCCTTTTTCCACCAATGGAGCAAATTTCAAACAATCAAATTTTCCTTTTCTCACTTTGATGGTTTCCTTTCCAAGGTATTTAATCTTTAAGGGATAAATAGTATTATCCAGGAAGATCGAAAAAGTAAAAGTATCCCCCACTTTCGCATTTTCCAGATTCAATAGTCGGGCGTAATAAAAACCTGAAACCATATCCTGAATATTCTCAGGAACTACAAATCTTTTACCCTTATTGTACACCACTTTATTATTGTGGTAAAAATCATATTCTTGCTTGATTTCATAGCCCCCTTCATTTACATCTCTTTTGAATTTTAATGGAAGTAAGGCTTCTTGGTCCACATAAGATTCGTACACATCATACACCTTGTAAAACAAGCTAAAAGCTCCCAAAGTTTTTCCGATGGCTTTCACGTGTAGAGCTTCTCTCCCCTGAATTTTGTAAGGATGTTTGGAAACCGTCATGTCCAACTCTCCTGCATCTGCAATTCCCCAGGTCACACGATATCTCAACTTTTCATTTTCCTGAAAAGCATTGTTCGTCACTTTTCTATACTTGTAACTTTGACGGACTGAAGCCGACGTCAACATAGCAAGTCCTACCGCTAAAGAAATAATCAAAATTGCTCTCATAACACTTGTTTTTAGAAGTTAAAACAAATCTTAAGCCAAAATTCACTTCCTGTAATTTACAAAAATTAAGTCAGCATAAAAAGGGCAATAAGACATCCACACTCTAATATGACGTTGAAAGAGAGTCTTTTATTATTTCTGCTTGCCTTTTTTCTTTTCTTCTTTCGCTTTTTCTTTATCGGCTTTCTTTTGAATCAAGGCTTCTTTTTCTTCTGCAGTCTTTTTTCTAAAAGAGAAATCCACAATAATCCCTAATGTTGGAATTACCGTTCCGGAAATATTTTCAATCTCCTTCATTTGATATTTGGAAGGATCGTTTGGATCTGGAATTGGACTTCCATTAGCATCTAAATCTGGAGTGATATACGATCTTCCCTGAACTTTCCAAGCATATATATTTTGAATGTCCACATAAATATTTAAGCCCCATTTATTAAAATAGAATTTCTTATCTACTCGAATATCTAATTGATGGAAGGGTTTCAATCGCTCTGTATTTAATCGATTGTAATCGGGAATCCCTTGTTTGTTTATATCCCAAACCACCTGGGTAGAGGAAGTGGCCAAATCATAAGGTGTATAAGGTAAACCATCAGAGAACAACCAACGTAGACCAATCACCCACCCTTTTTTAAACTGCTTTCCGAAAGTCAAGGAAACAATGTGTCTGGAATCCCAGGAAGAAGGAACATAGGCTCCATTTTTGTCTTGGAATTCACTTTTTACAAAGGTGTAGGACAAAATCCCGTAAAATCCTTTCAATAATTTTTGCTGGTACATGAATTCCAAACCATAAGATCTTCCCAAATTGATAGATGAAATTGGTTCGTTTCCGATTGCTCCAAAATCAGCTCCTAAGTTGGCCAGTGAAATTGAGTCAACCAAAGAGAAAGGATAATCTTCATACATTTTGTAGAAACCTTCCAAAGTAAATCTCGCATTCCACTTTGAAACATATTCAAACCCAAAAACAAAATGATTGGATTTGATGTATTTCAATCGATCCTTGTTTACGAGTTCTCCTTGATTATTTTGATACCCCATCATGGTATAGGCCGGCAACTGACTATATCTGGCCACACTGGCGTTCATACTCCAATCTTCATTGATTCTAAATTTCAAAGCCAGCATAGGAGAAAGTTGTTTCAGAGGATTCATCATATCCTTGTTGTAGGTATTGAAATCTGTTCTCAATCCAAGAGAAATAGCCAACCTTTTCTTGAATACTTCTTTGCTAAACTGAGTAAATAAACTGAATTTATTTACAAATAACTTAGCATCGTAATCAATCAAAAAGGTACTTGTGTCGATGGAAACCAAACTCTTTGTTCGGTTGGTATATCGGGCAAATTCATAACCACCTCCTACATTAATCTTCCAACCTTTCAAATCCCAGGTATTCTCTATTCTAAATTTATTTTCAGATTCTTGAGATAGGTAATCAAGGATTAAATTATTGGGGTCAGACTCATCATTATTCGCAAATTTCTTAGACGTATTATTCAACATATTACGACTTAAAACTACCGTCATGTAGGAATTCTCAAAAAAGTGAACATACTTCATCCCAATCGTATAATTCCATTGTTGCTGTGAGGGAAGATTCCCTAAAATATAGTTGTTGCGCTCCAAGGTTTCCGGATCATCTACTTTGTCGTTCACTTTGGTGTTCAATCTGAAATTGTCTATGGCACCCAATCCAATAAATGTCAACCTATTTTTTCGGTCAATGTCGTATTGAATTTTAAACTGAGCATCATTATATGTTGGAAGAAAAGGCAATTTTAGCAGGGAAAACAAAAGGTCTAAATAAGATCTTCTCACGGATAGAATCATGCTCGCTTTCTTACCTAATGGACCGTCAAAAGTAAGACCGATATCACTAGAACCAATCTGAAATGATCCTGTGTAATAATCAGGGTTTCCCGTCTTCTGTTTGAACTCCATGATCGAGCTCAGCCCATTTGCTCGATTGGCCGCGAAGGAACTAGATCGAAAATCAACTTCTCGTATAAAATTAATGTTCAGCAATCCAACTGGTCCTCCCGAACTCCCTTGAGTTGCAAAGTGATTGATATTGGGCACTTCTATCCCGTCCAGGTAAAATTTATTCTCACTTGGTGCTCCTCCCCGGATGATGATGTCGTTTCTAAAACTCGGTGTAACGGCCACCCCAGGTAAAGATTGAATGACTCTGGAGACATCTCTGTTTGCTCCTGGTAGTCTTTCTATCTCCCCTGCACTAAGAGTTTTCATGGACGTCGGACTCTCATTCGTCTCGACAAATGACGAAGCTTTGACTTCAACAACATCGGTTACAGTAGCTACTTCCTCCATCTGAATATCTAGAATGGCCGGGCGAGCTGTAGTAACAATGATTTCATCTTGTCTGTAATTCTGAAATCCAACAAAGGAAACCTCTATGGAATATGTCCCCGGCTCTAGATTTGGAATCTCAAAATTCCCATCAATATCAGAAACCGCTCCCGATTCTATTTCTGGAACGTATACATTAACAAAACCCAGCGGTTCGTTGTTGATTTTATTGGTGATTTTCCCTTTAATCACTCCCTTTTGAGCCATCACTCCAAGGGAAAAAAAAGACATTAGTGCTAATATAAATAACTTCATTTCATGTGAATTTGAAGTTTAAACCATCTTGTTTAAATAAAGTTCACTGAAAATCTAAAAAGATTAAACAAAAATAAAAATTATTTATGGTAGGTCGTTTGATTGATGGTGTCACCGTAGAATTCAATCTCATCAAACTTAAGAATGGTGATGTAATCGTTTTCCACTTTACGTGTAAGTACCGCAGACAACAATTGCGTTAGCGGATCATAGACAACTTGAATTTCAGTTAGATAAACTCCGTCTTTATAGATGTGTTTGGCCAATAGATTATTAAACTGATCGTATTGAAATTCTTCTTTGTTCACATGCTTTCCAATCACAGAAGATTCTTTTTGTATGGATTTGAGCATGCCTTTTTCTGTATACTCGTAAGTTGTCACCCTTCTACCTGAATGTACTGTCAATTTCTCTTCTTCCTTAATGAGATAGCCATTATCATCGAAATAGGTGAATTTTTCCTGAAAAGGCTTTTCGTAGTTATTGTAATACACTTTTTTCTCCCAATCCGAAGTATTTTCATACTTGGCTGTTTCAAAAGTAATCATGTAGCTTTTCTCCAATTGAAAATCGACTTTGTCCCTTCCTTTGCTGATATCTCTTCTGTATTCCGTGCGAATTATTCTTCCTCGATCATCATAATCATAGTGCGTGGCATAAAACCCATTGCGATCTGATTTTCGGTGAACGATCATTTCTCCCTTAAGATTGTACTCATAAACATTGATGATTGTATCCTTTCCTCCTGCAATGTTTACCGTTTCGTACTTGTGTGTCATTCTACCCAAAGAATCAAACTCATACACATAAATCAGGTCATTTTCTCGAATATAATCCATGGAGGCTTTGGTAGAATAATGTCCCAGAATCTTTTTGATCTTGTTGGCTTTGATAAACTGATGATTGAAAAAAGGCTGATCCGTAAAGGCATTCCCTTCCGAATTATCCAGCATCTGCGCCTGCAAAATTGAGGGCAAACAAAAAAGAAACACTATTACTTTCATCAACTTCATTATTCAAAAAACGGTAGAATAGTGTCAGAAATTACATGAAACAGTACATTTTATTCACATAGCTTCTTTAATTCAGAGTGATTTCGGTCTTTGAGGAATATTTATTTTGTCCTTTATGATAACTGGTTTGCAGAGTAATGGACTTTGGAAATAAATCCGACAACCTGAAAGAATAAATAAGGAAATATTTAAAATCTTTTATCTGATCAGAGACCGTTTTCGGAGTAGCAGTACATTCAATCCGGAATACATTTTCTTGTCTACTAAAAAGGGTCATTTCAAACTCGAGATCACATTCCAATAATTCACCATCGACAGGCAAAATGGTTGAAGTTGTATATTTTTCTCCTTTCACATATTTTGCTCCATTCAAGAAAAATAAGAGCTCAATTTCAGGAAAAAAGGAAGCAATGGATTCTTCATCCAGCTGGAAATTTGTGATGCGCTTACTTAAGGTATCCAAAAGCTGTTTTGAATTTTCGATAGCAACAAAGCGCGTGATGGAATCGATGGTGAAAAACGCTTTTAATTCATCTTTTACTTTCAAGGTGGATTCGGAACCTGGCTCATAATCCGAACCGAAAGCGTCGTAATTCATTCGAACAACAGATAGTCCGTAAGCAGATTTTAGAACTTCTAATTGGGTATTGTAGCCATTGCTGGAAAAACTCCCTTCTCCATTAATTTCGGAAACGTTGGAGTTTCTTATTTTGTAGTTCAATAAGGTGCCTTTGGTGAAAATGGGTTTCAAGTATACGGTTGAATCCTCTTGCCCGCAAACCAAAAAGGCAAAAAACAGACTACTTATTAGTATGAGCGTTTTTCTGGGCATTTTCTTCCAACCATTTTTGATGTTTTTCCATTCTTTTTCGCATGAATCTCCTAGCGAAATACATCATGAAACTAATTCCTGGGAAAATCAAATAAATGCTGTTTTTATCCCAACCATCCATGATCAACATGTACAATACGGTTACCAATGTCACTATGGAAAGTGATAACCAGAAAAACTCCATTACTTTATTGTATGCTTTCATTGCGTTGTATCTTTCTTCTTTAAATAAAACTCTCCTTCTGGCTCAATGATGAGCGGGTCATTAAACTCTTCATCTGTAATCAGTCCTACTCCTGTTAAAACCTTATTATTTTTCTCCACGATTTTCACATACTTCGAGGAAAAGATTTTTTTGGTCGACTGATCCCAAATCAATTCTTCCGTGTACAGAACCTGCTCGTTTGGTATACTTTTGAAAACAACACTGTCTGTCGCTTTCATCTTTTTATCAAAAGTATAGATTTCTCCGTTTTTGGCGGAAATGAATGAATTTACTTCTCCTTCAGAATTGAAAAACTTTAAGATGAATCCTCCTTTCAACTTGGTTAGTTTTTCTTCCATGTATTCTTCAACAACCGCAGACATCAATGTAAGCTGAACCCTTCCCGAGTCCGTCACAATGAGTTCAATGTTTTCCGTTTGCTGATCTGGAGCTCCATCATCCAAATTGAACTTATCAACCTTGTCCAAATCATTTTCACAGGAAAAAAATATTCCTGCCGTAAGAACGACAGGAATACTCCATTTTATAATATTTTGAATCGCCTGGATCAAATGTTATCTTACAGTTGTTGATTCTCCCCAGCAAGACATTGTTTTCACATCTCCTGTTTTCCAGCTGTTAGAAAATTTCTCTTCCTGAGTAGGATAATTCTTTTCATAAGAAGCTTTCAAACCACCAATGCTCGCTCCTGCAGCAGCAGCTTTCTCCAAGTAATCTACAGCTAAATAATAGTTCGCTTTTCTGTCAATGGTAGACACACCGCAATCGTTTGCTGTTTGAGCGATACACTGAGCCGCATACTTTAAGGCTTCTCCTCTGTACTCCCCACCAATTGATTTAGCTAAAGAGAAACAAGCTTTGTAGTTTCCAAGTCTGAACATACATCTTACTTTTCCAGCTTTGTATTTGTCTTGGTTTGCATCATTTGTGTTTTTCAAAATCGCTTTTTCATAATAGTCAGAAGCCTCTCTGTATTCATTTTTTGCTTCTTTGTACTTCGCATACTTGTATGCTCCTTCTGAATACAAGGAATCAGGAAGTAATTCGATGTAGATTTTCAATATTTTAGAGTACACTTCTTTTTCTACACATTCTTTCTTGTCTAAAATATCCAAAGCCTTCTCACAGAAATCTACTTTCGCTTCTTTCGTCATGTCGGCAAACTGACCCACTTTCATTTCAAGTACATTTTGGATCTCATCACAATCTGTTAAGATCTTATCCATTAAGATTTTTTCAATTCCAGATCTAATCGTCTCAACATACTTTCCCCAAGTTGGATCATCTTTTAATCGATCTAAATATTCATTTAATTGATAATACTTAGTGATCAATGTATCTCTGTATTTTACATCTTTCGTTTGCTGGAATGCATAGAATACAGAAACATAGTACTGGTACATGTTACTTGCTCCGGCTTTTTCCTCAACTTTATTGATATACTCACCAAGTAATTCAGCTGACTTCACATAATTGATTTTCGCTTTCCCTAAAAAGTATCCGTAAGACGCATTCCAATCATCACTCACCTCCGGGCATTTTTTAATTCTCAATTCATATACCCAAACTACTGTATCAGCCAACTGTTTTTGTCTTGCGGCGTCTTTTTCATCTTTCCACATCGTTTCATAACTGTATTTCAAGTTATCGAATACGATATCGTTTCCTGCTGCCTTGTCGCAAGCATCACAAAATTCAAGAGCTTTAAGGTACATTTCTGCAGCTCTCTTATAATTTTTCATTTTAATTTCTTCACCAGCTAATGATCTGTATTTTTTACATTCTTCTTCATTTTGCTGTGCTTTTACAAAAGAAGAAAAGCTGATTAAAAAGGCGAATACTAATGTGCTTGTAAATTTCATTTTTTTGTGTTTTTTAATCGTATTTTCGTTTTCTAAACCACAGGTTGTTTACCCCCGGCGATAAAGATAGTCCAAAATATATGCCAACATATGATTCCTTCACTAAATTATCGTTAACAGTCCCTCTCTGTCCCAGGCCAACACCGAGATTGATGGATGCTGAAGATTTTTTTATTGCTAACGGAAATCCAAAACCTGCATTTAATTCCATCTGACTGATTTGTTGTCCACCTGCAATAATGGATGATTTGGCAAACTGAAAACCTAAACGGTAATTTACTTTGGAGAAATAGCTGATATTCGGACTTTTATCGTAGTACAAATAATGCGGTGTATACTGAATACCCAGGGCTAATCTATGGAAGTCACCTAATCCATCATTTGAAACAACATCATTAAATACTTCTTGGTAATTGGACCATGGCTCATAATCGTAATCTACACCCAAAAGAATGCGATACTTATTTTTATGATTGATATCCGGATCCTTAAACTCAAAATTCAATCCAGCTTTCAAAATGTGTGGCAATCTTGTTCTTCCTTCAACATCTTCCACATATTCTACCGTATCAATTACACTTTCCACTCTAATATCTGTCCCGATGTATACAAAAGTATAACTGAAAATATCGTCAAAGGCTTTCAAATTGGTTCCAATGGAATAAGTAAGACCCAGGTTCATGGCGAAAGCATCGCTAAATCTGGCTTGGTAAAGTAGCCCGACATCCCCACTAAACCCTCTTAATCTAAGAGAAGTTGAGACATTGGAATTGTAATAATTGGATAAAGATTGATCAAATTCTAATATTCGTACGGCCTCGTTTTTTCCAAAAAGATACTTCCCATTCACACCTAAAGATATAACATGATTTCTTGCATTCAATAAACGACCTGCAAATCCAATAAAAAAGCTGTACAAACCACCTTTCCCTTCAAATCTGTTAATCAATGGAGTTCCTTGAAAATCTTCTGTAGCAACTATACTGTATCCAACTCTGGAATAAGGCAACAATCCAAAAGCAGCTCCAAATCTCTTACCCATTCTGAATCCCATGGACAAGTTATTGAAAGTGAAATTAGCTTTGGTTTTGTAGTCTACCGAAGTCTCATACTTGTTAAATCTTTGGGTAACTCCAATATTGACAATTGGCATTCCCGTTGAGATGAAACAATAAGAAGCAGGATTTGAATAATTCAAAAGAACAGAATCGGAATTTGCTATGCGCACATTACCCATGCTTGCGAAAGAAGCCTGACTATTATTGTTAATCAATCCAACTCCAAATGCACTATAAGGAGACGAAGTTCCCTGTCCTACAAGAATATAACTTGAAATAAGGCAAAAGAAGGTTAGTAAAAACCTATTATATATTGAAAAGTAAAATTTCATTCAGTCCTTTCAGGGTAATCAATCGGTCTGCAAAGATGGTATTTTTTGATTTTAATTCAAACTTATCCAAATCACCTCCGGTTATAAAAATTGTTAAATCATCGTAATTGGCTTCATACCTGCGTATTAGTCCGTTAATTTCTTCTTGCATTCCGATTTTCACTCCAGATAGAATTGAAGTATTGGTATCATTTCCAACTAAATTTTGGTATTCTTCTTCATTGGATAGTAACGGTAAATTCCCTGTATAATTGTTGAGTGCTTTAAATCGCATCTCAAGACCCGGACCAATGGATCCTCCCAAATATTCGTTTTCAGCATTCACCAAATCCATTTTCAAACAGGTACCTGCATCAATTACTAAAGCTGATTGACCTGGACATTGCACCCCTGCAAAACAAGCATTTGCCAAACGATCATTTCCCAGTGTTTTTGGAGTACGATAGTTATTCTGAATGGGAATAGGAGTTGATTCACCTAGAATTTTGGGCTGAATATTTAACTGCGAAAGTAACTGCTGCGTTTCATGTCCATTCAGAACAGAAGACAAAATCGAATGCTCAATAGTCTCATTGTTCAAAAAAGAAACTAAATCTTGAAAAGTGGTGAAAACTTCTAGATTAAGAAAGTCGCGATCTTGAAATAAGGCAACCTTTAATTGCGTATTCCCAAGATCTAAAGCGCAATTTTTCACTAGTTATTTCTTGGATTTATCCTTACCACCAAATTTGAGAATAATCCCAGCTCCAAGATCACCTTGAACTAAAATAGCAAAAGTAGAAACACCTAATCCGCAATCCACTCCGCCAGTTCCAATTCCGCAAAATACTCCTCCACCGGCAAACTCCATTGGCAGAAATAAACGACCAAACAATTTAAATCCTAAGAATTTTAGTGGAAAATATTTCATTCCAAGAGATCCAGAAACAGTGAAATTCCATTTAGACTGGTAGTTGATTTCCGTAGGATCAAAAATGGTACAGCCTATCGCACCCGATACATATCCTTTTAGTTTCCCTTGTCCAAGATCCTTATATCCACCAATTTGTATATGATTCACCGCAACTTTAAAAGAAACATCCTCATAACCGTATCGAATGGCATTGAAAGATGCATATGTCAACGCTCCAGTATATTGAAACTCAACACCACCTCCGATTCCAAAATCATAGGCTACATTGATTCCAAACGCTCCTTTATCCTGGATTTTCAAATCTCCCTCATAGAAATTAACTCTACCCCCGAATAAATAGCTAACTTGAGGAGTAATCTCTACTCCTTGTCCCCAGGCGTTCCCTAGGATTGCAAACAAAAAGATGACAGCTAATTTTCTCATTTTAAATTATTTTCCGCAAAACTACAAAATATATAAATAGATACTTTCACACGCTAAGTACTTAATTTAAATCATCCATCTGCAAACTATCTATTACAAGAAAAAAAATGTTCTATCTTTGGCGGTTACAACATTGTGAATAATTGATAATGAAGCATATTTTACTTTTAATTTTATTTGTCACCCTCACCACAACCAGCATTTTTGCTCAAGACGCCGTGCTAAAAGGATTTGTTTATGATGTGAAATCAGGAGAGCCTGTCCCTTTTACCAATGTCTACATCAAAGAATTGGAAACAGGTGCGGTAACAGATTTAGATGGATTCTACCAAATCCCAAAATTAAAAGAGGGAACCTACACAATCAAAATCACAAATGTTCAGTATGATAGTCTGATTGAGACCGTCACCATCGAAAAAAATCAAATGCTTACTAAGATTTTCAACATTAAGGAAGGAGCCATCTTGGACGTTGTTGAAATCAACAGTAACAAGACTGAAAACCTAACAGACACCAAAGTTTCCGTTATCAAACTAGATAAAAAAGACATCTACAGAGTTCCTAACATTGGAGGAGAAGCTGATATTATTTCCGCTCTTACGATTACACCGGGTGTTGTAAGTTCGGGTGACCAGGGAGGACAAATTTATGTTCGTGGAGGAACACCTATTCAGAATAAAATTTTATTAGATGGAATGACGATTTACAATCCTTTTCACTCCATCGGATTCTTCTCTGTTTTTGAAACAGAACTCATCAAATCTGCAGAAATTTACACGGGTGGATTTGGAGCAAAATACGGAGGAAGAATTTCATCGATTATGGACATCACTTATAAAGACGGAAACACAAAAAAGGTATCCGGTTTGATCTCAGCTTCTCCTTTTATGGGAAGAGCCGTTCTTGAGGTTCCATTGATCAAGCAAAAGGAAGAAGGAGAAAGAAAAACGACAGGATCCTTCATTCTTTCTGCCAAACAATCATTAATCGAATGGTCTTCGAAAGCACTCTACCCTTATGTAAACAAAGACTCCGATGATAAAGGGCTTCCTTTTAGATTTACAGACATCTATGGGAAATTCAGTTTTAAAACTCCAACAGGGTCAAAATTCTCATTTTTCGGATTCTATTTTGGAGATCGTGTCAACTACCAGGCGATTGAAAATTTGAATTGGAAATCTTTTGGAGGAGGATTGAATTTTATTTTGGCGCCGCCTAAGAGCAAGCAATTAATCAAAGGGCATATTAATTTCTCCAACTATTCAACTACAATGAAGGAGAACTTAGCTCAACCAGATTCAAGTGCGATTTTTGGATTTGATGCAGGATTTGATTTTACCTATTATATGGCCGGATCTAGTCAGTTGGATTATGGAATTGTTATTTCAGGATTCAAAACAGATTTTAAGACCTACAATAAAATTGGCTACCCTATTGTAGCTGAAAATTTCTCAACAGAAATTGCGGCCTATGCTACTTACAAATTAGTGAAAAGTATTGTTGTATTTGAGCCAGGAGTTAGAATTCAATATTACGCTTCCTACAATAAGTTTTTTGCTGAGCCACGACTTTCTATGAAGATCAATGCACATGAAAGTTTCAGAATAAAAATGGCGGGAGGTTTTTACACTCAGAACTTTACAAGTGCCGTTTCTGACCGTAACGTAACGCAATTATTCTATGGTTTCTTGTCTGCACCAACTGACATTCAAGGCAAATTCACTCAGAAAAATGGAAAAGAAAAAGATTTAAGTGATCAAGTTGGATTACAGTCGGCTTGGCACGCGGTTGCAGGTTTTGAAGCAGATATTGCTAAAGGTTTTACAATGAACCTCGAAGGATATTACAAATGGTTTAATCAGTTAACCAACCTGAACACCAACAAGATTTTCCCAGATAATTCTGCAAACAGTCAGGTCGACGATTTGCTAAAGAAGGATTTCATTGTAGAATCAGGTGAAGCATGGGGAATTGATTTACTATTAAAATATGCTACAAAAAGAATCAATGTTTGGGCAGCTTATTCTTTAGCAAAAGTAACTCGTTGGGATGGATTCAAAGAATATGCAACGATTTACGACAGACGTCACAATTGCAATTTAATGTTCTCTTATATTGCTGGTAAGAAAATGGACTGGGAATTCACCATTAGATGGAATTTCGGTTCAGGAATGCCTTTCACGCAAACAGCAGGGGTCTATCAAGGGGTTGATTTTTCAGGAGGTGTTAATACGGACGTCATCACCAACAATCCAAACTATTTAGAATTCTTGTATGGAGATATCAACACAGGAAGATTACCAGATTATCACAGAATGGATATTTCTGCCAAAAAAATATTTAGATTTAAGAATGATATGCAGTTAGACTTACAAGTGAGTGTAACCAATGTTTACAACAGAAAAAACATTTTTTACATCAACCGTTTGACTGGAGAAGCCGTTTATCAGTTACCGATCCTTCCTAGTTTGGGATGTAGCTTTAAATTTTAACCATTTGTATGCAAAAATTGTGGTTCATAGTGTTACTTTTTGCTGTACTTGCATGTAACAAGGACTACAAACCTGATTACGGAATCGACCTGGACAAAATCAATTCCATTTCAATTGATGAAACTGTCAATTATGGGGTAGCTAATCTGCCTTCTGATGCAGGCTCTGAAATCACTAAATATTTTGACAAATACACGCGCTACGTTGCTGAGAACGGTCAGTACGTTCACTTTTTTGCCGATGCTTCCATCTCCCATTTTGAACTAGCCAGACAAAGAGAAATATTTAGTGGGATTTTGAAGAATTACCCCAACAGCAATCATGGATCTGACAAAGCGGAAATCGGAAATTATTTGGCTGAAGATATTAGTTGCATCATGTTCTTTTCAGATGAAAACTCAATGAACACCGCTGCAAATGGAAAATTACTTGCTTCTTCCATTCACCTTCACCCTATTTTGTATGAAAACATTTTCACTGAAGGTTCTGCACTTTTTATTGGAGGAAATGATGTGGATCAATCGATGGCTAAATTAATGAAGGTGATTTTGAAATCAGGAATTGCCAACACGAATTATGGCTACAACTCTGAAATTTACAATGCTTCAAACAATGCTCGATCTAATTCCGTTTGGATTCCAAATGATGTCACTACTCTGCAAGCAAATGGAGAATTAGGCTTGCGATACATTACTGTTTTATTGGAAGTGTATTATGGTCAGTGGCAAAAATCAGGAATCGTTAACAGTGGAGAATATCTTTATCCAGATCGAAGCAATTTGGCCAGTGATCCACTCGGACTCAATGCCATAGAAGTCTTTTTTCACCCTTTTCTTCCCTACAAAGTTATGCTCGATCCCGATTTTTCAGATGATCTAGAGATGGAGTTCAATTCTAATGTGGATTACACCTATCGCAGCCAGTATTTTGGAGAAGTCGACATGAGTCCATCTACCTGTACAAATTTGACAGCCAATTCCTACAATAATAACATTTTAGGAAATGGATTAGACAACACAATTATTGGAAAAAGTGGAGATGATTTTATTGATGGAAACGATGGCTTTGATATCGCTGGATTTACAGGTATTCGAAATGAGTATTTGATTTCTACTGCTGGAAATTATACGATTGTTCAGGACACTGTACCTAGCAGAGATGGCTTAGATACTTTGATCAATATCGAAAGACTCCAATTTCAAGATATTACTGTTGATCTTTAACCTCCTCTGAGATCCTTTTGTAGATCAATTCAGTTGCACCAATATTCTTAGAAACAAATGCCAGTACTTTTTGGTTCAATTCATCAAGTGATTGTGACATCTTTTGATAGGCATTTTGCAACTCTTCAGCATTATTTACGGAGATTCCGATTCCTTCTTTGATAAAACGATCTCCCTCTGGAAATTTTGAGAATTTTGGTCCGAAAATCACTGGCAAACCAAATGCTGCGGGTTCTAAAATATTATGCAAGGATCCGTGAAAAGCTCCACCAACATAGGCTAAATTCCCGTATTGATACAAATTGGAAAGCATTCCGATATTATCAATGATCAAAAATTGCTGACCTTTAAAACTGGAATCAAAATCAGAAAATCGTAATGCCCGTTCTCCTAAATTTTTAAGTAGCTCCAATATATGTTTTTCTCCAATTTCATGCGGAGCAATGATCGTCTTTTGCTTGAATTTATCGGAAAGTAGTAAACTATATAATTGTTGTTCATCATCAGGCCAGGAACTTCCAATAATCAAAGCTTTTTCGCCATTTAAAAACACTTCCACCTGATTCACCGAAACGGCCTTTTTGGCGCCTTCCGAGACACGGTCAAACCTCGTATCTCCAGTTACCAAACAGTTTTGTATTTGAATGGTTGACAATAATTCCTGGCTCTTGTCATTCTGCAAAAAGAAAAAGTTAAACGACTTAAGAACTTTGGCAAAAAATGGATACTTAAAATAAACTTGATTCTCTCTAAATAAACCAGAAACACAATACAAGGGAATGTTTCTTTTGCTGATTTCAAATACATGATTCGCCCAAAACTCATATTTGATAAAAATTACTAAATCAGGTTGAACCAAATCCAGTGTTTTCTTTGCATTGCTTTTGGTATCTGGTAAAAGATAAAATTGTTGGTCCACTAACGCTTTCTTTTTCACAATTTCATATCCTGAAGGAGAAAAGAAACTGACAATCACTTCCCAACCTGAATCGTTTTGATATTTTTCGATTAGGGGTCTGCCTTGCTCGAACTCACCTAAAGAGGCACAATGAAACCAAACTCTTTTTAACTTCTTTTCTTGAAAATGTTTAAGGTTGTCTGCATTCTTATATCCACGAACCCTTTTCTTAGCTTTCGCACTGAATAAAGAAGCAATGATAACTGCCAACGAATAACATCTGATCCCGAAATTGTAGCCAAAATGGAACATCAATTGTAGAATTTTTTCGCTGTAGCTGCTCTTTTATAGATTGGAACTACCCAGCCGGCTTTGATTCCAAAAAGAATATCCAATTGCATTTTATCGTTGACACTTTTTGTATCAAAATTGTATCTAACATTTTGTGTAAATCCTTCCATCATGTACAATCCAATGTGGAAATTCCAAATTCCTTTGTTCGCGATAAACATGTAACCAATGTGCTGAGAAATATTTGCTCCTCTGCTTTGACGATCGTATCCTTTTTTATAATCTCCATTAAATTGAGGCACATTTTCTTCAACGTTTTGGATGTAAATTTTGTGCTGTAAAAAACCTAAACCTAATTTTAAGAAAAGTCCGGAATTGGGATTGGGTTTCTTGAAAGTGAACAAGTAACCTATATCCGCATTAACATTAAAACCTCTCATTTTTAGAGCTATTCCAGCTATCGACCCTCCAATATTGGTCACATTTCCATCAGAATTGACCATGGGCTCAAACTGACTTGTTTCATTGACTCTACTCCCAAAAAGAAAATTCCCATGAATTCCGAAAAGCAGATTTTTCTTGGTTTTGAAATCCACTGAAAGTCCCAGAGCATTAGTAAATCCAAATCTTTTATAATAATCCGCTGCTCCGAACATGGCCGTATAATCCACACTTACGAGCGGCATAAATACCGAGGAGTCTCTAACGTTTCTTTGAGCAACCGTAACACCCTGAAAAAGGATTACAAGGATAAAAATGGAAATCAGCCTCTTTAACATATGGCGAAAATAAGCAAAATTCAGTGAATATAGCCCCTTGATATTTCTAAATGTAGTAACTAATTACTTATATTCGCGTATCCAAATTTTAAAGGTAAAATTGATGAAACAAATCCAAATGGTGGATCTTCAGACACAGTACCAAAAGATCAAGTCTGAAGTAAATGAAGAAATAGCAAAAGTCCTTGATTCTTCATTTTACATTAACGGTCCAGTTGTTAAAGAATTCCAGACAAATTTAGAGCAGTATTTGAATGTAAAACATGTGATTCCTTGTGCGAATGGAACAGATGCTTTACAGATCGCAATCATGGCTCTTGACTTGAAGCCTGGAGATGAAATTATTACATCGGATTTCACATTTGCCGCAACTGTTGAAGTGGTTAAATTACTTCAGTTAGAAGCTGTTTTGGTAGATGTAGATAAAGACACTTACAATATCAGCATTGAGTCCATCAAAAAGGCGATCACTCCAAAAACCAAAGTGATCATCCCGGTTCATATTTTTGGGCAATGTGCCAACATGGATGAGATCTTAGCGATAGCCCAAGAGAACAATCTTTACGTAATTGAAGATACGGCTCAAGCTATCGGTGCGGATTATAAATTCAAGGATGGCTCTACTCAAAAAGCTGGAACGATGGGAGATATTGGAACCACTTCCTTTTTCCCTTCTAAAAATTTAGGTGGATATGGAGACGGTGGAGCTATTTTCACCAACAACGATGAGTATGCTGCAATCATGCGATCAGTTGTCAATCACGGGATGGGTAAAAGATATTATTACGATCGCGTGGGAGTAAATTCAAGGTTGGATTCCTTACAGGCTGCTATTTTAAAAGTGAAATTAGGATATCTAAATGACTACATCGCTGCTCGTCAAAAGGCTGCGTCTTTCTACGATAACTTTTTTAGTTCGATCCCTGGCGTAGTAACTCCAGCTCGAGTAGATTACAGTACGCATGTATTCCACCAATATACTTTGGTAATTGATGGTTTGGATCAATTTAAACTTCAAGAATTCTTGAATGAGAAGGGAATTCCTGCGATGATTTATTATCCACTACCTCTGCACATACAAAAGGCATATGATGCCGAAAAATATAATGATGGAGACTTTCCAAACACGAATTATCTCTGTCAGAATGTGATCTCTCTTCCCATGCATACAGAATTGGAGGAAGATCAATTACAATTTATTTGCGAATCGATAAAAACCTTTTTACAGAAATGAAGAATATTGCAGTTGTCGGAACAGGATACGTTGGGCTAGTTACAGGAACTTGCTTTGCAGAAAATGGAAACAATGTAATCTGTGTCGACATAGACGAAGAAAAAGTTAATCAAATGAAAAACGGTGAGGTGCCTATTTACGAACCTCATTTGGATGTTTTATTTGAAAGAAATATTAAAGAAAACAGACTACGATTCACCACTGATTTGGCGGAAGCGATTGAAAATGCAGAAATCATCTTTTTAGCACTTCCAACACCTCCAGGTGAAGATGGTTCAGCAGATCTTTCTTATGTTTTAGGAGTGGCTGAGCAACTAGGTGGGATGATCAAAGAATACAAAGTAATCGTAGATAAATCGACGGTACCTGTTGGAACGGCTGAAAAAGTGACGGCCGCCGTAGCAAAAAATGCAACCGTTGATTTTGATGTGGTATCGAACCCTGAGTTCCTAAGAGAAGGTTTTGCAGTTGATGATTTCCTTAAACCAGACAGAGTAGTAATTGGAACTGAATCGGATCGCGCAAGAAAAATAATGGGTGATTTGTATAAGCCTTTTGTCAGACAAGGAAACCCTGTAATATTCATGGACGAGAAGTCTGCTGAGTTAACAAAATATGCAGCTAATGCTTTCTTGGCTACCAAAATTACTTTCATGAATGAAATCGCAAATTTCTGTGAAAAGGTAGGTGCCAATGTCGACCACGTTAGAATGGGAATGGGTTCAGATACAAGAATTGGAAATCGCTTTTTATTTCCTGGGATTGGATTTGGTGGATCATGTTTCCCAAAAGATGTCTCAGCTTTAATTCGTTCTGGAAATCAAGAAGATTTTGATTTTGAAATCATCAATTCTGTATTGGAAGTGAATGAAAGACAAAAGGTGAAATTGGTTGAGAAATTGAAACATCATTTTGGGTCATTGAAAGGTATGAAATTTGCCCTTTGGGGATTGGCATTCAAACCAGAAACAGACGATATCAGAGAAGCTCCAGCATTGTATATTATCAGAGAATTATTGAATGAAGGTGCTGAAATCGTAGCTTACGATCCAGAAGCCATGGCCAATGTTAAAAAGGTAATTGGAGATAAAATCAAATATGTTGATCACCAATACGATGCTTTGGATGGAGCAGATGCCTTGCTTATTGCAACAGAATGGTCTGTTTTTAGAAATCCTGATTTCAAGACTATCGAATCTAAATTGAAGAATAAAGTGATTTTCGATGGAAGAAACTTGTACGACCTAGATGAAATGAAAAATCTAGGGTTCTACTACGAATCCATCGGTAGAAATAAAATCGGTTAAATGAAGAAAGTATTAATTACCGGAGGAGCTGGTTTTTTAGGTTCACATCTTTGTGATCGATTTGTAAAAGAAGGTTTTCATGTTATCGCCATGGACAATCTGATTACAGGTCGTTTGGAAAATATTGAACACCTTTTCAAGCTAGAAAATTTTGAGTTTTACCACCATGATGTAAGTAAATTCATTCATGTACCTGGTAACTTGGATTATATCTTGCATTTTGCTTCTCCAGCAAGCCCAATCGATTATTTAAAGATTCCAATTCAAACCTTGAAAGTGGGCTCTTTGGGTATTCACAATTGTTTGGGATTGGCAAAAGCGAAAAATGCACGTGTATTGATTGCTTCAACTTCTGAAGTTTATGGTGATCCATTAGTGCATCCGCAAACTGAAGATTATTGGGGAAATGTTAATCCAATTGGTCCAAGAGGTGTATACGACGAAGCAAAAAGATTTCAAGAGGCAATGACCATGGCTTACCATAGATTTCATGGTGTAGAAACTAGAATCGTAAGAATTTTCAATACTTATGGTCCTCGAATGAGACTGAATGATGGTCGTGTTTTACCTGCATTTATTGGTCAGGCACTAAGAGGAGAAGATTTAACTGTTTTTGGAGATGGTTCGCAAACGCGTTCCTTCTGTTATGTTGACGACTTGGTTGAAGGTATTTACAGATTGCTTATGTCAGATTATGTGGAACCAGTAAACATTGGAAATCCAGATGAGATTACAATCAAAGATTTTGCTGAAGAAATCGTAAAATTAACGGGTACAGACCAAAAAGTTGTTTACAAAGATCTTCCAAAAGATGATCCGAAACAAAGACAACCTGAAATTACTCGTGCTAGAGAAATATTGGGTTGGGAACCTAAAGTGAGCCGTCAGGAAGGATTGAAGATTACTTATGAATACTTCAAATCGCTTTCTCATGATGAGCTTTACGAAAAGGATCACTACAATTTTGATAAATACATTATTCGATAAGGAATGTCCTATTTTGCTCACGAAACTGCTGTAATTGATGAAGGTTGTCAAATTGGTGATGGAACCAAAATCTGGCATTTTTCCCATATCATGTCCAATTGCGAATTAGGTGAATCCTGCAATATTGGTCAGAACGTAGTAGTTTCCCCAGGAGTCAAACTAGGTCGAAATGTGAAAGTCCAAAACAATGTTTCCTTGTACACAGGGGTCATTTGTGAAGATGATGTTTTCCTAGGACCTTCCATGGTTTTTACTAACATCACTAATCCAAGATCTGCCATTGTTCGTAGAGATCAATATGTGGAAACTTTAGTAAGAAAAGGAGCTTCTATTGGTGCAAATGCGACTATTGTTTGTGGAAATGAATTGGGTGCCTATTGTTTGATTGGTGCAGGAACAGTCATCACTAAACCAGTTTCAGCATTTGCTTTAATGGTAGGAAATCCCGGAAAACAAATTGGCTGGGTATCAGAATATGGCCATCGTTTGCATTTTGATGCGAATAATGAGGCTGTTTGTCCGGAAAGTAAGGAAAAATACAAATTAGAAAACAATAAAGTAACGAAATTATAATATGAGTGCTCAATTGATCAATTTTGCTGTTGTAGGGAGTGGACATATCGGTAAAAGACATGCCGAAATGATTCGAAGAAATCCTGAAGCAAATCTTGTTGCCATGGTGGATATCAAACCTAAATCCGAATGTGGTTTTGAGGAAGATGATTTTCAGTATTTCAATTCAATTGAGGATTTGTTAGCTGCTAATCTTGACATCGATGTGGTCAATATTTGTACGCCAAATGGTCTGCATTCCAATCAATCTATCCAAGCATTAACTGCAGGAAAACACGTGGTTTGTGAAAAGCCAATGGGATTGACAAAAGATGGTTGCGAACAAGTGATCTTCAAAGCATTGCAGATGTCGAAAAGCGTATTTTGTGTCATGCAGAATCGTTATTCTCCGCCTTCAGAATGGATTAAGGAAATTATCACTTCCGGTAAAATGGGAGACATCTTCATGGTGCAGCTGAATTGTTACTGGAATCGTGACGAAAGATACTACAAAGCTGGAGGCTGGAAAGGAACCGCTGATTTAGACGGTGGAACTTTGTTCACTCAGTTTTCTCATTTCATCGACATCATGTATTGGTTGTTTGGAGACATCAAAAATATTCAAGGTAAGTTCAATGATTTTACCCATAAAGACTCCACAGATTTTGAAGACTCCGGTTTGGTAAGTTTTGATTTTGTGAATGGAGGAATGGGCTGCATCAATTATTCTACGGCTGTTTGGAATACCAATTTGGAAAGTTCCATGACCATCATCGGTTCAAAAGGAAGTGTGAAAATTGGTGGCCAATACATGAACGAAGTAGAATATTGCAATATTGAAGGCTATGAAATGCCGGAACTAGCGGAAGCCAATCCGGCAAATGATTATGGACCATATAAGGGTTCTGCGGCAAACCACAACTATATCATCCAAAACGTCGTAGATACCATCAAAGGAAGAACAACAGCAACGACAAATGCTCTGGAAGGTTTGAAAGTTGTAGAAATAATTGAAAGAATTTATAAAGTAAGAGACCGAAAATGATTTACGATCAAATTGTTAACAAAGAGACGAAAATTGCACTTATTGGATTAGGATATGTTGGTTTACCTATCGCATTGGAATTCGCCAGAAAATGCTCAGTAATAGGTTTTGACATCAACGAACAAAGGGTTGAAATGATGCGAAAAGGCATTGACCCGAGTAATGAGTTAGAAAAAGAAGAATTTGAAGGATGTGATATTCACTTCACTGCTAATATAGATGACTTAAAAGAAGCTACTTTTTTCATCGTAGCAGTTCCTACTCCAATTGATTCAAGTAATGAACCCAATTTAAAACCCTTAATTTCTGCTAGTACTACTGTTGGTAAAGCTTTGAAAAAAGGGGATTACGTAGTTTACGAATCTACTGTTTACCCAGGTTGTACAGAAGAAGATTGTATTCCAGTTTTAGAGGAGGTTTCAGGTTTAAAATTCAAAGAAGATTTTAAAGTTGGTTACTCACCAGAAAGAATTAATCCAGGAGACAAAGTACATACGCTAGCCTCAATTGTTAAAGTGGCTTCAGGATGTGATGAAGAGTCTGCTGAACAAATTGTAAAAACTTACGAATTGGTTGTCAAAGCAGGTGTACACAAGGCTTCTTCAATCAAGGTTGCGGAGGCAGCTAAAATTATTGAGAATACGCAAAGAGATGTCAATATTGCCTTGATCAACGAATTATCGATCATTTTCAATCGCATGGGTATCAATACTTTTGATGTATTGGAAGCCGCTGGAACCAAATGGAATTTCTTGAATTTCCGTCCTGGTTTAGTAGGTGGACATTGTATTGGCGTAGATCCATACTATTTGACTCATAAAGCAAAAGAATTGGGTTACCACGCTAAAGTGATCAACTCCGGAAGATATGTGAATGATTCCATGGGATTCTATATCGCCAAACAAACGGTGAAGAAAATCTTGGCGAAAGGAAAGCCAATTATCGACTCCAGAGTTTTGGTGATGGGAGCCACTTTTAAGGAAGATGTTTCAGATATCAGAAACTCCAAAGTGATCGATGTGATAAGAGAATTGGAATCTTTCTCAGTTAAAGTAGAAACCATCGATCCTCATGCTTCAAATGAAGAAATGCAGGAAGAATACGGAGTGGAGATCGTTAAAGAGCCAACCGGTAAATACGATGCGGTGATTGTGGCGGTGAACCACAAAGAATATGTTAATCTTTCTGAAAAAGACATCCAAAATCTGTTGAAAGACAATGATGGACTTTTAGTTGACGTTAAAGGGATCTATAAAGATCAATTTAAAGAATTAGAGTATTGGAGTCTGTAAATTTTCAAAGAAATATTATGATTACTGGGGGAGCCGGATTTATTGGTTCCCATGTAGTAAGATTGTTTGTTACTAAGTATCCATCCTACCGCATTATCAATGTAGATGCCTTGACTTATGCGGGAAATTTGGAAAACCTTCGAGATATCGAAAATGCTTCCAATTATGTTTTCGAAAATGCGGATATCAAAAATGAAGCACAGATTTCGAAGATCATGGAGGAGTATCACATTGATGGAATCATTCATTTAGCGGCTGAATCCCATGTAGATCGCTCGATATCTGGTCCGATGGAGTTTGCTTTAACCAATGTAGTGGGAACCCTCAATCTTCTCAATATTGCTAAAAACCATTGGGAAAATTTTGAAGGAAAAACGTTCTACCATATTTCTACTGATGAAGTTTACGGTTCGCTAAGCATGGACGATCCCATGTTTTCTGAAACGACACCATACGATCCAAGAAGTCCGTATTCAGCTTCGAAAGCTAGTTCGGATCATTTTGTGAGAGCTTATTTTCATACCTATGGTTTGCCAGTAAAGATTTCCAATTGTTCGAATAATTACGGTTCACACCAATTTCCAGAAAAGTTGATTCCCTTGGTGATCAACAATATCGTCAACAATAAAGATTTGCCGATCTATGGAAAAGGAGACAATATCCGCGATTGGCTTTGGGTAGAAGATCACGCTAAAGCAATCGATGTCATTTTTCACAAAGGAGAAAATGGAGAAACTTACAATATTGGTGGCTTAAACGAGTGGACCAACCTCCAATTGGTAGAAACCATGTGCGATATCCTGGATGAAAAACTGAATCGCGAAAAAGGGACAAATAGAAAGCTGATCACCTTCGTAAAAGACCGTCTAGGCCACGACAAAAGATACGCCATCGACGCGACCAAAATAGAAAAAGACCTCAACTGGAAACCGAGTATCGAATTTGAAGAAGGTCTCGAAAAAACCATCGACTGGTACCTACAAAATCAAGAATGGGTAAAGAATGTGACTTCGGGAGAGTATCAGAAGTACTATGATGAGCATTATAGATAAGTTTAGAATTTAGAGTGTAGAATTGGTTTTTCCTTTACTTACTAGTGGATTTTTTTACCGCAAAGGACGCGGAGGAGGCACAGAGGACGCTGAGGAAATGATCTCTGTGAAGCGCTGTGGATTCTCTGAGAACTTTGTGTAGCCATAAAAAACTTGATTCTTCTTCTCAAATTAAAAATTGACTAACTTAGAGCAAAATCGACCTTTTATGAGAAATCAATTAGTATTTATAGTAAAACTAACTTATTGGAAAGCAAAGAGATTCAAGCACCAGAGGGGGTTCATTTCTATTCTCTTGCTTTCATGTACAATCCTGCTTAATGCATGTTTGGAAGAAGAACCAGAATCTATTTCAAAAATTGAGAATTCAAATAAAACTGATTCCATAAAGTATGAAAGCGTTTCGAGTTATTGCAGTTACTTCGACAGCCTTCTTTTAGTTGATTTCTCAAAGTCTTTTTTGAAATATGGAACCTACCCATGGAACTATAACATGATGGAAGAAACGGATGTTCTAGGAATTTACCCAGAGGTAATCTATTACAACCAAGACAGCACAAAATTTATTGGGGCAGTATCAATTAAAATCAATAAATATCACAGACAGAAAAGTGGCATACATGATGGATATCATCGCACAGTCTATGACAACCAGTATATAGTTGGATATAAAGATACTCACTCTTGCAGAAGCTATAATGTTTTTCAATTTGACAAAGTATCTTTTACCGATTTTGAAAGTCGTTCTGAATCGCAAAGTAAAATCTTGTCATTCTTTAAAAATGAAATAAAAAATATCTCGATTGAAAGAAGAATTGACCAATCTGTTACCCGTCCAAAACTAGAATCCTATAATATTGGTTATTCTCCCGACCAAGATAATTTTTGGAAATCGGTTTTATGGAAAAAAGGATATCGAATGAAAGGATATTTCCCATTTGAAACCAATAATCATATATCATCTCCTCGAGACATTATTCCTCCCTTAGAATTAATTCTATCAGATGAAACAAAAAGACTAATTGATGATAAATGTAACAATAAGCCCTAAGCCCCCGCTCCCGCACGAATCCCTTCGTATGGTAAAACGACAACCGAAGACCAACCCATAATATTTCTTAACTTAGATCAAATTCAACATTTTATGAGATACCTTACAATAGACGGAATGTTAAATGGAACAGGAATTAGAGATGCTGTAAATGGTGGCTATATCCTTCCTGAAGACTTAGGTTTAAGCTCAGAGATTTGTCAAATAATTTCTACTTGGTTGGAAAAATATGCTTCTGAACATTTTAAAGGTTATAAAGATGACGCATTGATAGAAGAATTAGATTTGGAAGGCAAAGTAATAGCCCAAAGGATTAAAAATGAATTGAAAGAAATTAAACTTCAATACTTTTCAGATGCTAAAGCGATAAAAGAAATAATCGAATAATCCACCTCAAAACTCTTGCTCCTTACTCTTGCTCAAAACTATTTCGCAAACAATTGCCCCATATCCTTAAAAGCCTTAAACTCCAAAGCATTTCCATCCGGATCTAGAAAAAACATAGTCGCTTGCTCCCCTACTTCACCTTTGAAACGGATGTAAGGTTCAATGACAAATTCAATACCTTTCTTTTGTAGGTCTTCAGCTAAATTCTGCCAATCTTCCCAATCCAAAACAACACCGAAATGAGGCACGGGCACATCCTTCCCATCCACCGGGTTACTATCCTTTTGCACTTTTAACTTTGCATTTTGCACTACATGTATCACCAACTGGTGACCAAAAAAATCAAAGTCGACCCATTTGTCGGAACTTCTTCCTTCTGAGCAACCGATGATTTCTCTGTAGAAAGTTCTACATCTCTCTAAATTTTGAACTGGAATGGCTAAATGGAATGGATTGGGCATGTTCTGAATTATGAATTATGAATTATGAAGTTAGTGATTTTTGTTTATTACTCTTGATTTGAATATAGCTGATAATTTTTTTTTTGTTACACAGAGGACACGGAGGAGACACAGAGTTTCACAGAGATTTTTTATATTTGATTAACCATTTAAATCAATTATTATGAACACATATTCTATTACCCAAGAAGTAATTGGGAAGGCAATTCAAATTCATCAGTATTTAGGTCCCGGTCTTTTAGAATCAACTTATAAAGAATGTCTTTTCTATGAATTAAGTCAATCAGGATTGGCTGTTGAAAAAGAAGTCCCATTGCCAGTAATTTACAAAGAAGTCAAACTCGATCATGGTTATAGAATTGACTTATTAGTTGAAAATAATATTGTTCTAGAACTAAAAACTGTAGAACAATTAAATGAAGTTCATCAAGCTCAGGTTTTAACCTATATGAAATTGGGAGGATTTCCGTTGGGGTATTTACTGAATTTCAATGTAGCATTGATGAAAAATGGGGTGAGGAGATTTAAGATGTAGTTTTTTTGTTTCACAGAGGGCACGGAGGACACACAGAGTTTCACGGAGAAATTACCTCTGTGTAACTCTGTGACTTCTCTGTGAACTCTGTGTAACTTAATCCCTACAGGACAACATTCACAATCTTCCCTGGCACCACGATAATCTTCTTCGGAGCTTTTCCCTCAAGATATTTCGCTGAAAGATCGCTTGCTAAAACCTCCTTCTCCACTTCTTCTTTCGATAAGTTGGTCGGTAACTCCAATTTGAATCTCATTTTTCCGTTGAAAGAAACTGGATAAGCATAATTCGCTTCTACCAAAAACTTCTCTTCGAATTTCGGGAATTGAGCTTTGGTCATGGTTCCTGGTGCATTACCGATTTTCTCCCACAATTCTTCGCAAATGTGCGGTGCGTAAGGCGAAATTAAAATCAATAAGGGCTCTAGGATGTCTTTTTTGTGGCAGTTGTAATCTGTCAACTCATTTACTGCAATCATGAAATTTGATACGCCTGTATTGAAACTGAATCGCTCCAAATCATCTTGAATTTTCTTGATGGTTTTGTGCAATGTTTTCAGTTCTTTATCTGTGGCTGCTTCTTCCGAGATCGTTAAATTATTGTCTTGATCATGGAAGAGTCTCCAAAGTTTTCTTAAGAAGTTATGGACCCCATTAATTCCTTTGGTATCCCATGGCTTGGATTGCTCGAGTGGACCCAAAAACATTTCGTATAATCTCAAGGTATCCGCTCCGAATTTATCTACTAGTTCGTCCGGTGTTTGTACATTGAACTTAGATTTGGACATCTTCTCGACTTCCGACCCACAAATGTATTTTCCGTCTTTATTTAGCACGAATTCTGCATCTCGGTAATCTCTTCTCCAGTTTCTGAAGCCTTCTGTATTCAACACCCCATTATCTACCAAGCTGATATCTGCATGTAACTTGGTAAAGGAATATTCCCATTTTACATTCGACAATACCTGACTTAAATCTCCAGGAATCAATCTATTTAAAATGCTCTCTAATTTGGAAACTACTTGTTTGTAGTGCATGTTGAGCTTTTCATTATTCGCCCAATCATCATAAATTTCTTTTGTTACAAAGATCTCTGGAAACTCCTTTACCGCTGGTACTTGATTTGGATCATCCAATCCAGGAATGAAAAACGATGCCAATTCCAATCGATAAACAAAGCTTGAATTCCCCAAAATCATCCCTTGATTGATCATTTTTTGGAAAGGCTCATTAAACGGAACATATCCCAAATCATAAAGGAATTTTGTCCAGAATCTAGCATACAATAAGTGACCAGTCGCGTGTTCTGATCCTCCGATATACAAATCTACATTCCCCCAATAATCGATTTTCTCTTTCGAAATAAATTCTTTTTCATTGGTAGGATCTGTATACCTCATGAAATACCATGAAGAACCAGCCCAACCAGGCATGGTATTGTATTCCATTCGATCTCCTAAGAAAGTAGGCCAATTTTCTTTTTTCGCTCTTGCTAATGGCGGCTCACCATCTTCTGTCGGCAAGTATTTATCTACTTCTGGTAATTCAACCGGAAGCTGATCGTCGGGAACCATTTTTGGAATTCCATTTTCGTAATACACTGGAAAAGGTTCTCCCCAATATCTTTGTCTGGAAAATACGGCATCTCTTAATCTGAATTGCGTTTTTCCTTTCCCAACTCCTAACTCCTGAATCTTTTGTATGGCCACTCCAATGGCTTTCTTTGCGGGTAAATCATTCAGGAAATCTGAATTGGCAATAATGGCAGACTTATCATCACAAGCTTCCTTGGAAATATCTACATCCTTGAAAATATTCTTGATTTCAATTCCGAATGCCTTGGCAAAATCATAATCTCTTTGATCTCCACAAGGAACGGCCATTACAGCTCCAGTTCCATAAGAAGCCAAAACATAATCTCCAATCCAAATCGGAACTTTCTCTCCTGAAATTGGGTTGATCGCATAAGCTCCGATGAATTCACCAGTAATATTCTTGACGTCGGATTGACGGTCTCTTTCTGTTTTTAAAGATGCGGCTTTAACATAAGCATCTACTTTCGCTTTGCAGTCTGCGGATGTGATTTTTCCAACCAACTCATGTTCAGGAGCCAAAGTCATGAAGCTTACTCCGAAAATCGTATCAGGACGTGTCGTAAACACTTCAATTTCTTCTTCAAAGCCATCCACCTTAAATCGAACTGATGCTCCTTTGGATTTTCCGATCCAGTTTCTTTGCTGGTCTTTGATCGAATCGGTCCAATCAATTTTTTCCAAACCATCCAACAAACGATTCGCATAAGCCGTAATTCGCATCATCCACTGACGCATCAACTTTTGCTCAACAGGGTATCCACCTCTTTCGGAAACACCATCTTTGATTTCGTCGTTAGCCAAAACTGTTCCCAATGCCGGACACCAGTTCACCCAGGCATCATCCAAATAAGTGAGTCTGTATTGCTGCAAAAGGTCCGATTGCTCTTTTTCAGAATAAGTTCTCCATTCTTCAGCTGAAAATTCGGTTTCACAGGAAGTATCTGCTTTGACTAATTTGTTTCCGTTACTTTCAAACTTCGCAACCAAATCAGCAATGCGTTCTGCTTTGTCTGTTTCTTTGTTGTACCAGCAATCAAATAATTGCTTGAAGATCCATTGTGTCCATTTGTAATATGATGGATCTGAAGTTCTCACTTCTCTGTCCCAGTCAAAACAAAAACCAATTTTATCTAATTGCTCACGGTATCTTTTAATATTGTTTTCAGTTGTCACTGCAGGATGTTGACCTGTCTGGATTGCGTATTGTTCAGCAGGCAATCCAAAAGAATCATATCCGGAAGGGTGTAGTACATTGAACCCTTTTAATTTTTTATATCTCGAAAAAACATCTGAAGCGATATATCCCAGCGGGTGCCCCACGTGCAATCCAGCACCAGAAGGGTAAGGAAACATATCGAGGACGTAGTATTTAGGTTGCTCGTTTTCTTCTACTTTGTATGTCTTATTTTCAGCCCAGAATTTTTGCCATTTGGACTCAATGGCTCTGAAATCGTAATCCATGAGTATTTAATCGTTCAGTTTTAAAACTGCTAAAAATGCTTCCTGAGGAACTTCAACTCGTCCTACCTGGCGCATTCTCTTTTTACCAGCTTTCTGTTTTTCCAATAATTTTCTTTTTCGTGTGATATCTCCTCCATAACACTTAGCCGTTACATCCTTACGAAGTGCTTTGATGGTTTCTCTTGCTACAATCTTGGCTCCAATCGCAGCCTGGATTGGAATTTCAAATTGTTGTCTTGGAATTAATTCTTTTAGTTTGATACAAATCTTTTTCCCAAGTTCAAAAGCATTAGATCTGTGAACCAAAGCAGATAATGCATCAACTTGTTCCGCATTCAGTAAAATATCTAACTTGACAAGATCTGATCTTTTGTATCCAATTGGGAAATAATCGAAAGAAGCATACCCTTTGGAAACCGTTTTCAATCGATCGTAAAAGTCGAATACGATTTCTGACAAAGGCATTTCAAAAGTGATTTCTACTCTGTCTTGAGTTAAATACACCTGATTTTGCAATTCCCCTCTTTTATCAATACACAAGTTCATGATGGCTCCCACATAATCTGATTTCGTAATTACCTGAGCTTTGATAAATGGCTCCTCGATCCATTCTGTTTTAGACGGATCTGGTAATTCAGAAGGGTTATGAACCTGAATTTCTTCTTCATTTTTTCTTAAGAAAGCTTTGTAGGATACGTTCGGAACAGTCGTAATCACCGTCATGTTGAACTCTCTTTCCAATCTTTCCTGAATGATTTCCATGTGCAACATTCCTAAGAATCCACAACGGAAACCAAACCCAAGAGCAGCCGATGACTCCGGTTCGAAAACCAAAGAAGCATCATTCAACTGCAATTTCTCCATCGAGTATCTTAACTCTTCGTAATCTTCCGTATCCACAGGATAAATCCCCGCAAATACCATTGGTTTTACGTCCTCAAAACCTTTTACAGCTTCTTTGCACGGATTGGCAACTAAAGTGATGGTATCTCCAACTTTAACCTCAGCAGCTTTTTTAATTCCAGAGATGATGTATCCTACATCTCCTGTTTTTACCACTTTTTGCGGACTCAAATCCATTTTCAGAATCCCAATCTCATCCGCTTCGTATTTTTTTCCAGTGTTGAAGAATTTAACTTCATCGCCTTTTTTGATCTCTCCATTCAGCACGCGATAGTAGGCAATGATTCCTCTAAACGGGTTGAATACAGAATCAAAAATCATGGCTTGTAATGGTGCATTAGGATCTCCTTTTGGAGCCGGAACTCTAGCGATAATCGCTTCCAGAATTTTATCTACTCCTAAACCAGTTTTACCTGAGGCCGGAATAACGTCTTCCGCCGAACACCCAATTAAATCCACAATTTGATCCGTCACTTCTTCAGGCATTGCACCTGGTAGATCCATTTTATTTAGAATCGGAATAATCTCTAGATCATGCTCCAAAGCCAAATACAAATTCGAAATCGTCTGTGCTTCAATTCCCTGGGAAGCATCCACAATCAAAAGAGCCCCTTCACACGCGGCAATCGACCTGGAAACTTCATAAGAAAAATCCACGTGACCCGGAGTGTCGATCAAGTTTAAAACATAATCTTCTCCATCCTGCGAATAATTCATCTGAATCGCATGCGACTTAATAGTTATCCCCCTCTCCCGCTCTAGATCCATATCATCTAAAGCCTGATCCTGCATCTCACGATCGGAAATCGTTCCAGTCACTTGCAAAAGTCTGTCTGCAAGCGTTGATTTCCCATGGTCTATGTGCGCAATAATGCAAAAATTCCGAATATTCTTCATAGCCGGCAAAAATAGTGAATTCCTTTGAAATTTCGTTGGAATTTTTGATGGTTAGACTTTTCGACGATCCAAGATATCCAAAATCGTTTTTTCTTCTTCTAAGAATGAGTATCTTCGCCCCCAAATTTAAACCGAAATGAAGGTAATTGATCATATTAATCAGGCGAAAGACACCTTATTCTCATTTGAGATTCTCCCTCCACTCAAGGGAAAAAGTATTCAATCTATTTTTGATAGTATTGATCCTTTAATGGAATTCAAACCGAGTTTTATTAATGTGACTTACCATCGTGAAGAATACCTTTACAAAAAAAGGGAGAATGGATTACTTGAAAAAGTGACCATGCGAAAGCGCCCCGGTACGGTTGGAATTTGTGCCGCCATCATCAACAAATATGATGTGGAAGCTGTCCCCCACTTGATTTGCGGAGGATTTAGCAAAGAGGAAACCGAAAATGCCTTGATCGATCTTCAGTTTTTGGGAATTGACAATGTTTTGGCCTTGAGAGGGGACTCGATTAAAACTGAATCTACTTTCAGACCTCATCCTGACGGACATGAATTTGCTGTGGACTTGGTTCACCAGATCAATGAAATGAATCAAGGAAAGTACTTAATGGAAGAAGTTTCCATGGCTCCAACAGATTTCTGTGTAGGAGTAGCAGGTTATCCAGAAAAGCATTTCGAATCGATGAATTTGAAAACAGATTTACACTATCTAAAACAAAAAGTAGATGCAGGAGCGGACTATATCGTAACACAAATGTTTTTCGACAATCAAAAATATATGGAGTTCGTGAATGCGTGTAGAGCGGCAGACATCAACGTACCTATTATTCCAGGTATCAAGCCGATTAAATCAATGAGACACATTTCATTTTTACCAAAATTCTTCCATATCGACTTCCCGGAAGATTTAGGAAATGAATTATTGAAATGTAAGTCAGACAAAGACGTGGATCAATTAGGAATCGAATGGGCTACCCAACAATGCAGAGAATTGAAAGAATTCGGGGTTCCTTGTTTGCATTTCTATACCATGAGTAATTCCAATTCGGTTCAGCAGATTTTGAAAGGGATTTAGTTTTAAGATTTGAGATACAAGATTCTAGATACAAGATTCTAGACTTTTGACTATTCACCCCTAAATCCCCTGAAGGGGACTTTTTAAATTGAACTAAAATTTATTCTATCCTCCCCATTAGGGGATCGAGGGGTAAAAAGCCAGACAAGCAAACACTCATCTGGCTTAAAAAACTAATACTGTCTACTTAGAACTTAGCACCTAGCACCTAAAGCACTATCTCTTTATCCTTATCATACTTCACCGAGTATTCGTAATAGAGTTTTTTCGGAGTTTTGGCTCCTAATTCGAAGACCCATTTTAACAAACCATCTTCTTCTTTAAATTCGGCACCTCCTTTGTCTAGTAGCTCCACTTTAATTTCCTCGTTGGCTGCCAATGGAATTTGATCCATGATGTTTAATTTCAAGCTCGCTAAATTCAAATTCTTGGCGATGATCTGATATTTCATGGTCGCAATTTTTTCTCCTGCTACTTTCTTGATTTTCTCTTCAAATTCGATTCTCTTTCTTTCTACAACCACTCTTTGATCTCTTCCTAAAGCCAATTCCATTGTATCTCTTATGGATGAAGGAGCTATTCTTGTTTGTCCTACATAGGTTCCGTCAAAAAAGATATTCGCTACGGCTGGCAATAAATTCAAGTCTTCCCAGTCGGTTAGTTTGGCAATCAAAAAGGCTTCTCTTTCAATTTTTGGTGCTGCAAAATACTCATACGTAGATGGAATCGATTTACTCGCAACAGCCATCAAATGCTCTTGCCCATCGGCCGGGATCGAATGTTTGATATTCAATTTGAATTCAACCATGGTCATGTTGGACTGCATTTCAGTATAATTATCTAAATGTTTTGCCAAATCGTCTTCATTCATATCTCGTGACATCACCATCTTTTCAGTTGCAGCAGGTTGATTGGATACCCCGTTCCCATAATACATATTATTATTCCCAGGAATATGCTGAATCGGTTGGTAATAATTGATATACCAAGGAGCCAAAGTGGGCTTCACATTACTTCGATTTGGATTAATAGTCGACAAAGTCACATCTACATTGTCCCAGTCTTTTCCTGTATTTTGGAATACTTTGGCTTTGTATGTGATTTTTACAGGACTCGCTACATCGTCGGCTCTTAAATCATAGGCGGGTGTCCATCCTGCTTGCTGAGTCATATAACTTACCGTTAAACTACCTGAAGTGCTTTGATCCGCTGAAACAGTTACCACAATTTGTTGTTTCGGACTGGTATCTTCCACAGGTTGATGTACGTTATTTTGCCAATTTTTTAACTGATTCAGTCTATTGGTCAACCTTGTCATGATCACGTCTTCTTTTTCAATTTTTTGATCCAATTCCAATGACAGTTTATTAATGTCCATTAATTTGATTCGGTAATATTCCAAAGCATCTTTCAACAGAGGCATGGAATCATTGTCTTTTTGTCCTTTGATTACTCCACTATTCAATAAGATTTGCTTTTCACTTTTGTAAACTTCCAATTGAGATCTTAATTTTTTAAGTTTCCAGGAAGAAACGGACATGGAGTCTTCAACCAATTTATATTCCTGCGCTACTTCTTTAGGCATTACTCCCGTATTAATTTGTTGTTTGGGTACTGGATAAAAAACTCGGTGACTCACATCCAATATGATGAAATTCCCATTTCCTTTTACTTGAATATTGTTCTTGTCCAAATACTGTGTCACATCAGACAAAATAATTTTGCTGATTCCTTTTTCAACATAAACACTTGCTTTTCTTCTTACCTGCGCTCCTTGCAAAAAGACAGTCACTTCATTAATTGAAGAATTTACTTCCTTTTCTTTTTCAGCCGCATTTAATCCGCTGAACATACTTGCTATAAAAATGCTTAAGATTATCTTTTTCATTGCTTTTTCTTTTGTTTGTTTCAGCAAGCCGTACAATTTGAAAAAGCATTTGGTTCAAAAAAAATTAAATCAAGGGTGGAATTATCATGAAAAGAATGTACAATAAAAGCATTGTTAAATGTGCATAATGGGCTGCTCTGAAAAATTTTGAATACCTGTGTTCAGGAAATAAAAAAATCAGTATAAAAGTGAAAACAATTGATCCCAAAATGATCATTCCTAAATACAATATTTGAGCAGCAAATAAAAGCCCTGGCAAAAATAGCATCATAATAGATTCACCTAATCTCCTTGATGAAGGATCACTTTTGTTTATTGAATGATCAAATGTATTTTCAAGGGCATAAAAAATTGAATCATATATCCAATATGAGCTAAAAACTAACCATAGAAATAAGAAAATTATGTAAAATTTTTTGTCCCATTCTCGATTATACAAATTGGAAGTTTCTGAAATCTGATAAGTTTGTCTTTTCTCCCCTGTGAGATTCATTACAAAAACTCCCAATGCCAGGCAAATCGTCATGAAGATTAGGTGTCCCATAGTTTTAGCTCATCCCTTGCAACTTCGCTACATACTTTCCAATGATATCAAACTCCAGATTCACCGTATCTCCTACCTTCAAATGTCTTAGATTAGTATGATCCAATGTGAAGGGAATAATGGCTACAGAAAACTCTTTGTCTGTGGAATTTACCACGGTCAAACTAATTCCATTCACTGTAATCGAGCCTTTTTCAACTGTGATATGATTGGCAGTGTATCGAAATGTAAAAATCGTACTCCCATCTTGATTTTCGATTCCTGCACATTCTCCTGTGGCGTCTACATGACCTTGAACAATATGACCATCTAGACGATCTCCAATTTTGGTACATCTTTCAAGATTCACAATGTCTCCGATTTTCAATTGCCCGAGATTTGTCTTTTGCAAGGTCTCATCAATTGCGGTAACTCGGTACCAGTCTGCCGTGATTTCCACCACCGTTAAGCAACAGCCATTGTGTGCAACAGACTGATCGATTTTCAATTCATCCTTGAAAGGAGCTTGGATAAAAAGTTCAAGATTAGTTCGGTCTTTTTTGAGGTCTATCACTTGACCTTCCGCTTCAATGATTCCGGTAAACATGTATTATTTTGGATTTCGAATGTCGACTGTTCCCTGAATTTCTGTTGGGATCAGTCCGGCTAATTTTATAGTAAATATTTTACAAACGAAGAAATAGGTTCCCTCCGACAAAAGCTTTCCATTTTCCATGTCTCTTCCATCCCACATGATGTTTGGGTTCTCCGTTTTGAAAACTAGCTGACCCCATCTGTTAAACACTTGGAAATCTACTTTCTCAACAAACTTGTAAGGGAAGATCGGATGATAAAGATCATTGCTGCCATCTCCATTCGGAGTAAAGACATTTGGAAGTTCATAAACACCGTCACAATTGTCAATACAGATGGTGTCGGAAGGCGTACTTTCATTTCCATATTCGGCGGAATCTACTGCTGTAATGTAGTAACATCCGGCTATCGAACCTTTTCCACCATCTGTGAAAGTCACATTTGAAGATCCTTGCAAAGAAGTCAAATACTCAAACGGTTGACCAGTAAACGGCGTGTAGTACAAATTGTAACTCATCACATCGTCTGCACATGTATTGTTTGGATTATCCCATTGTAAATAAACTTCTTCCAAATCACAATCTCCATCAATTTGAGGATTCGGTGGTGCGCAAGGTGGGGTATAATCCCAAGGCACTCCACAGGCTACTTGCGACCAGTTCAACAGGGGATCGATCACTCCATCTTCATTGTAGTGTCCATCCGACATCACCTTATAGCAATAAGTTTGTTTGTTAATCAATCCTGTGTCAACATAGAAAGTATCCGTTGTGATTCCAATCAAATTAAATGTCCCACTACCAGTTGGAGTTTCCCTATAAACGTAGAAAGTATCGTTAATCCATGGTACATCCACATACCATGTTACATTCAATTCATTATCATTTGGGATCGTCGAAACAAAAATGGAGCTTGCTTCTGGAGACTTTCCTACTAAAAACTGACCGCTATATAGTTCAACAGCATAGGTATGTGCAGAATCTTGCGTATTAATGGAATTGTCCACAAATACAGTATCCAAAATCGTGATATCTGCATTTGTCGGTCCAGTATAAATCAAAGTGTTTGCTGCACCATGACCCACTGTCTTATACAATCGATAATGATACGGTCCAGGGAAGTTTGTAGTATCTAATTCTTTTGGTCGAGCCCAAACTACGGAATCATTTCCGGCAGCTACATCTGTGACATCAATGGAAACATTGGTAATAATTGGTACCTCGAAATTCAATTCGGTACATATTTGCTCCGACATGCAAGATTCTTCATCATTTGTAAGGACAGTCACTACAACATAACAATAAGTAATCCCAATAACCAGATTGTTGGAGTCCACATAGAAAGTATCTCCAACATTTACCGTTCCAACCAAACTGTAACCAATATCTTCCGGAGTGGAAGAACAACAGTCGTCTGTGTAAGCAATACTATCAGAACTTCTGTAAATCTTATAATAGGCCACGTTGGAACAAGGATGTGGATCCCAAGAAACTTGAATTGTTGTTCCGATGGGTTGTGTTGTCACATTAGTTACTTGAGGTGCAACTACTTTGATATTCCACGTTTCTATATCCTTTAGAGGCACATTTGGGTCATTGTCTTCGGCTACAAAATTGATTGTGTAATCGCTTCTTCTGACTGCTTCACAATCTGGAGTCCATTCAAAAGTTCCTGTAATTGTTAAATCCGCCGATCCTCCTGTAAATGTTGAAGGATTTGTATTCAAATTAAATGGCTCTCCAGCACTGGTCAAAGTGATGTAGTGGTTCCCTGGTGAAGTCGGATCTTCATTCGCCGTAACGTCTACACTTAAATAAGTTCCTGCTACAACACAAGTATCTTCTATTGGATCGATTTCGGGTGGTCCATTGGCACACGGTTTTACAGTAATCTGCATATCTCGGATTACAGAACCAATATTGACACCACTTCTCCACTCTCTTACTTTGATAGCCACATTGTATTCACCTACAGTAACAGGACCAGGTCCATCCCAGGTGATCGTACCCGTTACAGGATCAATCACAAAATTCCCGTTAACAGGTGCATTGAAATCATCTGGAAATTGATAAATCTGTGAGGAAAAATCTACACAAAATTCTCCCTTACAAAAAACCAATTCGTAAGACAAAGAATCTCCGTCTGGGTCATAAGCTAAAGAGTTGTAAAACCATTGCTGACCCGCACATGCCAATTCCGGACAAGGACAATCATCAAACTGGACTGAATTATTCGCCCCACCTAAAAATGGAGAGATCACCAATTCCGTCTCCACACAGAAGTATTTGTCTACGGAATTGACCACGTTGTTGACATCAATATTCCTGTTTGGATCGTGAAACCAAACCAAGTAAGATCCGGGACCTGATGTGTAGGTATGCTGACCTATGTAGGTGTTCTTCTGGGAATCAAAAGTTAAAAACTGGATATTCGTTCTAGGCAATGTATCTTGCTGTCCGTCTCCATAATTGATTGTCAGAAAATCACGATCCGCTTCAGAGGAAGTTTTCGTACAAGTGGTAATGGTGAATTTATAGGTGTTATTTCCTAGGTACTCATAAGTAATCTCACCAGCACGGTTATGCGTAGCAAGTAAGGAACTTGACCAGGCAAAAATGATTGAAACTATGACTAAAAACCTTATCACCATTCTTTCAGAACGAATCAACTAAATTATGGATTAATAATTATAAATCATATTAAATAACACCCCAAATCAACATAAATTATACTATTCCTTCAAATGCAATCAGAAATTGATACTTTTATGAAAAATTTCAAAATGATTAGAGCAGTACTAAATACTACACATAATACAGACGAAAACATTGTTTACTTGGTTGAGAACGCTGAAAAATTTAACAATATTGTTTCAGAGAAAAAGATCTCTTTCAAGTCACTTTCCAACAAGCTTAAAGATAAAGAAGATGCACACTTTGTAAATGATCTAAGCAATCAGATTTTTTACGGTGTACTTAACGAGGATTTGGAAAAATGTAGAAGACTAGGTTCCAAGGCTCAAAAATCCTTTTCCGGAGAAAATTTAAATATTTCAATCAAATTTGATGGGAATGAAGAGAAAGTACTGGCCTTTTTAGAAGGATTTCTAATGAGTACTTACGATTTCAGAAAATATTTTTCAGAAGAGAAAAAGTCAAAAATTGGACAATTGACCCTAATTTCTGATTTGGATGCAAAAAAATTAGAAGAGACTCAAAATACAGTAGAAGCAGCTTTGTGGACAAGAGAAATGGTCAACGAACCTGTTTCCTATTTAAATGCTCCAAAGTTGGCAAAAGAAATCGAAGCTTTATTCTCCAATACTTCGGCAAAAGTGGAAGTTTTTGAAAAAGCCAAAATCGAGTCTTTAAAAATGGGTGGATTATTAGCCGTAAACAAAGGCTCAATTGATCCCCCAACATTTACAATCATTGAATACAAACCTGCCAGTCCAATCAATTCCAAACCGATCGTTTTGGTTGGAAAAGGAGTTGTTTACGATACGGGAGGATTAAGTTTAAAACCCACTCCTAACTCCATGGATTTAATGAAATCGGATATGGGAGGCGCTGCAATGATGTGTGGAACAACAGCTGCAGTAGTTAAGAATAATTTACCTCTTCACATTATTACTTTGATCCCTGCAACAGATAACAGACCAGGTGGAAATGCTTATGCTCCGGGTGATGTGATCAAAATGTACAACGGAAAAACAGTTGAAGTTTTGAATACGGACGCAGAAGGAAGAATGATTTTAGCAGATGCGCTTTCTTATGGAGATAAATTTGAACCGATGTTGGTTATCGATGCCGCAACGCTAACTGGAGCGGCCATTAGAGCCATCGGAACATATGCTTCTTGTATCATGGGGAATGCAGATGAAAAATATTTCGATCTTTTGGAAGAATCAGGAAAGGAGACTTTTGAAAGAACGGTAAAACTTCCATTCTGGGAAGAATATGGAGAAGAAATGAAATCTAAGATTGCCGATTTGAAAAATATTGGCGGCCCATATGCGGGAATGATCTCAGCTGGGAAATTTTTAGAGCATTTCACCACTTCACCTTATATTCATATTGATATTGCGGGACCTTCATTTACGCAAAGTCCTAAAAACTATGAGAGTTATGGTGGTACGGGTTACGGAGTAAGATTACTTTATAATTTCTTAAAAAAAGTAGCGAATGGAAAAGCATAATATCAGAGTAGGAATCACGATGGGTGATATCAATGGAATTGGTCCTGAAATCATCATCAAAGCTTTAGCCGATACCCGCTATTTTTCTGATTTCACGCCGATCATATACGGTTCAGCGAAAGTCATGTCCTTTCACAAAAAAGCCATTGACGATCAGTACTTCAATTTTCAATCCGTTAAAAATGCAGATGAAGCCAAACCAAAAAAGGTAAGTGTCATCAATTGTTGGAATGAGGAAGTTCAAATTACTTTGGGAGAATCCAATACTATTGGCGGAGAATACGCTTTTAAAAGTTTGGAAGCGGCTACCAAAGATTTAGCAGCGAATAAAATTGATGTTTTAGTTACTGCACCCATCAATAAAAAGTCGATTCAGGATGCTGGATTCAAATTTCCAGGGCACACTGAATATTTAGCCGATCTTGCAAATGTAAAGGAAGCTTTAATGCTGATGGTCTATGACAACTTGAGAGTTGCCTTAGTCACTGCTCACGAACCTTTAAAGGATGTTGCGGCTAAGATTTCTAAGGAAAGTGTCACGCATAAAATCAATCAATTGCATCAGTCTTTGACCAAAGATTTTGGAATCCGCAGACCAAAGATTGCGGTTTTAGGACTGAATCCACATGCCGGAGAAAGAGGGAATATGGGTGATGAAGAAATCAACCATATCATTCCAGCAATAGGAGAATGTAAATCTAAAGAAATGCTTGTTTATGGTCCCTATGCGGCTGATAGTTTCTTTGGATCAGAAAATCTGAAAAATTTTGATGGTATTGTAGCTATGTATCACGATCAAGGATTAACAGGTTTCAAAAGCATTGCCTTTGGAAATGGAGTGAATTATACAGCTGGATTACCGATTGTAAGAACTTCTCCAGATCATGGTACTGCCATGGATATCGCGGGTAAAAATATTGCCAAAGAAAATTCATTCCGAAATGCCATATTTTTAGCGCTAGATGTCTACAAAAATCGAATGTTAGAAAAGGAAATTACAGCCAATCCTCTGAAAGTTCAAAAATCAGAGCTGAAGAATGATTAATTTTCTTTTTGTATAAAAATTATTATCCCTATCTTTGCCCTCTTAAATTTAGAAGGGTGGATAGTTTTGACAAGACATTTGATATTAATTTCAGCTCTTTAAAAACTGGAACTCACGAATTTAAGTACGTCATTGACGACACGTTCTTTGATCAACTGGAATTGGAAAGAGATTTCAAGGAATCACAGATTGAATTTGATGTCCTTTTGAACAAATCGGAAAACATGTTGACTTTCGATTTTGAATTAAAAGGCACTGCAAAAATGCCCTGCGGTAGATGCATGGATGATGTGGAATTCAATATTAGCGGTGATTACAGACAAGTAGTGAAATTCGGAGAAGAAACCATACAAGAAGATGAATTGTGGGTTTTAGGGAATAGTGAGTACAAAATCAATATTGGACCACTGATTTACGAATTTTCAATGTTGTCGATGCCTTCCAATGTTCATCATGAAAATGAAGAAGATTGCAATGAAGAATACCTTGAAAGTATTTCTGATTATTTGTTGACCGAAGCGCCTGAAGAAAATGACCAGGAAGACGAAGAGGATACAAACGATGAAATTGACCCTCGTTGGAGTCAGTTACAGAACTTAAAATATAAAAACAATTAGAGATGGCACATCCTAAGAGAAAACAGTCGAAGACTAGAAGAGACAAAAGAAGAACTCATGTGAAAGCAGTTGCTGCTAACGTATCAACTTGTCCTACAACTGGACAACCACATTTGTTCCACAGAGCTCACTGGCACGAAGGAAAATTATACTACAAAGGAAAAGTTATTTTAGAAAAAGAAGTTGCAGTATAATTCGTAATTCTTTGTTATCTTCCCCTCGAATTTGAGGAAGAACTAAGATATGAAAATTGCAATAGATATTATGGGCGGAGACTTTGCTCCTGATGCAAATATATCAGGAGCCATAGAGGCCCGAAAAGAACTTCCTGATGAATGTACCATCGTCCTTTTGGGTGATGAACAAGACATTCTAAATTCCCTTAAAAAGCATAGCGGAGATCCAAGTCAGTTTGAAATTATTCCAACTTCTGGAGTAGTTACAATGAGTGATCATCCAGCTCGAGTAATTAGTCAGAAACCCGATTCCAGTTTGGTCAAAGGTTTCCGATTATTGGCTGCGGGTGAAATCGATTGTTTTGCAAGTACGGGAAATACAGGAGCCATGTTAGCTGGTTCCATTTTGGTGATCAATACGATTCCAGGTGTCATCAGACCTTGTATCACCTCTTCACTCCCTCGCCAGGACGGTAAGCACAATTTAATTCTTGATGTAGGTTCCAACGCAGATTGCAAGCCGGATGTCTTGTATCAATTTGCTATTCTTGGAAATATTTATGCTAAACTTATTTTAGGTTTTGAAACGCCTAAGGTTGGTTTGTTGAATATTGGAGAAGAAGAGGAAAAAGGGAATTTGCTGACCCAATCTGCACACAAATTAATGAAAGACACGGACGACTTCAATTTTATTGGTAACGTGGAATCCCGATATATTTTCGAAGATTTTGCCGATGTGATTGTGTGTGACGGATTTACAGGAAATGTTATCCTGAAAGAGGCAGAGGGGATGTACAAATTAATCAAGAAAAGAGGGATCGAAGACGAATATTTTAATAAATTTAACTACGAAAATTACGGTGGAACCCCAATTTTGGGAATAAATTCGAATGTTATCATCGGACATGGGATCTCAAGTGGAAAAGCTGTAAAAAATATGTTAGTTTTGTCCTACGAAGTGACAAAAAACAAACTTTCGAGTAGAATAAAAGAACTTTTCAAATAAAATGTCAAAAATCACAGCAGCTATTACAGGTATTCAAGGTTATGTTCCAGATGACGTGATGACCAATCATGACCTGGAGAAAATCGTTGATACCAATGATGAATGGATCAGATCTAGAACAGGAATTGAAGAAAGAAGAATTCTTAAAGGAGAACCGTGTTCTTATATAGGTGTAAAAGCTGTAGAAGGATTATTAGCAAAAACAGGAACAGATCCATTGGATATCGATCTTGTTATTTGTGGGACTGTCACTCCGGATTACGGATTCCCAAGTACGGCTAACTTAATTTGTGATAAAGTTGGAATGAAGAATGCCTGGGGTTACGATTTAATCGCAGCTTGCTCAGGTTTTATATATGGTTTAACTACAGCAGCCGCTTTTATTGAAAGTGGAAAACATAAAAAAATCATCGTTATTGGAATTGATAAAATGTCGGCGATCTTGAATTATGAAGATCGAACTACTTGTGTCATTTTTGGTGATGGTGGAGGAGCTGCTTTGGTAGAACCCAATGAAGAAGGATTAGGTGTTGTGGATACTATCATGAGATCTGACGGTGCCGGAGTCGAGTATTTGTACCAACCAGGTGGAGGGTCTGCAAATCCAGCTTCCCACGAGACTGTAGATCAAAGAATGCATTTTGTTCATCAGGAAGGAAAGCAAGTATTTAAATTTGCTGTAACCAATATGGCTGATGTATCTGCCGAAATCATGGAAAGAAATAATCTGACTAGCGACGATATTGATTGGTTGGTACCCCATCAGGCCAATTTGAGAATTATTGATGCAACTGCCAATAGAATGGGATTACCTAAGGAAAAGGTGATGATCAACATTCAAAAGTATGGAAATACAACTGCTGGTACGCTTCCATTATGTTTGTGGGATTGGGAAAAGCAATTGAAAAAAGGAGATAATTTAATTTTGTCCGCATTTGGTGGTGGCTTCACATGGGGAGCAATCTACTTGAAGTGGGCATACGATTCAAAATAAAGTAAACTTAGAAATATGAACTTAGGTGAAATTCAAGATCTAATAAAATTCGTTGCCAAATCTGGTGTTAGCGAAGTAGAGATCGAACAAAAAGATTTCAAAATCACGATCAAAGCTGAAAACCTTAAAAAGAAAAAAGAACAAGAGCAGATTTTTGTTCAGGCAGCTCCAGCTCCAATGGCAGCAATGCCTGCAGCGGCTCCAGTTGCAGCAGCTCCGGCTCCAGCAGCAGCTCCAGCCCCAGCAGCGGCAGCGGCAGCACCTGCACCAGCTGATGATGAATCAAAATATGTTACAATTAAGTCGCCGATGATCGGTACTTTCTATCGTTCACCTTCTCCAGATAAAGATGCATTTGTGCAAGTTGGAGATTCAGTTAAACCTGGTGATTGTATCTGTATTATCGAAGCCATGAAACTTTTCAACGAAATCGAATCTGAAGTATCAGGTAAAATCGTGAAAGTTCTAGTTGATGATGCTTCACCAGTAGAATATGATCAACCATTATTCTTGGTTGACCCAGCTTAATTGTTAGACCAAAAAAGAAATTATGTTTAAGAAGATTCTTATTGCAAATAGAGGGGAAATTGCCCTTAGAGTAATAAGAACTTGTAAGGAGATGGGCATCAAAACGGTGGCTGTTTATTCCACTGCGGATAAAGACAGTTTACACGTAAGATTTGCCGACGAAGCCGTATGTATCGGTCCTCCTCCAAGTTCTGAATCCTATCTTCAGATACCTAAAATTATTGCAGCTGCAGAAATTACAAATGCGGATGCAATTCACCCTGGCTATGGGTTCCTTTCTGAGAATGCAAAATTCTCTAGAGTTTGTCAAGAGCACAACATCAAGTTTATCGGTGCCTTGCCAGAACAAATTGAAGGAATGGGAGACAAAGCTACAGCCAAAGCGACTATGATCAAGGCAGGTGTACCATGTATCCCAGGTTCGGAAGGTATTCTAAAGGATATTAAAGAAGCGATGAAAATCGCTAAAAAGATTAAATACCCTGTCATTCTTAAAGCAACTGCCGGTGGTGGTGGTAAGGGAATGCGTGTGGTTTGGAAAGAAGAAGATTTGGAAAATGCATGGAGTTCTGCTCGACAAGAAGCTGGTGCAGCTTTTGGAAACGACGGAATGTACATGGAGAAATTCATCGAAGAGCCAAGACATATTGAGATTCAGATTGCGGGTGACCAATACGGGAACGCTTGTCATATGTCTGAAAGAGACTGTTCGATCCAAAGAAGACACCAAAAATTGGTTGAAGAAACTCCTTCTCCATTCATGACTCCTGCGCTTAGAAAGAAAATGGGAGAAGCTGCGATCAAAGCAACGAAAGCAGTAAATTATGAGGGTGTTGGAACGGTAGAGTTTTTGGTGGACAAAAACAGAAACTTCTACTTCATGGAAATGAATACCCGTATTCAGGTAGAGCACACAATTACTGAAGAGGTGATCAACTTCGACTTGATTAAAGAGCAAATTAAAATTGCTTGGGGAGATAAAATTTCTGGTAAGAATTACGAACCTCAAATGCACTCCATTCAGTGTCGTATCAATGCGGAAGATCCTGAAAATGGATTCAGACCATCTCCTGGGAAAATTGAAACGTATCACGAACCAGGTGGACATGGATTGAGATTGGACACACACGTGTATGCGAGCTATGTGATTCCTCCTTATTATGACTCAATGATCTCTAAATTGATCGTTGTGGCGCAAACGAGAGAGGAAGCCATCACAAAAATGCAAAGAGCCTTGGATGAATATATCATCGAAGGAGTAAAGACTACCATTCCTTTCCATCAAAAACTGATGAAAGACGAAAAATTCAGAGCAGGTGATTTCACTACGAAATTCCTCGAGGATTTTGAATTTTAAGATAATGATTGAAAAGGAGTCGAAAGGCTCCTTTTTTTATGCCAAATTTGATTCACATAGTATGGATATTATTCTTATTCTCTTGCCAACAAAAAGAAGAATCTAATACTTCATTGGTCAAATGCAACGGTGCAGAAATCGAAATCCAATTAGAATCCCGATCCGATTCCTCTTTTCTTTTAAAACCTAAAGTGGGCTCAGAAAATGACCCAAAGAAAAACTGGGATATCCCCTACCCAGTCTACCACTGGGAAATTGCAGATATTGATGAAGATGGTTGTGATGAAATTCTTGTTGGAGTATTAAAATCCACTCGATACGATCCAAAGCCAGCCAAAAGACTTTTTATTTTCAAATTATTTGAAGGGTATATCCGTCCAAAATGGATGGGGTCCCGCTTAAGTCAGCCCTTGGTTAATTTTAAGGTGATTGATCTTGATGGCACCAAAGTTCTATCCATCGAACGGGAAAAAAATGGTAATTTCTTACTCGCCCTATACTCCTATTCTTCCTTTGGATTGGAGTTTGAAAATTATTTGGTTCGAGACAAAGAAATGGAGGATGTGGAAATGCTATTCACCTTTCTGTAACTGACGGTTGAAACCGTCAGTTACAGAAAGTACTATCTTTGAACAATAATCTTCTGCGTCTCCACAAAATCATTGGAATAAACTATTTTGAGAACAAAACTTCCAGATGAAATATTCGAAAAATCCAAACTGATTCCGCTTTGTAGTTGATTTGTTTGAACATGAATTTGCTTACCCGTTAAGTCATAGATCATAATCTTTCTAATTATAATGTCAGAGTTTTTCGTCATCACCTTCATTTCAGAACTTACGGGGTTAGGATAAAATTCGCACAAGGAAGTTTGCAGCGAGGGTTCTTCAAATCCTAACTGACAATCATTGAATTTCTGAAATACATAATAACTAGGCTTCTCCAGGAAAGTCGTATCATCAATCAAACCACTGTTTACATGCGCAAGATTACTTGAACCTTCAACTAATCTGAAAAAATAGCCTTCTTGAATGCCAATACTGTCGAGTTTTTTGATGTATTCATAAATTCTGTTTTCTTGAAAAGTATAGGTGTCGGGCTCGTAATTTGTATTCGGACCGCCAAACTCCGAAACTAGAATTGGCTTGGTAATCGTATCTGAAAAACTATAATAATATTCATCCCATCTTTCTACTTCATCATACAAATGAAGGTCGATAATATCATAATTAGCCATGGAAAGCACAGAATCTATTCTTGCAAAAATGTCCTGATATTGTTGTAAACCGCAATCGGATTGAATTTGAGCCTGACTTACAAAATAGCCATCTTCATCATAGAAATAACTTACATCGCCATTACAAGCAGCCATAAGAGCTAAACTTCGGGATGTAAATCCTCCGAGAACAACTTGTGTAGAAGGAGAATAATCCTGGACAGCTTGGTATAAAACATTATTGGAAGTAACAAATTGTGCAGCACTTCCTGCATACCAAAAATCGCCTTGCCACTCGTTTCCAAATTGAATTTTATCAATTTTCCCTGAATATCGATCCAATAAAGAATCTAAATACACTTTAAATTCATTGTTGTCATTGAAAACACAAGATTGTGGGTTTTGTATAGATGAACAAGCCCAAGCCGGACCGTTCGACTGTATCGTCAATAAAATCTCAATATTATTTGAATCGGCCCATGCAATTCGCTGATCTAAAGGTTGCCAGTTAAAGCTTCCTTGGATTGGTTCTCTGCTGGCCCATTCTTCGGCAAATCGAATTTTGGATACACCAAGTGCATTTAGGTGTCCTAAGGTAAATGTCCTTTGGGTTACATCCGACACTGGAGGGAAAGAAATACCCAGTTCTAAATTGTACAAACAAGTGTCGTTCTGACTTTTTCCAAAAATGAAATGAAATAGAAATAGGCTCAAAATGAGATATCTATACATAAAATAAATTTTACATCGAATTTACAGAATCTGCATAAGTTTCTCATTAATACCTTATATTAATTGATAAATTTGATGCATTAAACCAATGAACATGACAAAAAATATCTTTTATCTATTCCTATTTATCTTTCTATTTTCCTGCTCAAGCGAAGAAAAGTCTTCGGATGATTCAGCAGATTCGAACAATAAAGAGCAATCTGGCCAGCAGGATTCCGTTACCTCTACGCTTGAAATTCCAGCATTGGATCGCTTGATGCCCGTTTCCAAAATGTTTAATAAAGGGAAGGTGGACATTTCGAAAGTGAATGTGGACGAACTAACACTTGTGGAATGCAGAATTTATCGCAACCACATATTGGCAACAAAAGGACATTTGTTCATGAAAGCAGAACTAAGAGCCTTCTTCGATGCTACAGATTACTACAATGAATTGATGTGGAAAATCTACGATGAAGATCTAAAAGTGGATCAAAAAATGTCTAAAGAGGAGGAGGAATTTGTAGCCAAACTAACAGCTAGAGAAGAAGCTTTGCAAAAGAATAACTTCATTGATGGTCAAGTGAATTTGGGGAATTTGATCAACTTGTACCAATTTACAGACATCAAACCTCAGTTCCTCCAAGCCATTGCCAAAAATGGATTTGTTATTACCCCTGGAAAGAAAGAACAGCTTTTCCATGTATATGAAGAAAATGATTACAAGCAAATTCCCAACTTCATAACTTCTGATATCTATTTACAGTTGTACCACATGTACTTTTCTTATGTTTTGAAGTCGATCGAACAAGAAAGCTTTATTCCGATGTTGCGCAGCATGTGTAAAAATCAGTATGAATATTTTATTGGTGAAATGGAAGGAGCTTCAGGAGATACCAGAAAGATATTTGCAAAGAATGCCGCTTTCTATAAAATTGGATCGGATTTGTTAATTGAAGAAGGATTTACAAGCGAAACTCATGAAGAAATAGCTGAAATGGTTCACACGGAAGTGCAGTTGATAAGACAATTTCAGTCAGGCGAATCTCCTTTCATGAATGGAAGACTTGTGGATTATTCCTTGTATCAACCCAGAGGACACTATACAAGAAAGGAAGATATGAAGAAGTATTTCATGGCGATGATGTGGATGCAAAATGCCTTCTATTGTGGAGCAAAAAAAGACGGTCAAATCAAAGATATTTTATACCATGCATTGGCTTTGAAAATGAATCCAGCAACCTTGGATTTGTATAAGAAAATGGACGGACCCTTAACCTTCATTTTTGGTCAGCAAGACAATTTAAGCATGCTCGATGTTTTGAAGGAAATGGAAAGTCAAGGTGTGAACAGTTTTGATGCAGTAGAAAAAGCAAATATTGCCTCATGGTCGAGCAAATTGGAGAAAATGTATAACAAAAAGAATAAGATCAAATCTGGAAATGACGGAGAAGCAAATGCTTGTTACAAAGTCAATTTCATTCCTCAAAGGTATTTGGCTGATAACGACATTCTTCAAAACATGGTGGATTTAGTCAATAATCCTGCTCAAAGATGCATGCCTCAAGGATTGGATCTATTTGCTGCTTTTGGAAATGAACGCGCTTCCAAAATCCAGTTGGAAGAAATGAAAGAAGGTGAGAAATGGGATAAATACGAAGATCGATTGAAAGAGCAAACCAAGAAATTTGCAAGTAAAAATGATTGGGGTAAAACCGTGTACGACTCATGGATCAAGATGCTATTGGACATGGACAACCAAGACGACAAATATCCTTACTTCATGAAAACGAGTCAATGGTCCAAAAAGAATTTATATTCAGGATTGGCCTCCTGGGCTGAGTTGAAACACGATGCCATTCTTTACGGAGAACAACCTATGGCTGCTGAATGTGGTGGTGGCGGACCTCCAGAACCTTATACTTTAGGATATGTTGAACCCAATGTGAAATTCTGGCAAAACCTCCTGAATTTGAGCAATAAAACCAAACAAATCCTGGAAGACAATGGTTTGTTTAATGAAGATGTAAAAGGAAAAACAAAACAAATCATTGAATCCATAGAATTTATGTTGGCCGTGAGTAAAAAGGAATTGGCGGGAACAAAATTGACTCAAAGCGAATACGAAACTATTGAAAAACTAGGGTCCTCGCTTGAGTGGATGACACTTTCCATTTTGGAACCAGGACTATTCCTAGATAGCTGGGATTTGGTGCAAGGGCCAGATAAGTCTGTTTCTGTTATTGCAGACATCTATACCAACAATGATCGCAAATGCCAGCAAATGGGAATTTTGCACGTGGGAACTGGTTTGGTGAATGAAATTTATGCCGTGGTGGAAATTGAAGGCTTGCTTTATTTAACAAAAGGAGCAACACTTTCTTACCATGAATTCCAAAGAGCCCTGAATGATCGATTAACTGACGAGAAATGGCAGGAAATGTTGAAAAAAGGAGAAAGACCAGGAATTCCAGCATGGATCAAAGAAATCATGTATGAAGAAGGTGCTCCGAAAGGAGACGAGAAAGTTTTCTATTCTTCGGGATGCTAGAGAGCAAGAGGAGTGAGCAAGAGGAATGTGCAACAGCAAGGGAAATGTGATAAAGTTGAAGGGGCTGGGAAGATTCGGAGTACGAGCTTCCTGTTTTTTGCTTTTTGTATTCTTGATGAATTCTTGTCAGCAAGAACAACATAGAGACGATTCTGTTTCCGAAAAATCTAATGAATCAGAAAGTCAGGAAATAAAGTCATCTAACAAACTTACTATCCTTTTTGCTGGTGATCTACTTTTGGATCGGGGTGTACGAAAACAGGTTGAGAGAAAAGGTTTTGACCATTTGTTTTCTGGAGTAGATTCCTTGATTCAACAGCACAGTTATTTCATTGTTAACCTGGAGACACCTCTTACAGAAATCAAAAGTCCTTTAAACAAAAAGTACATTTTTCGTTCGGATCCAGAGCATGCAAAAGGTTTGAAAAGTCATGGGGTAACCCACGCAATTTTAAGTAACAATCATAGCATGGATCAGAGTAAAGATGGACTGGAGGATACCAAAAATCATCTGACACGGGCCGGGATTCAAAGTATTGGATATGGTGAAAATGTGAGAAGTTTTTGTTCCCCTACTCTCATCCAAAATGAAAAGGACACGGTAGCTTTATTTGGAAGCGTTCAAATTCCAGTTGAAAACTGGTTTCAGGTGGATGATCAGCCTGGTATTTGCCAAATGCAAGGTGAAGAGCTGGAAAATTATATTCAAAACTACCACCAACTGCATCCCAATTATTTGATCATTGTGAATCTTCATTGGGGATTAGAGTATTTAAGTGCTCCTAACTTCACTCAAATTCAACACGCTAAAAATCTGATAGATGCAGGAGCCGAACTCATTGTGGGACACCATCCTCATGTTATCCAAAGTACGCAAGAATACAATGGGAAAATGATCTATTACAGCATAGGGAATTTCATTTTTGATTCTACTCATCCGAACTCGAAAAAAGCCTTTTTGATCTCTGTAGAAATTGATGAAACAGGAAAACTAATATCCAAACCTATCAAAATTCAAATAGAAAACTGCAGACCTGAGTTGGTGCATCCAAACTAAAAGTATACTTCAAAATCTGAATTCCCGATTTACAATTGTTCATTGTTAATTCTTAATTATTAATTTTAACCTATGTCATTCACCCCGGAAGGAAAAGGTTGGATACCAAAATATCACGAAATGGTTGCAAAGGGAGAAATTCCTTTGGATGTTGATCAATATGAGTTTGATCCAGAGAAAAATCTGTACCTGAATGTGCACGACACGGGATTGATCTATGGTTATCCTACCAACTTCATTTTCTATCCGGATGAAATGGGGAAATGGTCGACTTCTAATTCCTACAAGCTTTTACTCTACGAAGGATTTATCCTTTCCAATATTTTAAATGGCTCGTCTTCAGAACTTGACCCGAAGGAACTCATTGATTTTTATGAAACGCTCAACCACAAAAAAGCAAAGAAATTTGGACTCTTCAAAGGAGCTAGTGGAGATGATCATGACATCGTTGATTCCCTTCTTAGTAAGCGACTAAACATTAAAATCCATGGAGAGAGTTTTTGGTTGAATTATTTATCCAATAGCTTTATTTATACGGATCTGATTCTTTATCACAAATTAAAAATGGGATACAAATTCCCAAATTTGGAACAAAGAATTCAAGATATTCAAAAGGCTGCTTTGCATATTATTATTGCGGCTACAACCTCGAATGGGATCATTGGCGAAAAGGAAAAAGCGGTTTTCGACATGTTTTTGGCTTCTTCGAGTTTGCCTGATTATGATAAAAATGAAATCGAGCATTTGCTAAAAGCTGGACTTACTTTCTACGATCTAGTTCTTCCCGAAGAATTGACCTGGATTGTCAGACGGTGGTTTTTGGAAATTGCTTTGATTGTTATTTTAGCAGACAACGTAATCGATCCAAAAGAACAAGATTTTTTAGAGAAACTGGCCAACAAACTAGAGTTTAGTAAATATGAGTTGGATGATGCACAAAACTCGATTCAGTCTTTTATTCTGAACAATTTTGAAAAACTCCCCTATTTAACCGACAAATCTGAATTTCAACAAATCTATGGAAGTATCACTAAAAAGGTAGTCAAAGCGGTTACCAACAACAAGGAGAAAATCTTACAAGAACTTTCTGAAAGCAAAGAATTGGTGGCTTTGATCAAAAAATCCACGACCAAAGAATTGTCAAGAGACGAGAAAAAGAAAGTAAGAAAACAGTTGGGAGATCTAGCTAAATCGATCCCAGCCCTAACGGTTTTCATGCTACCCGGGGGAGCCATTTTATTGCCAATTGTACTGAAATTACTGCCAAATTTATTACCAAGCGCTTTTCAATCCAACAAACTCGAAGAAGAAGGGGAAAATGAGTAAATTGTTGATTTGAAGATTTGAAGATGCAATGCCTGAAGTTTACGGAAAGGGTCTGTTTTATTGAATTCGTTCTTCATAAATCATACTTCGAATTTAGAATGTTGTTTTTTTTACCGCAAAGGGCGCAAAGAAGGCACAGAGGTCGCTGAGTTCATTTAAAATTCAAATTTCGAAAAATCCAACTGCAAACTGTGGAAGGGTCCAGAAATTTAAATATCACTATCTCCCAGCAAGTGATTCAATTCTTCTAGTTCTTCTTTCGTGAAATCTCTGTATTCTCCGACTGGTAAATCTCCCAAAGCAATATTCATGATTCGAATTCGCTTCAGCTTGGTTACTCTGTAATCCAGGTATTCGCACATTCTCCGTATTTGACGGTTGAGTCCTTGAGTCAGGATGATTCTGAATTCATTTCTGCCTGTCTGCTCCACGAAACACTTCTTGGTCATGGTACCTAAAATTGGAATTCCACTGCTCATGGCTTCCACAAATTCTCGATTAATTGGTTTGTTTACACGAACAATGTATTCTTTTTCATGGTTGTTTCTTTCCCTTAGAATCTTATTTACGATATCTCCATCATTGGTTAAAAAAATCAAACCTTCGGATGGTTTGTCTAATCGTCCAATAGGGAAAATTCTTGTAGGATAATTGATGAAATCTACAATATTGTCCGGCTCCACTCGTGTGTCCGTGGTACATACAATTCCAACAGGCTTGTGAAAGGCTATGTAAACTGGCTTTTGGTCAGATCCATCCACATTTTTTCCGTCCACACAAACCTCATCCCCATCTTGAACTTTTGTTCCCAATTCGGGAATTTTTCCGTTGATGGTGACCCGATTTTGCTCAATCAATTTGTCTGCTGCTCTGCGCGAACAATAGCCTATCTCGCTTAAATATTTATTGATTCGTACCCCTGGGTTTTCTGACATGGGGCAAAAATACAAGATTATTGTTGATTCTCGTATTCCTCGATCCCTACTTTATAGACTTTCAGTGCTCTTTCTCGGGCAAATTTATGTTCGACCATGGGTTCCGGGTAGCCAAAACCTTCCAATTCTGGAATCCATCTTCGGATATATTCGCCTTTGGGGTCAAATTTCTTTTGTTGTTCGGTAGGATTGAAAACTCGAAAATAAGGTGCAGCATCACAACCTGTCCCTGCGGCCCACTGCCAGTTCCCAACATTGGCTGACAAATCATAATCCAGTAATTTTTGAGCAAAATAGGCTTCTCCCCAACGCCAATCAATCAGCAAATGTTTGCATAAAAAACTAGCCGTGACCATCCGCACCCGATTGTGCATGTAGCCAGTTTGATTCAATTGTCGCATCCCAGCATCGACCATGGGATAACCTGTGATTCCTCTTTTCCACTTTTCAAATTCTTCTTCCTTATTCCTCCACTCAATTTCGTTGTATTTGGCTCTGAAATTCTCGTGAACCGATTTAGGAAAATGATAAAGGATCTGCATGAAAAATTCTCTCCAGATTAACTCACTAAGAAATACGGAATTTTGGCTTTTCACCTCCGCTACCAGCTGTCGAATCCCAATGGTACCAAAACGTAAATGCGGACTCAAATAACTGGTTCCGTCCACTGCAGGAAGGTCGCGAATTTGGTCGTATTTTTTCACTTGAGACAGATCAAAATCACGCACTTCAATCAAGGATCTTTTAAAGCCAATTGCATGCAAGTCGGGAAACTCAAATTGTTGTTGGGTAAAATGAGAAAAGGAAATAGCCCCCACCGGCTGAATTGACTCCATTTGAAATCGACTCAACCATTTATTTTTGAAAGGAGTAAAAACAGTGTAAGGCGTTCCATCATCCTTTAAAATTTCATCCATTTCGAAAATCACTTGATCTTTAAAGCTTCGAAATTGAATTCCATTGTGATTGCAAATTTCTTCAATCTTCTGATCTCTTTCTAATGCGTAAGGTTCGTAATCTCTGTTGGTGTAAAGAGCTTCAGCTGAGAATTCTGTGATCAGTTGTTCCCAAACTTTCTCTGGTTCTCCAATTCGGATCAAAAGTGAGGATCCCATTTTTCGCAATTCCTGGTCTAGGAAAGTCAATCGATCATAAATAAAACTTACACGGGCATCGTTTTCTGGGAGTTCCGACAAAATATTTGAATCAAAAATGAAAACGGGAATTACATTTTGAGAAGTCTCCAGAGCATTGTACAAGCCCACATTATCTTCCAAACGCAGATCTCTTCTAAACCAAAAAAATGTTGCTTTTTCCACAGGTGCTTTTCATTCAAACAATTGTGAGCAGAATAAGTTCGTATCTTTTGGAACAAATGTTGATGATCTTCATTAAAAGCAGAATGCGCATAATTTTAGTTATCATACTCATCCTAACTGCACAACTTGGGTATACTCAAGAACCAGATACACTGAAATCCGAAATTCTGGATAATTCGGAAGCAGATCGTTTGGCTGAATTTCCTGGTGGAGAAATGGCTCTGCAAAAGTATATCATCAACAGAGTAGAATATCCAAAAGAAGCAAGAGACAATATGATTCAAGGAACAGTTTATGTAGAATTCATTGTAGAAAAAAAAGGTGAAGTGAGTCATTTAAGAATTGTACGAGGAGTCCACCCCATTCTGGATGAATCAGCTCTAAAAGCTTTTCGAAACTTACCCCGATTCAAACCTGCATTGCAAAAAGGGGAATTGATCCGAGTTAGGTTTACTTTTCCGGTAAAATTTAAGTTGACTTAATCAAACAGCCTCCATTGACAAATAGGGTTTATCAGGATATTCAATACGGATTTCATCTCCTGGTTTTACTTCCCCATCTTTCAAAGCAATGGCCATTACGCCCGTCAAATAAGGAATTTTATCATCTTGAACTACCATTTCGTTCAACAATCCCTTTTGTACGTTGTTGATTTGATGACAAGGTTTCCGAAGACCTGTAATTTGAACTTGAGCCTCATTTCCCAAATGCAAAATCGTATTCCTTGGCAATTCCAGCAAATTAATCCCAACAGTCGTCACGTTTTCTCCCATTTCTCCGGGTTGAATATCAAAACCCTTTTCCTTCATGGCATCAAAAAGTTCTTTATGAATCAAATGCACCTGACGCAAATTCGGAGCGGTTGGATTCTTCTTTTGATCAAAAATATGCTGAACAAATTCACCCGCATGTCGGTCGCCTTCTACCCCATAATTTGCAATAAT
>JAGQYP010000170.1 GCA_020436025.1 Crocinitomicaceae bacterium
CTAAATCTAAATTGATTTCTTGTTTATTTAAAGTAGCTTGTGCTAAAATAGAAGTTACAACACCTTCAATTTCACGAACATTATTCTTGATATTTGTAGCAATAAATCTAACAACATCTTCACTCATTTCAACACCATCAGCATACATTTTTTTTCTAAGAATAGAAACTCTTGTATCATAATCAGGAGATTGTAAATCAGTTGTTAATCCCCATTTGAATCTTGATAATAATCTATCTTCAACACCTTCTAAATCTTTAGGTGCTTTGTCAGATGTTAGTATAAGTTGTTTGTTATTTTGGTGTAAATGATTGAAAATATGGAAGAATATATCTTGTGTTTTTGCTTTATTGCCTAAGTAATGAATATCATCAATGATTAAAACATCAATCTGTTGGTAAAAATGGATAAAATCATTAGTACTTTGTTCTCTGAGTGCATTCAAAAATTGAGTAGTAAATTTTTCTGAACCAACATACAACACTGTTTTTCCGGGCGTATTTGTTTTAATAAAATTTCCAATAGCTTGTGCTAGGTGCGTTTTGCCTAATCCTGTACCTCCGTGAATAACTAATGGATTAAAAGCATTGCCACCAGGTGATTTTGCTACTGCTTTTGC
>JAGQYP010000171.1 GCA_020436025.1 Crocinitomicaceae bacterium
AAGCTTTTTCTTTGTTCTTGTTTCTTCTTATTTCCGCGTATTCTACATGGAACTTGTCCATTTTTACGGTTAGAAATCTGATCACACGTTCGTCACGCTTGAACTTCAATTCAAGTTCAGCAATCAACGAAGGCTCGGCTTGGAACTCAAAGAGGTTGTAAAAGCCGTTGGATTTCTTCTGGATCGGATACGCCAATTTGCGCAGACCCCAGTCTTCCGTAGAGACAATTTTGCCTCCATCAGCTTTAATGAACTTCTCGTAATCCTTTACCGCTTCCTTCATCTGTTGCTCAGACAAAACGGGAGTTAAAATGAAAACGGTTTCGTACTGGTTCATAATTCTGTTAATTGTTTGTGTTTAAATACCCGCCAAAAAAGCGGAGCGCAAAGATAAATAACTGATTCAGTTAAACAAGCCTTGATCAAGCACGAAATTCTAAACACAAAAATTCGAAACCCGTGTCAGGTCACTTCGAGTGATTTTGAGGAACGAAAAATTGTATCGAGAAGTGGGCGTTTCCGCGCGTGGCCGTAGGCTGAGGTTCTCGAAGCCTACAGCTTGGCAGAAGCTACCCTTCGTTGTCCTTCGATACAATTTCGATTTCATCGAAATC
>JAGQYP010000172.1 GCA_020436025.1 Crocinitomicaceae bacterium
ATGCAGCTGGTCAGGCTCGTTTTGAGTTTGATGCTTCTGCAGGTCTGGACCCGAACGGACTATATCTGATACAGCTACTTGTAGACGGTAATGTTTACAACGATCGTCTGCTTCATCTCAAGAGATAGATAAATTATTTTCAGACGCTGTTGTAAGCAGCCTTTCTTTTCTTAAATTTGCAGCCCCAATTTGGGGAGATAAATACAATTCTGTTTAAGATGTACGCAATTGTTGATATAGCTGGACAACAGTTCAAGGTTGAGAAAGACACAAAAGTGTTCGCTCACAGATTGGAAGGAAAAGAAGGTTCTAAAGTAACTTTCGATAAGGTCCTTCTTTTGGATGACAAAGGGAAAGTGACTGTTGGAACGCCAACTGTAACAGGTGCAACTGTTTCTGCCAAGATCGTTTCTCACTTGAAAGACGATAAGGTTCTTGTTTTCAAGAAGAAAAGAAGAAAAGGATACCAGAAATTGAATGGCCACCGTCAGGCTTTGACCGAATTGGTCATTGAAGGAATTTCTGCAAAAGGTGGTGCCGCTAAGGCAGAGGCCAAAGAAGCTGCGCCAAAAGCAGAAAAGAAAGAGGCTGCTCCTAAGAAAGAAGCAGCTCCA
>JAGQYP010000173.1 GCA_020436025.1 Crocinitomicaceae bacterium
ACGACACATGCGCCTGAGACACATTTTTCGTTGGAGGTGATGTCGCAATCGAGATCACCTGAGCATGTTTTGGCGATACACTTGCCAAGCGAGTTGCACTTTTTGCCAGCGCCACAATCGCCATCTGCGTTGCATTCTCTTTGGGTGGAGGTCACACACTTGCCAAGCGAGTTGCACTTTTTTCCAGCACCACAGTCGCCGTCTGCGTTGCATTCTTTTTGAGTAACTGTGGTGCATTTTCCCGATGAACAGGTCTGCCCCGAGGCACACTCTTGATCTGATTTGCACCCGGTGTTGTTGTTGTTGTTGTTGTTGTTGTTTGTTGTATCGACGCACGCGCCTGATTTGCAGACTCGATCGCCTTTGCAGTCGGTGTCTTTCGTGCATTGTCCTTCGGTGGGGGTTCCACAGGCCCAGAGGAACGCGATGGTGGCACAGAGGCAAAAGATTTTTTTCATGATATTTCTCCTGTTCATTCGTTGGACGCATGGGTGGTGTAAGCGCGAGTTCTGGGATTGCGCCCAAACACAGACCGTGTGCGAGTGATTTTTAGAGAGAAGGATGTCGGTATGTTACCGGCTGATAGTTGATCGAGAACGACGAGTTTTTTGCAG
>JAGQYP010000174.1 GCA_020436025.1 Crocinitomicaceae bacterium
ATTATTCGGCGGGCATTTTTCAGCTCCACCAAACTCATAAAAATTAACAGAATGAACGATTATGACAGACTTATCTAAATACAGGAATATAGGAATTTTCGCTCACGTGGATGCCGGTAAAACGACTACAACTGAGCGTATTTTGGCATTAACAGGAAAAATCCACCAAACCGGTGAGGTTCATGATGGAGCAGCAACAACAGACTTCATGGATCAAGAGCGTGAACGTGGGATCACAATTCAATCGGCAGCAACAAGTTGTATGTGGAATGACCATCGTTTGAATATTATTGACACTCCGGGTCACGTTGACTTTACTGTGGAAGTTTATCGTTCATTGAAAGTACTTGACGGTGGTGTTGGTGTATTCTGTGGTTCCGGTGGTGTTGAGCCTCAATCAGAAACTAACTGGCGTTATGCAAATGATTCAGAAGTCTCTCGTATCATTTTCGTTAACAAACTGGATCGTATCGGTGCCGATTTCTATCGTGTAGTTGATCAGGTAGAGAATGTTCTTGGTGCTCATCCTTTGGTTATGGTACTTCCAATTGGTATCGAAGACGAGTTTGTGGGTGTTGTTGACCTGTTAACTCGCAAAGCATGGTATTGGGAA
>JAGQYP010000175.1 GCA_020436025.1 Crocinitomicaceae bacterium
ATAATCGATTTTTGCTGCCTTCCGTTCCAAAATTTATGATAAGGCTATTGTTTGGCGAAAGAGCCAATCTTATTCTAGAGGGTAGCAAAGTGTCGAACAATAAGTTGCTTCAAGCAGGATTTGAGTTTGAAAATAAGGAACTGGAAGAGGTAATAAGAAATTTTACGAATTGAGTATTTTTACCCCTTTTTACAGCAATAAGCGTGGATGCCGAATCTATCAAAAGGGGAACATTTGAATATAAATCTTTAAAAGGATTTTTTCCTCCTCAATCCATCTTTAACTCTAAAACAAATACCCAATGGAAAAATACGACCAAAAGAGTTGGTATCGTTGCTCATTTTTCAGTATGGTTTTATAAGTCAAATCCTGCAATGTGAGGTAGCCGTGGTACGTACTCGTTCGTTTGTATTGAATTAGACTAAGGCCGGTATCAACCCCTCCACCTAAAATGATATTACTTCCAATTACTCGATTCGTACCAACCCCAAATCTTAAATTGGTGCCAAGAAAGCTGTATTTTAACTCATCCGTTGGAAAAGTTCTTGAAATATGATAGTCGAAGTTATAGTTCTCATAATACTTAACATGAGATACATC
>JAGQYP010000176.1 GCA_020436025.1 Crocinitomicaceae bacterium
CCTATTTTGCCTGCATCTGTGCCATCATCCCGAAGAAAGCAAAGTTCATAATCTCTATGCAGGGCGATATGGCCACCCTGTACTTCCAGCCGTTGTCCTGGAGAATCTGTCCCAATACCCACATTCCCGGTGGCATCTTCGAACACTGAAGTAGACTGCACGAGTGCCGAGCCATCCCATTTGGGCAGGTAATTGAGCGTGTTGGCTCCAACTTCCGGGTCGGCCTCGGCAGGAATGATGCTGCTCAGATTGACGTTTGTGGTGCCCCCTGCATCTGTAATTTCGAGATCGTTGCCATTTAGGGATGCACCCGTGATAAGCTCGTTGGTTGGGTCAGCATCCGCATCGTTTACCAACCCGCTGAGATCCACTGTGTTGCCATCCTCAATGCTCAGGTCGGTACCCGCAATGGAAAGATTCTGGTTGTCCATGTCACCGGCGCCAAGGTCAATCCATGTGCCTTCACCGTTTGGGTTTATCGATAGCAGGTGTGGGGCGGAGAGGTCAGGATATCGCCAGAAATCTTTTACAAAACCAACGCCAGCTTTATTACCAGTGCCCAGGTAGGCGACATCTCCCAGCGTGAAGGCCACGACACCA
>JAGQYP010000177.1 GCA_020436025.1 Crocinitomicaceae bacterium
GACCAGAAACAGTTTCAGCTATTCAAGAAGCCTTGGATATTTGTCATGAATCGCAAGAAATTGGAGTGGTATTGATTAGTGGCGAAGGGCCTTCTCCCAAAGATGGCGGTTGGGCTTTTTGCTCTGGTGGCGATCAGCGTGTACGTTCAAAAACAGGTTATAAAGGTGGCGATGGCATAAACCGTTTTAATATTTTAGATGTACAAAGACAAATCCGATTTATGAATAAAGTGGTGATTGCTGTCGTGCCTGGTTGGGCAGTTGGTGGTGGTCATAGCTTGCATGTTGTTTGTGATTTAACTTTAGCAAGTAAAGAACACGCTATCTTTAAACAAACAGATGTGAATGTTGCTAGTGTTGATGGGGGTTATGGTTCTGCTTATTTAGCAAGAATGGTAGGGCAAAAAAGAGCAAGAGAAATTTTCTTTTTAGGTCGCTCCTATTCTGCACAAGAAGCTTATGAAATGGGTATGGTCAATGCTGTTGTCCCACACGAGGAATTAGAAGATACTGCTTTTGAATGGGCTCAAGAAGTTCTTACTAAAAGTCCAACAGCTATAAAAATGGCTAAATTTGGATTTAATTTAATAGATGATGGT
>JAGQYP010000178.1 GCA_020436025.1 Crocinitomicaceae bacterium
AATTTCAAGTTGCAAACACCAAAAATCTAAGTATCAAATCAGGAATGTTTGGTAAAGTTAATCTTTCTGAAAGCGAACAAGAGCAAGGTATTCTTATTCCTGCACCTGCCATTATTGAAGAAAATGGAATTGCAAAGGTGTATGTAGTAAAAAACGGAAAAGCCACATTGCAATCTATTACAACTACTAAAACTATTGGGAACAAAACGCTTGTTTCAAGTGGCTTGAAAGAGAACGATATCATCGTTACAAACGGATTTATCAATCTTTTTGACGGAGCAAATGTTTTAATCAATTAAGAATTAAGAATTAAAAATTAAGAATATGAAAGAGAATATCATACAGCAAAAGAGTTTCGCATTTGCAATAAGAACAGTGAATGCTTACAAATATCTACAATCAGAGAAAAAAGAGTTTGTTTTATCAAAACAACTTTTACGTTCTGGAACGAGCATTGGTGCTAATATAGAAGAAGCAACAGGAGGTCAATCAAAAAAAGATTTTATTGCGAAAATGTCCATTGCATATAAAGAGGCGAGAGAGACCAAATATTGGATAAAACTCTTAGCTGCAACTGAATATCTTGAAAGTGATATG
>JAGQYP010000179.1 GCA_020436025.1 Crocinitomicaceae bacterium
TCCTCCCCCGCCTTGAAGGTAAACTGAATGAACAGTTCGGTAGATTTCAGGTTCATCATATTATAGTAGCGGTTGTCGCGCTTGTTGAGCCGTTCGGTTTCCCCGTAGAGGGCAAAGGAGATCGCCTCCAGGATCGCCGACTTTCCGCTGCCCACCGGCCCGAAGATCCCGAACAGTTGCGCCTCGCTTAGCTTGCGGAAATCGATCTCCTGCTGCTGCTGGTAGGAGTAGAGGCCTTTAAATGTAAGATGAATAGGGATCATGTTCTATTTCGGATTTCGGATTTTTTTGCCACGAATGCATATGATTTCGGAATTCGGAATTCGGAATTCGGAATTCGGAATGAACTGATGTTGGATGTTGGATATTGGATACCGGCAAGTTATTTGATTCCGCAATCCGCATTCCGCAATCCGCATTCGTATCATTCCTTTTCTTCTGCTGAAAGGATCTCCCGGAAGAGCGCCATCAGGTCATCCGGGGGTTCCTGGTCCTGGTGGCGGTAGCGGAAATAATCCCGGAAGAGCACCTCCATGCTCTGATCCAGGTTGATCTCCCGGCGGGATTCGCCCGTTGCATCCGGGGCGCTTTTGA
>JAGQYP010000017.1 GCA_020436025.1 Crocinitomicaceae bacterium
GAGAAAGATTGAAATTTTATTCTAATCAAAAAGTTTGTTAATGTTACGATATATAATTAAATTAAAATTAAATAAATCCATATAATAAAGGGTTATTATAATATTAAAATTACGATATATTGGAAGTTTTAGGCTTATTAAATTCACTAAATAAAAGTGAAAAATTGGAATTCAGACAGTTTTTGGAGCTGAGAAACCGAAGACATCAGGTTCGTAATTTGGATCTTTTGAATCAGATTGAAAAGGGAAATTCAGAGCAACTTAAAAAGGAGATTGGAGCGAATGCATTTGGGGTTCTGAAAAAACGATTGAAAGATGCCTTACTTGATTTTATTGGGACGAGGAAAGCAGTGCAACAAACCAAGGAAGAGCAGGAGCTTTCTAAATGGATTCAGTTGGGGAAGCATTGTCTGGATTTTGGTTATCCAAAAGAGGGTTTGACCTATTTATTGAAAGCAGAAGGATTGGCTTTGGAGTTGGACCAATTTTGGTATTTGAATGAGATCTATCATTTACTAATTGAGCATTAGGATTTCGAATTCATCCCCAATCAGGAAGGCTTGTTTCAAAAGCACCAGGAGAATCAAATGCGGTACAATCAACAGGAAAATATGAACTTGGTGTATGCTCGAATTAAGAAGAAATTCAGAGAAGCAGAATACGAAGGAAAGGAAGTCGATTTAGAAGAAATTATTCAGAAAAGTTATGCTGATTTAGAAATTTCTGACGCTATTGGTTTTAGTTTGAAATCTTTACATCAGCTTTGTTATTTGGCCGATGTATATGGTGCCACGACCTTGAATTATTATCATTCAGATCAGTTTTTCGAAAAGCACATTCCAGAGGATTTATTCACACTTTACCGAAACGAACAAAGTTGGAAATACCTAATTGAAATGGGGTTGTCGCTGACAAATATTTATTTCAGAAAGCGAGATTTGATCCAGGCCAATCATTTTTTAAAAGAGCTGGAAAGGGTCAGAGAAAGGTTAAAAGGATTTCAAACAGAGGAACAACAATCGCGTTTTTTGGTCTTGCAATCTTTGGTTTACAATTTTTCCGGAAAATCGGATCAAGCGATTCAATTATTGGCGCAAAATACGTCTAATGAATTTCCTCACTATTTGATTCAGGCGATGATTCAATTTCAGCAGGGAGAATACAAAGCTGTTCGTTCCCTATTAGCTCAAATGAACCATTCGGATAAATACTACATTCCTCGATTTGGAATTGAAATGGTGATGCGAAAGAATATGTTGGAAATCCTGCTCTTTTTGGAATTGCAAGATCCGGATTATGTCGAATCAAGAATTCAATCCTTTTTGAATCGATTTCGATTAGAATTGCAGAAGAACAAATATGCAAATGTGTCGGAGTTCTTAAGCTTGATTCGGTATATCAATCAGTATCCAGAAGCTATTTCTTCGGAAGAGTTTGCGGTTAAAGTGAATGCGAGTCTGACCTGGAAACCTTCTGAAATGGAGGACATCTTTTTTATCAGTTTTTATGCCTGGTTAAAATGTAAAATGACCAAAGAACCTTTGTATGAAACCACCTTAAAACTGATCACGTTGAAAGGCTAGAAAGTCTCAATTTCCACCACAAAAGTTTCTTTCACTTTTCTACCGCCTACTTCAGCAGGTGACCATCGGTAATAAGTCAAATACTGGATAACCTCTTTGATGAGTTCTTCGGCATTGGATTCATTCATACTATTGATAAATTTTACTTTTCCCGCTTGATCTATCTCAAACCAAATGGCAATTCTGGTTGGAAATGGAGTAGGGTATTTACGAATTATTTTGATTATTTCTCCATCCATTTTTCCTTCTGAAAAAGGAGGTGCAGCTTGAATATTTGGGAGCAGTAACATCTCTGCAACTATTGCTTCCTCTTCTTCGAATGGGTATGGGATCATAGGCTCTTTATTGATAACCGCAATTAACGAATCAATGGTGTATTGCTTGTCCATCAGTTCGGATTCATATTTTCTTTTCTGTTCTTTTAATGCTTTTCTTTTTTTCTCAACAAGATCCATATAAGCCATTAAGCTTTTAGACATGGTCTCAATTTGATGCATATTCTTAGATGGAAAGATATAATTCGATTGAAACCAATCTATGTGCTTTGGTCGAGTGGAACCATTTATTTTAAGGAAACAGTTACTATGAAATTGAGCAATTGGAATGGCGTTTACATCAAATGGAAACTGTTTTGATTTCGGATCCCATTTGTAGCTTTCTTCGCCCATAATTAATTCAACCAGCGTTGAGGAGTCACATAAATTGATCACATCCGGTCGAATCAACAAATCCTTAGGGTATTTCTTCTTTTGGGCAGTTTCTTCTTTGAACTGAAATTTTCGAGAGACTTTTGGGTAGCCAATCACTTTTAGATAAATACTTTCATTTTTGATTTCAATGGTATGACCACTTACAGGAATTTGTTCGAAAATATATTCTGGATGAAATAGGAATAGCGTGTCTTTCAAGAATCTTTCATCGTAAAGAGTAAATGATTCTGTACCACCCGAATTGGTACTTAAAGATCGGTCACCCAATTGAATTTTAACATAGGGAATCACCGTTTGACTGCGAAAGGAGGTGATTTCAATATTGACCTTAATTTGGGCAAAAGGAAAAACGGGGAATAAAAGTAATAGAAAGAATAGCTGTCTCATTTTTTATTTATAGGATGCAGCGAAAATAAAAAATCCACAACTTTTCGGCTGTGGATTTCAAATTATTTTGAGTGGAGTGCCTAGCACTTACTGTTTACATAGCAATTGTAGATGTCCATGAATTCGGAATCATCTTCAAACCATTGTTTTACCTTGTTCAATAGTTTTTGAGCTTCTCCAAGTTCGTCGTAGGCTTTTAACGCTTTTGCAGTTTCCAAAACGCCTAACTTCAACATGGCATAATCTTCAGATTTCCAATTTCCAGTAGAAGTGATTTTAGCTAAGGCAGCATCTCCTTCTTCCCAATATTTTGTTGCTCCATTTTTGTCATTTCTTTGGAATTTACAGGCACCAAGCAAATAGCTTACTCCTGCATCTCCTTCCGACAATTTTCCATATTTCATTACAATACCAAAAGCACGACCATAGTTTCCTGTTAGGATCTCGTTATCAATCGTTTCTAACCAGTATTTTTTCAAATTGGAAATAAAGTCTGTATTGGTCTCATCCTGAGCAAGCACGCCTTCCTTGTCTAGCTTCTGAGCTCTTTCAGCATATCTGGTTGAAGTCGCAATAGCATTTTTAGTAAATTCCTCTTTGAATCCATCAGGGTTTTTATGGATTGCGAAAAATCCTTTAGCCATGTACATGTAAGGAATTGGATCACTTTTAGTCTTGTCATCCAAGGTATATCTTTCAGCTTTTTTGATCAACTTTTCATAATCTCCATCGGCATAATAGATCAAAAGATCATCATAGTTTGGGGGCTGTGCATTCGCATTTACAGCTAAAAAGCAAATAATTAAAGCGGTTATGTATGTCAATTTTTTCATGATAAATACGTTTTCTAGAATTAAAACAATATTAATGCCGAAATTCCAATTCTCCCAAAAATAACGATATTTTCTAGAATAAGTTACGGTACAGACCTTTAATCTTATTCAAAGGTTTTTAAGAGGATTTCCAGAATCTCTGCTGCAGCTTTTGGAATTTTAGTTCCCGGACCAAAAACACCGTAAACTCCAGCATCATATAAAAAGTCATAGTCTTGTTTAGGAATCACTCCACCTGCAATCACCATGATATCTTCTCTTCCATTTTTAGCTAATTCTTCAATTACCTGAGGAACCAAAGTTTTATGTCCAGCCGCTAGAGAAGAAACACCTAAAATATGCACATCATTTTCAATCGCTTGTTTGGCGGCTTCTTCAGGAGTTTGGAAAAGAGGCCCGATGTCTACATCAAAACCTAAATCGGCAAATGAAGTAGCAATCACTTTTGCACCTCTGTCGTGCCCATCCTGACCCATTTTTGCGATCATGATTCGGGGTCTTCTTCCTTCTTTGGAAGCAAATTCATCAGCTAGTATTTTCGCTTTTTCAAAATCTTCATCATTCATAGCTTCTGTGGCGTATACACCTGAGATTGATTTAATCGTTGCTTTATATCTTCCAAAAATTTGCTCCATGGCCATTGAAATTTCTCCCAATGTGGCTCTTTGTCTGGCACAAATGATTGCTTGAGCCAATAGATTTCCTTGTCCAGACTCCGCAATGGCAGTCAACCTAGCTAAACTCTCCTGAACTTGATCTTCATTTCGATCGGCTTTCATCTGATTGATGCGATCGATTTGCGACTGTCTTACTTTTGTATTGTCTACTTCAAGGATTTCAAACTCTGATTCTTGGTCTGTTTGGTAGTTGTTCACCCCAACAATAATGTCTTTTCCAGAATCGATTCTAGCTTGTTTTCTCGCAGCAGCCTCTTCGATTTTCATTTTAGGTAAGCCCGTTTCGATAGCTTTGGCCATTCCACCTAATTTTTCAATCTCTTGGATGTGTCCCCAGGCTTTTTCTATCAATTCTTCTGTCAGTTTTTCAACGTAGTAAGAACCTCCCCAAGGATCCACCGCCTTAGTAATATCAGTTTCTTCCTGAATGTACAATTGGGTATTTCTCGCAATTCGAGCTGAAAAATCTGTTGGAAGTGCGATCGCCTCATCAAAAGCATTGGTATGCAATGATTGGGTACCACCTAAAGCAGCCGCCATCGCTTCGATGCAAGTACGAGCTACATTGTTAAAAGGATCTTGTTCGGTCAAACTCCATCCTGAAGTCTGACAATGCGTTCGCAAAGCCATGGACTTTTCATTCTGCGGATTGAATTGTTTGATCAACTTGGCCCAAATGACTCTTCCCGCTCTCATTTTAGCGATTTCCATGAAGTGATTCATCCCAATCGCCCAGAAAAAGGAAAGTCGTGGAGCAAAATCATCAATTTTCAAACCTGCGTTGATTCCCGAACGAATATATTCCAACCCATCCGCTAATGTATAGGCCAACTCAATATCTGCCGTAGCTCCTGCTTCCTGCATATGGTATCCAGAAATCGAAATGGAGTTGAACTTGGGCATGTTTTGCGAAGTATATTCAAAAATGTCTGAAATAATCTTCATCGAAGGCTGAGGAGGGTAGATGTAGGTATTTCGAACCATGAACTCCTTCAGAATATCATTTTGAATGGTACCGGAAAGTAATTTTTGATCTACACCTTGTTCTTCCGCCGCCACAATATAAAATGCCATGATCGGAACCACCGCGCCATTCATGGTCATTGAAACCGACATTTGATCCAAAGGAATCTGATCAAAAAGAATTTTCATGTCCTCAACGGAATCAATGGCCACACCAGCCTTACCAACATCTCCAACCACTCTTGGATGGTCAGAATCATATCCTCTATGCGTCGCTAAATCGAATGCCACGGACAAACCTTTTTGACCTGCAGCCAAATTTCTTCTATAAAATGCGTTGGATTCCTCAGCAGTAGAGAAGCCAGCATATTGTCTGATCGTCCAAGGTCGGATCGCATACATCGTGGAATATGGTCCTCTCAAATAGGGAGGTATTCCAGATTGGTAGCCTAGCTGAGGTGCATTTTTCACATCATCCTCCTTATAGAAATTTCGGAGAGGTATTCCTTCTGATGTTTGAAAAGTATCGTGCTGACCAGTATGGTTGGAATCTTTCTGATCTAAAGCATTGTATTCTATAGTTGAAAAATCAATTCTGTTCATTGTTTAAGCTTTTACCATTTGGTATTTGTTTACCCCGATCTGCACTCGTTTACCTGACTCAATGGAAGAAAGGTAATCCGTTCTTTTTCCTACCAGGCCTTGCATGAAATCGTCATAAATTTCCATGTATCCCCCTTGCGCTTCCATTTCCTGAAACTTTTTCCAACTTCGCTTCGCAATTTCTTCAGTCAAAAGCTCGATATAGTAAGAACCACCCGCCGGATCAATAACTTGATTGATCATGGATTCCTCTTTCAAAATCAACTGAATGTTTTTGGCCATTCTTTGGAAAAGTTCTTTCTCGTCAGCAGATTTTCCTTGGTAAGGCACGACTTCCATGGAGTCCACTCCGCCAATTGCAGCCGACATGGCTTCAGTAGTTTGGCGCAGCAAATTGTTGTATGGGTCTTCATCGTGCAAATTCAAGGACATGGTCTTTGCATGAAGATGTATTTTAAATGCTTTTGAACTTTCAGGATGATATTGATCCACAATGTTTGCCCAAAGCATACGGATAGCTCTAATTTTAGCCATTTCGAAAAAGTAATTAGGTCCAATTCCTGTTGTAAACAAGATATTCTCAGTTACCAGATCGGTATGGATTCCTGTAAACCTAAAATGGTTCAAATACTCATTGCCACAAGAAAGTAAATAAGCGACTTCATCAATGATATTTCCACCTCTGTTTCGAATATCAGCTCCATCAATGTTGAAAGCCTTAAACGTTGGTCGAGGAATGGTATATTTCAATACTTCATCAATTCCGACAAGAGAATCTTTGGCAATCGGATTAAAATTTACCCAACCATTTGCACTTCCAGGAAGTTTTTCAAGCAATTGGCAGGCCTGATCAGGAGTCTTAACTGAAAAAGAAGAATAGATGTACTCCAATTCCACATTTTCAAGCAATTGGTCAATGTGATGGTATGAATCAAAAGTCAGATCAATTCCCGAAATACCTTTGTTAAGATCGTAAAGCAAATCAGCATTCGTCACAGTATCTTCATACGATTTGAAAATAACCCAGTCGTTGTTGTCTTGCTTGTCTCCTCTTGTATAAGGAGCAATGTCCGGATCGTTTCGATCTATGATTTTAGGTTCGATAATCGCTTGGATTTCAATCTCTTCATCCGTTGGAAATTGAAGAATACTATAATCCTTTCCTTTGAGGTCGGCAATTACTTTATTTTTCCACGAATCAAAATCCGTTTTCTGAAATTCAGTAAAATCAATTTTTTTGTCTGCCATTGAGCTAAATCTTTAAAGTATAAAAATAAGATTTTCTAGCAAATCAAGAGGATCAAAGGTGTCCAACAAAAAGAAAAAAAGAAAAAATCCCAAAACAAAAGGACCCGAAATGGGTCCAACAAAAGTAAAACAAAGAAAAAATCCCAAAACAAAAGGACTCGAAAAGGGTCCAACAACCGATCAAGCGAGGGAAAAACACAAATAAAAGGACCCTAAAGGGGTCCAAAAACCGTTAAACAAAGCAAAAATCTCAAATTTTAAGGACCCGAAAAGGGTCCAACAACCGTTAAACAAAGCAAAAATCTCAAATTTAAAGGACCCGAAAAGGGTCCAACAACCGTAAAAGCGTATCTTGCAGAACACTTAAATCAAAAACCAAAATGTCTACATACACCCAAATCCTCTACCAACTGGTGTGGGGAACAAAAAGACGAGAAAAAACACTCGACAAGAAAAACAGAGAAGAACTCTTCAAATACATCCGAGGACTTTGCGAGAAGAAAAAATGCCTGGCCTATCAAATCAATGGCGTGGAAGATCACATTCATATCGTGGTAGATGTCCATCCTTCGGTAGCGGTATCCGATCTAGTTAAGGATATTAAACTTGCAACCACTCAGTGGATCAAAAAGGAGAAAGTTTTTCCTAGATTTTCTGGATGGCAAGCGGGTTTTGGTGCTTTCACATATTCCATCAAGGAGAAGGAGAGAGTAGTGAATTACGTTAAAAACCAAGAGGCACACCATGCCTATCGTTCATTTTTGGAAGAGTATATTGAGTTCTTGGAGACTCATGAGGTATGCTATGACCCCAAGTATGTGCCTTAGCTCGGGGTGTATGATTGTTGAACCCCTCTGGGGTTCTTTGAGGCCCTGCGGGCTTTTTTATGGTTGTTGAACCTCTTTGGGGTTCTTTGAGGCCCTGCGGGCTTTTTATTGTGAATTTGTTGTTAGGAAAATGTTGGTGGCATAGAGTGTGATCAATGGGGGTGCTAGTATGATACCTGCGTGCGGGATGAGCATGATTAGAGAAAAGATCAGTCCAATTGTAAAACAGGTTTTTCCATTTTTGAATGCGAATTGCCAGCTTTGAATGATATCGAATCGATGTCTTTCCAAGGAATAATCCATATAGGCGAATCCAAAGAAAAAGGAGGAAATCAAGAGTAGAATGACGGGTGTTAATCCTTCGAATGGTAAAATCAGATTGATCAACAGCCATAATATTGTCAGGAACATTTCAAGTGAAAATCCTGTGATCGAAATAATCAATCCACGAAATATATCCTCGATCATTCTACTCCATGAAAATTTGAATTGATTGCCTGTTAGCTTTTGATCATACTTTTCTGAAATGTAGGCATTAAAAGGGGAGAGAAGAGTAAGGATTATAAACTTGAATAGCTCAAACAAAATCAGAAAATAGAACCATTCAACTCCTGAAATATAAGATTTTAGTTCCCATTCCCATCCAAATATGGAAATGGTATCAAATTCATGGAAATAATCAAAAAACGACTGGGACTGAAATTGGACTACAAAATAGCCTAACCAGATAAGAAGTGAAGGAAGAAAAATCCAATACAATCGAAATCGATGTACATTTTGCAACGTTTGAATTCCAGATTTTAGAAACCTATTGTTCACCTAAAAAGAGTTTACAAAATCAACTACAAAAAGCGCAATTTTATTGTAGTCGAGTAGTTCAGGTTTGTCAGAATCTTCATGATAATGCTTGTTTCGATAAAAGGAAGTATCGGTAATCATGAAGGCTTTTAAACCCAGCTTCCAAAATGAAAGATGATCTGAAAAATCCACACCCGTCAAGAAAGAAGGCGCTTGTACATACTCATATTTAATACTCGATCGACTTTTAAGTTTGTCGAAAAGATCTTTACCTACATTTCCTTGTTTCTCATTTTCCACAACGGCTAAGAAATTGGCTTGAGTACCATATTGATGTTTCATGGCATCCACGGGATATTCCTGAGTATTTTTATTCTCATCGTAATATCCAATCATTTCCAAGCAAACCATGTATTTTAAATCTGCTTTTTCTTTTTTAAGCTTTTTTGCATAATGGTAAGAACCCATATTCTCTGTTCTGAAATAAGGCGGTTCTTCCAGAGTAAAGGCTACCAATTCAATGCGATTCTTGATTTCTTTTTTGGAAAGTAAACGGCCACTTTCTATCAGTCCTGAAACTCCACTGGCATTGTCATCTGCCCCAGGGGTTTCTCCACAAACATCGTAATGTGCGCCAATAACCACTAATTCAGAAGCATTAACATTCAGAACGCCGATTACATTTTTATAAGTTTTCTTATTGACTTCAAAAGTTTGGTAATAAACCGTGTCGCAATAAGCTTCAAATTGATGGAAAATGTAAGTGGCAACCGAGTCAAGAATTTCCATGTTTTCATGGTTTCTTGGTCGACTAGTAGTACACAAAACATTTACATGAGACTGTACTTTTTGGACTAAAAGGGAATCTGCGAAAAGACTTGTTTCAGGCGAATTCTCTTGTTTGTTCTCTCCTTTTTTCTGGCTCCCACAAGTAGTTAGAAAAAGCAAAGAAAGGGTGACGATAGAAACAAAACGCATGGCTTATTCTTTTACTTTTCGGTGATATTTTCCATTGGCCATGATGCCTCTTACCCGAGTCAAGAAATCTTTTAACTCCGTATAATCTTCATACATTTTGTAAAGAATTTTCTTTCTTTTTCCCTTGTAATTGAAAACAATGGCCTTGGTGGAAACATCGGTCACGGCATAACCAAATTTTTCGGGATAATCCTCTATTCTCAGATTACTCATCATCTGGTAGATTTCTTTTACCTCAGAAGCTTTGATATTACCAGTGAATTCTCCGATTTTATCAGTATTGCTGATACCTTCATAGGTGAAATTACCACTCGCATAAATCGAAAATTTTTCTACAGGACATCTTCCAAAACAAGCGCCCAACTCAATATGAACCAACAAAGAATCTTCTTTATACTCATCCAAGTTGATTTTGTCATTGGAATTACCAACAGTGTTATTCGAAACTGAATTTTCTTCAGTCTTCGTTGTTTTACTAGCTTCCTTAGTACTTCCACAAGCAAAAACAAAACTGCTTAACAGTACTAAAACAAAAATCTTTTTCATATGCTCTAGGTTTATTGAGTAAAGATACAAAGATGAAGCCAAAGTGAGTGTAGAATTTAGAGTGTAGAATTTAGAATGTAGAATTTAGAATGTAGAATGCGGAGTTTATTAAAGTTAGGAGTTGTTGCTTGTGTTTTTTTATTTAAAAAAAAGCCGACAAATGTCGGCTTTGAAATATCGAGATGATTCTAAAATTTACAATCGTAAATCTAAAATCAGGTTACTTTTTCTTATTCTGCTTTTGTTTTTCTTGTTGCATTTTCTGCATCATCTCCAGTCTTTCTTGGAATTTAGACTTTTTCTTGCTGTCTTTTTTTCCAGATTCGGCTTGGAGTGCTTCCATTTTAGCTTGCAGTTTTGCTTCATCTACAAAGAATCTTTTGATACCTGCCATGATCAGGATGGACATCAATGTAGAGATGAAGTAATAGTAAGAAAGACCTGAAGAATAGCTGTTGAACCAGAAGATCATCATCACTGGGAAGATGTACATCATCACCTTCATGTTTGGCATTCCAGGTTGCTGTGGTTGAGTCACATTAGAACTATTGTACCAAGTATAAAAAAGTGTTGTTCCAGCCATCAAAAGCGTAAACAAACTGACGTGATTTCCATAGATCGTTGTAATGAAAGAATCACCTGTCCAGGAAGCAATTTGATCGTAAGTCGAAAGGTCTTCTGCCCATAAGAATTTTTGTTGTCTCAACGCAATTGTAGATGGGAAGAAACGGAATGCTGCAATCAAAATAGGCATCTGTAATAGCATCGGAATACATCCTGAGAACATGTTGGCTCCGGATTCTCTTTGCAATTGCATTACTTCCATTTGCTTTTTCATTTGATCCTCCTTGTTTGGATATTTTGCATTGATCTCATCGATCTTTGGCTTAAGGATTCTCATCTTAGCAGAAGAAACATACATTTTGAAGGAAACAGGAGAAAGCAATAATTTGATCAACAAAGTGATGACAAAAATCGCAATACCAATACTCATTCCCATGTTTGAAAGTAAGTTAAACAATGGTTGAATCAGATAAATGTTTACCCAACGGAATAGCCCCCAACCGTAGTTGATCACATCTTCCATTTCCTTGTCATAACTTGCTAATAATTGATAGTCATTCGGACCAAAAAACCACTTAATATGTTTTTCAGTTTTACTATCAGAAAGTCCCAAATACAATAAAGAAGAGCACTCGATCACATAATCAGGATCAGTTAATTTTGTTGTTTCAATATAACTTCCTTCACCTTCAAATCCGTCTTCCGCCATGATGAAAGTAGAGAAGTAGTTCTTTTTGAAAGCAACCCATTCTGTTTTTTGTTCAAGCTTTAAAACTTTCTCCTGATTTTCCCAGATGTAATCGTAGGAATCTTCGTTGTATTTGAAGAACACAGTAGACATTCTTCTTTCTTGCTCCAATGATTTCTCTGAAGTTCGAATCTTCATGTCATTGTACAAAGCTACCGAAGACTTGTCCATTTTATCAAAGCCATTAACACGGATGGTGTAATCGATATCATAATTATTATCACCAAGAATATAAGCGTACTCGATGTAATTATTTGATCCAGAGGTTAATCGAAGTACTAATTCTTTCTCTGTATGCTTTACTTTTTCAAAATAGAATTTGGAAGTTGAATACTCAATTCCGTTCATCGTGAAGAAAAGTGCTTGTTTCGTTCCTTTATCATCAGTGAAAGTCATTGCCGTTTCATTCCCTTCACTAAAATCCTGGTAAGACTTGTATTCTTTTAAATCAACCTGAGCTACTTTTCCACCTTTGCTAGAGATTTGAACCTTAAGCTTTTCGTTTTCAATAGTAAAGTATTCTACTTTGGTTGGGTCTGCCTCTACTGCTTTTGAAGCAAGAATGCCGTATCTCTTGTCCAGGTCCGCCGACATGTCTTTGGTAGGGGTCACAACTGAATCCGTTCCAGCTGAAAGTGTATCAACAGTGGTGGTAGGATCAATCTTAACAGTGAAAACGGTGTCTTTACCTGTAAGTGTATCAGTATAAATTGGATTTCCAGCTGTGTCTAAGATGGCATTTCCAATGGAATCCTCTTTTACAATATATCCCGCAGGAACAATCGTAGACTTAGGATTTTCATCAATTACTTCAATATTTTTGTCTTTCTTGGAGTTCTCAGTTTTCTCAGGGTCAGGTAAGTTAGAGGTATTGTAAATTGAAAAACCGATCAATACCGCACCGATCAATAAGAGTCCAATTAAGGAATTTCTGTCCATTTATCTTAATTTTTTAAGGGGCGCAAAGTTAATAAGAATAATTTATTTATTCGCCAGAACCGCTTTCACAAATCCAACAAACAATGGGTGCGGATTTGCAACAGTCGATTTGTACTCTGGGTGAAACTGTACCCCAACAAACCATGGGTGGTCTTCAATCTCCACAACTTCCACTAATCCTGTTTCTGGGTTTTTTCCTTTGGCCTTCATTCCGTGATCCTCAAACTGAGTTAAATATTCACTATTAAATTCATATCTATGACGATGTCTTTCCTTGATCATTTCTCGATTGTAAGCTTGGTAAACTTTTGAATCGGAAATCAAATTACAAGCATAAGAACCTAACCTCATGGTTCCTCCCATGTCTGTAATTTTCTTTTGTTCTTCCCTCATCGAAATCACAGGATTTTCACATTCAGGAGAAATTTCCACGGTATGTGCATCTTTCAATCCAATCACATTTCTTGCAAATTCAATAACGGCAACCTGCATTCCCAAACAAATTCCGAAGAAAGGAATCTTGTTTTCACGCACATATTTCACAGCCGTGATTTTTCCTTTAATACCTCTTGTTCCGAATCCAGGAGCAACTAATACTCCATGGTGTCCGCCCAATTTTGCTTCTACATTCTCTTCAGTAAGAGATTCCGAGTGGATCCAATTCAAATTCACTTTGCATTCCAAGACGGCTCCAGCATGTATAAATGCTTCTGTGATCGATTTGTAGGAATCTTTCAACTCTACATATTTTCCTACTAGAGCGATATTTACTTCGTCTTTTGGATTGTGCAGTTTATCCAGAAATTCTTTCCAATTGCTCAAATCAGGAACCGAAGTACGCGGCAAATGCAATTCTTCCAATACCACCTTGTCCAATTCTTCTTCCATCATCATCAAGGGCACTTCGTAAATGGATTTCGCATCTTTGGATTCAATAACAGCATCAACAGAAACGTTACAGAATTTCGCAATCTTCTTTCTTAAAGTCAGATCCAAATCATGTTCCGTTCTACAAACCAAAACATCTGGCTGAACTCCCAATTCTAAAAGTTGTTTTACCGAGTGCTGAGTAGGTTTCGTTTTCAATTCTCCCGCTGCAGCTAAGTAAGGAACTAGAGTTAAATGCACCACCGTACAATCATCTTCAAATTCCCACATCATCTGGCGAACAGCTTCCACATAAGGCAAGGATTCAATATCACCCACTGTTCCACCGATTTCCGTAATTACAATATCGTAAGTTCCTTTTTTGCCAAGGATTTGAATTCTTTCTTTGATCTCGTCGGTAATATGAGGGATGACCTGAACTGTTTTTCCAAGGAATTCTCCTCTTCTTTCTTTTTCAATCACCGACTGATAAATTCTACCTGTAGTTACGTTATTAGCTTGCGAAGTCGGCGTGTTCAGGAATCTTTCATAGTGACCCAAATCCAAATCTGTTTCTGCACCATCATCGGTTACATAACATTCTCCATGCTCATATGGATTTAAAGTTCCTGGATCAATATTGATGTAAGGATCGAGTTTTTGAATGGTTACGGAATAACCACGAGCTTGAAGTAATTTGGCTAATGAGGCGGAAATAATTCCTTTTCCTAAAGACGATGTAACTCCCCCGGTTACAAACACATACTTTGTAGAATTCGACATGTTTAATTTGATTTTGTAACTACGGGACGCAAAGGTAGACAAAGGATTTGGATTGGAAAGAAAATGAGGCAAAGAATTTTCAGAAATTTGTTTACCCTGTAAATAAAAACGAACAACTATCTTTGAACCAAATTTTAAAGCACTATGTTCGAAGCACTTTTAACCTGGGAAGGCATCACCGGTTTACTTACTCTGACAATTTTAGAAATCGTTTTGGGAATCGACAACATCGTTTTCATTTCCATTTTATCGAATAAAGTGGAGCCCAAACATGTTAATCGAGTAAGGAATATTGGTATTTTATTGGCTCTCGGAGTTAGAGTCGGACTCCTTTTCGGAATCACCTGGATTATTGGGATGAAGCAGGAATTGTTCGAACTTTTCGGGAGAGGATTCACAGGAAGAGATTTAATTCTGATTGCCGGTGGATTATTTCTGATGTACAAATCAACCACTGAAATTCACGATAAAGTAACAGGCTACGAACATGAAGATGAAAAGAGTAGAAAATTCTCGACACCTGTAAAAATAATCCTTCAAATTGTCCTGATCGATGTAGTTTTTTCATTTGACTCCATTTTGACGGCGATCGGACTTTCAGGTAATTTAGTCATCATGATCATCGCAGTCATCATCTCCATGATCGTTATGTTGATTTTTGCCAAGAAAATTTCCGATTTCATCAATGAAAGACCCACAATCAAGATGATCGCACTGTCTTTTCTCTTAATGATCGGGTTATTACTCGTTTTAGAAGGAGTCCAAATCGAAGTACCGAAAGGATATGTGTATTTCGCCATGGCTTACTCACTGGGAGTCGAGTTTTTGAATTTGAAGATGCGGAAAAATAAGTCGAAGGTCATAAGCCACAAAGCGAAAGAATAATTTCTCCGCGTCCTCTGTGCCTCCTTCGCGCCCTTTGCGGTTAAAAAAAACACGCCAATCATAATCTTCGCTTCGTAAACCTCCTAGGTCAGATGCCCATTTTTGTTAGACCTATGAGGTTGGTGACCTGTTAAATAATCCTAAATGAATAATACGGCCATTTAAGTGACGTTCCTGTCGCATGCAAAAGAAATGGCTCAAGAGAATTCTTATAATCTTTGGGATTTTGGTTTTGTGTTATGGCGCATTTGTACAATGGATGCTTCCAAGATTGATTGTGAAAGTCAATTCTTGGCCTATTTCCTGGATGAAAGAAACTCCTGAAGAAATCAACTACTCTGGAAAGTATGTGAGTCGAGCTTTTTCAATTGAAACATCAGATAATCTAAAATTGAAAGGGAGGATTATTCGAGCTGATGTGAAATCTGAAATATGTGTTGTTCTTGTGCACGGGATTCGATCTAGAAAAGAAAATTATTATCAAATCGTAGATGGAATTGCGTCAAATGGTTTTGATGTTATCGTCTTTGATCAAAGGTGTCATGGGGAAAGCGAGGGTGAATATTGCACATTTGGAGTGAAGGAAAGTGAAGATGTTCGACAGTTGATTCAATTTGCAAGTGAAGAATTTCATATTCAAAAATTTGTGCTTTGGGGTCAAAGTTTAGGAGGGTCGGTGGTCATTCAGAGCATGAATAAAGATGATCGGATCATTGCTGGGATTTCGGAAAGTACATTTACAGACTATCAAACAATTGCCAAGGAATATATTCAAAATAAATTGCCCTTGTTTCCAGATGCAGTTTGTGATTATGCTTCCAAAATAGGAGCAGAGAATGCAGGTTTTGATCCTAATGAGGCATCTACCATAGAAGCTGCAGAAAAAATTCGAAAACCAATTTTAATTGTCCACGGAACCGAAGATGAAAACATAAATTTCAAATACGGGAAACAGATCTATGAATCAATTCCATCTAGAGAAAAACAATTTATACCCATTCAAGGAGCAGGTCACAACAATCTTTGGCAAATAGGCGGAGAAAATTACTTCCAAATAGTAATCAACTTCATCAAAAACCAATAATCTCACTTAGAACTTAACTCTTTCGCCTCCTTTGTGACCTTTGCAGTTAGTAAAACACTCAAATCAAAAACCTCACAGACCCAACTTATTGCTTGTTAGATCCGCAAGGTTTTATTCTGGCTTTGAGTTAGAAAATTCTTAGGTCATAAGTTTACACCTTTCAAGGTTAGCAGTAATTTAAGACCTTTGAAATCCGTTATAGTGATGTTTTTAGAAGAAAGTTTCAGTATGTTTTTAGCTTGAAGTTCTTTTAAGAATTTAAGTGTGAAATATTTTGGAATATGGACAAACTCGGCTATTTGAGTTGAACTGTAATGAAGTTCATAATTCTGATTGATCACTTTTTGGTTGCTTTCGATATTTCTGACTAGAAAATCAATAATTCTTTTCTTTCGGGATAGATCAGAAAATACTTTAATATTACTGAGTGTATAATCGATTCTCTGGCAGAACAATTGCATCAGATCATTTCTAAGATCAGAATTGTCTTGAACTACCCGATCAAATTCTTTTTTTTCAATTGTTATAATTTTTGAATCGAAATTGGCTTTAGCTGAATATGCAAAATTGTTTTCACCAATGAAATAAGAGCAAATCCCAATGAATTCATTCTTTTTAGCTATCCAAATAAGTTGTTTGTTTTTTTCAATAGCAAGTTCTCCTTCTAAAAGGAAATACATCTCTTCAATTTCATGGCCTTTTGTAAAGAGGTATTCTCCCTTCTTATAGTGATGAACATGGACAGCTTCTTTATTAAAAGCATGCTTTGTGAGTTCGAAAAATTCTTGTACTTCCATTCTTGAAATTTGAGTAAATCTAAAGAATGGTCTTTGCAAAGAAAATGATTCAAATCATCTTCCTTTTTGATGAACGTAAATTAGTCCAAAACTGAACAGGCCTTTTTTAACTCTCCTAAATTTAGGATTTTAATTTTTTTACCTACCAAATTAATTAAGTTCTCGTCGCTAAGTTTAGCAAGAGTTCTAATGGTTGTTTCAGTTGTTGTTCCTGCTGTGTCAGCTATTTCGGCTCTGGATAATGTGACGTCTAGTGTTTCCCCGTCATTTTCAAATCCAAAAGTTTCTTGAAGTAAAAGAATGGACTCAATGATTCTTTCTTTAACAGATTTCTGAGCGATGGAAATAAGCTTGTTTTCAGCATTTCTTAAATCACTAGCGAGTAGTTGCATAGAATTCACAGCTACACCTGCATTTGTAGCAATAAGCTCATTGAATTTTTCCTTTTGGACAAAACAAATCGTGCAATCTTCTATAGCGGTAGCTGTGGCTTGATAAGAATCACCACTAATTAAAGATCTATAACCTAAAATCTCTCCTTCTTTAGCGAAACGAACTACTTGTCTTTTTCCATCATCTCCCAATTTTGTCAAACTTACTTTTCCACTATGAATACAGTAAAGGCCATTGGAATGATTTCCCTCATAAAAAATAGTTTGCCCTTTTTTATAGAAATTGTGACCTTTTTCTCTGGAAACTTCGGCTTTTTCTTCGGTTGACATCGCACAGAAAACTTTGTTTTTGTTCTGACAATCAAGGCAAGAAGGAATTATATTTTTTACTTTCTTCATCGCTTTATATTTTTTAAAACTATGATATAAATTAAAGATATTAAATAAAAACATAAAAAAGTAATCTTTCGTCAATAAAAAGTATGATAAAAATCATATAAATGCGTTGCGGATATTTCGTGTTTTTATCGCGTAACTATGTTATTTTTGTTGTTATGAAATCGATACAAGAAGCAATACACTTAATAGAATCTACCGGAGTTGAGAAAGAACTAGTCGAAATCGATCTTTTAGATGCTTTGGGTAGTGTCTTAGCTGAAGATGTTTTATCTCCAATTGATTTACCGCCATTTAGTCAATCTGCCATGGATGGATATGCGGTTTGTGGGGAAGGAGGTCGATATGAATTGCTTGGAGAAACAAAAGCCGGTGATGAAATGTTCGAGAAAGAGCTTAAGGCAGGTCAGGCTATTCGGATTTTTACCGGAGCCATGATACCAAAAGGAGCTACATCAATTGCAAAACAGGAAATTGTTGAGCTTGATAGTGGAGGTATTTTCCTGACAGAAGAGTTAAAAAAAGGAACAAGTATTCGAATTCAGGGAGAGGAATTGGCTCAAGGTAGTGTGGCCTTATATAAGGGAACCGAGATTAACTCTGCAAGTATTGGTTTATTGAGTGGAATTGGTGTATCTAAAGTAAAAGTTTGGAGAAAACCAAGAGTTGGGATTGTGGTATCAGGAAATGAATTGTCTTCCTTAGGAGAAGATTTAGAACCGGGTAAAATTTATGAATCGAATTCTTATACTTTGAGAGCTTCTTTGCAAAGTATTGGTTTGACCGGAGAAGTGGAAAGAATACTAGATCAGTTTGAGGAAACAGTGAAAATGATTTCTCATCAATTAGATAAAAATGATTTTGTTTTAATCACGGGAGGCATCTCGGTTGGAGATTATGATTTTGTAAAAGATGCGCTAGATCAAATTGGAGTAAAGCAGATTTTTTATAAGCTAAATCAGAAGCCGGGGAAACCTATATTTTATGGAGAAATAGGAAATAAGAGGGTTTTTGCCTTGCCCGGGAATCCTGCGGCAGTTCTCACATGTTTTTATATGTATGTGCAACCTGCATTGAATATTATGAGGGGAAGAAAGCAGTCATTTCTGCAGAAAACCAAAGCAGTTCTAACAGAGGATTTTATTAAAAAAGGATCTAGAGGCTTTTTATTGAAAGGGATTTTAGAGGAAGGGAAAGTCTCGGTAAGCAGAGGACAAAGTTCTGCGATGTTGAGTTCTTTTGTTGATGCAAATTGTTTAATCCACATTGAAGGAGAGTCTCGGAAGGTGGAAGCCGGTACAATGGTGGATGTATACATTATCAGATAAATATGATTTGAGTCATTCTTTGGAAATAGGAAAGACTTTATTTTTGAACTAAAATTATGAAGACTACAGGTGTTGTTTTAGCGGGGGGAGAAAGCAGTAGAATGGGAACAGATAAGGGGCTCGTTCAGATTGATGGTAAAACAATGGTTGAGCATGTTCTGGAAACTTTGAAACAAGTGACTGAAGAAGTTGTTATTATTTCAAATAACAAGGACTATGAGCAATTTGGAGTATCTGTTTTTCAGGATGAAATAAAACTAAGAGGACCTGTTGGGGGAATTTATACCGCTTTAAAACAGGCAAAACATGAGTTGGTTTTGGTTTTAAGTTGTGATTCTCCATATGTGAATGCGGAATTGCTAGAGTATTTCTTGAAGCAATGTGATTCAAATTTAATCAATGTGGTAGAGTTTGAAGGAAAAGTATATCCATTGATTGGTTTGTATAGAAAATCAGATGAAAAAGAATTTTTAAAGGCTATGAAGGAGGATCGGTTAAAGCTTCAGCTATTGAATAAAATGCTTGGAACGAAATTGATTCAAATAGATTCCTCTAAATTTGATAAAAAAGTATTTTGGAATTTCAACTCCCCAGCAGAATTAGAAAAATTGAAATGATGACAGTTAAAATACTTTATTTTGGAATGATTGCTGAGAAAGTAGGGGTTTCCGAAGAGGCGATACAATCGAATTTTTCGGATAAAGAGTCAATAAAAGAATATTTAGAAGAAAGGTTTGAATTTCTTTGTTCTATGCAGTACCAATTGGCAATTAATCAGAGTTTGACTGATGAACTAGATGCGAATTCGGATCAAATAGAAGTAGCATTATTACCTCCCTTTGCTGGAGGATAAACATAAAAATATGGTTGACATTACAAGTAAATCTAATACGCTGAGAATAGCATTGGCTCAAGCCATTGTTCAGGTCAGTAAGAAAGAAACAATCGAAGCGATTCAAAATAAAACAGTTCCGAAAGGGGATGTTTTTGAGATGAGTAAAGCAGCTGGTTTGTTAGGAGTAAAGAAAACGCCAGATTTATTACCTGACTGCCACCCAATGCCGATTGAAAACACTAAAATCGAATATGAAATTGACGGTTTGGAAGTGAAAATTCTAATTACTGTAAAAACCATTTACAAGACTGGAGTTGAGGTGGAAGCCATGCATGGTGCAAGTGTGGTTGCATTGAATATGTACGACATGCTAAAGCCTATTGATAAAGGTGTAGAAATCAAAAACATCAAATTAATTTCTAAAAAAGGAGGGAAGTCTGATTTCAAAGACAAATTTAGAAAGGATCTCAAAGCCAATGTTATTGTTTGTTCCGACACTATTTCAGCTGGACAAAAAGAGGATAAAGCAGGAAAGGCAATTATAGCAAAATTAGAAGAGTCAGGAGTTGCAATATCGAACTATACGATCATCCCTGATGAAATCGATCGAATTCAAACAGAAGTAAATAAAGCATGTGCTGATAATGAAGATATGATCATTTTTACTGGAGGAACAGGTTTGTCGAAAAGAGATGTAACGCCAGAAGCTGTTCTTCCAATGTTGGATAGAGAGATTCCTGGTATTATGGAAGCTGCAAGAAAGTACGGGCAAGATCGAACTCCTTTTTCTATGCTATCAAGAGGTGTGTGTGGGGTAAAGGGAGAGACATTGATCTTAACTTTACCAGGGTCTACCAATGGGGCGAAAGAATCCATGGATGCATTGTTTCCATCACTTTTACATTTGTTTCGAATATTTAAGGGGGCAAGACATGAGTAATGTTTCAATACAACAGCACGCATAAAATTTTTACAGCTCTTCTCATCGTTGTTTGGGCTATTTTTCAGTTTGGGCAGAGAGAGGATCAGGTGAAGCCTTACAAAAATGGCCAACAGAAAAGAATTGGTCAAAAAAAGAATAATCTAAATGAAGGAAAATGGGTTTGGTACCACGATAATGGGAAGGCGTCTATTATTGGGAATTTTCATTTAGGAAAAAAAGTGGGAGTTTGGAAGTGGTTTGATGTAGAAGGAAGGGTTGTAGTTGAAAGAAATTATAAGGAAGATAAATTAGAGGGCTTACAAAGAAGTTATGATACTTTAGGAAACATTGTATCCGAAAGCTATTATAAAAATGATGCCCTAATCAAATAAATGAAAAGGGCATCTCTCGTGCTGATTATCGATATAATCCACACCTCACTAAACTAAACGGTAAATGGCAATTCAAACTTGGTTTCAGAAATTTTTCCAGTTTTAGAATCAGTGATTTTTACTTTTAAAAAACTATGGTCAGCATCTTTAAGAATACTTCTGTCTGTCACTATTTGTTCTTCGTTATTTTCGTTCACTATTTTATCTCCTATTCTTGGTAGGAAAGGGTATAAGATTGTGATTTTTTCATCCTCTGTTTTTACCAATCCCATTGCTGTTTCAAAGATTAATTCCTCGAATTTCTCTCCAATCATTTCTTCATTTAGTTCTTCCTTGGCTTTTTCTGGAACATTTTTAGCCCATTCGAAAAACTTTTCAGTAGAATCTCTTTTTAGCTGAGGTCTTATATAGTCTGGAAAAGGAGATCGAATATGTTCTTTATCCTTAAACCAGAAATTAAATGCCTGTTCTGCTAATTTGCTTGATTCTATAGTTGAGTTATCTAATTCTTTCATCTTCCTAATTTTTTAATTGTTTTTCTAGCAAAGCAGCTTTAGGGAAAAGAATATTATTCTCTAAATGAATATGTTGCATTAAATCATCTTGAAATTCACGAAGTAATTTGTAGACAACCGTATAAGAGTTACATGCGCCTTCAGGTAAAGTATAGTTATCTGAAAGCTCTTCAATTCTCAAAATTAGGTCTCCTGCAACATCATGTTCCAGTTCCATATTTTTGATTGGGTATTCAATGGATCCAAAAGGTGACTCTGCAACTAGTCCTCTACTAAGCTGAACGATATAAGGAAAAAGCACATTCTCTTCTTTCATCATATGTGTAGTTAGTTCTGTATGAAGACTTATAAAATGATTATTGATTTTAACTAGTTCTGCTTTCCAATCACCATGTACTCTTGCAACTTTATTGATTAAAGGAAGAATCTGTTCCATTGTTTCTTTTGTATATGTATGATGTTTTGAAACAATGTATTCAGACAAATCTTCAAGAGTTAATTCATCAAAATTTGTTTGATCTAACTCTGAGTCTGATTGATCTACTTGATGTAACTCTCCTAATATTTGTTCTAAATCAATTTTTTTGTTTGAAATGATGTCTTCTAATAATTTTCCTCCACCACAACAAAAATCAATCCCGTAAGATCTGAAAACCTTAGCCTTTCTGTAATCCTCAGCAACAATTTCTCCAACTGTTTTAGAGGTGTATGTTTTATGTGCTTCCATATTATATAAATTGAATACAATCAAAGCTAATTATCTTTTTAAGATTAAAGTATGATTTATATCATAAAAAGACAAGAAAATAATCAGAAATATAATGGAATTAATCTCTAAGTCCTTGTATTGTTTTGTTTTTGAAATTTTTATCTAGATTTCCGTGGTGTGAAATACTTCTAAAAGAGTATTGAAACCGATTCCTGCTAAAAGAAAAATGATAAAAATATTGAGGAAAATATTTGCGAATTCATCTCTTTTTAGATGGACCATTGCGGCTCCTGCCATAACCATAGCGAGTCCCGTTGCTGCCATCGGAGTTAGTATTGGAAAAATATTTAATTGATGAGGCAGGATGAGTCCTAAACCGCCAATTATCTCAATAAAACCGAAGAGTCTAAGTCTCGAAACTGGGTAATCTTCGGCCCAGCTTACTTTAGATTTTATTTTTTCAAAAGGAAGAAAGACTTTGAGGGATCCAAAGTAAACAAATAGCAGGGCTAGCCCGATCTGCATAATTAAAATTACTGTTTCCATAAATAAATGTTTTTAGCAAAGATAGTTTGCAAACATAGTATTAAAGTATGACGAAAATCATAAAATAAAAATTTATAAAAACTCAAAAAAAAATCAAGTGTAATGAAATGACGAAAATCATAGAAACACAGCAAGTTAGGTCGGGTTATACCGTAAAATATGATATAAATCACATTGACAAGGTGATTTACTCATTTAGTACTCTATTGCATAGAGGTAATTTTAGGTATTCAAATACACGATTATGGAAGCAGATAGATTTAAATTATTCGATTTCACACAAGAGAAAGTACGGGTATTACACTATACCTGGATTGCATTTTTTCTAACCTTCTTTGTTTGGTTCAATATGGCTCCATTGAAGTCTGCAATGGTAGAAGCATTTACATTTTTGGATATGCAGAATTTTAAGTCCTTGTTATTATGTAACGTGGCCTTAACTATTCCTGCCAGGATAATTGTTGGAGCTTTAGTTGATAAACATGGACCTCGGGTTGTATTTGCTGGATTGATGGTGCTTATGTTGATTCCAGGTTTATTTTTCGCATTTGGAGACTCTTTTGTTCAGTTGGTTGTTTCTAGGTTGCTATTGAGTTCCATTGGAGCTGGGTTTGTTATCGGTATTAAAATGACGGATAACTGGTTTCCTCCAAAACATATAGGAAGAGCAGAAGGTTTTTATGCAGGTTGGGGGAATTTTGGTTCCGCTGCTGCGGCTGGTTTAATCCCAGTTATTGGTTTGTATTTAATAGGAGGTACAGTAGGTTGGAGATGGTCTATGGCTATTAGCTCAATTATTACTGCAGCTTACGGAGTGTTCTATTATTTTGCTGTTCGAGATTATCCGACAGGAGCTGAACCGAAAAAGACTTCAGGGAAGAAAAGTAGCATAATGCCTGTATCTTCCAGGTTAGGGTTATTTGGTTATTTGTTCTGGACAATTCCTTTATATGCTGCTTTAGGTTTATTGGCAAATAACCTGCAAAAGCAACAAATTATTTCTCATGAATTTACAGTGACAGAGCAGGATGATAACGCTCGAACTTATCTTGAAGAAGCGGATATGGTTCAGGTTCTTTCTACCGGAGGGGCTCATAATTTCTTCAAAAAAGGGAATGAGATTAAACTGTATTCAAATGGAGAAGTGAGTGAGGTTTATAAAGCTGATGCGCCTCCTGCTCCAAGTGCTGAGCTAAGACATAAATTTGAAAATGCCGAAAAAGTTGAAGTATATAAAGAAGGAAAGCTTAAACTAAAAATCAAGAAGAAAGAAATTCTTGGGCAATATGATGCTTTGAAAGTAAATAAAAAATACGCCAAAGCGGAGATCATGCCGATTTATGAAAAGTCTGATTTAAATGGTTTTTATAAGGCTGAAGTTGGAGGAACGCATATAAGAACTTTCAAACATATGTACTCCAAAGAGATGATGTATTTGATTTGGGGGATTTTGGCTCTCATGTATTTCTATAAAGCCTTTAAAATTCTACAATTCAATGTCCCAAGATTGAAAGCCGGGATTCCTGAAGAAGAAAAATATCCTTACAGTAGTGTGGGCGCATTAAATACAACCTACTTTGCCAATTTTGGTGCAGAATTAGCAGTAGTGTCGATGCTTCCTATGTTTTTTGAGGGAATATTCAATTTCACTCCTCAAATGGCGGGATTTGTAGCCATGTCATTTGCCTTTGTGAATCTATTTGCACGACCACTGGGCGGTTATCTTTCTGACAAAATGGGGTCTAGAAAAAAGACCATGTTGATGTATATGGTAGGAATTACCCTAGGTTTCTTTTTGATGGGACTTATTGCAAGATATGATGGGGTAGATCAAAATGGGACACAATTATTAGCTCCGATGTTCGAAGGAAATTGGTGGATTGTAGTTTCTGTAATTATTACCATGTTCTGTTCAATGTTTGTTCAAGGAGCAGAAGGTGCGACATTTGCTATGATTCCGGCGATTAAAAAGGACTTAACGGGTAGAATTGCCGGTATGGCCGGGGCTTATGGGAATGTAGGGGCAGTTACATATCTATTCATACTAAGTCAAGTGGATTCAAAAACATTTTTCTTCATTCTTTCGGCTGGTGCTGCGGTAAGTGTGGTGGCATGTTTGCTCCTTTTGAAGGAACCTAAAAATTCATTTGGTGAAGGAGAAGAAGAGCTTGTAGAAGAGAAAGAAGAATTGGTGGCAGAAGCTGCTGTTTAAGAGAATATAGAATCAATTGATTCAGCTAACTAAAAACGAACAATTATGAGTGTAAACATTGAAAAGTGGGATGTCGAGGACGAAGGTTTCTGGAATTCTACAGGAAAGAAAATTGCGAATAGAAATTTGTGGGCCTCTATTCCTGCATTACTTCTGGCCTTTTCGGTTTGGATTATGTGGGGAGTCTTGGTGAAGTATATGAAGGAGTTTGGATACAACTTTGGCTTAACGGATGGGCTTGCACCAGGAACGGATGCATACAAAGCCGCGTTGAAAGAGGTTAATAATTTGTACTATACTCTACCTGCAATTGCTGGATTAGCAGGGGCAACTTTAAGACTTCCAAACTCATTCTTGATTTCACTTGGAGGTGGTCGAAATGTCATTTTCACGACTACAGCTTTGTTGCTGATTCCGGCTATTGGAACAGGATTAGCATTGAGTGATATTAATTCTCCTTATTTGTTTTTTGCCAGTATGGCTTTGCTTTCTGGTTTTGGAGGTGGGAATTTTGCTTCTTCAATGAGTAATATTTCATTCTTCTTCCCAAAAAAAATGCAAGGATATTCATTAGGGATGAATGCAGGATTAGGGAATTTAGGAGTCGCAGTAATGCAAAAATTGATTCCTTTCATTATTACTTTTTCAATTTTTGGTGGTACAGTTGGTGCAGTAGCAACTTCAGCAAAAGGAATTCCATTTGAGGGAATACAAAATGGAGCATGGGTTTGGGTACCTTTAATTGCTTTAGCTTCTATTGGTGCTTTCTTTGGAATGAATAATGTTTCCACAGGAACGCCAAGTCTGCCAAATACCGCTCAAGGAGTGAGCAAAACGCTTTATATGGTGTTTCTAGGATTGGTTGCTGCTGGTGTAGGGGCTTATTTATTGGTTGGACTACCATGGGGAGATTGGGGGATGAAGAATGCTGCGATGTGGATTGTGCTTCCTGTTGTTGTGATTCTTTCAGTGTTATTGATGAAGCACGCAACTCCTAAGGAAATCAAAGCAAATTTATCAAAACAATTTTCCATTTTAGGTGATAAGCATAATTGGATCATGACCATCATTTATACCATGACTTTTGGTTCGTTTATTGGGTATTCGATGGTATTTCCAAAATTAGCTCAGGATATTTTTGTCTATACAAATCCTGAGAATCCAGAATGGGCCAATCCAAATGCCCCAAATATTATGTTGTGGGCATTTTTAGGGCCAATGTTTGGTGCGTTAGTGAGACCAGTTGGAGGAATTTTGGCCGATAAAGTGAATAGTGGAGCCAAAGTAACAATGTGGAGTACCATTTTTCAAATCATTGCAGCTCTTGCAGTGGCCTATTTTGTAATCCAAGCGAAAGGATCAGAAACTCCTGAGCAATATTGGTGGCCATTTTTTGCTTGTTTTATGGTTCTTTTCTTGACTACAGGTATTGGGAATGGATCTACTTTTAGAAGTATTCCTTACATCTTTCCAAAAGAAAAAGCGGGACCGGTTCTAGGTTGGACTTCAGCTATTGCGGCTTATGGTGCATTCATTATTCCTAAAGTATTTGGTCAACAAGTAAAAGCAGGGCATGCGGAATATGCTTTGTACGGTTTTGCGGTCTATTATCTTATCTGTCTTATCCTAAACTGGTGGTACTATCAAGGGCCAAAACGAGAATTTGATAATCCTTAATTCAAACAATAATAAATAAGCATACATAAAAACAGATAGTTATGAGATTTAATTTAAAAGGAGTACTAGTGGGGACCGCCTTTGTATTGGTGGGCAGTAGTTCTTTCTCTCAGTTTAATTTATCAGGTGAAGTGAGACCAAGAGCAGAGTTCAGGAATGGCTACAAAACCCTTCCTGATACAATCAATAAACCTGCATTTTTTATTAGTCAAAGAACAAGATTGAAATTTAGGTACGACCATGAGAAATTCACTTTTTTTGTTTCTCTGCAAGATGTAAGAACTTGGGGGAACCAAAAACAGTTAGTTGCCAATGAAGCCAATGCTGTTTCATTACACGAAGCCTGGGGGTTGGTTAGATTTGGAAAAAAATGGGGAATGAAATTTGGTCGTCAGGAAGTGAATTATGACGACCAGAGAATGTTTGGTGCTGTGAATTGGACACAACAGGCGAGAAGTCATGATATGTTGATGTTTAAATTTATGGGGGATAAGTTCAAATTGGATGTAGCTGGTGCTTATAACCAAAGCAAAGAGAATTTATTTAATACCATTTATACCACGACTGGAAATTACAAAGTGGAATCTCACATCTGGGCGAATTACAATATCAAAGACAAAGTGAAAATTAGTGGATTGGTTTTGATGCTAGGACAACAGGTTTCATTTATCGATTCCAATTTGATTCAAAGAAATCACGATAATTATTCTTTAACCATGGGAACGCATGTTAACTTTAAACTAAAGGATTTTGGTGGAGAGTTCAATGGTTTTTATCAGTTAGGAAGCACGGCTACTCAAGTAGCGAAGTCGATTTCTGCTTTCAATTTTAAACTGGATCTTTATTACAAAGTGAAAAATTTCAAATTTACTCTAGGTTATGAAATTCTTTCTGGTCAAGGGCAAACAGATACTTCTGCTTCTTATGGAAGTGTTTCCAGATCATTTAATCCATTTTTTGGGACAAACCACAAATTCAATGGATTTATGGATTATTTCTTTGTAGGGAATCATTTAGGAACTGTTGGTTTGCAAGATGCTTATTTTAAGTTTGCTTATAAACACGAAAAATTCAATATTGGATTGGATGCGCACGGATTTTTTTCAGCGGCTCCTGTATTAGATCAAAATCATTTTAATACTACAGGTGAGTACAAAGGAATGCACCCTTTTATTGGTTTAGAACTCGATTTATCAGCTGGTGTAAAAATTGCCAAATGGACCAGTCTTAAATTGGGGTATTCTCAAATGTTTTCAAGCGCGACAATGGCTGCTTTAAAAGGTGGAGATAGAACCCTTTTCAATAATTGGGCTTATGTGATGATTGTTTTCAATCCAACAATTTTTGATCAAAAAGCATTTCAAGAGAAAAAGGCGAAGAAGGAAGCCGATAAATAGTTTTTTCCATGTTCTGATAGTTAAAGACCTACCCCAAGCGTCGGGGTGGGTCTTTGCTTTTTTTAATAGTCTGTTGAATTTATTTGATAAAAATGATTTAAATCATATAATTATCTGTTCATTCAACCGATATTAGCAGAAGTATTTATTGTCTAAAAAGAAAAATATGAGAATAATCAGCAAAGATGGAAAGAGAATTGATGGGAAGGAGAGCACTGCAGCCATCAAGAAAAAACTTAAGGAGGAGGATCCTATCATCGTAAATGCCACAAAGGATGAAGACATGGAAGAATTGTCACCAATGGATCCGCCAGATGCCTATGATGAAAAAAGAACTGTTTCCAAAGATGTTGCTGTTTCAAACAAAATGCTACTTGAATTAATGGAGGAGCATAAGGCAGTAATTGAACATTGTGATGAATTTGAAAAGGCGCTCAACGAATTCAAGGAGGCTGGCTTTTATATTACAAAAGAAATTAACGACACCTTTAATAAATTCTTTGTCTTTTTTGATGAGGAAGTTTTGAAGCACAATCGCAAAGAAGAAAGAGGATTATTTCCAGTACTTCATGAAAGAATGCTTGAAACCGGAGAGCATAGTGAAGGAGAAAATCCACATACTCCGGTAGACTTAATGGAAGATGATCATGTGAAGTTTGTTCAGTTGGCGACACTTTCTTTTAATTTACTTGGATTGGCCATGCGATTAAAGGACAATGAAGCGAGAGGAATTACGTTTGATTTGGCTTATAATAATGGAAAAGAACTTGTAGAAATGCTACGATTACATATCTTTAGAGAAGATAATACGTTGTTTCCAATCGCTCAAAACATTCTTACAAAAGAAGATTTTAGTTTATTAAATGCATAAGACTCCTCAAAATATTGTAGACCAATTTGGTCGAGTTCACGATTACCTCAGAATATCTCTTACTGAAAGATGTAATTTAAGATGTTTCTATTGCATGCCGGAGGAAGGAATTGAATTAAGAGATAAATCTTGTTTCATGTCTAGTGAGGAAGTTTTGGATATTGCGAAAACTTTTGTGGGCTTAGGAGTAAAAAAAATTCGATTAACTGGGGGAGAGCCTTTGATCAAAAAGGATGCGAAAAATGTAATCCTTCAGTTGGGTAAATTACCAGTCGAGTTAGCAATTACAACTAACGGAGTTCTGGTTGATCGATTCATTGATGTTTTTAAAGAGGCTGGAATTAAAAAAGTCAACGTGAGTTTGGATTCCTTGAACGAGCAACTATTCAATAAAATTTCACGCCGAAGTTATTTCCAAAAGATCAAGGAGAATATTTCTTTGTTAGTGAAAGAGGGGTTTGAAACCAAAATCAATGTAGTCGTAATTAAAGATGTGAATGAGCACGAAATAGTTGATTTTGTGAAATGGACACAAAAGGAAAATGTGCATGTTCGGTTTATTGAATTTATGCCTTTTGATGGTAATAAATGGGAGTGGGAAAGAAAGGTCTCTTATAAAAAGATCTATGAAATTATTGAAAAGGAATACGGGGCAAATAGAATCCTAAAAATTCAGGATGCTAAAAATGATACTTCTAAAAATTATAGATTATTTGACGGGAAAGGAACCTTTGGAGTAATTGCTTCTGTAACTAATCCATTTTGCGATACCTGCAATCGAATCCGTCTTACAGCCGATGGTAAAATCAAGAATTGTTTATTTTCGCAATCAGAAACAGATTTGCTTACCGCTCATCGCAATGGGGTAGATATAAAAAGTTTAATTATGACTTCAATCTTAACCAAAGAAAAGCAAAGAGGAGGAGTAGGAGAGTTTGATCAGCTTCAAATGGATAAAATGAAGAATAGAAGTATGATTGCTATTGGAGGATAAGAATATGCTGAGTTTTATAGATAAATACCTAAGTAAAGAGTGGAAAGAATATCTCAACATCCACAAAGAACTTAAAGCCTACAAAAAAAACGAAATCATTTTTCATGCCGGTGAGGAAGGGCATGGATTGTATGTTATTCTTTCTGGAAAAGTAAAAGTATCGTATCTGTAATTCAATGGTTCTGAAAGACTCATTCGTTTGGCTACAAGTGGAGAACTTCTTGGTCATCGTGCTTTTGGCGGGAATTGGGAGTATCCTATTTCTGCTTTGGTCTTAGAGGATGTTGAAGTCTTGTATATTCCTTTAAAAGTATTTGAAACAATGGTGAAAGCTGATGCGAATTTCAGTTTTCATATGATGATGTTTTTTGCTGAAGAATTAAGAAAATCTGAAGCAAAAATCAAGCATTATCCGGTTAAAAATTTAGTTGCAAGAGCTGTACTGGATAATTATCGAGCTTTTGGATTTGTTGAGGAGTCAGACTCTAAAATAGATCACACTTTATCTAGAAGAGATTATGCCAGTATGGCAGGGACCACTTACGAAACAGTTGTTCGAAGTTTGGCACAAATGAAAAAAGATCAAATCATCGATTTTGAAGGAAAATCTATCCATATTTTAGATCTTGATAAATTGCAAAATCTTGCTCATCCACCCTATAAAAAAGCTAAGAAATAAATCTAATTTCTTCTTCTTTTTTTAACGGACAATTTATGTTTACTTACATTTGATTTTGTTAAATAGCTTGTAGTCAGTTATTTATATATGTGTTTTTAAGAATAGTGACTTTCAAATCACTAGAATTTATAATCTATATCATATTCTCAATTGATTCCGGTTGATTATGTTTAAAAGAATCAAAAATCGCTGTCATCTCTAGATTCTTAAAAATTAATTTTAATCAGTTTATCAGTTCTGAAAATTTTAAAATACCGAGAATTATGAAAGTAAAGGAAAATGAAAAAGAGGGACAGGCTCATGCTGATAAAAAGGTATTTAGTTATAAAAAAGTACTAGATAGTTGTTTGTCTTATTTTAAAGGAGATGAGCTTGCCGCAACCACTTGGATGAATAAATATGCATTGAAAAATCAGCAAGGAGATTTTGTTGAATTAACTCCTGATGATATGCATAAGAGAATGGCAAAAGAATTTGCTAGAATCGAGGAAAGGTACCAAAAGAAAGAGCTTCATGAAGATCAACAAATCCATTTGTCTTCTTATGGGAAATTCAGAGAAAGCCTGGACAAAGAGAAAATCTATCAATTGTTTAAGGATTTTGATTATGTAATTCCGCAAGGGAGCGTGATGTCTGGTTTAGGGAATAAATATCAGTTGGCCTCTCTGTCTAATTGTGTGGTGATCCCTGAAATTCACGATTCATATGGAGGAATCATGAGGGTAGACCAGCAATTGGTTCAATTATTTAAAAGAAGGTGTGGGGTTGGTGTGGATCTTTCTGGATTAAGACCAGCACATGCAAAAGTATCTAATTCAGCAGGAACCACTTCAGGGGCGGTTTCTTTTATGGAGAGGTTTTCAAATACTACTAGGGAAGTTGCTCAAAATGGAAGAAGAGGAGCTTTGATGATTACTATGGATGTTGCGCATCCGGATATTGAAAACTTTATCTCGATCAAGCAAGATTTAACCAAGGTTACAGGTGCGAATATTTCAGTTAGAATATCTGATGAATTCATGGAGGCTGTTCGAAATAATAAAAAGTTCAAACTTCGATGGCCAATTGATTCGGAAGAACCACAGGTAGCAAAAAAAGTAAATGCAAAAGCATTATGGGATAAAATAGTTCATTGTGCCCATCATACGGCTGAACCTGGAATCATTTTTTGGGATCGTCAACATTTGTACTCGACTTCATCGGTGTATCCTGGATTTGAAAATGTGTCGACCAATCCATGTTCTGAAATCGCTATGCAAGGAGGGGATAGCTGTAGATTGATTGCCTTAAATCTTTATTCTTTTGTATCCAATCCTTTTACAAATCAAGCTCAATTTGATTTTGGTAAATTTTATGAATACACATACGAAACTCAAAGATTGATGGATGATCTTGTGGATTTGGAGTTGGAGGCAATCGAGAAGATTAAAAGAAAAATTCAAAATGATCCAGAACCCGATGAGGTGAAAGTAGAGGAGTTGAAAACCTGGGAAATGTTGGAAAATGCAGGTAGAAAAGGTCGTAGGACTGGCTTAGGTTTTACTGCAATGGCTGATACTTTAGCGGCGATGGGGATGAATTACGATTCTGAAAAAGCTATTGAGTTTATGGAGTCCGTAATGAAAGAAAAATGCAGAGCAGAGTTTGATAGTTCTGTTGATATGTCAATCGAAAGAGGAAGTTTTGAAGGTTTTGATCCTGTGTATGAAAATATTTCAGAGTTCATCCAGATGATGAAAAAAGAATTGCCTTCGGTGTATGAAAGAATGATGGTTTTCGGTAGAAGAAATATTTCACTCAGTACCGTGGCGCCAACCGGATCATTGAGTATGCTTGCTCAAACGTCTTCAGGAATTGAGCCAGTATTTCTTATGTCCTATAAAAGAAGAAGAAAATTAGGAAAGGAAGTGGATGAGTCAAAAGTTGATTTCGTAGATGAGTTGGGTGATAAATGGGAAGAATTCGATGTCTATCATCCAAAATTGAGATCATGGATGGAAATTTCTGGGAAAGAAAATTTAGATGAAAGCCCCTATTTTAAGTCAACAGCCAACGATATTGATTGGAAGAAAAGAGTTGAAATGCAATCGGTAATCCAAAAATATACAACGCATTCTATCAGTTCTACAATTAATTTACCTAGTGATGTTTCTACTGAAGAAGTAGGAGAAATTTATATGGATTCCTGGTTGCATGGATTGAAAGGGATCACAGTTTATAGAGATGGATCAAGAAATGGAGTTTTAATAACTGAAGATGCCAAATCCAACAATGAAATTATTGAAACGAAACCACCAAAAAGACCAGTGAAGTTGAATGCAGATGTACTCCGATTTCAAAATAACAATGAAAAATGGATTGCAGTTATTGGGCTATTACATGGAAAACCCTATGAAATCTTTACAGGAAAAGCTGAAGATTCTTTTTATTTACCCCATTGGGTAGAGTCTGGCTATATCATTAAAAATCACACGGATTCAGGTAAAAGTAGATACGATTTTCAGTATTGCGACAAAGAGCAATATAAAGTGACCATCGAGGGCTTGTCTAGATCATTTGATAAAGAATGTTGGAACTATGCAAAATTGATTTCTTCTGTATTGCGTCATGGAATGCCTTTACCATATGTTGTGGATTTGATCTCGAATTTGGATTTGCATCATGATAATATAAATACCTGGAAAGCCGGAGTTTCAAGAGCGCTAAAAAAATACATAGCCAATGGAACTAAAGCGGTCGATCATCTTTGTCATGAATGCGGAGATGAAGAAGGTTTGATCTTTGAAGAAGGCTGCTTAAAATGCAAAAATTGTGGACACACAAAATGCGGCTAAACTTTTGGGTGGAGCTAAGGCTTCACCCTAATTTTTTTCAAATCCAGATCTATTAAAATGATTTGACCAACCTGAAGTGTTGCAAATTTTTCTTTTGCAATCGGAGTAGTAATGATATTGCCAAATGCCGAGAAAGTAACTTCTCTAGTATCCGGATTTAAAGCAAGAATTCTTCCTTGTATTGTTTTCTGATTTTCTCCAGATTCGATTTGTAAAACTTCTGAAACACTTCCTTGTTGAAGAACTTTTCCATCTTCTAGTTCAATTACTTTATTTGCTAGATTCAGAATTTCAAGTTCATCATGACTCACCATAATAATAGTAAGCTGATACTTTTTATGTATCTCAATCAAGTATTCTTGAAGCTTTGTTCTAAGATCTAAATCTAAAGCAGAAAGAGGTTCGTCTAGAAATAAATATTTAGGCTTGGTTACAAGAGCACGCGCCAGTGCAACTCTTTGTTTTTGTCCTCCTGAAATAGTGTTGGGGTATTGATTTTGAATTTGATCTAATTCCGTTATTTCAAGAAGTTCCTTGATTAATTTTTGATCTTCATTTTTGTTTCCATATTCAAGATTTTGACGCACTGTCATATTGGGAAACAAAGCATAGTCTTGAAAAACAAATCCAACATTTCTATTTTGAGTCTTTACAAAAGTTTTTGTCTCTGAGTTGTACCATTCTTCCGAATCACTTGAAATCAACCCTTTGTCTGGTTTTTCCAATCCCGATAATAATCGAAGAAGTGTCGTTTTTCCAGATCCCGACTTCCCTTTGATGGCAACAAAATCACCTGTTTTGATGTGAATGGTGAATTCAGTTTCAAAAGCATTCTTCTTATGCCCCAATTTTTTAGAAATAGCGGCCTGAATCATAAAAGAACATTTTTATTTCCTTGTCTTCTAAAATATACAAGAAGGAGAATGAGAAACATAATTCCAAGGAGCATTCCAGAGTACTGATGAGCGGTTTGGTAGTCCAAAGATTCTACTTTGGAATAAATATCGATAGAAAGCACTCTAGTTTCATCAGGAATATTCCCTCCAATCATCAATACCACTCCAAATTCTCCGATAGTGTGAGCAAAGGTTAATACAATACCTGTGAGAATGGAGTTTTTGATATTGGGAAGTTCAATTTTTCTTAAAGTTTGAAATTTCGATTTCCCCATGGTAAAAGATGCTTCAGCCAGGGAAGGAGGGAGGCTTGAAAATCCATTGGCTACTGGATGTACCATAAAGGGTAAACTATAAATAATCGACCCAATGACTAGTCCAGGAAATGAAAATGCAAGTTGGAGTCCGAGAGTGTTATTGAAAAAACTACCAATAGCACTTTCTGGACTAAATGAAATCAACAAATAAAATCCAATTACTGTAGGTGGTAGAATCAAGGGTAAACTTACGATGGCCTCAACAACTGGTTTGAAAAGAGAATTGGATTTTGAAAGCCAGTAGCCAAGTGGTATCGCAATCAAAAGCAAGATCAAAGTCGTGCACAAGGCCAATTCTAAGCTGAGAAATATTGGAGACCAATCGAACATAGATTTGAAAGTACGAAAATAAATTAATTAGGGTTTGGATTCTGGTACTGAGTATCCATGTTTAAGCAAGATTTTCTGAGCAGTTTCAGAACTCAGAAAGGCATAGAATTCTCTGCAAATTTCCTTTTCCTTTGAGTGATTTAAAAGTGCAACATCTTGTTGAATTGGTGTGTAAAGTGAAGGTTCAATTTCAATGTATCGACCTTTATTTTTCATGTCAGGAGAAGAGACTACGGAAAGTGCAGTAAACCCAATATCCACACTTCCACTTGAAATGAAAACATTGGTTTGGGAGATGCTTTCTCCATAAACTAGCTTGTCTTTTACTTTTTCGTAAATCCCTAAATTTTTCAGACAATTCACACTTTGTTTTCCATAAGGTGCGGTTGCTGGATTGGCAATACCAATTTTTTGAATTTGATCTGAAGTCAATAGTTCAATTGAAGGCTCAATATTTTGACTTGTCCATAAAATCAATTTACCGATTGCATAAGTTTTAGGCTTTTCGATAGTTAGATCAGCTTTAAAAAGTTCTTCGGGATATTTCTGATTAGCAGCAATAAAAAGGTCAAAAGGAGCTCCGTTTTTAATTTGAGCATATAAATTTCCAGAGGAGTTGATGACGAGGTCAAATTCTACATCATGGTCTTTTTTAAATTCCTCAATTAATTCTTCTGTAGCAAATTGCATGTTTGCAGAGGTTGCAATTCGAATTTTTTTCTCAGACTGACATCCGAAAAACATAATCAAAACCAAAAGAATGAGGAAATGCTTCATTTTAAAAGATTTCTAAATTAGAAAGAAACAAAGAAAAGGAAATCTAGCTTCTCTTCAGTTGAGTAGCATCATATTTCAGAAAAAAAAGTAGCCCATTACTGAGCTACTTTTAAAATTAAAATTGATTTTCAGGGTTAATGGTTTCTAGGTTTTCTACCAACATTATATCTTGTAGTTTTTCTAATTGTAGAACGATTCCAGTTCCAAATAACCACTTGGTATCTTCTCCATACATAATCAATTGGCGCTACCAAGAAGTGCATGAATCTTGTGAATGGAATCAATGCGATCAAAACAAATGCAGAAATAATATGTATTTGAATCAATACTGGTGCTTGCATTACAGCTCCTAAATCAGGATCAAATGAAAAGATTGATCTTAGGTAAGGAGTTAAAACTGCAGCGAACCAAGAAGATCCCCATCTTACAAAATAAGCAACTCCAATTCCAGAAACAATTTGAGTTAGTAGAATAGAGTAGACTACTAAATCCATTTTATTTGTAACTACTAATAAAGTTCCTGTAGACAATCTTCTTTTAATTAAAAGTACCAGTCCAAGTAATGCTAAAAGTGCAAATGAGAATGAGGCAACTTCAAGAATTAATAATCTTACAGGATGACCATTCCATGCGATTACCGCGGATGGTATCAAAAATGCGATTAAGTGACCAAAGAAAAGAACCAAGAGTCCCCAGTGAAATGGTTGAGATCCCCAGAATAATTTCTTTCCTTCCAAAAATTGAGAAGAAAGAGAAGATACTTTGTACCCCTTTCTTGTGTATCTGAAAATAGATCCCAAGATAAAAATTGCCAAAGCAACATAAGGCAATACTCCAAAGAATAAGAGTTTGGTCAGCCCAATATTGTTTTCAAGAGCAAACATCACCCCATGAACAAGCCCACCTGCAATTAGTAAGAATGCGATGAAAGTCATTAAGTGTTCCTTTTTAGCATGAGGTTCCGGATAAATTCCATTTTCTTCCGAAATTCTTTTCACTTTTCTAGCAAAGAAGAGGATGTAAGCCGAAACTGCTATGATAATGATGAAAGTCCAAAAAGCCCAACTTTTCTCTTTGTCGGTTAGTTTGAACTCTTTTCCATCTGCAGCTCCTCCACCGGTAGCTACTCCCGTACCTCCAGCATCATTAGAAGCCACTTCTTCTTTGGCGCTTCCCAAATAATCAATAATGCTTGTAATTTCTCCTTCTGATAATTGAGGGAAAGCTGGCATTGGAGATTTGCTATATTCTTCAAAAATGCTGATAGCGTCTTCATCTCCAGAAGCGATGAGTTCACCTGAATTTGTTATCCATTTCAATAACCATTCTTTTTCTCTTTTTTCTGTAATTCCGGCTAATCCAGGTCCAACACCTCTTTGATCTGTAACTTTGTGACAGGCAGAACAGTTGGTTTCAAATAATTTTTGGCCATCATTTGCAAAACTGGTGCTTGACATCAACATAGAAAAGGACATGATAATGGCAGTGATTATCATATTTCCTGCTATCGTTTTATTTCTATTTTTTGACATAACTTCTAATTTATAATTTGACTAATCACGCATTTATTTTTTCTGTGGAAGCTTTCTTTTCATCTTCATGAACTGAGCATGTGCTGCAGTTAGGTAAGAATGAGCTTAGAACATCTGGCTTCACTTCTCTTCCTTCGTATTTCTCTACTTTGAAATCTTTTTGGATTACTAAAAGAGTAGCTGCAATGGCATGTTGAAAGATGTTTTTATTTTCAAGATTTTCCTGAATGATCACTTTTTGTTTTTTCTTCATGATCTTTGTTTTCAATTGCATTCGGGAAACATCAAACTCTTCCAACATTTTTTCAAGAGCTGGAGCAATTATTCTTGATGATAGTTCTTCCAAAAACTCCTGATCCTCTAGAATAGACATCAACTTTAAGACATTGGGAAGGTTATCAGCTAACTCTTCACCACAGTCATTGTTCGCCTTTCTTTGTTCTTCTTTCATATTGACCAAGAACTCTCCTCTTTTGTAATCTTCTGCAAAAAGAACATATCCGATGTCGAGATAGCAAATTGCTTGAATATGAAAGGTTCTTCCAAATATTTCCTCAATTTCGAATAGTTCTTTTTGATTTACTACATCAACAAAAGGGAGTAATTCTTTGTATGCTTCTGGGTATTTTTCCTTTAGCATATTGGCGCAATCATTCACCCGAGTTAGATAATCTTCTTTTGGATATCTGAACAAATTGGCTAATTGGCTATATTGAATTTTCTCTTTCATTTTTCAAATTTTTATAGTCCTCTTGTTGGTCTTTCTTTGAATCCAAATCCAGTTTCACCTTTGGCATCTGCAGTAGCTTCGATCATTTCAATCGATTCTTCTCTATGTGCTGGTGGGATTACAAATCTTTCTTCAAAAGTTGCTAATGAAGTAAGTCTGAAAATCGCATTTGCAGTATCTGCATTCACTTTTGCTTTATCCATTAGTTCTTTTACTTCTTCCTCAGAAAGATCTCCTACTGTTTCGTTTCTTCTATGAAGTTTTACACTTAGTAGTTTCTCATAAACTTTTACAATTGTCTCAGTGTCTCCATTGGTAAATAAAGAAGCTAAGTATTTAACTGGTACTCTATTTTGATCCACAGCAGGGAAAAGTGATTCAGATTTTGTTTTATACAATCCCTCTCCGTCTACTTGCGCCATTGCAGGAAGCATTGGTGGAACGTAGAATAAGTTTGGAATCGTTCTGAATTCAGGGTGCAATGGAAGTGCAATTCCCCATTCTTTTACGAATTTATATACCGGAGAATCTTGAGCTGCTTTGATCGTGGAATCATGTACTCCAGAAGCTCTAGCTGCTTCAATTACTTTTGGATCATTTGGATCAACATAAATATCTAAGTGATTGAAAAGTAAATCTTTATCATCTGAATTCGCTACATTTTGAATTTTGTCAGCATCGTAAAGCATCACACCTAGATATCTGATACGACCTACGCAAGAATGCATACAAGCTGGAGCCTGTCCACTTTCAAGTCTAGGATAACAAAGAATACATTTCTCTGATTTACCTGTATTCCAGTTGTAGTAAGACTTTTTATAAGGACATGCGGTCACACACATTCTCCATGCTCTACATCTTTCCTGGTTGATCAAAACCACACCGTCTTCACCTCTTTTGTATAGCGCGCCAGATGGACAAGATGCCACACAGGCAGGGTTCAAACAGTGATTACAGATTCTAGGTAGATAGTGAAGCGTCATCTGCTCAAGCTGAAACATTGATTCTTGCTCAGCTTTAGACAATTCTTCAAAATTCACATCTTTTCTAGCATAATCTGGAGATCCACCTAAGTCATCATCCCAGTTTGGTCCTGATTTGATGTCGATTGGTTCACCAGTTACCAAAGAAACGGCTCTACCAATTGGTTGATCTTCTCCTTCTGGAGCTGTAAATAAGTCACCATATTTATAAGCCCAAGGGTGATAATAATCTTCCAAAGATGGCATATTTGGATTATGGAAGATGTTTTTCAATCCTTTCAGCTTTCCAGCTCCTTTTAAAGAGATTGAGTCTCCATTTTTCTCCCATCCACCTTTGTATATTTCTTGATCTTCCCACTTGGTCGGATAACCTGTTCCTGGTTTTGTTTCAACATTGTTCCACCACATATATTCAGCTCCTCTTCGGTCTGTCCAAACATTTTTACATGCTACAGAACAAGTGTGGCACCCGATACATTTGTCGAGGTGAAAGACCATTGAAACTTGTGCTCTGATATCCATAATTCTAATTTTTTTAGTGTGTGACTTTATTAATATTCAACCTTATTCATTTTTCTAACCAATACATGCGTATCACGGTTAACACCTACAGGACCCCAATAATTGAAGTGGTAAGTAAACTGCCCGTATCCACCACACATCAAATTGGGTTTCAAGTGAACTCTAGTAAAGGAGTTGTTCATTCCTCCTCGTCTTGGTTCTCCTTTTTTACCTCTTCTAATCTGAGATTTTGGGATATTGTAAGTTCTCTCTACCGCATGGTAAACAATACACACACCTTTTGGAATTCTCGCACTCACACAAGCACGAGCAACATATACACCGTGATCATTATAAACTTCCACATGGTCGTTGTCTTTGATTCCCAATTCGGCAGCATCTTGTTCGCTAATCCAGCATGGCTCATTACCTCTTGATAAGGTTAACATTCTTAGAGTATCTCCATAAGTAGAGTGGATATGCCACTTTCCGTGTGGAGTTAAACAATTCAGCATTTTTGCTTTACCATCGTTTACAGTTTTTCTTAAATCTCCATATGCCTCAGGTGTTGGAGATGGTTTGTAGGTAGATAAATGTTCTCCAAATGCGATATAAGCATCGTGATCCAGGTAAAAATGTTGTCTACCTGTTAGTGTTCTCCATGGCACAAACATGTCGATGTTATAAGTATATGCCGCATAAGTTCTTCCTTCGTGCATCAAACCAGACCAAAGTGGAGATGAATTGTATCTTTTTGGCTGAGCTTGTAGATCTCGGTATTCAATACTTACATCTTTGTATGGTTTTCCTAGCTCAGCAATTGCTTCTACACCAATTTTTTCAGCCATTCCCTGATAGCATCTGTCTGCTAATTTTCCATTGGTAAGTGAAGATAGTTTTAGAATCGCGTTAATTGCCTCCACATCTGCTTTCAATGAAGGATACTCAGTTCCATCATTCCATTTTTGAATGTGCTGTCTATGTTGAAGCATTTCTTCATACACATCTTCACACATGTAGTGGTTTCCATGCGCTCCTAAACCATTTTCAGCAACTCCTTTTCCAAGGGAAATGAATTTGTCATAAATCTTGGTGTAATCTCGATCTCTGAATACAATTTTATGCATTGTTTTTCCAGGGATAGGATCACATTCTCCTTTCGACCAATCTTGAATATTCGTTTGACTAATCTCATCTTTCGAATCGTGAGAAAGAGGAAGATTGACAACATCTTTCATGACTTCTGGTAAATATTGAGGAGCCATTTCCTGAACTTTCTTAGCTAAACCTTGGAAGATTTGCCAGTCTGTCTTAGCCTCCCACACTGGAGGAATAGCCTCTGATAATGGGTGGATGAAAGAGTGCATGTCTGTCGAGTTGATATCGGCTTTTTCATACCAAGAAGCTGTTGGAAGAACGATGTCTGAATACAAAGCAGAAGTATCCATTCGGAAATTGATATCAATAACCAAGTCCATTTTTCCTCTTGCACCTTCCTTCTTGAATTCTATATCATGAACCGCTTCTCCGGCAACTTCATCGGCAATTTTATTGGTATGTGTTCCTAGATAGTGATCCAAGAAATATTCATGACCTTTTGCTGATGTACCAATTGCATTTCCTCTCCAGATAAACCAAACTCTTGGGAAGTTGATTTCTTCATCAGGTTGAACAACCGAGTGCTTTAGATCCCCAGTTTTAAGTTGATCAACAATATAGTTTTGCATTTGCTCATCTGTAGTATTACCTGCAGCTTGAGCATCTTTTACAATGTCAAAATTACTTTTGTTGTACTGTGGATAATAAGGCATCCAACCGTTTCTGACAGACATAACTGCCCAGTCAGCAGAGTGCATATTGGCAATTTTATTGTCTGGAGACGAATTGTAATATTTTTGATTTCCATCATATCTCCATTGAGAAGAATTGATGTAGTGCCAAATTGGTCCTTGTTGTAATCTTGGAGCAGTTCCCCAATCTTTAGAGCTCATAATAGTGGCCCAAGAATCCATTGGAGCAAGTTTTTCCTGTCCAACATAGTGGTTCATTCCTCCACCGTTTTTACCATTACAACCTGTTAACATCTGCGCCATAATTGCAGCACGATACATTAGGTTGTTGTGGAACCAGTGGTTAATTGCAGCTCCTACAATAACCATACATGCACCTTCTGTTTTTTCAGCAGTGCTTGCCCATTCTCTTGCGATTTGTAGCACTTCTTTTCTACTGATTCCAGTAAAGATTTCTTGCCATGCAGGAGTATAAGCTGCGTCTTTGTCGTCGTAACTTGTTGGGTATTCGCCTTCCAATCCTCGACCGATACCATATTGTGCCATGGTCACGTCGTAGATCGTAGTTACAGCTATTTTTGATCCATTTTTATCTGTGATGTATCGAACAGGAACGCCTCTCATGGCCTTTTTATCCAATCCAAACTCAGTGAATTCAACTTGTAGAACACCTTCGTTTTTATCGATGAATGTCAATTCAGGATCATATTCTTTTCCTGTTTCCCCATCGTTGAAATTCAGATTCCATTTTCCTTTTTCGTCTTGCCATCTATATCCAGATGTTCCCATTGGAGAAACTAGTTTTCCGGTATTCTTGTCGTAATTCAGGAATTTCCAGTCTCCATTTTCAGCATCTTTAAATTCGGATATCTCACTCAAGCGAACCATTTTTCCTGGATGGTATGCACCCTCTTTTTCATCTAATTTGATTATGAACGGACAGTCTGTAAATCGCTTCACATAATCCATGAAGTAAGGCACTTGTCTATCAACATGGAATTCCTTTAAGATTACATGGGTTACCGCCATCCAAAACGCACCATCAGATCCAGCATGAACCGGAATCCATTGATCCGCATGTTTTGCAACCATACTGAAATCAGGGGACATAACAACTGTTTTTGTTCCATTATGTCTTGCTTCTGAGAAAAAGTGAATGTCCGGTGTTCTTGTCATTCCCAGGTTTGCCCCCATGGAAATGATATATTTTGATTTGTACCAATCGGCACTTTCACATACATCTGTTTGTTCGCCCCAGATTTCAGGAAAAGCATTAGGTAAATCACAATACCAATCATAAAAACTTAAGTTTACACCTCCCATTAATTGAAGATATCTTGCTCCAGAGGCGTATGAAAGCATACTCATCGCTGGGATTGGGGAAAATCCAATCAATCTATCTGGTCCATATTTTTGAACCGTATGAATATTTGAAGCAGCAATTAGTTCAGTAATCTCATCCCAGTGTACTCTTCTGAATCCTCCTTTACCTCTCGCTTTTTGATATCTATGTCGGCTACTTGGGCTAGCTTGAAGGTTTTTCCAAGCCAAAACAGGATCTCCTCCCGCTTTCTTTTTCTCTTCTCTGAAAAGATCAATCAAGGCACCTCTTACAATAGGGTATTTAACACGAATTGGACTATACAGATACCAAGAATAAGAGATTCCTCTTTGACAACCTCTAGGTTCATATGGAGGTACTTCTTTATTAAATTGAGGGTAGTCTAATTGTTGCATTTCCCATACTACAATTCCATCTTTCACGTGAATTGCCCATGAGCATCCACCTGTACAGTTAACACCGTGTGTACTTCTGACAACTTTATCGTATTGCCATCTGTTTCTGTAAAACTCCTCCCACTTTCTTGTTTTAGGAGATATTATATCTTCAATCCAACTCATAGTATATATGTATTATCGTGTTCCTAACTCATTAAAATTTTGCGTCCCAAGCACTGTTCTGCCTGTTAAAAATGTCTTGTTTGGTCATTTTTTTCTTTCTCTTATTCCATAAAACTTGGATGAGAACTAAGAGAATAACCACACCAACTCCTCCTCCAACTAAGAATAAACTACTTCCGGAATTTGCTGTTTGACTATCCTTTACAGCATTTACATATTTGAAGAAGGCAGTCAACTGCAATCTCTCCTCTTCTGTGATCTCATTGTTTTTGTAGGCTGCTTCCATGGGGTTGTTTGATGGAGCTGTTAACCACAAAGCAAGTCCATCTCCAAATCGAGTGTATACATCTGTCAGGTCTTTAGCGAATAAACCTCCAGGTATTACTTGATCGTTTGTAACATTGTGGCAAGTAATACATGATGGACCTCCATTATCCAAAAGTTTTCCACCTTGAAACAAAGCCATTCCTTTCTTTGCTTCTTCAGTTAATTCAGTTTCGGAAGCATTATTTGTTTCCTCTGCCAGAGCTTTCATCGGCGCAAGAAATAGAAGCTGACTTGCGAACATTAAGCTGATTCCTCTCAATACTTTTTTGTAGTTCATTATTTTAAGTTTTTGTTTCTTAAAGTGTATTGTTACAGAAACAAATTTGAGAATAGATGAAGCTAAAAAATATGATGCTAATCATATAATCAGAAAAACGTCTTATTTAGAATGATTTTAAGTAAATGGAGTGTTTGGTTCTATTTATCTGTGTGACAGGTGTTTGTAATCAATAGTGAATACAATAAATAGAAGATGATGCTATTTTTTGAGAAAATATTTAGAAATTTGTCTCAATTATATTGGAATGGATTCAATAGAGGAATACTAAACGTGAGCTAAAAATAAGATTTAAATCATAAAATAAGATTTTGCTGATACCAGAAGATAGATCAAGATATAGTCGTCATCTTTTACTGAATGAGGTAGGGGAGGAAGGACAGCGAAAATTGAAGTCGGCAAAGGTTTTAGTAATCGGTGCTGGTGGACTAGGTTGTCCTGTTTTGCAATATCTGACGGCAGCGGGTGTTGGACAAATCGGTATTATCGATTTTGATGTGGTGGATGAATCGAATCTGCAAAGACAAGTTTTATTTGATACCATTGATGTTGGAAAAAGTAAGGCACTCACAGCCAGAGAAAAACTTGAAGCTAAAAATCCATTGATTCATATAGAAGCATTTGACACCAAACTGACTCAGGAAAATGCACTCGATTTGTTCGAAAAATACGATTTGATTGTTGATGGAACAGACAATTTCGCAACCCGCTATTTAGTAAATGATGCATGTGTGATTACTGGTAAACCATTGGTTTATGGCTCGATTCATAAGTTTGAAGGTCAGGTTTCCGTATTTAATTACCAAGGCGGACCTACATATCGAGATGTATTTCCAACTCCCCCGGATCCGGGAGTGGTTCCAAGCTGTTCCGAAGTTGGAGTGATAGGAGTTTTACCAGGAATCATAGGAACTCAACAAGCTAACGAAGCTCTGAAAATAATATTAGGAATTGGAGAACCCTTGAATGGCACTTTAATGATTTATTCAGCCCTTAAAAGCGATTACACCAAATTAAAAATTTCGCATTCCGAATTACGCATTCCGAATTTAACAAAAGAAGAGTTTTTGAGTTTTGATTACGAATACTTCTGTGGAATCCCAGGACATCATGATGGCTTAACAAAGCAGAAGTTTGAAGAAATCTTAGCAAATGAATTTGTGGTGGATGTTCGTGAAAGTTGGGAAAAACCAGCATTGAATCAGGACAATGTTTTGAATGCCCCATTGGATGATTTAGAGGATTATATAGATCAGATTCCAAGAGATCGAAAAGTATATGTGGTTTGCCAAAAAGGAGGTCGTTCCAAGGCAGCCATTGAAATATTAGAGTATGAACACAACTTCGACAATCTAATCAATGTTGAAGGCGGATTATTAGGATTAGTATGAGTGAAGTAAAAGAAAGAAAACCGAAAAAAGTATTTGTAGACGGACCCATAAGTCCAGAGAAAATAGCTACTTCTATTGCCCATCATCAGGTGAAAACCAATATTGGAGCACACGATATTTTCTTAGGTCAAGTAAGAGCCGATGAAATCAATGGAAAAACAGTTCAAGCCATAGACTATTCCGCTCACGAAGAAATGGCCGAAATGGAATTCCACAAAATAAGAGAAGCCACTTTCGAAAAATTCGACTTGACTTGCATGCACATTTATCACTCAAAAGGTTTAGTAAAAGCTGGAGAAATTTGCCTTTTCGTTTTCACATCATCAGCCCACAGAAAAGAAGCCATGGAGGCATGTCGATTCTTAGTGGAAGAAATCAAAGCCAAAGTCCCAATCTTTGGAAAAGAGCTTTTCGAAGGGGGAGGACATGTTTGGAAGGAGAATAAATGATTATCAATTAAAAATTAAAAATGAAAAATTAACAATGATAAAGATCTGATCACTCACTCTATCCACTCAAACTCAGATTTGAGCAAGAGATTTGAGCAAGAGGATTGAGCAAGAGCAAGAGCAACAGTATTCAAATTAACCCTCTCCGTGTATCTCCGTGTCTTCTCCGTGCATCTCCGTGTAACAAAAAAAAACACTTAGGTCCATGCCAAAATAGAAAAAATCTGCGAGGTAAAAATAACTGATCACTCACACTCAGATTTGACTTTTATTTTTCCTTTCACCTGAATTTATTCACCCCTAAATCCCCTAAAGGGGACTAAACTGATTCCTTGATTAAGCAAGCTTCCCCTTTAGGGGACGGGAGGGGTGAAAACAAAAGTCAGCCAAACCCCGCAGGACCATACCCAAATTGGCGAGCCCCACGAGATTAATTTTTCAGATTATCAAACTTTTGCTTTTCCAATATCGTCTTATTTGAAACTGTAAAAGATGAAATTTTTATTCATTTTATTTCTACCAATATTATCATTTTCCCAAAGTATTGATGGTATAAGTTTTGAACCTACATTTCCTACAGAAGGAGATACAATAACCATCTATTGCGATGTAACATATGGAAATACAGGTTGTGGTTTAGATAGTATGAGCTACGAATTTTTTCAAAATGATTCAGTAGCATTTAGGGCATTTCATTGCCAAGGAATGGCGACAGCTTTATGTCCAACAACAGATACTTTTCAAATAATCATTCCAATTGGAGTTACTGGAGATATTGACTTTTATTATATGCCAGGGTTTGTGACAGATGATCCAAATTGTACCTTTCCAATCTTTCTGAATGGAGATACAATTCCATATCCTTCTAGTGTGGATAGTATTACAATACACATTTATCCCAGCCATTCAGCAAATTTGAAAGAGTATGGAGTTGAAAACATTGAGTTTTTTCCAAACCCAACCAATGGTGTTTTACATATTCGAAAACCTAACAAAGAAAAATTTGATTGTATCAGAATATTAGATAGAAATGGAAAAGAAGTAAAATTCATTAAAAATCCAGATTCAACTATTGAAATAGAACAACTCTCTGAAGGAATTTATTTAATTCAAATTCTAAGAAATCACATTGTTATTCAACAAAGCAGAATAGTGAAATACTAGAATAAACCACACCCAGTAAATCAAAATAGTAGTGATAAATCATAAATCATAAATCAAAAATCTCCGTGAATCTCCGTGTCTTCTCCGTGCAACAAAAAAAAGATCCGGCTAAGATAGCCCCGCAAGTCCACGCCAAAACAGAAGTGATCTACGAGGTTAAAAAAAACTGATCACTCACACTTAGATTTGAGCCTGTAATTTTCATATCGCCAGAATTGCTGCACCCCTAAATCCCCTAAAGGGGACTAAACTGTTCTTCCTTGATTAAGAGAGCTTCCCCTTCAGGGGACGGGAGGGGTGAATACACAGGTGAGTCAAACCCCGCAGGCCATACCCAAATAGGAGAGACCCACGAGGTAAAAATTCCCAATTACACATTCCGAATTACACATTCCGAATTCCCCATTCCGAACCGAGCGATAGCGAGCTCATCGACCGATAGGGAGATAATTCCAAATTCCTCTTTCCCAACCTCACAAACCGTTTTCGTCAAAGCCGCATTGATATCACACCAAATATCATCCACATGCTCCAATCCAACCGAAATTCTTACCATTCCTTCCCCAATTCCCACTGAAGCTCTTTCTTCCGGACTCAATTTCGAGTGCGTTGTAGAGGCTGGGTGAGTGGCTATTGATCTGGTGTCTCCGAGATTGGCTGTTAAACTCAATAATTTCAATCCATCTAGAAATTCTTTTCCTGCTTCCAATCCGCCTTTGATATTAAAGGTCACAATTCCGCCTCCAAATCTCATTTGTTTTTTTGCAATTTCATAGCCTGGGTGACTCTCCAAAAAAGGATATTTTACATTTTCCACATTGGGGTGAGCTTCTAGTCTTTTTGCTATTTCCAAAGCATTAGATGAATGTTTTTCCACGCGCAATGGTAAAGTCTCAATGGATTTAGACAAGACCCACGCATTAAACGGACTAATGCATGGGCCTGTATGTCTGGCAAACCCTTGAATCTCATCGATGAGGTCTTGATTCCCGACAATGACTCCTCCTAGAGTCCGACCCTGACCATCGATGTATTTGGTGGCTGAATGAATGGACAATTGCGCACCAAATTTCAAGGGTTGCTGAATGATGGGTGTAGCAAAACAGTTATCTACCACAAAAATTAAGTTGTGTTTTTTTGCCAAAGCACCAGCTAATTCTAAATCCACTATATCTACTCCTGGGTTCGAAGGAGTTTCCAGGTACAATATTTTAGTGTTTTCTTGAATGTGATCTTCCCAAGAATCAAAATCATCAATAGGAACATAAGTATGATGGATTCCCCATTTTGGAAGAATTTCATTGAACAATCTATGTGTAGATCCAAAAACAGATTTACACGATAAAACATGGTCGCCACTCGACAATAAAGCTCCAAAAGTGGTGAAAATAGCTGCCATTCCACTTGCAGTTGCCCATCCGGCTTCTGCACCTTCCAGCATGGCTATTTTTGTTATGAATTCCGACACATTTGGGTTGGAATATCTGGAATACACATCTCCTTCAATCTCCTCTGAAAACTGAGCTCTCATATCTTCCGAATCGTGGAAGGTGTAAGAAGAAGTAAGATAGAGCGGTACTGAATGTTCTTGGTACTGACTGCGCTCTGTTTGTAGTCTTATGGCTAATGTTTCTGGGTTCATTCTAATTGATTTTAAATGAAGTGGTGATCTCGCAAGTAGCTTCAAGTATGCGTGTTACCGAACAATATTTTTCCATTGTTAGGTCGATCGCTCTTTGAACTTTATGCGGTTCCAATTCACCTTTAAAGAGAAAAGCCACTTCGATCTTGGTAAAGATTTTGGGTATTTCATCTCTTCTTTCGGCGTTTAAAACTATCTCGAGATCATCAATTCTTTGTTTTTGTTTTTCTAAGATCAGTACGACGTCGATGGCGGCGCATCCTCCAAGCCCGGAAACCAATAATTCCATGGGTCGGAACCCGTTATTATGTCCTCCAATATCTGGCGCACCATCAATTTTAATCGTTTGACCATTTTCATTAAATGCTTCAAAATTAAAGGGCGGCTTCAAGCGCTTCAACTCTACTTTCATCTTTTGTTTTTTCGAATTTGACATCTTCCGAGAAGAAAGAAATAAACAGATCTTCTCTTTTATTAAAATCAACAGATGCTAAGCTACTGAATTTCACCCAACCAATTTTGTAATGGTATTCTAAACCGGAATAGGATTCTTCAATATTCACAAATTCGATTTCATCCGTGAGTTTATATGGAGAACCTACATAAACTTTCGCGTAGAATTCATTGCTGTACTCCAAATCGCCTCCCGTTTTAAATTTCTTGTACTCGTAGTTGTAGTCAAATTGCAAAGCGGAAATATCTGAAAGAACTGCTGAAGCTGTAGGGTAGGAACCTGCTCCTTTTCCCAAGAAAAATTGTTTGTCCGAAAACAAAGCTTGAATGGCAACACAATTGTATTCATTCTCCACATTGTAAGCAAAGTGATCTTCAGGAACAAAATGAGGAGCCACAAAACAAATTACTTTGTCTCCAATTTTTTCTGCTCTTGAAATCAGCTTGATTTTTAGTCCTTTTTCTCTTCCGAAATTCACATCTTCTTCTTTGATATTTCTGATTCCGATATTTAAGATTTCTCCCACTTCCACTATTTTCCCAAAAGTGTGAGCAATCAAAATGTCTAATTTGAATTTAGAATCAAATCCATCTACATCCATCGTTGGATCAGTTTCAGCAAAACCTAAATCCTGAGCTTCTTTCAAAACCTCCTCATAGGATTTTCCAAAAGCATGAGTTTGCGTTAAAATGTAGTTGGTTGTCCCATTGCAAATTCCTTCAATCTTGCTTAAAGAATCGTTATTGTAATATTCTTCCAGATTTCGAATTACAGGAATAGAGGCGCATGTAGAAGCTTCATACAAAAAGGATACTTGATGCTTTCGACTCAGCTGAATCAATTCTTCCAAATGCAAGGCAATCAGTTTTTTATTGGCAGATACCACATTTTTTCCTTTGCGAAAAGCAGTTGTTACGATCTCATATGCTGCGTCTGCATCGTCGATCAATTCAACTATTGTGTTGATTTCAGAGTTGTTCAATAAATCGTCTTTCTCAAAAGTAAAATGGGAAGCGTCTATACTTCTTTCCTTATCTTTTGATTTCACGCAGATCTTTACTATTTCTGCATTCAGTAATTTAGACTGATTTAATACTTCGTAGAGTCCTCCCCCTACACATCCGAATCCGAATAACCCGATTTTGATTTTTGTTTCCATAATTAAGCGACTATTAAATGTTTTTGTTTAAATATTGTTGGCTTGTATTTTGCCGTTTTTTCGTTTAAAAAATCTTTGAGAATTTCTTCCAGTTGTTTCCCTTCAACTAAGAATCCATCGTGTCCAAATTCACTTTCTATCTCCACGTAAATAGAGTCTTCAATTTCTTCATTCAAGAACTTTTGCTCTGAAACAGGAAACAACAAATCTGTCGTAATGCCAATGCATAGTGTTCGAGCTTGAATGCGCTTTAATGCATCCGGGTGATTCCGAAAAACATTGTGTGAATCCATAGCTTTGGAAAGCGTCCAGTAGGAAAAAGCATTGAATCTTTTTACAAACTTTTCCCCTTGATATCGTTGGTACGAAGAAGCCTTGAACGCATCTGCTTTTTCATTGCTGTCTTCTGACTGAGTAACCAAATATCCTGAAGCCGATCTGTACGAGAGCATCGCAATAGCACGAGCCGCTTTCAATCCTTCTAAACCAGCATAATCATATGAATACTTAAAAGATTGATCTGCCTGAATGGCCATTCTTTGGGTTTCATTAAAGGCAATTCCATAAGGTGAATGCTGAGCATTCGTGGCGATTAATGCCAGTTGTTCAGCAATTTCCGGTTTTTCAACTGCCCATTGAATCGCTTGCTGTCCGCCAAGAGAAGCACCAATCAGCAAATGAATTTGTTCAATTCCCAGGTACTTTCTCAATACCTCATGAGCACGAACCATGTCGAGCGTAGTGATTGCTGGAAAAGAGTGATAAAATTTATTTCCATTGGACTTTTTACTCAAGGGACCGGTAGAGCCATAATGCGATCCCAAGACATTGGCGCAAACAATGAAATAGTCTGAAGGATTGAACAATTTGTCTGCTCCAAAAAGATCACTCCACCAGTCAAAAACATCGGCACTTCCTGTTAGTGCGTGGCAAACCCAAATCACCTTTTTAGTTGATTTATCAAGATTTCCCCAGGTTTGGTAGGCTATTTTTATTCCTTCAAGACTTTCCCCTGATTCGAGCGGAAAAGCCTCGTTATGATACAAGTACTTTAAACTCATTTTTGAAAATTAAATGTGAAAATTCAGCAGTTCTCGACATCGAAAACTGTAGCTAGAATGTGCGATAAGAGAATCTGATTCTTATCTACACGCCAAACACATGTAATGCATGAAGGACTTTAGAATAGACAAGAAAGTCTTCCTCAAGCGGGACCAAAAATTGGTAAGCGATAAATTCTGCATAATCTTGTAATTTAAATTTATATTCATCCGAAACTCTTCCGGATTCAGGATTTAGCACCTTCCTCGATCAGTTTGTATTGCCCTTGATCTTGGGGTTGCTAGAGGGTCATAGAGCCTGTCTCTCACCTCGATCTTTATAAATCAATTACTTGTGACGGCAATTGATGCTGCAAAGTTAATGTATAAAAAAAGGATTCTGCAATAGTTTTTTTGATTTTTTTTAAATTTTAAGATAGGAAATAGGTTGTAATTCCTTATTTATCAAGGAGTTGATAAATAAAAAAAAGGGACTCGAATTGAGTCCCTTTAGAAGTGGTGATGGACGGAATCGAACCGCCGACACAAGGATTTTCAGTCCTTTGCTCTACCGACTGAGCTACATCACCAACTTGTCAATCTTTCAAAAACGGAAGGGATAGTCGGTAGTATCCTTCATGTGTTTTTGAATTCGTGGGTGCAAAGATAGAAATAAAATTATTTGACAAAAGATATTTTAAATAAAATTTCTGTTCAGAATCTGTACCTGCTCAATTTCAATGATTTAGTGAAGTGATTTATTGAATTCGTGTGGACCTGTATAAGATTCCAAGCATTCGTCAATTTAAGGGTTTCAACCCGAGTGATATAAATTAGATTTGTAGGGAATACTTAACCTATTCTTCATAGCACTTAAACGGTAAATGAAAAAGTAATCACATTAGGTTAATATTTAAGAAAAGAGGCTGATATTTTGGCCTCTTTTTTCTTTGTCAAATCTCACTATCTTTGGCAGGTGGAAAATGTAATATTGATCATCGGATTTGGAGCGATTCTCCAAGGTTTATTCCTTTCGGGCTTATATATATTTTCTGAAAAGCATAAGTCCACTTCAAACAAAATTCTTGGTTTGTTTCTGTTCGCATTAATCTGGGAAGGGATCAATAGTTTTTTGCCAGTAGATCAAGTTGGAAACTATTCTTTAGGCTACTATTTTGGTTTGCCTGAATCCAAGCTTTTTATGCCCACCTTGTTTTTCCATTATGTTTTGCTGAAAGTTGGGAATTATGACAAGTACAAGATTTGGGTGAAACTTGGTTATGCTTTAGGGATAATTGTGGCATTCCTGACAGTCATTAACATGGTTTCTTATCTATCAATTGGGAAAGATTTAAAGGTACTTTTGGGAGTGGATAAAATGGAATTTCTTTTCATGACACAGCAAGTGATTGCTTATGGATTATCCGTTGTTTTTTTGGTGTTCTCTTTTTTAGAAGTGAAGAAAGTACAAATTGCAGCAGGCGAATTTTATTCCGATCCCGATAAACTCAAAATCGATTGGCTTAAAAGGTTTGTCATCTTGTTTGTTCCCATGGTCGCCTTATGGGGATTGGAATTAGTAAGAATCTTTTTAGAACTTCCTGAATGGATTACCCATTTCGTCACGATCAATTGGCTATTGATTTTTATATTGCTCTACTACATTAGTTTCAAGGCGTTTACCCATGAAGATTTATTTCGTGATTTCAATAGAATGGATGAGGAATTGGATTCTGTTTCAGATGCTATAGATGAATCCCAAATTATCGAAATGGAATATCAAATGCAGACCCATCAATATTTTAAAAATGAAGATCTCAACCTATACGATTTTTCAAAAGCGGTAAACGTATCTCCACGTAAAATCTCCGAATCCATTAAAAAACACAGAAACACGAATTTCTCCACTTGGGTCAATACTTTTAGAGTCAATTTAGCTATCGAAATGATCCAAAAAGATTCCCTACTCAGTATTGAAGGAATTGGTCAAGAAGTAGGATTCAAATCCAGATCCGCCCTCTACGGAGCCTTCAAAAAAATCAAAGACAAATCCCCGGGAGACTTTAAGTAATTAAGAATTAAGAATTAAGAATTAAGAATGAACAATTAAGAATGAACAATTAATAATTTATCGATAACTAGCCAAATTGGTCAACCTTGATCAGGGAAGTACATAATTCATAATTCATAATTCATAATTCTACACTCGAAAAATTCCACACTCAATTGTCCTGATTTCTGTTTTCAGTACATGAACACCTTGATTTTATTGTGTTTCTCGAAATTGACAATCTACATTTGTCTCCATAGAAATTTTTGTAATTATTAATGCTTAAAACGAAAGAACATGGATTTAAAAAGAAGTTTGAAAGGAAAGAAAAATCTCCTTGTAGTATTATTTATGGTATTGGGTATGGGGTTGTTTTCATGTAAGAAAATTGACGCTTCCAAAGGGGACAAATTATGGTTTACTCCAACGGTTTCAACTGGATTTACAGGAGTTGAATTTGCTATTGCAGGGAACTTAACTTACAATGCATCAACCACAACCTCAGTAGAGATCTACACGACTCAAAAAGTATATGACGCTACTGAATTTGTCGTGGAGGACAATACATTAAAAATCAAAATGAAAAAAGGGTATTCGGTCTCGAACGGGGATTATATTCAAGTAATTGTCAATGCTCCAAATGTGAGAAATTTTATTAATTCTGGCTCAGGTTCATTTATTGCAAATACAGATCCGCAATCCACATTCACAGATAGTAAAGTGGTGTTAAGTGGCTCGGGGAGCATAACTGTGAATCAGCTTAATACTTATACGCATGAGACCACTTTGTCAGGATCCGGAAGTATCTCTATCGCCCAATTGTTTTGTACTGAATCAAATTTAACCCTTTCTGGTTCGGGGAATGTGAGTTTGACCGGGCAAACTGTGGATTCGGATATCGTTCTTTCGGCTTCTGGAACGGTTAGTAGTTATAATTTTATATCTGATATTTCAGACGTATTAATTAGTGGAAGTGGAAATGTGCAACTCCATGCAGATAGTTTGTTGAATGTGACTATTTCGGGATCTGGATCGGTTTACTATAAAGGTTATCCATCAGTAAATGTATTTGGTTCAGGAAGTGGAAGTGTGATCAATGCAAATTAGAAATACAGAAACAGAGCCTCGAAAGAGGCCTGTTCTATCTTAAAATTAAATTCCATTCAATACCAAAACTATCTCTTTCTCGAAACATAGATTCTCCGAATACACTCTTTGTAATCGAAATTTCTTTTCTATCGAATAACTTTTTTGCAATTTCTAGTATTTCAGCTTCAGATTCACATTGCACCCAAAAACTAGACGTACTCGCCGACTCCTTATCAGAAGCATAAAACTCGCCTCCCTCAAATTTAAAATGACAGAAATAGATTTTATTTTCCCAGTCTTTGGGAACTGAAACAGGCTGGTCTTTATACTTGTCTAATGCCTCAATTTCGCCTTTAAAGACATGTACATAGTGATTGATTGCTTCCAAACAATTTCCGGGGAATTCAATATGTGGGATCAATTTTTTCATGAGTAATGAGGCGACATTGTTCTCACAAACTTATCTAAATTTTATAGTTTACAAACGACAGTTTCTTTACAAATTGAAAACAACGTTTTTATGATGTGCTCATAACATTTCAGACTCAATGAAATGAGCGAAGAAAAAAATCTGTTACTTTTATTTTTTTTTGAATTGATGAGATAAAGTTTAGACTCGTTTTGAAATTTGACAGACCCAATACCGAAATTGATGATCGCGATCAAATTGCGAAAGCAAAGAAAAATCGTGAGGCTTTCGGTCCGCTCTATGAAAAGTATTTTGAGCGGGTGTTTCTGTTCATTTTTAAGCGTTTAGGTGATGAGGATACTACTGGAGATATTTGTCAATTGGTCTTTTTAAAAGCAATGATGAATATTGATAAATACGAAGATAGAGGTGCCCCTTTTGGTGCTTGGTTGTTCCGGATAGCTTCCAATGAACTTAATATGTATTTCAGAAAATCCAAGAAAACTCATGTGGTGGAAATTGAGGAGTCGGGATTGGTGCACATGATGAAAGAAATGGAAGTTTCTGAAGATAAGAGCGTCGAAATCGAACTTCAGGAAAAATTGATCGTGGTCATGAACGCTTTATCACCAGACCAAGCTGAATTGATTGATCTTCGCTTTTTTCAGTCCATGTCATTCAAAGAAATTGCTGATATTTATGATATTTCAGAAGCAAGTGCGAAAATGAAAACTTACAGACTCCTTGAAAAAATTAAAAAGGATTGGTTTTAAATGAGAGAGTACAAAGTAAATAGAGACCCAAATAAATCGAAAACTCCGAGCAAGGAGCAGATCGATAAGTACAAGGACTTTGGTCGCCTTTCTCATCAATATGATAAATTGACTAAAAGACCGAAGAAACCTTTGTACAAGGATCCCAAAGTTTTTATTGCCTTAGTTCTACTTGTGGTTATTGCTTATCTAATCGCGGAAACAATAGACCACAGCAAGAAGGAAGATATAAAGCAAGAGCAACAGCAAGAGCAACAGCAAGAGGATTGAGCAAGAGTATAGAGCAAGAGTATAGAGCAAGAGTATAGAGCAAGAGCAATTTGTAAAAAACTCGCCGTGAATCTCCGTGTCTTCTCCGTGCAACTCCGTGTAACAAAAAAAACTCGAACTACCCAGACCTAGCAAGTCATGGATCAAGTAGGAGAAATCAACAAATAAAAAAACTGTTCACTCACTCTATCCACTCAAACTCAGAATTGAGCAACAGCAAGAGGATTGAGCAAGAGCAATTTTTAAAATTTCTCCGTGAATCTCCGTGTCTTCTCCGTGCAACTCCGTGTAACAAAAAAAAGCACCTGCAACCCAAAGCTCGCAGATCATATATCAAATAGGAGAAATCCACAAATAAAAAACTGTTCACTCACTCTATCCACTCAAACTCAGATTTGAGCAACAGCAAGAGGATTGAGCAACAGTAAGATCATATGGTTTGGGGTATCTTTTATGCGAATAATTACTTAATTCAGGCTTTTACTCGCAATCCACCTGTATCCAATCAATCTGTTCTTAAAATAACTTAATTATTGTTATCTATTCTTCCGAGGTTTATATCTTTGCAGCATGCAAGAGATGATATTGATTTTAGACTTTGGGTCACAGTATACCCAGCTAATCGGTAGGAGAGTCAGAGAACTCAATGTGTATAGTGAGATTCATCCTTGGGATAAATGCCCGGAAATTACCCCCAACATCAAAGGTGTTATTTTATCTGGAAGCCCCTTTTCTGTGCGAGATGAAAAGTCTCCAAAACCAAATTTAGAAGAGATCAAAGGGAAACTACCTCTTTTGGGAGTATGTTTTGGTGCTCAATTCATGGCGCAAAATTTTGGCGGAGAGGTGATGCCATCTAAAATAAGAGAATACGGGAGAGCACATTTATCATATGTAGATAAAGAAAATATATTAACTCGAGGTATGTCAGACGATTCCCAAGTTTGGATGTCGCACGGAGATACTATTAAAACTGTACCTTCCAACTATAATATAATAGCTTCAACTCACGATGTGGAGGTTGCGGGTTATGAAATTGAAGGAGAAACAACTTTCGGAATTCAGTTTCACCCTGAAGTGTATCACTCAACCGAAGGATTAACCCTTTTGAGAAATTTTGTTGTTGACATTTGTGGTTGTTCTCAGTCCTGGACACCAACTTCTTTTGTAGAAGAAACGGTAGCCGAACTGCAAACAAAACTTGGAAACGACAAGGTGATCTTAGGTTTGTCCGGTGGGGTTGATTCCTCAGTGGCCGCAATGCTCCTCCACAAAGCTATTGGGAGTAATTTGCATTGTATTTTTGTGAATAATGGTTTGCTGAGAAAGAACGAATTTGATTCTGTTTTGGATTCCTACAAACACTTAGGTTTAAATGTAAAAGGAGTGGATGCTTCTCAGCAGTTTTACTCAGCATTATCGGGATTGTCTGACCCCGAAGCAAAAAGAAAAGCAATTGGAAAAGTATTTATCGATGTTTTCGAAGAAGAATCAGGCAAAGTGGAAGACGCAAAATGGTTGGGTCAGGGAACAATTTATCCTGATGTGATTGAATCAGTTTCTGCAACGGGAGGACCTTCTGCCACCATTAAATCCCATCACAATGTAGGTGGATTACCCGATTATATGAAGCTGGAGTTGGTAGAACCTTTGCGTTTACTTTTTAAAGATGAGGTAAGAAGAGTAGGGAAGGCCATGGAGCTTCCACAAGATATTTTAGGTCGTCATCCTTTTCCAGGTCCTGGATTGGGTATCCGAATTTTGGGTGAAGTGACCGCAGAAAAAGTGAGAATTCTTCAAGAAGTCGACCATATTTTCATTCAAGGATTGAAAGATGAAGGACTCTACGACGAGGTTTGGCAAGCTGGAGCAATTCTTCTTCCAGTACAATCTGTTGGAGTAATGGGAGATGAAAGAACCTATGAAAATGCAGTAGCGCTAAGGGCTGTGAGCTCAACGGATGGGATGACAGCTGACTGGGTTCATTTGCCCTATGAATTTTTGGCACGAACTTCGAATAAGATTATTAATGGTGTAAAAGGAATTAACAGGGTGACTTACGATATTAGTTCGAAACCACCTGCAACAATTGAATGGGAATAATTAGGTTTATAGTAAGTTTTGTATTCTGCTTTTCTGTATTGCTTTCATTGGCACAGAAGAAGTACGATGTTGAGGTAAATAATGGAAAGAAATATTATGTTTTCATTGTTGAACGTGGGAATACGCTTTACTCCATTACTAGAGAATTCAAAATTAGCGAAAGTGATCTGAAATCGGCAAACCCCGGATTAAGTACGGAACTAACTTTAGGTCAAAAGATTCTTGTGCCAGTTGATAAATCTGGCTATAAACAATCAGAGTTCACCTTTAAAAAACATACTGTCGAAAAAGGAGAGACTTTTTATGGTTTGTCAAGAAAATTCGGTGTTTCCATTGAAGATATAAAAGGGGCCAACCCTGGCTTAATAGAGCTTAAAAACGGAGAGGAAATCAATATTCCTGTAAAGAATGGAGAGTCTATCCAAAAAGATCCAGTTGAAAATCATATAGATCAGAATTTGCAAAACGATCAAAATGACAATCAAGTCAATCAGATTGAAGAGAATGCCAATCAGATAGTTGCTAACGATTCTATTATTGAGCATAAGGTTTTAGCCCATGAAACGCTTTATTCCATTGCTCGAAGGTATATGGTAAGTGTGGATACTATTAAAGCATTGAATGATTTACAAGGGAATGCACTAAGCAGAGGTCAAGTTTTGAAGATCCCAATAGAACCTGTAAAGGTAAGAGAAGTACTGAATAAAGATGTGCCAAAAGAGGATACTACTTTCTACGAATATGGGGATTCAAAACGCAAGGATGCCTACAATGTAACCATTCTTTTGCCTTTCTTTTTTGATCAGAATGCTTCTCATTTGGCTTCAGGATCTTTGTCGTCGCCTAAAGAGATTTTGCCAAAGACTAAAATTGCTCTTGACTTTTACATGGGTGTGAAAATGGCATTGGACTCACTTGAAAAAGCTGGCGTTAACTTGAATGTTCAAATTTTTGATACCAGAGGAGATTCCACTGCAGTTGCAAAGATTTTAAAAGATCAAAATGTGGATCAGGCTGATTTGATCATTGGTCCATTCTATAAAAAGCCCGTTGCTCTGGTAGCTCAATTCGCTAAAGAACATCAAATTCATAATGTCATTCCTTTTTCTGCCAGTGGTAAAGTGTTGTACGGTAATCCATATGTGAGCAAGTTTATTGCATCGAATGGTATCTTGATTAAAGGAACTGTAGAATACATTAAAGATCATTACCCAAATCAAAATGTGATCCTGATTAAGAGTACCACTTCGAAAGATGATTATGCTTATCAGAAAACAAGAGAGTTTTTAGAAGAATTTAATATTTCTTATACTGAAAAAGCACTTTCTACTACAGATATGGGCTCCTATTTTAAAAAGAATGACCTGAATATTGTTTTGGCTCCAAGTGCGAATCAAATTTTCGCCAATAACCTTTTCGTTGGCTTGAACAAAACAATGAATAAATTTGGTTACCGCGACTCCACAGTGATTCACTTGTTCGGGACAGATAACTGGGAAAGATTTGAAGGAATCAAAATGAAATACAAAACACGAATGAACTTCCACTATGCTTCTCCTATTTATGCAGACTGGAAGAGTGAGAAGACCAAGTTAATTGTAAAAGATTTTCGTTCAAAATTCGAAACAGACCCAACAGAGTACAGTTTACATGGGTTTGATTTGACCATGTATTACATCTCTGGATTGGAATTATTCGGAACAGGATTTTTTAAACATTTTGACCAGATTCAAACGGATCCAGTTGTAAATCGAATTTCCATCAATCAGCTAGGGAATACCAATGGATTTGAGAACTCTTCTTATTTCATTTTAAGGTATTTACCAACTTATCAGAAAATTTTAACAAAATAGTAAGTTTTCCTAAAAAAATTAACTTTACAAGGCAACGTCAAGCTTAACTCTTCGTTAAGTTGATGTTAAGTTGATTATGAAGCTCCTTACTATGAAAAAACAAGCGTATTTGTTGATACTCTCATGTATCATCTTTTCAGGGATTTCTACTGCCCAAGAAAAAGAAAAGAATCTGACAAAAAAAGAGCCGGTAAAACTTAAAAAAGTGGATCCGCAAAAATCACAGATTAAGCAAGTTAAAGTAGTTGCTGAGCCTCAAAAGAATTCGGTTAAGAAATAGTTTAACCACAATTTATTTAAAACATCGATATGAAAAATGTTCTACTGTTATTAGGAATGACTGTTGGTCTACTTTCTTTTGCCCAAAATCAAGAGAAAGAAATTGATACCGTTATCTACAGCAATAATCAAAAAACAACTAAATATACAGATGGTTCTCAGTACATTGAGCTCATCAAAAAACCTATTTATTCCACAGAAGCAAATCAAAAACCCAAGTTCAAATCCAAGCAAGAGGAATTGAATTATCTGCACACATATATTGGGCATTTGGAAAAGAAAAAGGAACATATTAATTCTAATCCAGAAGAAAAGAAAAAGGCAGAAGAATCGGGTTGGTTTAAGCAAATAGACGGCTACATCAATGAGTCAAAAGCTCGAATTGAAGAAATCGAAACGCTACTTAAATCGAAAAAACAATAACTATGAAACTCACTACGCATATTACTAAGAAAATCTACATTGGTCTGGCAGGACTGATGTTTCCTTTTTTAGGTCTATCACAGGCAAACAATAACCCTTGTAATAACGCACCCTTTATAAATGTTAATCCCAATTGCGTTTACCAAACCGGTACAACCGTTGGAGCAACTACTCAAACAAACGCAGCAAATTTCGGAACACCTTCTTGTGGTTTAATGGGGGAGGATGTTTGGTATGCCTTTACTGCCCCTTTAAATGGTGATGGTGTAAATATAGATTTGCAAGCGGGAACAATCACTGACGCGGTAATGTCAGTTTATTCTTCGGATTGTGTGGGTACTTACACTGAATTAGATTGTGATGATGATGGTGGAACTGGAGCAATGCCAACTTTGAGTTTTTCTAATTTGAACCCGGGAGAAACATATTTTATTAGGATATGGGATTACAATGGAGGAAGTGGTACTTTCCAAATTTGTGTTTCTGCAATTCCTGCTCCACCTCCTGGAACCAATAATGAAAATTGCTCGGAAATGACTCCAATATGTACAGACGCAGGTATCACTTTTACCGCGAATACGGGTGTGGATGATGCTGATATTTTAGATCCAGGAAATAATTATGATTGCTTGATTACGCAACCCAATCCTACTTGGTTCTATCTAGAAATTGCTACTGCTGGAAATATTAATATGAATTTGACAGCTGGATCGGATATTGATTATATTATTTATGGTCCCTACTCTAGTTTAGCAACCGCACAAAACGATTGTGGAAGTATGGGTTCACCGGCTGGTGAAGTTGTGGATTGCTCATTCTCTTTTACAAATAATGAGTTCCCCACCATAACAGGGGCGCAAGTTGGGGAGGTATATGTAATGCTGATTACAAATTATGCCAATGTTACCCAACAAATCGACTTGCAGCAAATTTCAGGTGCTGGAGCTACGAATTGTAATATTGTATTTCCAAACTGTACCATTGATAACTTTACAGCCAATATTGGTGCTTGCCAACCTGCAACGAATACTTATGATATCACAGGGATTGTTGAATTTACAGATCCTCCAACTACAGGAACAATGATTGTTGAAGACTGTAATGGAAATCAACAAGTTTTCAATGCGCCTTTTACTTCTCCAACAAACTATTCAATCACAGGTTTGTTATCTGATGGTGGAGCGTGTGACGTAACTGTTTATTTTTCAGATGATTTAGCTTGTTCGCAAACAATTAACTATACTGCACCTGCAGACTGTTCTCCAGCCTGTGTAATGAATGGTTTAAATATAACAACCGGAGCATGTGATCCAGGTTCTACCTTGGAAGTTAGTGGTACAGTAACTTATACAGATCCTCCTTCTACAGGTCAATTGATTATTGAGGATTGTCAAGGAAATCAAGTGGCATTCAATCCGCCTTTCAGTGGTTCAACAAACTTCTTGTTTACAGCTCAAGCAGACGGTTCTACTTGTGCCATCACAGCTTATTTTACGGATGATGCAGCATGTACCATTTCAGTGAATGGATCTTACCCTCCACCTTGCGGATGTACAGTGGATGTGGGGACTTTCACGGTTACTGTTGATGGAACTCCTGTTGGAAATAATGAGGTTTTGTGTTTTGGAGAAACTTTCGACATCACAACAAACAACGACTTCATCGCTCCGGCAGAAGCGGTGACTCCTCCAATTTCAGCACCAGGTTCTTACGATCCAGGAATTGGATACTTACTTTTCTCATGTCCTCCAACAACAATGCCTCCAGGTCAAATCGAATTGGATCCATGCTTTATGGGTGTTTTGGGTTATGGAAGTTTTAATGATCCAAACGCTTTCGGTCAAGCTTCTTACGGTGGGCCGTGGACAGGTGGAGATGAAACCATGTACATCGTTCCAATTACTTTCTATGATGTAAACACAGGAACTTATTCTTATGTAAATACTTCAACTGCTTGTTGGGATATTGGTCCAACAATTTCAGTGCAGTATTTAAGTGAAATTACTTTTACAGAAGCTCAGGATTGTGCCGCTGGAACTCAAACAGTAACTTTGAATGGAGGTCTGCCAGAAATGGTAGCGGGTGAAACTTATACAGCAAGTAACTTGTCTCCAGCCAATGCCAACTTTGTAAACAATACAACAACC
>JAGQYP010000180.1 GCA_020436025.1 Crocinitomicaceae bacterium
TATTTTCAAATACTGAAAGTCCTACTCCATTTCCTGGATCAAAAATACCAGCTGATCGATTGGATCTTGTACCATTGTAATCCTGAGCTCTTGAAGAAGTACAAGCATTCGCCAAATCAAAACCAACAAAGTAATCCAATCCTAAGGTATCATTTCCAGGATCATCTGTATAGGAGTAAACATTTGCAGGAAGTGTAGCTAGAACAACAATTCCATTTGTTTGATCATATCGGTATAAGTTTACAGAAGTGTAGGTTATTCCTTCATAATCATCCCAGAAAACATTGTAAGTAGTTCCCAATCCCTTATTGATGGTTACGTGCATTGTTTTGTGGTGCAATGATTTGTTACTTTCAGACCCACAGTCATCTACTTGAGTAATTTTATACCTCCATGAAGTTGTAAGGGGTGAAGCATTTACATCATTCCAAATTGACTCTGCAGATGCGCTAACAGTTCCAACTAATGGATAATTTCCAATTGCTCCAGTTTCTCTATAAATATTGAAATGAGAAATTCCAGTTAATGTTACTCTTTCCCATATAAGCAAGTTTGTGGTAGTTAAAGAGTCTACCGTTACCAAACAAATA
>JAGQYP010000181.1 GCA_020436025.1 Crocinitomicaceae bacterium
CTGAAAGGTATGGTGTTGTTGAATTTGATGAACAATTAAATGCCGTGTCTATCGAAGAAAAACCAACAAATCCTAAATCGAACTATGCCGTTCCTGGTTTGTATTTCTATGATAATGATGTCGTTGGAATTGCGGAGAATTTAGAGCCATCTCCTCGAGGTGAATATGAAATTACAGATGTCAATAAAGAATATCTAAAAAGAGGCAAATTAAAAGTGGGCATTTTAGATAGAGGCACCGCTTGGTTAGATACAGGCACATTTAATTCTTTGATGCAAGCTTCTCAATTTGTACAAGTAATCGAAGAAAGACAAGGCTTAAAAGTTGGTTGCATAGAAGAAATAGTTTATAAAAAAGGATTTATCACGTCAGACCAATTAAAAGAAATAGCACAACCATTATTAAAAAGTGGTTATGGACAATATTTAATAGAATTAGTAAAGTAACAAAATGAAAGTAATAGTAACTGGAGGAACAGGCTATATTGGTTCGCACACCATTGTAGATTTATTAGAAAATGGCTTTGAAGTCGTATGTATTGATAATTTAGCACGCTCAACAAAATATCCAATTG
>JAGQYP010000182.1 GCA_020436025.1 Crocinitomicaceae bacterium
TCGCGTCTTCGAATGTGCGAATGTCCGACGGCAAACCAAGGTTCGTCGACGCCGCCAGCGATCTTTCCGGCGTTATGTCGACGACTCCGGCGACGGTCACGCCGGCACGGCGAAGACCCTCGACATGAACCGGACCAATAAACCCGGCACCCACCACAACTGTTCGAAACTTGGACATTGTTCACCGCGACGATAGGAGGATTCGAAATCAACGCCACATAGTGTGCCCTTTTCCCCCATCAATTTCCACCACCAAGACCCGGACGAGTCACCAGTCATCCAAATCTCAAATCTCTGAACTTGGAACTTGGAACTTGGAACTTGGAACTTGGAACTTGGAACTTGGAAAGTGCGTGGATCACGCATGTGTGTTTAACGCTGTGTGTTATGCGCTTGCGTGGCAAACACCCGCGTAAGAGACGCCGTCGCGGTAGGTGAGGGCGAACACTCATACACGCCGATGCAATGTTTGACGGGCGGTAACCACATGCGGGTGTGGATGTTTTCCGCCGAACCCTCCGACGAATACGAAAGAAGACATTTCGATGATTACTCCCAGCGAAAACTTGACT
>JAGQYP010000183.1 GCA_020436025.1 Crocinitomicaceae bacterium
CAAGGGTAACTCAGCCTGCAGTTTTTTTACACTCGACAATATTGGCTTCCGTATTGGGGAATAAATTTAATCCGGATATGGCTGCGGGCCATTCATTGGGAGAATTCTCTGCACTCACAGCCACAGGAATATTGAGCTTTGAAAGCGGCCTAAAGTTAGTGTATCAGCGCGCCTTGGCTATGCAAAAAGCATGTGAAGCCCAGCCCGGAACAATGGCCGCAGTATTGGGGTTAGACGACAATGCTGTTGAAGAAATATGTAGCAACACAAATGGAATTGTGGTGGCCGCCAATTACAATTGCCCGGGTCAGTTAGTGATTTCCGGAGAAGTGGCAGCCGTAGATGCAGCCTGTGAATCAATGAAGGCGGCTGGCGCCAAAAGAGCTTTACGCTTGCCTGTTGGAGGTGCTTTTCACTCACCACTTATGGAACCGGCCCGGCTAGAACTTGAAGCCGCAATTGCCGAGACAGAATTTTTTAAGGGCAAGTGTCCTATCTATCAGAATGTGTCTGCCCGTGCCGAGTCAGATTTAGGAACCATCCG
>JAGQYP010000184.1 GCA_020436025.1 Crocinitomicaceae bacterium
CCATTTTCACACCGCGACTTGCCGCAGCACTTGCTGCTTTCTTACCACGTTCTGCATCTTCACGAGTTTCGAACCCTTCATCTGAATGGGTCTTTCCGTGAGAAACGAGGATTCTTCTACTGTCCTTGTTAAACTCGATCACTTGGAAGTCAGCGGTATCCTCCACCTTAATATCGGTACCATCTTCCTTGGCCATATGTCGCTTAGGACAGAATCCTTCAACACCGTAAGGAAGAGCAATAGTGGCGCCTTTATCATTCACTGAGGTAACAGTTCCCTGATGGACGCTATCTATTGTGAATACGGTTTCAAAAACATCCCAAGGATTCTCTTCCAATTGCTTATGGCCTAAGCTCAATCGTCTGTTCTCAGCATCGATCTCCAACACTTTTACTTCAAGGTCGGCACCAATACTTGTGAACTCAGATGGATGCTTGATCTTCTTGTTCCAAGAAAGGTCTGAGATATGAACAAGTCCATCTACCCCTTCCTCGAGCTCCACGAAGATTCCGAAATTGGTAAAGCTGCGAACTTTTGCAGTG
>JAGQYP010000185.1 GCA_020436025.1 Crocinitomicaceae bacterium
TAAAGCATGTCTTGAGTCGGGCGTTGGCCGTTGCGAATAAGAGCACCGACCTCTTCTTCCAATCGGTTCAGCGAGATCTTGCGAAGCTTACTTCGTTTCGCAACGTCCGGGTTTAGATTGGCAACAACCTCAAGACGACGCCGGCGATCTAACTTGCCTGTGCGGTCAACGTTCTTCTTGAGGCTAAGCACGCCCTCAGCATTAACGATGACACCAGCGCCAGCCAATTGACCGGTAATCGAAACGACAGGCGTATTTCCTTGTCCCTGATCATCCTGGTTGGTGTTGTTCGGATCGTTTGGGTCGTTGTTGTTATTGTTGTTATTATTGTTGTTGTTGTTCTGCCCAATTGCAGCAGCCGAAATGAACGTTGCCAACATCAATGCCAAAAAAAAATAAAAAAAGCGTGATTGAAATATAGACATGGTTGACCTCTAAACCAGGGACCTCTAGCGACAACGCAACGAAACGTTCAGACAAGAGCACGCGAGATCGCCTATTGATACATTCTCTGCTTCCCTGATATTAATTTGAGGAAACT
>JAGQYP010000186.1 GCA_020436025.1 Crocinitomicaceae bacterium
TCGGAAGAACGTGGTGACTTCATCGTAAGTAATGGGAACCAGAATGGCCCGAAACAGAACATACAGAAACAGGCCGCCAGCTAGCGCCCAGGTCAGCAAGCGTTCTGTTCTTTCAGATATCAAGCTTAAGGCTTTGGTCGGACGGTTCGTTGCTCAATCCGCTTCTCAAACTTCTCTCCTTGGTAGATACGATTGACGAAAATTCCAGGCGTGTGTATGAAATTCGGGTCCAGCTCTCCCGGCTCCACCAGCTCTTCAACTTCCGCCACTGTTATCTTTCCTGCCATGGCCATCATGGGGTTGAAGTTTCTTGCCGTGCCTTTGTAGATAAGGTTACCAAAATGATCTCCTTTCCACGCTTTTACAATGGCGAAATCTGCCGTAAGTGCAGACTCCAAAATGTGCGGCTTTCCGTTGAATTCGCGCACTTCTTTACCCTCAGCCACTTCGGTTCCGTAACCTGCTGGCGTGAAGAATGCCGGGATTCCTGCACCTCCGGCCCTGCAGCGCTCCGCCAATGAGCCTTGCGGGATAAGATC
>JAGQYP010000187.1 GCA_020436025.1 Crocinitomicaceae bacterium
TTTCTCGGATATGTTGTTGAATTGTTGCATTGTGAAAATGCTTTACAAATTGCTTATAAGCATCAGAAACTAAGTTTTTGTCAATAGTTTTTAGATGTTGTTGCAGTACTGATTTTTGAAATAGAGCCATTGACTGCTAAAATACGATTTTAAAACATTAAATATAAAAACCCACCTTTAGAAAATTACAACAATATATTTTTGATTAATTATTCCGCCCCTGTGTACGCCCCTAAAAATAAAAAAGCCTTGTAATTTATTCATTTACAAGGCTTTAATTTTATTTTGGCGGTCCGGACGGGACTCGAACCCGCGACCCCATGCGTGACAGGCATGTATTCTAACCAACTGAACTACCGAACCTTCCGTTTTTAAAACTATTGAAACAATAATCTCAAAAGCGAATGCAAAGATAATATCTTTTTCTTATAAAACAACATTCAGTATTATTTTTTTTGATATTTTTTAGCGTTTCTAAATTTATCATTAGCAATAAGTTTCTAAACTCCATCAATATCAATGGATAAAATATACT
>JAGQYP010000188.1 GCA_020436025.1 Crocinitomicaceae bacterium
CAGATGCAACAGAGACTTCAAATGCAAAAGTTGGAAGATAAACGTCAACATGATATACAAGTTGCACAGATGAATGCGGAAGCTGAAGCAAAAGAACGCGCAAAAGTTGAAGCAAGAAAAAAACAAGTACAGGCCGAACAGGAACGTCTACGCATTGAACAACATCGTCAAGAAATTCAATTGACGCAGGCACGAGAACAAGCACGTCGTGAAGAATTACAACGTGAACAGGTACGCGTTTATCAACTTCAACAACAACAGCGACAACAATGGATTGCACAACAACGACAACAACAACAACAACAACAACAACAATGGATTGCACAGCAACGACAACAACAATTACAACAACAACAATGGATTCTACAACAACAGCAACAACAACAAATTCAATCTTCTCATACTGGTCATGTGTATATGACACCGCAGCAAATGTATCCGGATTATGGACAGATGCGCACCGTAGCCGGATCAATTGATGGAAGCAATGTATCCGGAATGTTGATGCCTGTTGGCAACGAGTTTGGCCTTACT
>JAGQYP010000189.1 GCA_020436025.1 Crocinitomicaceae bacterium
TGAATACGCAGTTGGATTCAAGCAAAAGATCAGTAAGCGTTCTGCAATTGAGTTGAATGCGTTCTATCGTGAGATGCGAGATCAGATCACTACGGTTAGGATTTCTGAAGCATACCCAAGAAGCTACCTCACTTTCGATAACCTGGATTTCGGTACTGTTAAGGGTCTTACTCTTACTTACGATCTTAGAAGAACCAAGAACATCCAACTTCGATTGGCTTATACACTTCAGTTTGCTGATGGTACTGGTTCTAATTCAACAACAAGTTTGAATTTGGTCAATGCTGGCTTCCCAAACCTTCGTGTAATTCAGCCACTTGATTTTGATCAGAGACATAACATTGTTGTTAGCGCTGATTACAGATTTGGAGAAGGAAAGAATTACAACGGACCTAAGACCGTAACCAAAGGTGGTAAAACCATCAACTGGTTGCAGAACTTCGGTATCAACGCCATCATTCGTGCTGGTTCAGGTAACCCATTCTCTCGTCAGAGCAACATCCAGCCAACTGGTA
>JAGQYP010000018.1 GCA_020436025.1 Crocinitomicaceae bacterium
GGAAAAACAAAAGCAAGCAAAAGAGTGATTGTGAATTGAGTGTAGAACCTTTCGAATGTAGAGTTTTTCGAGTGTAGAATGTAGAATGCTTGGAACTTGGAACCCTTCGGCTACCGCTCAGGGCATCGCTTAGAACCCATATAATACAGAAAAAGAATCCTGGAGTCCGCTCCGGGATTTTTTTATAAACACCAAACCCAATTTTTAATTTTTAATTCTTAATTACTTCCCTATCGGTCAATGAGCTCTCTACAGTTCGGTTCTTAATTCTTAATTCCTAATTCTTAATTTTTCACTTTTCATTTTTAATTCCCTCATCCTCTCCCTTTCACTCTATTCGAATACTCAAATTCAGGAAGATCGACTTCTAATTTTACGGCTCTGTCGTGTAAGATAATCGATCCAGCAACAGCAACATTTAGGGAATGTGTTCCTTGGAGTTTAACAAGATGATGGCATTTTTCTATGATGTGAACAGGCAAACCATTGTCTTCCGCTCCCAGCAAATAAACAGCCCGAATAGGATGTTCAAAATCTTGGATATCGACCGACTCCTCTCCCATTTCTACTCCAATTAATTGAGAATCATAAGGAAGCGCTTTGTATAATTCGTCAATCGTGTCGTAATGATACAACGGAATGTGTCGCCAAGTTTTTAAAACATCACTGGCTTGTCGTTTGTATTTCTTGTCAATCGTAAAAATGAAACTGGCCCCTAAAATATAGGCAGAACGCCAAAGGGTTCCTATATTCTCTTCTCTCTTACTTTGGTAAACTCCGATTCCAAAAAATCCCTTTTGTAAAATTTCTTTTGGCATAAACTGATTTATGTACTTTTGCTTTGAAACTTCTAAAATACATCGAAATGAATTTTCTGGATGAAGAAATTGATAAATATGTTTGCGAACACACCGAAAATGAACCTCAAGAATTGTACGAACTAAACCGTGAAACACATTTAAATGTCTTAATTCCAAGAATGTTATCAGGTCATTTCCAAGGCCGATTCCTTTCGATGCTCAGTCATATGATCCAACCTAAAAATGTACTCGAAATCGGAACTTACACAGGTTATTCAGCTCTTTGTTTTGCCGAAGGACTCCAAAAAGATGGAAAAATTATCACAATTGACAAAAACGACGAATTAGAAGAAATTATAGAAAAGTATATTTCAAAAACCAATAATCAAGAGCGTATTCAATTTCTGAAGGGTGATGCAACGGACATCATCCCAAATCTAAATGAAGAATGGGATCTGGTATTCATTGATGCCGACAAAACCAACTACTCCAACTATTTCGACTTAGTAATCGACAAAATGCCTTCTGGTGGTTATATCATTGCTGATAATGTTCTTTGGTCTGGAAAAGTTGTTGATGCAATGGCAAACGATGCAGATACAGCTGCTTTGAAAGAATTTAATCGAAAAGTTCATGAAGACTCTCGAGTACAAAATGTATTACTTCCTATTCGAGATGGATTGATGATCCTAAGAAAAATCTGACCTGTGGATTTGAAATTCCCCAAAGCTTCACGATGACTAGATTTCATCGTCCAAAACCTTTGTGAATCTTAGTGTTCAGTGACGACAGGAACGACTTTGCGCATCTTTGAGTAATAAAAAAAAGTGACAGTTCTAAATCTCCTTCAGATTCTTAATAGTTGCAATCGGATCATCTGACTTAAACACAAAACTTCCAGCGACCAAGACATCTGCACCAGCTGCAATCAATTTTGGTGCGTTTTCAGCATTCACTCCTCCATCCACTTCAATAAGAGCTTTTGAACCTGTTTTCTGAATCAACTCTTTGGTTTGCTTAATCTTTTTATAAGCTCCTTCAATGAATTTCTGACCTCCAAATCCTGGATTCACAGACATGATCAGCACCAAATCCAAATCTTGAATAATATCTTCTAAAACTGATACGGGTGTTCCTGGATTTAAAGAAACTCCAGCCAGCATCCCTTCTGCCTGAATGGCTTGAATAGTTCTGTGAATATGAGTACATGCCTCCCAATGCACAGTTAAAACATGAGCACCAGCTTTTTTAAAATCTGCTATGTAAGGATCCGCATCTTTGATCATTAAATGGACATCTAATGGTTTAGTCGCATGTTTGTGAAAAGCCTCCATTACAGGCAAACCAAAGGAAATATTGGGCACAAAAACACCGTCCATGATGTCGATATGAAACCAATCTGCTTCACTTTTATTTAACATTTCAGACTCAGACTGAATATTGGCAAAATCACATGCCAGAACTGATGGGGCAATTTTATGACTCATAATTAATTAGAATAATTTTCAAATTTTTCTTCTTCCTTATATCGGTTTTTCCCAGCAAACACTGTAAATAATAGGTATCCAACAAACAATAAAGTGGGAATAAGACCTCCACCTCCATTAAGAATTGAAAACCCCATGTACAATACGATTAGAACATTAAATAATAGGTAGACTATCCAACCCGCTTTAGCTGTATTTTTCTTTAGCATGAGGATTCCTCCAACAATACTTCCAGCCAGAACAGCAATAATAATACTCGCTCCAACTCTAATAAATAGAATCAACTCTTCTAATGTGTATTCTTTTGGAAGTTCTTCTAATCTTTCCTCTGGTAAATCTCTTAAAGCTCCAATAAAAAGAGCTAGCAATAACATCAGGAATATGATAATCGAGCTGGTTACGATTGATCCAATTATGATATTCTTCAGTTTTTTGTTATCCCACTCCTTTTCGCTAATTGCTCCTTCATCTAATTCCATAATAATCTATTTTCTGATTCAAAATTAATATTATTCTCTGTAGGGCTCTATCTCCTTTTTGAATTTTATTCTTCTCAGCCCATAATACCCTATTAAAACGCTGAAAGACAGGAAATACAAGAGAAATAACAAAGCGAATATTTCAAAATCCTGGACAACCCACAATCCAAAAAATCCTGCAAAAATCAAGTTGGTTAGCACGTAACCAACAAAACCTATGATTTCTCCCTTCGAAAACCAGATCAATCCCCCAACATTCACCACAATTAAGGCCAACACTGTGATTAAAAAGCTCTTCAGATCTCCAAAGGTTCCTGTCAAATTACTCTCCTCTAAAAATTGATCATCAAAGAAAAACATGGTAAACAAACCCATTAACATGGTGAAAGCCAATAACCCCATCACTACCATGGCTATGGACCGAATAAAGCTGAATGTCAACTCATTTTGTTTGTTTCTTTCTGCCAAAATTTCAAACTTCTCTTTCTTATCCATTTATTGAAATATTTCTACAACCTGATTACTTTCATTTAAACTTAATGCACTTACAACTTTCTGAAAATCTGAGAGTTTGACAAACTTAAATGCCGTATTCGTATTAGCGTCTAATTTAGCTATTAAATCTTTTGCAAACGGACTTCTTGGAGATTCAACAACTAAAAAATGATCTCCTTTCCCCATCTCTCTAGCATTCGCGTATTCTTCCAAACCTCTCACAAGCCTACTGAATTCGAAAATATTCTTTTCTACTGTCCGTGGAGCTGAATGCAAATCCAATCCATGAAAAGTAACAAATCGATTCCCATACACCCCAATTAAGTCGATTTGATGAGGAAAGAAAATGGTCTGTATTTGGTCCGGACTTAATGTTAATTTTCTTCTTAAATTATGCTCTGTAAGTTTTTGATTATTAATCCATTTAGATCTAAATCCTGGTTCTTTTTTATCTTCTTGAAATGATTGGTATTTTTCATTGAATATCACCTTCACTAACTTATTGATTTCTATCTTTCCTTGTTCTACTATTTCTGAAGGATTGGAATATACAAGCAGGTTTTTCTTAAAGATTGAAGTTTTCTGAAGGATCTCATACGAATATGGATGATCAAAAAGTGGTAAAGATTCAGGCATTCGGGATAAATCCTCAATTTCTCCGTGAATAAGCATCATACTGTTCTTCAAACTCTCAAACTGACTAACTTTCAATGATTTTTTGGCCAAACGCATTCGAACTTCAGAAAGAAAGAAATAAGGAGTGTTTTGGATTCCTGCAATCATTCCTACAAGGATTAACTCATCAGTCAGAACGTTTGGTTTTACATAAATCAGCGAATAAAATTGCTTCATCGTTTCAATAAGTATATGTTTTTAAGTAGCTGATTTCGAATCTCATCATTTCTACTCTCATTATTAATAAACCCCAAATAAAGCTCCTTGTATTTAGATTCCTTTAAATATGCTGACAGCAGTAGAATTTTCTCCTCAATTAATTCATCTTGTAGCGAGAAATAATTATCAATTTCCTGAACTATTTCTTCGAGTGAAAAATGAGCTAAAATATTCTTAAAAAACAAGGCTTTCTGTATCGAATCTCCTTTTGAAAATCCTGCATCCAATATTTGATAAAAATCCTTGGAAATTATTTCAGACTTCTTCCCTCGAATCAAAGCAAGATTGTAGCCCAATTCATAATCTCTTCTTACCATGAATTGCTCATCAAACAAAGCTAATCGGAGAATCCGAATTGGATTTTTCAGCATACCAACCCTTCTCTTGGAATTGAAACTGAAATTTTGGGTTTGATCAAACTCCTCCCACTCTGAAAAGGTTTGCTGACAATAAATTACAATTCCGTCTTTATTTACTTTTCGAATTTCTGGCGTGGCGATACCGAAATGCTTGCAAAGGATATACGCGTAACAGGCTTTGTAAAAGGAATTATCCAAACCTGTCTCAAAATAAACCGCATCATCATCGCCTAAAAAAACTTTTCTTGTCTCTTTTAATCTGTTGGCGTAAAGAACGGGTTTGACGGTTGGAATCATTTAGCTTTATCCTTGAGCATGGGTACAAATCTGAAATCTCCTTTCTCTTCTCGATGAACATTTCCTTCCAGATCTTTCGTTATCAATATCATTTTTTGCACCTCTCCTTCTCCAACAGGAATAATCAATCGTCCTCCAGGTTTAAGTTGATCGAGCAATGTATCGGGTACAAATGGAGCTCCACAGGTTACTATAATTTTATCGTAAGGGGCATACATCTCGTTCCCTTTGAATCCATCCCCATAACTCAATTTTGGATTATAGCCCAACTGATCAATAATTACCTTTGCTTTAAGAAACAATTCCCTCTGCCTTTCAATACTAACTAGTTTTGCCCCCATCGCTAATAAAACAGAAGCCTGATAACCGGATCCAGTGCCGATTTCCAGAATTTTATCTCCTTTCTTCACTTGCAGTTCTTGGGTTTGAAATGCAACTGTATAAGGCTGTGAAATGGTTTGACCTGCGCCAATCTGAAAAGCAATATCCTGATAGGCTTGCTCAGTAAAGGCAGGATCTAAAAAGGCATGCCTAGGAATCTTATTGATTGCTTCCAAAACTGCTTCGTCATGAATGCCTTTTTCTCTTAGCAATTCAACTAATTGGTTTCTCAACCCTTTATGTCTGTAACTATCTGCCAACATGGGAGGTTGAAATTAACGATTCCCTGTAATCAGTGATGAATTCATTTCAAATAAAAATTAACAATTGATTCTGAATAGCAACTTAAACGATTGATTCTAAATCAAGAAAGCCCAACTAAAAATTGCATCACATCCACTCCGTCTGCATAATCCGTCAGAGAAGGCTTCTGTCCTTGACCAAATGGGATACGATCTCTAGCAATAACTGCTTGAATTTTATCCTCATACTTCAATTCGAACTCCTTAACCTCCTCTAAACTATGATACCTTTCGTAATAAAGCATCCCCAATGGAGAAAACAATTCATCGGATTCTTTCAACAAAACAAATCCATTATCAAGCATTTCGTCCTGATTCATTAAATGAATGGCTCTGTTGTAATCATAATTGTTCGCATACTTATTATGGTTGATCACATCCTGCTTGTGGAAAATAGCTTGAAACAAACGGTCTAACTCAAAATTCTCAGGAATAAAGCATTTGGAAACATTACGACATCCAAGCCCAAAGAAGTCAAAAATATCATCTGCCAATAGATTCAACTCTTCGTCGCTTGCATCTTCCGGAATTATAGCAATGGAAGTGCGGTTTTTTCTGATGATATTTGGATAACTCCCAAAATATTCCTTAAAGTATCTTGCCGTATTATCTGAACCTGTTGCAATCACAGCATCAAACCCTTCTATTTTTTGATCTGTTAATTGAATCCAATTTTTGTAGTTTTCATCCAGTTGATAAAATAATTTCAAAATAGCCGGAAGCAACTTATTGTCTTCTGAAGACATTTTGACCAAAGGCTTGTTTCCTGATATAAGTACACTCAAAAAATCATGAAATCCCACTAAAGGGATATTACTAGCCATGATTATCGCAATTGTTTTTGGCTTTCCTTGTTGAATCGGATAGCTTGCCACCCAAGATTCAAGTTCCCCTTTTTCCAACATTAAAGCAATTCCTTCTAGAGCCTTCCTTACCATTTCAGGAGTAAACCATCCGTTGTGAATATGAACTCTTTCAATGAGTTCCTCAACCTCTTGAAGTTCAGACGCTGTAAATTCTTTTGGCGCATCTTTTTCAATACCAGACAAATACTTGATTGCCTTCCCTAACACACTTAAATCTGCAATGATCTTCTCTGAACTTTTCATCCTCTTTTATGTATATTTGCAAAAATAAAACAATACATACAATGGCAATTAAAATTACAGATGAATGTATCAACTGCGGAGCTTGTGAACCAGAATGTCCTAATAATGCGATTTATGAAGGTGGAGCGGAATGGCGATTTTCAGATGGTACTTCCCTTACAGGTATGATTACTACTCCAAAAGGTTCAAATGTTGATGCTGATCAAGAAAACGAACCAGTAGATATGGACGTTTATTTTATTGTTACTGATAAATGTACAGAGTGTGTTGGCTTCCATGAAGAACCACAATGTGCAGCTGTATGCCCTGTAGATTGCTGTATCCCGGATGAAGATCATGTCGAGTCTGAAGGGGATCTTCTAAAGAAAAAAGACTTTATGCACCTCTAATTTAGACGGCACAAGACTTCCTGATTTTCAAATATTTTGCATTTAACGTTTGGTTAATTATATTTGTTAGTTGAATTTATTCGTAACAAATCAGATTGGATTGCGTTACATAGAGTAATGAAGAGAACATTGACCATATTATTTTCAGTTGCATTACTGACTTCTTTCGGCCAGAACAAGTTGGCTATGAATGATCTTGAGAAAGAACTTGAGAAGAAGTTTAAGCAATTAAGAAAAGAAAAAGATGACCAGGAAAAAGAATATTTCTCTGGACAAATTTCTGATCTTCTAAGAAATAATCTGGACCAATATACTGCTCTGGATTACGATTTCTCAAAATTAAGTACAGTTTCCACTATCAAATCGCCCGATGGTGATTTCAGATTGATTAACTGGAATATTGAGATGAGCGATCTTAGCCACAAGTACTTCTGCTTCATGGTTAAGAAGAAAAACGTAAACAGTGTAGAAGTAATCGAATTCAGTGACCGCTCAATGGAAGTTTTTGAAGAACATACTCAAAAAACATTCACAAACACAAATTGGTTTGGTTGTCTTTACTACAAAATTATTCCAGTAAAGAAAGGTGCTAAAACTATTTACACCATGTTGGCTTACGACGGAAACAACGATCGTTCAAACATTAAGTTTGTTGAAGGAATGATGTTTGCAGGAAAAAGAGTCAAATTAGGTGTGCCCATCATTCAAACAAATGAAGGGCTTCTTAAAAGATACTTCTTGGAGCATTCTGAAAAAACAATTATTTCTTTAAATCATGATCCTAAAAGAAACATGATTGTCATGGATCACTTGGTACCAGAAAATGAGAAACTTGAGGGCATGTATGAATTTTATGTTCCTTGCTTTTCTTATGATGGACTTCGATTCGATAATGGAAAATGGGTTTTGGAAGAAGATGTAGTTGCCGTAAACAAACCTCAAGAGAAAAACCTAAAAGTGCAAGTTGGTGAGAATAAATTTGTTTCCATGAAGAACAAATGGGTAGACCCAACGAATAATGGTACTACTGGAACACATACGGCTGTGACTCCAGAAGACATCGAGAAACAAAACAAGAAAAAGGATGCTGATAAAGATCGTAAACTCAAGTACAAAAAAGCTAAGTATTTGAATAACAGAAATCAGCGATCAATCATCTACGAAAAGTAATTTTCTCCCCCTACCCTTTTTCGCTTTAACGATTCAAATCAAGAATTCATCTAAAAATAACATTAGTTTATCCTTGTTATCTGCCAAAAAATTCTATATTTGTTTGGAACGGACTTAAAAAAGATGGACTATGGAAGATGGAAAAATGTCAGTGAGAAATGATGAAGTTTACTCGAAAGCTATAAGAGCGGGAAAACGTACTTATTTTTTCGATGTCAAATCAACGAGAGGAAACGACCTCTATTTAACCATAACCGAAAGTAAAAAGAAAGCCAACGATACTGGCAAGCAGTTTTACGAAAAACACAAGGTATTTCTATACAAAGAAGACTTTGAAAAGTTCGTGGAAGGATTGCAACATACTTTAGATGTAATCAAAGACTTAAAAGATAAAGGAGATTTCACATCTGAAGAAGTAGGCTCCAGCTATCAAGAACATAAAGAATCGCTTTTGACAGATGTCAAATTTGAAGATTTAGCCTAAAAATAATTTGGAATGAAATTTAAAATCTCGGTTGTTGCCGGGATTTTTTTTTAACAATAAATCCACAAAAATTTTGTTAGTAACTATTCGTTTAGAATAGCTTAAAATAAGTACAAATCGATTATCTTTAACGATTCATTTAATTTAACTCACATGGGGAAAATCATTGCGATTGCAAATCAAAAGGGGGGTGTTGGAAAAACAACTACTGCGATTAATTTAGGAGGTTGTTTTGGTGTGTTGGAGTATAAAACTTTGATTGTGGACGCGGATCCTCAAGCGAATGCTACTTCAGGTGTTGGATTTGACCCTAAAACGGTTACTCAAAGCATTTACGATTGCTTGGTAGACGATGTGAATCCAAAAGACATTATTTTTCAAACAGAGAATCCAAATTTGGACATCCTTCCAGCACATATTGATTTGGTGGGAGCCGAGTTGGAAATGATCAACATGCCTAATAGAGAGCATAGATTAAAGATTGCTTTGGAAAAGATTAAAGATGATTACGATCTTATTTTGATTGATTGCTCCCCTTCTCTAGGCTTAATCACTGTAAATTCATTAACTGCGGCAGACAGTGTAATGGTTCCAGTTCAGTGTGAATACTTTGCTTTGGAAGGATTAGGAAAACTGTTAAACACGATTAAGATCGTTCAAGGTAGACTGAATAAAGAATTGGAAATCGAAGGAATCGTATTAACTCTTTACGACACAAGGCTTCGATTGGCAAATCAAGTGGTGGAAGAAGTGAAAACGCATTTCCAAGATCTTGTATTTGACACTATCATTCACAGAAACACTCGCCTAGGAGAAGCTCCTTCATTTGGAGAAACTATCGTAATGCACGATGCGAGCTGTAAAGGATCAATTAATTATTTGAATTTTGCTCGTGAGATCCTTCAAAAAAATGACATGACCAAATTAGAGCAAAAATCTAAAAAAATGGAAGCATAAATGGCGGCTACAAAGAAGAGAGGATTAGGAAAAGGATTAAGCGCATTACTGGAAAACCCGGATACTGACATCACGTCTTCTGGTGGTTCTTCCAAAACAGTTGGTTCAGTTGCTGAAATTAAAATCAGTCAAATTGAAACCAACCCCTTCCAACCAAGAACTGAATTCGAAAAAGAAGCCCTTCAGGAATTAGCTGATTCAATCGCTGAACACGGAATAATTCAGCCGATTACGGTTCGTAAAGTTGGTAATGATCGATACCAATTGATTTCCGGTGAAAGAAGATTTAGAGCTTCTCAAATGGCCGGATTAAAAAAGGTTCCTGCTTATATTCGAATCGCGAATGATCAAGCCATGCTTGAAATGGCATTGGTTGAAAACATTCAAAGACAGGATTTAAACGCCATAGAAGTAGCACTTTCTTATCAAAGACTTATTGATGAATGCGACCTAACTCAAGATCAACTTTCTCAGAAATTGTCTAAGTCCAGACCTGCAATTACCAATCATCTTCGATTATTAAAATTACCTGCAGCCATTCAACTTGGAATTCGAGATAAAGATATTTCAATGGGTCATGCCAGAGCTCTTGTTTCTGCTGGAGATGAAGACAAACAAATCGAATTATTCAAGAAAGTTTTAGCTGATAGACTCTCTGTGAGACAGCTGGAAGACCTTATCAAAGGTAAAGATAAAGAACCCAAAAAACCATCTGTTTCTTCCGATGTTTTGCCAGTTTCAGAGCGACAAGCAGAGTTTAAAGAAGCCCTTTCGGATACACTATCTGCAAAGGTGGATATTTCCAAAAGCAATAATGGAAAAGGAAAAATCGTTATCAACTTCGATTCAGAAGTAGATCTTAACAGAATTATCGAGCTATTAGGGCAATAATTTACATCTTATGCATTTTTTCTTTGCTTTGGGCAAGTAATTCTTCTTTTGCCCAAATTGAATCAGATACACTGAAATCAAATGTGAAATCTGATAAATCTGAAAAGAAAATCAAAGATAACCAACCCAAAACCAAAATGAGTTTGATGGGAAGAGCCATGCTCTGGTCACTGATTCCTGGCGCTGGACAAATTTATCTATCAAAATACTCTAACCGCCCAAAATGGATTGGCAGAAACCCTTGGGTGTGGAAATTACCCATTATTTACGGAGGATTAGGTGTTTCAGCATATTTCATCTACAAAAACCAAACAGAACATAAGCTTTACAGACAAACTTATATCGATCGGAATGATGCGGGTGATGTAAATGTACCACTAGCATCGGAAGGGAGTAAAACATTTAATTTAGATGGTACAGCATTGATTGCACAACAAGATCAATATCAGAATTACCGTGATTTATCTATTTTTATTTTTGTAGGCGTTTACCTTCTAAACATTGTAGACGCCGGAGTTCAAGCTCATTTCTGTCGATTTGATGTAAGCCCGGATCTCACTCTTTCCATCGAACCTGCCATGCCTTCTTTCAATAGCTTTGGAGCTGGCCTAAAATTAAATTTCAAATAATTCTTAAATGTTCCATACCATTAGGGTCAATATTATATTTTTGTAATCTTTATCATGAATATCGCATTAATTGGATACGGGAAAATGGGTAAAGCAATTGAAGAGATTGCTAACCAAAGAGGACACCAAATTGTGGCTCGACTGACTTCTCAATCAGAATTATCCGAAATACCAGAAAACACAGATGTAGCCATTGAATTCACACGCCCCGAATCTGCCAAAAAAAATATCTCTTACTGTATTGAAAATCAAATCCCAATTGTCATAGGAACCACCGGCTGGTACGATGAATTTGAAGCTATTTGTTCTAAAAACAATGCAAACAACAATGCCCTACTCTATGCGACAAATTTCAGCGTTGGTGTGAATATTTTTTTTCAAATCAATAAGAAATTGGCTGAAATAATGGATCAGCATAAAGAATACGCTCTTGGAATTACAGAAATCCATCACACTCAAAAACTGGACGCTCCTTCTGGAACGGCCATCACTACGGCTCAAGGGATTTTGGAAAGTAGTTCTCGTTTCAACAAATGGGAATTGGTCAATCAGGCGAAAAGATCCAATGAAGAGTCTATTCCCGTTTTTGCGGAAAGATTGCCGGATGTCCCTGGAACGCATATTGTAGATTATACTTCCGATATCGATACTATTGAATTGAAACACACTGCACATAATAGAAAAGGATTTGCCTTAGGTTCTGTGCTTGCTGCCGAGTTTATAAAGGATAAACAAGGCGTTTTCACCATGAATGACGTTCTAAACCTCTAAAATATGTCTGCTTTATATTTTTATTTATTTATTTCCATTTTACACCCTATTTTTTCTTTCTATTGGAAAATATTTCCTCGTTTAGGAAGAAAATCATGGGAAGGATTAATTCCAGGATATAACTATTGTATTCTTTTCAAAGCGACAAGACAGCCTTGGTGGTGGGGATTGTTGTTCATTTTTCCTGGTGTACATCTTTACATGCTCTTTATCGCCAACATTGGATTGGTAAGACATTTTGGCGGATGGGATTTGAAATCAACCTTAATGGGACTTTTCTTCCCATACCCTATTCTATACAAAATTGCCTTTAAAGGCGAAATGGAAGTAACCGAACCATTAAAATGGGACAATCTGGATGATTTAGAGAAAAGAAAACAAGGCGATCATGCCATTCTTTTCCTTTCCCTTCCTATTCTTGGTCATGCCCTTGCTTTCATTTTTGGTTTCTTGAGATCGAAAAAATCAAAAAAGATTAGAAAAACAATCATCAAAGAAGCTTACGACGCAGTAATCTTTGCCATGATTGCAGCTTCCATTATTCGGACAAATGTGACCGAACCCTACCAAATCCCAACAGGTTCGATGGAGAAAACCATGCTAGTAGGAGATTTCTTGTTCGTAAATAAGATTACATACGGATCGAGAGTTGCCATGACACCACTTTCTTTTCCTATTTTCCATAATACCATCCCCTACCTCAATATTGATTCTTATTTGACCTGGGAGAAAATTGGTTATGTAAGATTGCCTGGTTATTCAGATGTGGAAAGAAATGATGTGGTAGTTTTCAATTTCCCTTCTGGCGATACAGCTATTTTTGACCCTCGTGTACCTGACGGATTAATGGGGCATGATTTTCATGGATTGATTCGAAATTATTCCTTTCATGAGTACGTTTTAACAACCATAGGAAATGGAAAGAATCCTTCTTATGAAAACTATGAGGCTTCACACAGGGATTTTTATGAGACGAAAATGAGAAGTTCGCTTGACAAAGAATTTGGTCTGAAATATCGTCCAGTCGATAAAAGAGAAAACTATATAAAAAGATGTGTCGCAATCCCTGGTGACACCTATGAAATGATTGATAAAGAATTATACATAAATGGTGAATTGGCATTTGTACCGGAAGAAAGACAATGGGAATACGAAATCTCGAATAGCCCAATGACTCAAGACCCTAATCAGTACAGGATCTCTCCATCAGATATGAAAAGTATTTATTCTTCATGGGAAGACAATCCAGAAAATTGGAGAATCAGACCGCAATTGGATAGTTTAGGGAATTTCAATGGCAAAAATTTCGTTTCAGCTCCACTGACCAATAAATTCAGAGATATGGCAATTGCCACATATGGTGCTGAAAACGTAAAGCCCGCAATACAGAAAAAAGGCTATATCCATGATTTGCAATATCAGGTGAATCGTTATCAAACAGAGGCCCAAAGAACTGGAGGATCCGCTCCTATCTCGTATTTCCCTTATTTCCCAAACGATCGCCAATACGACTGGACCAAAGACAATATGGGACCATTCACTGTCCCTGCAAAAGGAACAACAGTAGAAATCAATAAAAAGACAATACCTCTCTATAGAAGAATAATCACTGCATACGAAGGACATCAATTAGAGGAAAAAGAAGACGGAATCTATATTGATGGCTCCAAAGTGGACTCTTATACTTTCGCTATGGATTATTATTTCATGGTCGGAGACAATAGGGATAATTCAACAGATTCACGTTTTTGGGGATTTGTCCCTGAAGATCATATTGTAGGGAAAGCAAAGATCATCTGGTTTTCTAGAGACCCCGTTGCTTCTGCTTTTGGAGAGTCTTCGATAAGATGGGATAGAGTCTTTAAATGGATTGAATAATGTCCGACATTTTCTTTCTTCCTTATTTTGGGAATATAGAATTTTATAGCAGGCTCAAAAAATCTGAGAATGTCATATTTGAAGTTTGGGACACCTATCCAAAACAAACTTTTAGAAATAGAACTCAAATTCTTGGAGCTAATGGCATTTTAGATCTTTCAATACCTGTAAAAAAACCAAATGGATCCAGATCTAAGACTCATGAGATTTTAATTGATTATCGAGAAGACTGGCAGAAAAACCATCTAAAATCAATAGAAAGCGCTTACAAAAATAGCCCCTATTACGAATTCTATGAGCCATACATATCTCAGTTAATTCTTTCGAATCATGAATTATTGATAGAAAAAAATCAAAAAATTCTCGATTTCCTGCTTGAAATGCTGGGTATTAAGTTAGATATCAAGCTTTCCCACACATTTATCAAAGAGAATGTCGATCACGATTTTAGAACGAGTATTTCGCCCAAAATAAAATCTGAGTTTCAATGTGAACGTTATATTCAGGTTTTTGCTGATCGATTTGATTTTCAGAACAACCTATCTATTCTGGACTTACTCTTTAATGAAGGTCCGAATTCGGCAAGTTTTTTATAGCATATCCAGCAAGGTTCTGGACTTCAACTCGGTTTCGTCCCATTCTTTTTCGGGGTCAGATTTTGCTGTGATTCCACCACCCAAGTACAAACAAGCATCATCCATAAACACTTCCATGCATCTTAAGTTAACAAACAAGTGGACATTTCCCTTTTTATATATTCCTAAAGTTCCTGTATAAAACTTTCTGTCATACCCTTCTATCTCCTGAATTTGACTCAAAACACTTCCTTTAGGAATTCCGCATACAGCAGGTGTTGGAGGAACAATTCGCATCATTTCATTCACCTGATCTTCAGTTGCTTTGATTTCGATTTCCGTTTTGATATGAGCCACACGCCCATGCTCAAAGTCATTGGGTCCGTCTAACTTAACATCCTGTATCCCAACTTGATCAAATGCTTCTAAAAGATAATCCGTCACATATTGGTGCTCTTCAATTTCTTTGGACGTCCATTTGTATTCTCCCGACTTATCTCGAATAACAGTGCCTGCCAATGAATGCATATGATAATGATGGGAATCTTTTGTCTCGATCAGTACTTCAGGTGTTGCTCCCATCCAAACTCCTTCTCCTTCAATGCCTAGTAAGTAGTTGAATGAGTTTTTGTACTGTATGTTAAGCGTTTTGAAAACGGCATTGGGATCTATTCTACATCCTATTTTCTTTCTTCTTGAAAAAATGACTTTTGAAAATTCCTTGCTTTGAATTCTTTTTATGAGTGGAATGATTTTTTCCTGGTATTCCCCAAAATTAAGATATTCATCCTGATCCATTTTTCTATAACATTCTTCTAGATCGGGCCTTTCCTCATCGTCATTGGCATGAAAAATATAATAGAAGGAATTGTCGTAATTCGAAATCACAAAATCGACATTGTCATACCCTTTTAAATGGGAGACTTTCACCCAAAACCCATTGAGAACAGTATAATCCTCTTCTCCAGGTAATCTATATTTTACAAAACCTCTTAATTCCACTAAATCATTTTTTTAATCAAATTCGTCAACCGACCCGTAGAGATCAATTTACCTTCTTCATTAAATATATCAATTTGCCAGACATGAGTAGATCTTCCTTGGTGAATTATTTTCGCAATTCCTTCCACCCAACCAGATCTAGCGGATCCTAAATGGTTGGCATTAATCTCTAAACCGACAGCAGCTTCAGTCCTTTGATCAATAAGCAAGTGAGACCCAAACGATCCTAATGTTTCCATTAAAGCTGCATTTGCTCCTCCATGAAGCAATTTCATTGGCTGGAAAGTCCTTTCGTCAACAGGCATTTTAGCTTTGAGATAGTTAGGTCCTAATTCAGTGAATTCGATTCCCAATTTTTCCAGCATGGTGTCTTTACTGATCTTATTTATTTCTTCTAGTGGAATATTAACGTCTATGGTTTTCATAAGTAAATTTCTTCTAATACTTTAGTTTCATTTTCCCAATTCAATTCCTCTGAAGCCCTTTGAGTATTCGATTTCATTTTTTGATACTGGATAGGATCGGAAGCAATTTTCTGAATGGCTTCAGCTATCTTTTCTGGATTCACCTCTTCAATTATTTCACCAACCTGATATTGCTGAACAACTCTCTTAATCTCGACCAAATCCGAAACTAAAACCGGAACACTGGAATGAATATAATCGAATAATTTATTAGGAAGTGAAAATTGATAATTCATGTTAGTATTCTTATCAAAACTTACCCCTAAGTCAGCCTGAATAGTGATTTGACAAAGTTCATCGTAGGGCATTTTAGGAAAGAATTTCACTTTATCCATTAATTGGTATTCCTGGGTTCTTTCTTTGAGTAAATCGATCACATCACCTCCACCAGCAATAACAAGGAAAAACTTATCATTCAAAAGTTTAAATGCATCCAATAACTCCTCTCCTCCCCGATCCATATTGATCCAGGCACCTTGAAGAAGAACTATGAATTTGTTTTCTGGAATCCCCAGATCCATTTTAGTTTTGAGAGGAATTACATTTCTTTTTGAAGCAATGTTTCGAACTACCTTGACATCCACCTGGTATTTTTCTCTATAAATCTGAGCAATTGACTCATTTACAGTAATAACATTCTTCAGTTTTGGAAAAATAGCCTCTTCTATTTTGAGCCAAACTCTTTGGACTTTTGGACGAGAAACCAATTCCGGAACTTCTGTAAATAATTCATGAGAATCATAGACCAATTTCTTTCTACAGAACTTACTGACCAAATAATTGGGTAAAAGTGTATCTAAATCATTTGAAACCAAAACATCTTTTTTCTGAATCAATAGATAGAAAAAGAGAAAGATATTATAGAAAGCATAAAATAAAGGTCCCTTATCAAAAAGCACATTCAATCTTCGCCATTGATAAGGTCGATGATCCATTTCAGGACTATTCTTCCGATGTCTTCCAATCAATTTGACTTCAAACCCATTTTCATGAAGAAACATGCATACTTTGTGCACACGCTGGTCTGTGTACAAATCATTGGTTACCGATACAAGTGCCTTTTTATTCGACATAAGACAAATGTAATCAAAGGTCGGTAAGAACTAAAATAGAAGAGCTAATTCCCAAAGAATTCTTGCCCCCACATTAGCATCAATGGAATTGGCATCTTGACCTCCTACCTCGCAAAGGTCAGCCCCGACAATGTTTTTACCTGATTCTTTTAGCTTCTGAAGCAAATAAGTCGCTTCATTAAATTCTAAACCACCAGGAACTGGAGTCCCTGTATTCGGACATAATTCAGGCTTGAGTCCGTCAATATCAAAACTCACATACACATTCTTAGGCAATCTGCGCATGATGTCATCCGTGATTTTGTCCCAATTACCACCCGTAAATTTTGATTTGGAAATATTCCAGTCGTAGTAAGTATCGATTCTCTCGTCGTATTTAATTCGATTGACTTCTTCATCACAGATATCTCGGATACCAACTTGCACCAATTTCGACAAGGAAGGTAGTTTTAAGGCATTATCCATGATTGAAGCATGCGATTGGTCAAAACCTTCATAGGCCACTCTTAAATCCGCATGTGCATCGATTTGAAGAATTCCAAAGTCAGAATATATTTCAGAAACAGCTTCCATCGCTCCAAGTGGAACGGAATGCTCACCTCCTAAAACAATGAATTTCTTTCCATCTTTAATGAGATTTTTAACCTTTTCTTTCAACCCAGCTTTCAAATGGGTTTGCGCCTCATTCATTTCCTTTACAAAAATCTGAAATGCTGGACTCGCATCCAATTGCCCTCCATTTTCAAGAAAATCGAAATACTCCAGACTTTTTTGAACAAGATCATCATTTACCTTTCCCAATTCTTTGGATATAGGTGTCATGAAAACTTTTGTTTGCCAGGCATTCTTTGTGTGGTGGCTATAAAAATCTAATTGCGTTGATGCTTCTAAAATGGCTTCGGGACCTTTGGATGTTCCTTTACCGAATGATGCAGTGGCATCGAAAGCGACGGGTATAATAAAAATTTCGGCCTCCTCTTCAGTATAGGGGAAGCCGAAAATATTTCCATTTCTTAACCCAATATTATTTGGATCAAAGCTCATTATTCATTCAACATTTTCTTCACAAAGTTTGGAAGAGCAAAACTCGCTTTGTGAATATGGAAGTTGTAATATTTCAAACCTTTGGCATCAACAAAATTCTCAATTGTCTCTGCTTTTTCACTGATCTCAAAAGGATTTTGCCCCCCTTTCACTCCCCATTGGAAACTCCACATTCCAGTTGGATAAGTTGGCACATAAAACAAACTTGTATGTACATTTTCTTTTCCAAAAATACCTTTCAAAGTAGAATTTAACATGGTGAATGCTCCTTCATTGAATTTAGGCGATTCTCCTTGTGCAACAAGAATTCCGTTGTCGTTCAATGCATCATAGCAATTTTGATAGAATTCAGTCGAGAAAAGTCCTTCTGCCGGACCAACTGGATCAGAACCATCAACAATCAATAAATCATAGCTTCCTTTGGCAGCATTCTTAACATATTCAATACCATCAGCAACATGGAGATCCAATTTTGCATTTCCAAATGCGCTTGCGATTGAAGGTAAATGTTCTTTACAGGCTTCAATAACAGCCCCGTCGATTTCAACCATGGTTACTTTCTCAACACCTTCATGTCTTAGTATTTCTCTTACAGTTCCTCCATCTCCTCCACCAATAACAAGAACATTTTTGATGTTGCCGTGCGTAAATATCGCTGGATGTGAAATCATTTCATGATAATGAAACTCATCTTTTTCAGTAGTCATCACCATGTTATCTAACGCTAACATCTTACCATATCTGTAGGACTCTAGAATTTTAACTCTTTGAAAGTCTGTTTTCTGATCAAACAAAACATCTCCCGTATATCTTAACGACAATCCTTGGTCATCATCTTTATCTGTAAACCAAACATTTCGAGTATATCTTTGTGGATTCTCTCTTCCAACGGCTTCTGAACGAATTGAATTGATATCGAAATCCAATCTATCCAATAATTTTAAAGCACCTCTTTTTAGTTCCAAGGCACTATAATTCTTAGCACCAAAAGCTTCTTTCAAAAAGTCGAAAGATACCCAAGGATCCACTTGATCACCGCATGTAAAAAGATCAACTGCAGCATAACCGTATTCCGGCCAGGTGTGTATTGCAAGATGACTTTCTTGAATTACAACAACCCCAGAAACTCCGTAAGGAGAAAAATGGTGAAAAGTACTGTTAATAACTGTCGCTCCGGCACTTTCCGCAGCTTCAACCATGGCGTTTTCAATTGTACTTACGCCATTCATGATTTCAGGTTCGCAACCTGAAAACTCTACTAAAATGTGATTTCCTAATGCACTCATTTACTTAATTAATTGAGGGCAAAATTCGTAGTTTTTTGGAAAGTAATCACATAAAAACAAATTTATTTTGAATCTTTTAATAGATTCTCGATGACTCGATCGCTTCTTTTGATTGTTTTACGTGCCCAATCATACAGAATATCAGTCTTTTCTGATTCGGATAATTGCCATTTTACAGTTGAATTTTTTAAGCGATGGATGAAATCATACATGCAAATTCCAGCAGAAACGGATAAGTTATAGCTCTCTGTAAATCCAAACATCGGAATTTTCACATATACATCGGCTTCGTTCATGGCGGTTTGAGATAATCCAGTTAATTCTGTCCCGAACAACAAGGCCGTTTTATTCTCCACAGGAAGTTCACTTATCAGCATATCATCCTTATGTGGAGAAGTTGCCGCAATGGTATATCCCTGCTCTTTTAGTTGGCGAATGCAATCAATTGTATTGTTCTCGTTTTTATAATATTGATGAATGCTCATCCACTTGCTGCTTCCTAAAGAAATATCTGGATTGATTTTGAGTTTGTTATTGTTCTCTATAATATGCACATCCTGCAAACCCAAACAATCTGCCGTACGAATTACTGCACTGGCATTTTGCTCCTGAAACATGTTTTCAATGATAATAGTAAGATGACGTGTTCGCTTTTCAATTACTTCATCAAACAATTCATTTTTATTGTCTGTGATCATATTCCTAAGAGCGTCAAGTAATTCTGATTTATCCATGACCGAAAGATATAAAAAAAGAAAAGGCGACCGTTTGGGGTCGCCTCGTCAATTTCTTTTAACTGTAATTCTTAGTTTACAGTATCAGATAAATCAGCACCTGGCTTGAACTTAACAACGTTCTTAGCTGAAATTTGGATAGTTTTCCCAGTTTGTGGGTTTCTTCCAGTTCTAGCTTCTCTTTTAGAAACAGAGAAAGATCCAAATCCTACTAAAGAAACTCTATCTTTTCCTTTAAGAGCTTTTGAAGTTGAATTGATGAATGCATCCAATGCTTTTTTAGAATCAGCTTTAGACAATCCTGACTCAGCTGCCATCGCGTCGATTAATTCTGCTTTGTTCATAGTTTTTGGTTTTAGTAATGTTATTAAATATTTGAACGAGACAAATATATACGAATAAATATCTGTGTCAAGCTGAAACCCTATAAAACAGGGTGTTTTGTTAATAATTTGGTCAAAATGTTAATAACTGGGGCATTTTTCACGCTGTATTGCAAGAATATCAAGGCTTTTAAGGATGTAATGTTAATTTTTTATCAATTTTAGTATTCCGACGAACCTGAAAAAATCATAGATAAATAAAGGATTTATACACTTATATATAGAACCACCCTTTTGACGGAAAAATCGTCATTATTTTTTATGAATAAAAGTGACCTAAATCACCTGTAAATTAAATTAGGACATTATACTTTTGTAGAAACAATCATTTTGAATAGAATCAAATCATATTTTAAAGGAAGAAGTATCGGTTGGTACATCACCAATACATTGTTTGCTCTGATTATTGTTACTTTGCTTATTCCTTCCTGGAGACAAGCATTTACAGTGTTTTGGCTCAGATTGTGGCAAGGATCTCCTGCATTAGAAGCTCAATCCATCGAAATACCTGAGGACACCTATCTCTGGGAAACCTTGAATTTAAAAGAAGCCAAATGGGTCAAATTTGAGAATACCAAAGGAAAAGTAGTGTTTCTTAACATATGGGCAACCTGGTGCGGACCGTGTGTAGCTGAAATGAAATCGATTCAAGATTTATACAATGACTACGGCGATCGAGTCGTATTTCTATTACTATCAAGTGAAAGACCTAGAAAAATAAACAGTTTTAAAGAAGCTAAAGGATACGATCTCCCTTTTCACACCATTGTCAATTTGCCTAATGTTTTTCATACTACAACTTTTCCTACTACTTTTATTATTGATAAATCTGGTAAAATCGTCGTGAAGGAGTTTGGTTCTCACGATTGGAATGCCGATACCGTTAGAGATTTTCTAGACAAACTTTTAGAAGAATAAGAGGAATGAAGATATATACAAAAAAAGGTGACCAAGGTGAAACCTCATTAATTGGAGGAGTCCGAGTAAAAAAACACGAACTTCGAATCGACGCTTACGGTACAGTTGATGAACTGAATTCGCATGTGGGTCTTTTAAGAGATCAAGAAGGTTTGCAAAACTTTGCAGCTCAGTTGATTGAAATACAGGATCGTCTGTTCACTATGGGCTCCCATCTTGCAAGTCATCCAGAAAAAAGCAAAATGGAACTCCCAGAATTCAAGAAAGAAGATGTTGATACACTGGAAGCTTGGATCGATGAGATGGATCAAACTTTACCTGAAATGAGATCATTTATTCTGCCAGGAGGCCATCCCTCTGTGTCGATATGTCATATAAACAGATGCGTTTGTCGAAGAGCGGAAAGGATTTGTGTACTTCTTGCAGAAAACGAACAGGTTTCTCCGATTTTGATTCAGTATTTAAATCGATTGAGCGATTATTTCTTTGTACTCTCCAGAAAAATAAGTCAAGATTTAGGAGCCAAAGAAACCCCTTGGAAGCCCAAGTATTGAGGAAATACAGGGGTAGATTGAATAATTTATTCGAAAAAATTCCGTATATTCTTGGAAAGAATTTTAAAAAAATTACATTTGCAAAAAAGTATTAATCACTTAAAAGGATTCAGAATATGTACTGGACTTTAGAATTAGCATCGTATCTGGAAGACGCACCATGGCCTGCAGCTAAGGATGAGCTGATTGATTTCGCCATGAGAACTGGAGCACCGCTTGAAGTTGTGGAAAATCTACAACAGATCGAAGATGAGGGAGAGATATACGAGTCGATTGAAGAGATCTGGCCGGATTATCCGACTAAAGAAGACTTTTTCTTTAATGAAGATGAATATTAAGTAAAAGCCCTGAAATTCAGGGCTTTTTTTTGCTTAAAACTCAACCTGTCATTTTCCTTTTCCTGCCAAAATGACGGAATTTCCAAATTGGTACTAAATTGGTAGACTCAAGTCTAAAAATTGCTTAAATTCGCACTCCTCGAAAAACGAGTGAAGACGATATCATATTTGAAACAACATATATACAATGTTAGGAGGATTATTAAAGAAATTCGTTGGTGATAAAAACCAAAAAGACAGAAAAGAATACCAACCTTACGTAGAAAAGATCAATCAAGAGTTCAGTAAACTAAGTGGATTAACAGATGATCAGATTAGAGGAAAGTCTGATGAATTTAGAAAGATCATTCAAGAAGGTCTTAAAAGTTTAGAGGAAAAAAAAGCTGACCTGCAAAAACAAATTGATGAAAATCCTTTGATGGACGTTCATCAAAAAGAAGATATTTACCAAGAGATTGACAAACTGGATCAATCCATTGATGATAAATTGGAAGAAATCCTATTAGAGATTCTTCCTGAAGCCTTTGCTGTTGTAAAAGAAACGGCTAGAAGATGGGCTGAAAATGGAAAATTGGAGGTCACTGCAACTGAGCTAGATAAAGAAATTGCTGCCAAAAGAAGCGGCGTTGAAATCGCTGGTGATAAGGCAATTTGGTCGAACACCTGGGAAGCTGCCGGAAACGAAGTAAAATGGAACATGGTGCATTACGATGTTCAACTTTATGGTGGTACTGTTCTTCACAAAGGAAATATAGCCGAGATGCAAACTGGGGAAGGAAAAACACTTGTAGCTACCCTACCCGTTTATCTTAACGCACTTGCAGGAAAAGGAGTTCACGTAGTAACAGTGAATGATTACTTAGCTAAAAGGGATAGTGAATGGATGGGTCCTTTATATGAATTCCATGGTTTGACAGTAGATTGTATTGACAAGCACAGACCGAATTCTCCAGAAAGAAGCAAGGCTTATGCATCCAATATTACGTTTGGAACCAATAACGAATTTGGTTTTGATTATTTGAGAGACAATATGTCTTCGAATCCAGATGATTTGGTGCAAAGAAAACATCACTTTGCGATTGTCGATGAGGTCGATTCAGTTTTAATTGATGATGCCCGTACTCCATTAATTATCTCAGGCCCTACCCCAAAAGGAGACCAGCAAGAATATGAAGGATTAAAGCCAAAGATCGAGTTATTGGTAAATGCTCAAAGAAAATTGGTTCAGGAGTTATTGGTAAATGCTAAGAAAAACCTTGCCACGCTTAATGATGACAAACCTTCCAAAGAGGCGCTAAAAGAAGGTGGAATAGAATTACTTAGATGCTACAGAGGGCTACCAAAAAATAAGGCACTGATCAAATTTCTTTCTGAACCAGGTGTCAGAGCTCATTTGCAAAAAACAGAAAATTACTATTTGCAAGATCAACAGAAGGAAATGCCTTTTATTGATAATGAACTTTTCTTCACCATTGATGAGAAGAATAACATTATCGATCTAACTGATAAAGGAATTGAGTTGATGTCGAAAGGAGAAGATTCAAATTATTACATTCTTACGGATATTACGTCTGAATTTTCACAGTTGGACTCTTTAGGGCTTTCTAATGAAGAAAAAGTAGCCAAGAAAGACGAAATCATTCGTGATTACACTGTGAAATCTGAAAGAATTCACTCCATTAACCAACTTTTAAAGGCCTATACCCTTTTCGAGAAGGAAGTTGAATATGTCTTGATGGATGGAAAAGTGAAGATTGTTGATGAGCAAACAGGACGTATCATGGAAGGAAGAAGATACTCCGACGGGTTGCACCAGGCAATTGAAGCCAAAGAAAATGTGAAGATTGAGGATGCTACTCAAACTTACGCAACCATCTCACTTCAGAATTATTTTAGAATGTACCATAAGTTATCAGGGATGACTGGTACTGCCGAAACTGAAGCCCAAGAATTTTGGGATATTTACGAACTAGATGTTGTGGTAATTCCAACCAACAGACCTATTGCAAGAAAAGACCAACATGATTTGGTTTATAAAACTGCAAGAGAAAAATACAATGCCATTATTGATGAAATTGATCGCTTGGTGGGACAAAACAGACCTGTTCTTGTAGGTACCACAACTGTTGAGATTTCCGAATTATTGAGTAGAATGCTTCAGATGAGAAATATTCCTCATCAAGTATTGAATGCGAAATTACACCAAAAAGAAGCAGATATTGTAGCAGAGGCTGGGAAATCAGGAACGGTTACAATTGCGACCAATATGGCAGGTCGTGGTACCGATATTAAATTAGGTGAAGGAGTAAAAGAAGCTGGCGGTTTAGCTATCATCGGTACTGAAAGACATGATTCAAGACGTGTAGACAGACAGCTTAGAGGTAGAGCTGGTCGTCAGGGAGATCCAGGTTCTTCTCAGTTCTTTGTTTCCTTGGAAGATCCTTTGATGAGACTCTTTGGTTCGGAAAGAATTGCTAAAATGATGGACCGATTAGGATTGAAGGAAGGTGAAGTAATTCAGCATAGAATGATCTCCAAATCCATCGAACGTGCGCAGAAAAAAGTTGAAGAGAACAACTTTGGAATGCGTAAAAGACTTTTGGAGTATGATGATGTAATGAATGCACAACGTAAAGCCATTTACAAAAAACGTAAAAATGCACTTTACGGAGATAGATTGGACATGGACATTGCCAACATGTTCTACGATATAGCTGAATCCATCGTAATCAGTAATCACAGTGCCAAGGATTATGAAAACTTTGAATTAGATTTAATTACTGGCCTTGGAATTGAATCTCCAGTTTCTTTAGAGGAGTTTTCAACGATGACGCATCATGATCTAACAGAAAAGATATTTGATACTGCTGAAGCACATTATGCTAGAATAAAGCAAAACTTATCGTCTCGTGCATTCCCTATTCTCAAACAAGTTTATGAAAACGAAGGACATAAATTTAAAAACATGCAATTCCCTGTGACTGACGGAATTAAGAGCATGAATGTCATCGTGAATCTTGAGAAAGCCTATAATGATAAAGGACTTTCCCTGGTCAAAGAAATTGAAAAAAGCATTGTTCTTGGATTTATTGATAACGAATGGAAAGAACATCTAAGAGAAATGGATGATCTTCGTCAATCGGTTCAAAATGCTAGATTTGAGCAAAAAGACCCATTACTTCAGTACAAATTGAAATCGTTTGATCTTTTCAAGGAAATGTTGGCAAGATTAAGTAATGAAATCATCTCTTTTATTGTCAAAGCACAACTTCCTGTTCGATCCAATTCTGAGGAAGTTGAAGTTAAAAGAACAAATGAGGAAGCGCACCCAAAAAGTAATTACGGAAACTCAACAGTAAGTCGTCAATCTGCACCTGAATTTAAAGGTTCAGAAGGCTACCAACAAGCGATAGAAAATTCTGGGAATCAACAAAGACAAGTTACTCAGCCAATTACTGCAGAAAAGAAAGTTGGCCGAAACGATCCTTGTCCTTGTGGATCTGGCAAGAAATACAAACAATGCCACGGAAAATAATTCTAAGCCCTTGTTACGACAGGGGCTTTTGTTTTTTTAACAATTCACTTTGGATTAAAAACCCTTGCTATTTGGCACTTTTCTTAGAAATTGAATAATTTTGTCACCAAATCATTGCAATTGTCATGAAAGCTCTATTTTTTTTAAGTTTTGTCATTACCCTATCTTTTGGATTCTCTCAAACTGTCTGCAACAAGGTTTTAGATACCATTCAGACTGAAGAAGGAACCATGATCATCTATGCCAACAGAACCTGGGAATACCTGGAAGACATTGATTTCGATGGCGTTTTGAATGACGATCTTTATCAAACAATTGCAACAGACACCAACTATCAATTCAAACATTGCTGGAATTCTGATCAGACTTTCGTTTTCAGCAGTGAAAACGATTTGGAAAATATGAAGGACACTTTGTGGTTATGTGTTACAGATTCCAACTACAATAAATTTGCTATTCCTTTTGATGGTTTAATTACCTCTACTTTTAAGTGGAGAAAAGGAAGATATCATAAGGGAATTGATATTGATTTACAAACGGGAGATACCGTTGTTGCTGCCTTTGCTGGCAAAGTAAGATACGCGCAATACAATGACCATGGATTTGGAAATGTAGTCATCATCCGTCATTACAATGGATTGGAAACGGCTTATGCTCACTTGGATAAAATTTCTGTTGTTCCGAACCAATTAGTTCAGGCAGGTGAGATGATTGGCAAAGGTGGAAACACAGGAAAATCCACTGGTTCTCACTTACATTTTGAGGTTAGATTCTTTGATTGTGCCCTAGATCCTGAAGAGATTTTTGATTTCAAAAACAAAAAACTAAAAGGAGAAAACCTTTTTGTCCACAAGCATCTTTTTAACTACAAAGCCATTTCCCAAACAAAAACATCCTATGCAAGTACAAGTTCTGCTCCAGGGACATATGATAAAAGTGCAAGAACCCACAAAATTAGAAGTGGCGACTCTTTGTATAAATTATCACTTATGTATGGCGTTTCTGTTTCAGAACTGTGCCGAATCAATAAAATTAAGGAAAACTCAATTTTATCATTGGGACAGGTAATCATCTTAAGATAACTAAGGTAATTCTCCCACCAATTGTTTTTCAAAAACCTTCTTGTCTAAAATGATAATTGTTTCGTTTTCTGCAAATTTATACCCCAGATCATAGCAGAAATACACTTCACTCCCTTCAGAATCCTTATATAGATTGGTAAAATAGGTTAGCACAAAACCATCACTAATGAGTGAAAACAACGACACACTATCCATCCCTAGTCTAAAATATTTACTAAGAATTTCCCTATTGGTACGAAGTCTTCTATTGGTTTTTCTAATTTCCTTGTACAGGGTTGAATTCAGTTTGTTGTTGTATACATTTCGACATTGGTCAGAACAGTATTTTTTATCCGCACGACCAACAAAAACCTTGTCACAAACAAGACATTTCTTTGATTTCATTATGAATTGATTTAAATGGTTGGTTACAAATATAATAGAAAGTTGAAAATTTCAAAAAAGCTTAAATCAACTCTGCTTCTACTCTTCCTTCACTATCTATTTTTTTCAATCGAACTTTTCGAATGCTGTTTACCAGGGACTCATCATATGGAATTTTCACCTTTACATAATTTTCAGTAAATCCAAACATATCATTCCCTTCTCTTTCCGCTTCCAACAGCACCTCCAACTCTTTTCCAAGTTGACTTTCATAAAAGGCTCTCTTCTTTTTAAGCGAAAGAATTTGAAGCATTTTACTTCTCTTTTTTCGAACACCCATATCCACCGATTCAGGCATTTTTTTAGCAGTGGTGTTTGCTCTTTCAGAATAAGTGAACACATGTAAATAGGAAACATCCAAATCATTCAGGTAATTGTAAGTCTCTAGAAATTTTTCTTCTGTTTCACCTGGAAAACCTACTATTACATCCACGCCGATACAACAATCTTGAATTTTTTCTTTAATTCTGTCGATCCGTTCACTATACAAGGACGTCAAGTACTTTCTTCTCATTTTTTGCAATAGCTCATCCGAGCCAGACTGCAATGGAATATGAAAATGGGGAACAAACTTCTTACTTTGAGCTACAAAATCAATGATATCATTCGATAATAAATTTGGTTCTATAGAAGAAATTCGGAATCGATCAATACCATCCACCTGGTCAAATTCTTGAATCAAATTATAAAAATTCTCCTCACTACCCTGACCAAAATCCCCAATATTTACACCCGTTATGACCACCTCTTTAATTTCTGTATCAGCTACTTTTTGAGCCTGCTTAACCGTTTCCTCTATAGAGCTATTTCGGCTCTTCCCCCTTGCTAAAGGAATGGTGCAGAAAGTACAGAAATAATCGCATCCATCTTGGATCTTTAAAAAAGATCGGGTTCTATCGCCATAAGAGTGTGAAGGAATGAATCCATTGACAGTTTTAATGTTCTCATTCTGGATTTCAGCTACTTCTTTTTTATCAATTTTATCAAGATAATCTTTGATATTGAACTTTTCATTTGCTCCCAAAACCAAATCCACACCTGGAATTGATGCAATATCATCTGGCTTTAATTGAGCGTAACATCCTATGACAATCACGTAGGCATTTGGATTAATCCCCAAAGCCTTTTTTACAATTTGACGACATTTTTTATCCGCATTTTCTGTAACGGAACAAGTATTGATCACATAGATATCTGGAAATTCATTAAAATCTACTTTTGCGAACCCCAGTTCAGCTAGTTCCCTTGCAATCGTAGAAGTCTCTGAAAAATTCAGCTTACATCCCAGTGTATAATATGCTACTTTATGAAATTCCTGCATAATGCGGGCGCAAATTTACGTCAATTAATAGAAATTTAAAACCATCAACTCAAAGGAATTCCTAATTTTGGATCATGGAGAAAAAAGCAGAACAATTCCTTAGACTTGTAAAAATTATGGATGAGCTTAGAGCTCAATGTCCGTGGGACAAAAAACAAACTTTGGAATCTTTACGCCATCTAACTATTGAGGAAACCTACGAACTTTCAGACGCTATTTTAGACAATGATTTCGAAGAATTAAAGGGCGAATTAGGCGATTTACTTTTGCATATTGTCTTTTATTCAAAAATTGCTTCCGAAAAAAATGAATTTCAGCTGGAGGACGTGATAGAGAAAATCTGCGACAAATTAGTTGAACGCCATCCGCATATTTATGGAGATGTAGAAGTTCAAGATGAAGAAGAAGTTAAAGCGAATTGGGAAAAGATTAAACTAAAATCAGGAAGAAAATCTGTCCTGTCAGGTGTTCCCAACTCCATGCCTAGCTTGGTAAAAGCCTATCGAATTCAAGAAAAAGTAAAAGGTGTAGGTTTTGAATGGAAAACTTCGGATGATGTTTGGAAAAAGGTCGAGGAAGAATTTCAAGAATTTAAAGACGAAGTAGATCAAAATTCCTCCAAACAGGAAGAAGAGTTTGGTGACCTACTCTTTTCTTTGGTCAATTTTGCAAGATTCAATAATATCAACCCAGAAGATGCGCTGGAAAGAACCAATAAAAAGTTTGTCAAACGTTTCCAACTCCTCGAAGAACTTATTCGAAAAGACTCTAAAGATATGAGTTCTATGAGTTTAGAAGAGATGGATAAATATTGGGATAGAGCTAAATTAGAGCTACGTAAATAGATTGAAATAAAATAGAGAATAACTTTGCATCTATACAATAAACTTCTATTTTTGAAACAGCTTTTTAAGAAAATAAAATTACAGATAAAGAAATGAGTGTACTAGTTAATAAAAATTCTAAGGTGATCGTTCAAGGGTTCACAGGAAGTGAAGGTACTTTTCACGCTTCGCAAATGATTGAATACGGAACAAACGTTGTTGGAGGGGTTACACCAGGAAAAGGTGGTCAGACTCACCTAGACAAACCAGTATTCAATACAGTAGAAGATGCGGTTAAAGCGACAGGAGCAGACGTTTCGATCATTTTCGTACCACCAGCATTTGCTGCAGATGCGATCATGGAAGCTGCGCAATCAGGAATTAAAGTAATTGTTTGTATCACTGAAGGAATTCCTGTTAAAGACATGATTTACGCGAAAGAATATATTTCAGATTACAATTGTACACTTATTGGTCCTAACTGTCCTGGAATTATTTCTGCTGACCAAGCGAAAGTTGGTATCATGCCAGGATTTGTTTTCAAACCAGGAAAAATTGGAATTGTATCTAAATCTGGGACGCTTACCTACGAAGCTGCGGATCAAGTTGCTAAAGCAGGTTTAGGTGTCACAACTGCTATCGGAATTGGTGGAGATCCAATCATTGGAACTACTACAAAAGAGGCCGTTGAATTATTAATGAACGACCCAGCAACGGAAGGAATTGTGATGATTGGTGAAATTGGAGGAAATCTTGAAGCTATCGCTGCAAAATGGATTAAAGAAAATGGAACTAAACCTGTTGTAGGATTCATCGCTGGTGAAACTGCACCAAAAGGAAGAACCATGGGGCACGCCGGAGCAATTGTCGGAGGTGAAGACGATACTGCTGAGGCAAAAAAGAGAATCATGAGAGAAAATGGAATTCATGTAGTTGACTCCCCTGCTGAAATTGGAAAGAAAATGGCAGAAGTTTTAGGAGTTACAGCATAATATAAAGCACTATAAATAAAAAAGGCGATTCGGACGAATCGCTTTTTTTTATGTTTAAACTTTTCCTTCTTTCAATAAAAGGGCGTACTCTTTTGCGAAATATGTCAAAATGGAGGTGGCTCCAGCTCTTTTAAAACTCAATAGCATTTCAGGCATTGCTTTCTCAAAATCCAACCATCCTTTGTCACAGGCAGCTCTCAGCATGGCACATTCTCCGGATACATTATAAACTGCAATCGGCAATGAGGATACTTCACTTAAGGTCTTTACAATATCCAAATAAGGTAATCCGGGCTTGACCATTAGAAAGTCCGCTCCTTCTTCCTCATCTAGAATGGCTTCCCTTATAGCCTCCTTACTGTTCGAGGGATCCATCTGATATGTTTTCTTATCTCCTCCCTTAGGAGCTGAATCCAATGCATCTCTAAAAGGACCGTAAAAGGCACTTGCATATTTGGCTGTGTAAGCCATGATTCCAGTATTGTAATACCCTGCCTCATCTAAGGCTTCACGGATAGCTCCAATTCTACCATCCATCATGTCGGAAGGTCCTAAAATATCAAAACCAGCTTTTGCCTGTGCAACAGCCATTTCACATAGAATGGGTAAAGTTTTATCGTTGATAATCTCTCCATTTTCTACAAAACCATCATGCCCTTCCGAAGAATATGGATCCATTGCAACATCGCTAATCAAACAGATTTCTGGAAAACTCGATTTGATCTTATTGGCAGCTTTTAGATAAAAATTATCTGCGGAATGGCTGTATGAAGCATGTGGATCCTTAAGATTTTCTGCAACAGCAGGGAACATCACAAAATTTGTAATCCCTAAATCAATACACTCCCTGATCTCTTTTAATAATAAATCAATACTCCATCTATAATTTCCTGGAAGCGATTGCACTTCATCTTTGATTCCTTCGCCATCCACCAAAAATATGGGATAGATTAAATTCGCTAATTCTAATCTGTTTTCTCTGACCATGGATCTGATCGATTCAGACTTTCTATTTCTTCTTGGGCGTGATAACATATTTGAACTTTTTTTGCAAATAAACAAAAATTGCTTGGCCGTTGAAAAATATAACTCACAAATCAAACTATTCAAAATGAATTCTGCTGGGCATAGATTTTTTAAGTTCAATCTATTGATTAACGGAAAATAATTATATTTTTGAGACTTGAATTCGATAAGAACAAATCTGATTCTTAACTAATAAGACATGAAAAAATTCAAAAATTCTGTTAGGCTTTTGTTAGCCTTTTCTGTTTCCTTATCTATCATTGGCTGTGGCTCTGATGGCTCAGAAGGATCTTCAGAGGGTAAAAAAAATGACGTTAATACGGTAGATCAAGATATCATTGATAAAAATCAAAACTTGATGACCACTTTTGGAGACAAGTTATTTTCCATCCCTTCTCCTATTCAGACTGCCATGTTGATTAAAGAAAAAGGAGGAAATTACGATCAGTCCATCTTAAATCAGGCGAATAAATTGTCGAATTACAGTACAACTTATCAGAAAGCTTTGAATTTAGGTGTGTATGGAGCAGATTTAGGTTACACCTCTATTTACGATCAACAACAGGATGCATTGGATTATATCAATGTAGTGAATTCACTTTCAAAAGACCTTGGGATTTCTGGAGCATTTGATCAAGAATTACTGGAGCGTTTTTCTGAAAACACAAGTAATGAGGATTCATTAGTGAAGATCATCACTCAAGCTTACCGCAAGGGAGACCAGTTTTTGAAAGAAAATGACCAAAAGGATATTTCTGTCCTAATTTTAACTGGGGGTTGGGTTGAAGCATTGTATTTCGCTACAGATGTTGCAAGTAAAACTAAGAACAAGGATATCTACAAGAGAATTGCAGAACAAAAAAATACTCTTAAATCTCTGATTGAAATATTGAAAGAGTATAAATCCAGTGAAGCATTTGATGAATTGATCTCTGGACTTGAAGCTCTTAAAGTGCTTTTCGATAAAGTTCAAAGTACTTACGAGTATATTGAACCCATTACGGATGAAAGCAAAAGGCTTACAACTTTCAAAAATAAGTCAACCGCAGATATCGACGACAATACACTTGCTGAGATCACATCGAAGGTAGGAGAAATTAGAAATGCAATTGTGAAATAATTATGAAAAAGCTATTATATATTTTAGTTCTGGTTGTAGGTTTTCAATTCAGTGGAAAATCTCAAAATTGTGACTCGCTTGTTACGATTTGCGAATCCTATCTTAATTTGAAAGATGGTTCTTTATTTGTTTCAGATGGACAAGTATACCAGGCCTTTTTAACAGAAGAAGCTGCCGAATTTGAAACGACTTTATACGGGGGATCAACTTATCGTGTAGCAACTTCGGCTGGTACAAAAGACAATTTTGTGATCTTTAGCATTATTGATCAAGAAGGAAATGTGCTTTTCACAAATGAGAAACATAAAAATGCGAAATACTGGGATTTTAAGGTGGAATCGACTTTAAATTGTCGTGTCGAATTAAAATTAGATCTTGAGCGTAAGTCCTCCGGGTGTGTGACGATGCTTATTGGATTTAAGAAATAAGTTATTTCCCACCTACCCTTTTTATTTAGATTACTTACTATAACTGAAGAATGAGCGAAAGAATACTCAAAGCCCTGATGCAACTATTTGCGATTATTGCAAAAGTTGATGACGTTGAAGATGAAAATGCTGAAAACGAAGAAATAGAAGGAGACGATGAAGTTACCTCTTCCAAAGGCCGTCAAATTGTTGAACTTTTTCTAAATCAGGAGCTTAGTTCTGACCTCGTTGAAGAGTATTTAGTGCTTTTCGATGAATATCTAAATACACACCACGCCAAATCAGCCAAGAAAAAAGGGAAAAGAAAAAGAACTTCGGTTAATTCTGTAAAGGTTCTTAAAATTTGTACCCAGATCAATGAAGAGCTTGCTCAAAAACAAAAAATCATTGTACTTGTTAGGCTTCTTGAATTTATTAACGCCAATGATATTGTAACAGAGCAAGAACTTGAATTCGTTGAAACTGTTGCCGATACATTTAATATTGAAAGAGAAGAGTTTGGACATATCAAACAATTCGTTGATAATAATGTTGAGAAAATTGACTCTCCTTATTTCTTGTACATCAACAATAAAAAGGATGAATCTTTCACTGAAGCCAAACACATCTACAATGACACTTTAGTCGGTGAAATCCGAATCTTAAGAGTAACTTCAGTAAATGTATATTTCTTCAAAGTATTAAATGAAGCTGATCTCTATCTAAATGGTCAGATCATACCAGAAGGTAGACATCAAATCTTGAATCAAGGATCCTCTATTAGATCTTCAAGAGTTAAGCCTATTTATTACTCAGACATCATTGGCAGGTATTTGAGTGATAAAAACCAAGAAAAAATTGTTTTCGAAGCAAATCACATTACCTATAGATTTAAAGCTGGAAATATTGGATTACATGATTTCAACTTTAAATCAGAATCAGGGAAATTAGTAGGTATCATGGGAGGTTCTGGTGCTGGAAAGTCCACCCTTCTTAATGTATTGAACGGAAACAACAAACCTTCTACTGGAGCCATTCGGATTAATGGTTATGATATTCACAAAGATACAGAAGAGATTGAAGGCGTTATTGGATATGTCTCTCAGGATGACCTTTTAATAGAAGAATTAACCGTTTTCCAAAACCTTTTCTACAATGCGAAATTGTGTTTTGGGAATCTTAATAATAAAGACATTGCAAAGAAAGTTCTTGATCTTTTGAACTCTCTTGGATTGTACGAAGCTAGAGATTTAAAAGTAGGATCTCCTTTGGATAAATACATCTCTGGTGGGCAAAGAAAAAGATTGAATATAGCTCTTGAGCTTATTCGAGAACCTTCAGTAATGTTTGTTGATGAGCCCACTTCAGGTTTATCTTCAAGAGACTCTGAAAACATCATGGACCTTTTGAAAGAATTGTCTTTAAAAGGAAAAGTGATTTTCGTTGTAATTCACCAGCCATCTTCAGACATCTTCAAAATGTTTGATGATTTGATGATCTTGGATAAAGGAGGTTACCCTATTTACAATGCAAACCCTGTAGATGGTGTAGTTTACTTCAAGAAAGCCATGAGTCACGCGAATGCGGATGAAAGTGATTGTCCGACTTGTGGTAACGTAAATCCAGAACAAATTTTCAATATCATCGATGCGAAAGTAGTAGATGAATATGGAAATCAAACTGACAATAGAAAGGTCTCTCCAGAAGAATGGAATAAAAGATATAAGGAAACCGAAGTCGATTTTGAACCACTTCCTGAAAAAACTAAAATTCCTGACAGTATTTTCAAGATTCCTAATGTATTGAAGCAATTTTATGTTTATTTCATTAGAGACGTCTTGTCGAAGCTGACTAACAAACAATACATGGTCATCAATATGGTTGAAGCACCTGCTTTGGCTGCTATTCTTGCATTTTTTGTTCGTTTTTACAATGCTTCTGGAGAAGAAAGCACAGAATATGTTTTTAGAAAAAGTGAAAACCTCCCTCAATTCCTTTTTATCTCGGTAGTTGTTGCGCTGTTTATTGGACTAACGGTAGCTGCGGAGGAAATTATCAAAGATCAAAAAATATTAAAAAGAGAATCATTCTTGAATCTATCAAAAGGGAGCTACTTGGCTTCTAAGATTATTATTATGATTTTGATTTCAGCGATTCAAACTTTATTCTTTGTTGTTGTTGGAAACTTGATTCTAGAAATTAAAGGTATGTGGCTGGAATATTGGATGATATTATTCTCCGTCTCCGTATTTGCCAATATCCTCGGACTCAATATATCTGCCAGCTTTAACTCTGCAAAGGTGGTTTACATTTTGATTCCTATTTTGATTATTCCACAGTTATTATTCAGTGGTGTAATTGTAAAATTCGAAAAGCTAAACCCATTGATTTCGAGTAAGGATTCCGTTCCTTTAATTGGAAATGTCATGTGTTCTAGATGGGCTTACGAGGCATTAGCAGTAACCCAATTTAAGGAAAATGAGCTGCACAAACAGTTTTTTGAGTTTGAACAAACAAAAAGTTTTGCTTCATGGAAAAGAGATTATTGGATTCCAGAATTGATTAGTGCATTGGATAATGTTTCAAACTACAAAGACGATCCAGAAAAGAAAGCTGTCGTTGATAAGGCTTTTGAGGTATTAAGAAATGAAATCCAGAAAGAAGAAGAGTTTATTCAGAATTTACCTTGTAAGGGATGTTTGGAAGGCTTAACTAGAGAAACTTTCGCTGGTGAGAAGACGGTAAAACCGATAAAAGCTTATTTAAACACTCTTAAAAAACACTATAATTCAGTTTATTCTAAGAATGACAAGATAAAGGATTCGATCATTGTTAGCATGGGTGTTGAAGAGTACAAGGAAAAAGTAAAGAAATTCACTAATGAAAGTTTAGATAATTTCTGTTTGAACAAAACAGATTTGACTAATATTATCGAATACGAAGGCCATTTAGTACAAAAAAGTGATCCTATTTACAAAGCTCCAGATCCTAAAAAAGGATTCTTCGGTGCTCATTTCTATGCTCCAACTAAAATCTTGTTCGGTAAAGAAATTGATACTCTTTGGGCGAACTTAATTGTAATTTGGGGAATGTCTTTACTTCTTATCATCACTTTATATTTTGATGCATTCAAAAAAGTAATTGATGGAATAGAGAATTCCATAGAGATCATGTCTAAAATTGGAAGATCGAAGAAAAAAGGTTAATGGATTTAAGTGTTCAGAATAAACTCGAACCCAGGAAAGGAAGGTTTTTACTTGCAGAGCCCTTTTTGCAAGAACAACACTTTCATAGATCTGTAGTTTATTTATGCGATCACAATGAAGAAGGTTCATTTGGCTTTGTGTTGAACAAATATCTTGAAATCAGCCCTACAGAATTAGTTGAAAAGATCCCAAATAAAGATCTTCAGATTTCGATTGGTGGACCTGTTGATGATTCCAGTTTATTTTATTTACATAAATCTGGAGATTTAATTGAAAATGCCATTCCTATTGCCGACGACATCTTTATTGGGGGTAGTTTTGAAACCGTGGCCGAATTGTTAACTTCAGGAAAAATAAATGAAAATGAAATCAGCTTTTTTCTTGGTTATTCAGGTTGGTCTGAGAATCAATTAAATCAAGAGATCGAAAGTAAATCCTGGCTTGTCGCTGAATCTGCTGATCCTGCTAAGTATATTTTTGGAAAAGATAAAGATCTTTGGAAGAATCTCATGGCAGAACAAGGCCGGAGACATGAAATCTTATCTAAATTTCCAGATAACCATTTATGGAACTAAAAAAGAGGACTCTCGCCCTCTTCTCTTATCATTCAATAATTCTAAATTCTATTACAGTTGAGCTTCTAGTTTTTCTACTAATTGTCCTTTTGGTACCGCTCCAACTGATTTATCTACAACTTCTCCATTTTTAATAAAGAGAACCGTAGGAATGTTTCTTACACCAAATTTTTGAGAAATTGAAGGATTCTGATCAACATCTACCTTACCGATCACTGCCTTACCATCGTATTCTCCAGCCATTTCTTCAATAACAGGTCCGATCATTTTACAAGGACCACACCACGCAGCCCAAAAATCGATCACTACTGGTTTGTCCGAATTCATCACAAGCTCTTCAAAGTTTGCTTCAGTAATTTCTAATGCCATAATTTCTTATTCTAATTTTATTAATAATTCTTGTAGATAGAATTGATTCAAATTCTCTGCCAGAACAAAAATTCTGACAAATTGTCAATGCGAAAATAAAATTTAAAACCATTTAAAGAACGAAATGCACATATTTTTCTTACATATTTGTTAACTCAATTAAAAATTATATATTTTTGCACCACTCAAAAATTAATTGAAATTATGTCAGAAAACCTAGAAGTAAAGAATGATTGGTTTAGCAAACTCAAAGCGAACAAAGGACTATTTATTGGTTCTATTATAATTGGGTTGGGACTGCTTACGGCAGTGGGTTACTTCGCATACATTAAATTTTATTGGGAGCCTACCAATGAAGAATCTAAAACAGCTGGTTGGAAAGCTGAAAAATATCTCGAAATCGATTCATTAAATCTTGCTTTAAATGGTAAGCCTGGAGATTTCGAAGGATTACTTACTGTAGCTGCAGATTACGAAGGCTACGTTGGTGGTGATAGAGCAAAATATGAAATTGGATTAGCCCTAAGAGACCAAGGTAAATACCAAGAAGCATTGGATTATTTCAGTCAAGTTCAATTTGAAGATGTTATGATTGGAACTTTTGCTATTGGAGCCCAAGGTGACTGTTATTCTGAATTGAATCAATTAGGTGAGGCACTTACAAAATATGAAGAGGCTTATAAAAGAAAACCAAATGAATTTTCAACTCCTTATTTCATGATGAAAGCTGCTGCAATTCATGAAGAAAATGGAGATTTTTCAAAAGCTTTGGAATTGTATAAGACGATCAAAGAAGAGTACGAGAAATCGAACGCAGCTTTGAATATTGACAAATTTATTGCAAGAGCAGAAAATTCATAATGGCTACAGCAGGTAATAATTTATCAGAATACAATATTGAAGATATTCCAAATGGTGCCGATTTCACAATCGGCATTGTTGTTTCTGAATGGAATAACGACATCACAGGAAATCTTTTGGATGGAGCTAAGTCCACTCTCCTTAAACATGGAGTAAAGGAAAGCAATATTTTAATTAAACCAGTTCCAGGAACTTTTGAACTTCCACTAGCCGCACAATATCTTTACGAAAGTGCTACTACAGTGGACGGCGTGATTTGCATTGGAAGTGTCATTCAAGGTGAAACAAAACATTTTGACTTCGTATGTGAGGCAGCAGCACTTGGAATTAAAGATGTGAATCTAAAATTCAATAAGCCCACAATTTTCTGTGTACTTACGGATAATACAAAGCAACAAGCCATTGATCGTTCTGGTGGGAAACACGGTAATAAGGGTGTAGAAGGAGCTATAGCTTGTTTAAAAATGCTTGCTTTAAAAAAGAGTCTATAACACTGGTATTTCAATCGAAATATCCACCTGATTCATTTCTCTTTTCTTTTTCATTGAAATTCCAAAATCGGAAGAATAGATGGTAGCCTTACCTTTAAATACTTTTCCTTCGTAAGTAAAATTAAAAGTCACCTCTTTTTCTACATCCTTAATTTTTAGCTTTCCTACCATTTTATATCCATTCCCATCTTTCGTAATTGAAGAACTCTTAAAGGAAATTTTTGGGTATTTTGCTGCATCAAAATACTCTCCTGACTTCAAATGCTTGTCTCTGGTGCCATTTCCAGTAGAAATTGTACTCACATCAACTGTACCTGAAATTGATGCTACTGAAAGATTAGAAACATCAAACTTAATAGTAGCTGCTAAACCTTTCAAAGTTCCTTTAGTACTTTCATTAATAAAATTAAATCCAATCTTTGCACTCTCAGCATTCACCTTTAATTCTTGTCCAACAGAGAAGATTGTGGAAAGTAGGAAAGCAATAAATAATGTCTTTTTCATCTTGTTTATATTTAGTTTTGATTGCTCTAATATACCTAAAAGAAAAAAAGGACCATTGCTTTTAACGATTCATTAACAGCTCTTTCCCTATTTTCCCTACTGGCTAATTCAGCTTTTATCAAATTCAGGTTCGGAATAATTCACAGATTCAAATATATTTGTGGGAAGTAACAAGAAGAATATGACATTAATAAAATCAATTAGTGGAATTAGAGGCACCATCGGCGGAAAAACCGGTGACAATCTTACTCCGCTTGATATAGTGAAATTTACCAGTGCTTATGGTGAATGGATTAAGAATCAATCAACTTCACAAGACACCAAAATTGTAGTCGGAAGAGATGCCAGAATTTCAGGAGAAATGTGTGAAAACTTAGTTGTAAGCACATTAAATGCCTTGGGTATCGATGTAATCAATTTAGGCCTATCTACTACTCCTACAGTGGAGGTCATGGTTCCAAAATACAAGGCAAATGGAGGAATCATATTGACTGCCTCGCACAATCCTAAAGAGTGGAATGCTCTTAAACTACTAAATGCGAAAGGCGAATTTGTTTCAGATAAAGATGGCGCAAAAATATTGGAGATCGCTGAAGAAGAATCCTTTAAGTATGCTGATGTTGATCATCTTGGAAGCCAACAATTTGTAAATAATGCAATAGAACAACATATTGAAGCTATTTTGGAGATTGGATCGGTAGATACCAACTCAATCAAAAATGCAAACTTTAAAGTGGCAATTGATTGTGTAAATTCTACAGGCGGAATTGCTGTGCCGATATTACTTAAGGCTCTAGGTGTTCAACAAATAGAAGAGTTGTACTGTGAGCCAAACGGACATTTCCCGCATAATCCAGAACCTTTACCCGAAAATCTGACAGAAATTTCAAGTTTAATTCGCTCGACTAAATGCGATTTGGGTATAGTTGTGGATCCAGATGTTGACCGATTGGCATTAGTAAATGAAGACGGCAGCATGTTCGGAGAAGAATATACATTGGTTGCTGTTTCAGACTATATTTTAAGTAAACAAAAAGGAAGCACCGTATCGAATCTGTCTTCTACAATTGCTTTAAGAAACATTACTGAAGATCATGGTTGTCAATATTTTAGCTCTGCCGTCGGTGAAGTGAATGTAGTAGAGAAAATGAAAGAACAAAAAGCTGTCATTGGAGGTGAAGGTAATGGTGGAATCATCTTTCCAGAACTTCATTATGGTCGTGATGCTTTGGTTGGTATTGCTTTGTTTCTAACTCATCTCGCTCATAAGAAAATGAAGATGACCGAGTTAAAAGCGCAATATCCAAATTACCACATATCGAAAAATAAAATCCAATTGACAGCTGATACTAATGTGGATGCCATTCTCGATCAATTGAAAGAAAAATACTCGAAGGAAGAGATAAATACCATAGATGGAGTAAAGATCCTTTTTGGAAATGAATGGGTTCATCTTAGAAAAAGCAATACAGAACCAATCATTCGTGTTTATTCAGAATCCAATAGTGAAGAGCGTGCAAATGAACTGGCTGAGATGATCATGAATGACGCCTATTCCTTTACTAAAACTATTTAATATGAAAGTTTACCTTGATAATGCTGCTACAACTCCTGTAGCTCCAGAAGTTGCTGAATTAATGTGTGCCATCATTAGAGATAATTTTGGGAACCCCTCTTCTACTCACGCTTTCGGAAGAGAAAGTAAGGGATTGATTGAAAACAGCAGGAGATCGATTGCTCAGAAATTAAATTGTAAACCTGGAGAAATCATTTTTACATCTGGAGGTACAGAAGCGGACAATTTCGCTTTCCATTGTGCAATCCGAGATTTGGGAGTTGACAGAATTATCACGAGCCCTATTGAACATCATGCTGTACTGCATTCAGCTGAATTTCAAGAAATGGCTTCAAATAAAGAATTGGTTTTTGTACAAGTTGACAATAAAGGGAACATTGATCTCAACGACCTAGAAACACTTTTAATGGAGCCCAAGAAGACTTTTGTTTCCATTATGCATGCAAACAATGAGATCGGAACAAAAATTGATTTGGAAAAAGTCTCGAAGTTGTGCAGGGAGCATGGAGCTTATTTTCATTCTGATACGGTACAAACCATGGGGCATTATGCTTTCGACTTGGAAAAATTAGATATTGATTTCATTACTTGTGCAGCTCACAAATTGCATGGTCCAAAAGGAGTAGGTTTTCTTTATATCAATAAAAATTTAAAACTCAAGCCCATGATCCATGGAGGTTCTCAAGAAAGAGGTATGCGAGGGGGAACAGAGAATTTATATGGAATAGTTGGTATGGCAAAGGCCCTTGATTTGGCGTATGAAGATCTGGAAGGACATATAAAACATGTCCAAGGACTAAAAACTTACATGATTGATAAGTTAAGGGGAATGAACAACAATTTTGAATTTCATGGCGAGATTGATCCGGAAAAAAGTTTGTACACAGTCCTCAATATATGTTTTCCTCCCATCAATAATTCCGAATTACTTTTGCTGACTTTAGACTTAAATGGAGTAGCCTGTTCTGGGGGAAGTGCTTGTACCTCAGGAGCTAATACTGGATCGCACGTTTTGGGTGGAATAAATGCTCCGACTGGCAGACCAAATGCAAGATTTTCATTTAGCAGATATACTACAAAAGAAGAGATTGATTACGCATTAGAGCAGATCCAAAAAGTATTGGATAAAGATTTAATTTAAAGTAAGTGAACATCATTAATCACCTCTTTTCCTGAATCCTTATTGATCAATTCTATGATTTTGGCTTTAGCGTTCTGCAGTTCCGAACGCATGACAGATGAATTTAATCGAACAAAAAGTGTCTTATTCTGAATATAGACTTCCTCAGTTCTCAGTGCTATAGGTTTACCCATGATCTGTTCCCACCTCTCAATGATGGTAAGCTCAGTCATTTTATCTTCCAGTCGATAAGCTTTGAGCAAACGATCAATTGCCTCTTTCAATGTAGATTCATTCGACTTTCTCTTGCTCATATTTCAGTATTTCTTTGAAATCTATTTCGATCTCCCATTTATTAAAGGCTTGTTCTACCCTATTTTTCTCTGTATCTGTTATGAAAACTTGTCCAAAATTGTGTTCACTGACCAATTTCATTAGATGTGCGACACGATTTTCATCTAATTTATCAAATATATCATCCAACAACAAGAAAGGCTTCACACCAAGAATTTCTTTCAAATAATCGAATTTGGAAAGCTTTAGAGCAATCAAAAAAGTTTTCTGTTGACCCTGGCTTCCAAACTTTTTTATTGGTTGCCCGTGAATTTGGAAGGTCAGATCATCTCTATGAATCCCTCTCGTTGTATGTTGTTTATAGTGATCTGATTGATAAGAATCTTTCAGTATTTGTCCGAAATCACCTTCCAATAAATCAGATCGGTAAATCAAACTTACATCCTCATCGGTTCCAGCAATTTCTCTGTATACTTCTTTAAACTTGACAATAAATTCATCCAAAAAAAGCTTTCTTGCCTCAAATATGTAATTTCCCAATGGGATCATTTGGTAATCCCAAATTTCTATGGATTCAGGTTCAAAAAGCCGCTGTTCAGCAAATCGCTTTAACAATGAATTTCTTTGCTGGACAATTTTCTTGTATTTAATCAGAGCTTCTAAATATTTTTTGTCGTACTGAGAAATAATATAATCCATTAATCTTCTGCGAGTCTCTGAACCCTCTAAAATAAGGTCAATATCGTACGGAGAAACGACAACGGTGGGAAAATGCCCGATGTGATCAGACAACTTTTCATATTCCACTTTATTCTTTTTTACAGATTTTTTATGTCCTTTCTTAACTCCAACGTGTAGATTAGCAGTTTTTCCTTCCTTTTCTATTTCTCCTTGGATTAGAAAGAACTTTTCATCAAAACGAATATTTTGGCTGTCAACTGGATTAAAATAAGACTTGCAATTTGACAAATAATAGATGGCATCCAATACATTTGTTTTTCCAGCACCATTCAACCCGTAAAAACAGGTGACCTCACGACCGAATTCATATTCAAACTCAGCGTAATTCTTAAAATTGACTAGACTTAATTTCTTTAAAAACAATGGATTACAGAGATTTACAAACTTCAACCAGTTTTTTGATTGCTAATTGGGAGTTTTCACGAATTCCCAAAATATCTGTATCCATCATATAACATGGAGCAGTGATGATTTTATTTTGCTCATCGTAGGCTATTTCATGAATATTTTTCATCTCTGAGATTGCTCCCGTGGCTTCAAGACCTTGAGCAAAACCATTAATATCGTATTCTGATTTATCCGCTGCAGTTCCAATGGTCATTTTCGGATGAACTTCACTTCCTTCAAAAGCCTTGGCTACAACAACAGGACTCACGCAAAGAGCCGCAATGGGTTTCCCTACATTCACCATGTTTACCAAGAGTAATTTAACCTCTGGCAGAATATCTCCTTGGGGTCCTTCAAAAGCCCATTTTGTAAAATTTTTAGCTGAACCGAATCCACCAGGAATTACCAAACCGTCGATCTCCGCTGGAGTAATGTCATTAATATTCTTGATGTCTCCCCTGGCAATTCTGGCTGCTTCAACCAGCATGTTTCTTTTTTCAGGCATTTCTTCACCTTTGGAATGATCAATTACATGATGCTGATCCCGATCAATAGAAATACATATATATTCCGCACCTTCTTCTTTAATTGCCAACATGGCCAATACAGCTTCCTGTATTTCAGCACCGTCAAAAACGCCACAACCTGATAGTAAAACACCTATTTTCATTGAGAATAATTTTAGCTTTGAAAATAAGAAAAATGAGAGAAACGGAAGGACAAATCAGTTAAAAAAAGGATTATTTTTTTGGACAAGAGCCACAGTGATTTCCTTTCTTTTTGTACTTCTTGCAACATTTTTTCTTTTTACAGCAAAAATCAAGTTCAGACCTTTCTTCCTCGATCTGAAAAACATCTACTTTAAAATTGTGTTGCATCTTCATGCTGCAATATTAATCAGCACGAATTAAAAATGGAATACCATAAATGTGGTATTTTGAATCATTCTAAATAAGACAGGCTATTGAAATTGCTCTCCTGCAAGAATATCATTAGGAATGATCAGTATCTTATCAATCTTTCTCAAAGGTCCTATACAATATTCTTGATGACAAGAAATACATGTTTCTCGCATATCATTAAAGAGATGAGCTCTTTTTAAATTGTCTCTACTTTCAGCAAGTTGTTTTTGGAGATCAATAAACTTTGCCATGTTTGCTTCATAAGAATCCTTTCCCTTGTTTTCGGGTGTAGTAGCCTCGGCTAATGGCATAGTCGTATAATCAAAACTAAAATGCATTTCTTGATCTCCATTTAAAATCTTCTCACGATTCACTGTCATATCATTAAACATGAATCGCATCATTTCTCTTAAATGAAGATCTGGAGTTTTTGGCTGTTCCTCCTTATTCGACTCTTTCTCTTTTGAGACTTCCTCTTCCTGTGAACAAGAAAAAAGGCCAAATGCAATGCAAATGGCCAAAATTCCGTTTATAAAATTCAATTTATTTTTTCTCATTTCCTTCAGCTTCTTCGCCATTGTATCCGTAAAGATAAACTCCTGTAGCTTCAAACCCAAGTTCCACTTTAGGTTCAGTAATTGCTGCTATTTCTTCAGCTGATGCATTTGCATCTTCCAATATATGCTTTTGATCAGCAATTGAAACCGTATCAATAAAAGCTTTTCCTGCAACTACAACTGGAGTTCCACTTGCATCAAGAGGCACGAAAAAATCATAGTCTTTAAACCAAACTCTCATGTCAGGATTTCCATCCCCCATGTTCAAGGTCATCCAACATCCTTTTTTCTGACAACATTCGTTGATTTCAGTTCTTAAAACAATCCCCTCTAAAGAATCCAAACCTTCCATTTTGGCGATCATTTCATTTGGAGACATGACCGCAGATGTATCAAAGTCTGCACCACGAAGCATTACTGCCGGAGCTTTTGCCTCTTCCTTGTTTTCGGTGTTATCCTTCTTTTCTTCTTTCTTTTCTTCACCACCGCATGAGATCATCAAACTCGTTACGGCAAAAATCATCAATACTTTCTTCATAAAATTCCAATTTATTGGCGCAAAAGTAACCATTTATTCCCAATTCTATGGTATCCAATAAACGGGAAAACTAATTTAGATTTGGTCTAAGCAAGGAACAAAATCCTCACTTTTTTGTATTACATTTGTCGCAAGCCAAAATAAAAATCAAACTATTATTTAATAACATGAAAAAACTAAGCATTGTATTCATTTTACTAGCTGGCGTGATTATCTATTCATGCGCAGGAAGAGGCAGTGAGAAAAAATTCACTGGAAAAAAACCTCCAAAAAAAGACCCATATGCAGCACTGTATAGTCAAGCTGAAAAAATGTTTCAAGCCTTACCAGATGAGATGCCTGCTGATTTTAATCCAATTACCCTTGAAAAAGTTGCCCTTGGGAAGAAATTGTATTTTGACAATAAACTGTCTAAAGACAATACACAGAGTTGTAATTCCTGCCACAATCTCAATACATTTGGTGTAGATAATTTGTCTTTTTCACCTGGAAATAACGGTGGTTTAGGAGGAAGAAACAGTCCAACGACTCTAAATGCAGCGCTACACATGGCTCAGTTTTGGGATGGAAGAGAACCTCATGTTGAAGCACAAGCAGGAGGTCCGATTTTAAATCCTGTTGAAATGGAAATGCCAAGTGAGCAATCCGTAATTGAAAGATTAAAAGCTATTCCTGAATATGTGGAGATGTTTGCTGCCGCTTGCCCAGGGGAAAGTAATCCAATCACATATAAAAACTTGAGGTTTGCCATTGGTGCCTTTGAAAGAAAATTGGTAACTCCTACCCGATTTGATGAATTTTTGAAAGGAAAAACAGATAAGCTTACAGATGCTGAGAAAAAAGGACTTCAAACATTTCTTGATGCGGGTTGTGCGACTTGTCATGCTGGCGTAACTTTAGGTGGAGACCAATATCAAAAATTCGGAGTTCATGTTGATTACTGGACTTTAACTAAAAGTGAGAAGAAAGACGAAGGAAGATATGAAGTAACAAAAGATGAAGCAGATAAATACGTTTTTAAAGTTCCTTCTTTAAGAAATGTGGAGAAAACTTATCCTTATTTTCATGATGGAAGTGTTCAAGACCTGAAAGAGGCCGTGAGAATCATGGCAAAGGCTCAGTTGAATAAGGACTTGACCGAAGCAGAAATTAACTCAATCGTTACTTTCCTAAAAACTCTCACGGGGGATGTAGCAGAAGAATACAAAAAGTAAAAAAGAATAAAAATGAAGAACATTACAGTTATAGGAGCTGGGACAATGGGGAATGGAATTGCTCATGTTTTTGCTCAAAGTGGATTTCAAGTAGCATTAGTTGATATTTCTCAAGCTAGTCTTGACAGAGGCTTGTCTACAATCACCAAGAATTTGGATAGAATGATTGCAAAAGAGAAGATCACAGAACAGGATAAAGCAAACACCTTGGGGAACATTAAAACCTTTACAGCGATTGAGGCTGGTGTTCAAAATGCTGATTTAGTTGTGGAAGCGGCGACAGAAAACATTGACTTAAAATTAAAAATCTTCGCTGATTTAGATAAAATGGCTCCTGCAAATGCGATTCTGGCTTCCAACACATCTTCGATTTCAATCACAAAAATTGCCAGTGTTACCGAAAGACCAGAAAAAGTAATTGGGATGCACTTCATGAATCCTGTACCAATCATGAAATTGGTTGAGATTATTAGAGGATATTCTACAACTGATGAAGTGACGAATTTAATCATGGAAACTTCCAAAAAATTAGGAAAGGTTCCTGTTGAAGTTAATGATTATCCTGGTTTTGTTGCCAATAGAATTTTGATGCCGATGATCAATGAAGCCATTATTACTTTACATGAAGGTGTGGCAGGGGTTGAAGAAATCGATACGGTCATGAAATTGGGGATGGCTCATCCTATGGGACCACTTCAATTGGCTGATTTCATTGGGCTTGATGTTTGTTTGGCAATCATGGAAGTTCTATATGAAGGATTTGGAAATCCAAAATACGCGCCATGTCCATTACTTGTAAATATGGTAACTGCTAAAAAACTTGGAGTAAAGTCTGGAGAAGGTTTTTATAGCTGGGGGCACGGGACAAAAGATCTAATTGTTGCAGATGCATTTAAGAAATAATTCAAAAATATATTTCATTCAAAGGCGGGTTGTCATTCTACTCGCCTTTTTTTTGTTTTCCGGCCTTTTGATCGCACAAAGAGGTGAGATCAACCAATCATTTTTCAATAACAATTTAGGTCTCTACAACCCTTCTCTACTAGGTGGAATCCGAAAAATGAATGTGAATGTTTTTTCAAAATTTGGAAACCTAGAGACGAGCCAAAAAAACTACCTGAATGGACTGAATTTCGAGTATTCTTTCAACAGAAAACACAATTTAGGATTGGGTGCAACCAATTTAAGAGAATCAGATTGGATGAACACCCAGATTTTTATTGGATATGCATACAAGCACGATTTTAAAGACAAACCATGGAGTTTAGGAGTCGGAGCCAACATTGGTTTCAAAAATCTGAGCCATTACAAGTATTTAATCGGATTGAACCCTCTGGATTCCTCCATTTATGCTCATAACAATCCGAATCAATATCAAGTCTATGCTAGTATTGGTGTATCTGTTTGGTGGAGAGATCTCGTATTTTTTACGGTAAGTGGAGAAAATATTGTCCCCTATTCCAATTATAAATTCGATAACAACGACTATGATAATGAAAAAGGTTTAAATAATTCCCCAAGTGCAACTGTAGGAATAGGAACAAGAAATCCAGCATTTGGAGATAGTATTATTAAAAAAACCAGTTTCGAAGCCAATATGTTTGCCACCTTTTATTTCACAGGAATAGCAAAATATAAGATCGAAATTAATTTCGGGCTTAATATCATGAATCTCATCAATCCAAGAATTGGCTTCAGATATTTGAATGATTACTTTATTACTCTCGGACTGCAAGCAAGGCTATTTAAGGGATTATTTATTTCCTATGGTTATGATGTCAATATTGACCTTAAGACTACCAATGTAAAGGGAAAAGGAAGTCATGAATTTGGTTTAGGCTATTTCATTCCGCATCAAGTAAGGGAATTTCAAAAGACCAAAAAGAAGAAATGATTCAAAAAGAAATTGTTTTAAGCGCCTATTCTAGGGGATTTCACAATATCGATCATGAAATTGAGTCCTATATTGAAGACCTTCCTGAAACTGGCATGCTGAATATTTTCATTAAACATACAAGCGCGGGAATTTTAATCAATGAAGGAGCAGACCCAAGTGTTTTAACTGATTTCAATTCTTATTTCGACCGACTAGTCAAGGAAAATGAACCTTATTTTACTCATATATATGAAGGTCCTGATGACATGCCTGCTCATATAAAATCAGCCTTAACTCAAACAAGCATCAATATTCCTATCACTAATGGAAAACTAAATCTTGGGACTTGGCAATCTCTTTATTTGTGTGAATTCCGGAATGATGGCGGAAGGAGAAAGTTGGTTTTGACAATTTGGTAGAAAAATTGACCTACCCCATTTCTCAAATGTTTTTTTATTAGATTTGCCTTCAGATTTCGGGGTGTAGCTTAGTCCGGTTAAAGTGCACGTCTGGGGGGCGTGAGATCGGAGGTTCGAATCCTCTCACCCCGACATAAGCCTAGGTTTTTCTAGGCTTTTTGCTTATATCGAAAAACTAAAATTGAATTATTTTCCAGTATTCATCCGAGTCTATCGCTTTTTCATTTTATATTTGATTTCTTTTAATAACTAAACAAAACAATATGAAAACAATCTATTTAGGATTCCTAAGTCTTTTTTTACTTTTTGCTAATTCTTCTTTCAGTCAAAAATTCAATGGCAATGCGGATGTTGACAAACTTTCTACAGGTGCGCGAATTACAGCTAAATTATATGCGAATGATTTCTGCAATTGTGGGAGTAAATATAAGGATCAAGTAAAAGCAGTAGTCAACAAACTAAATGAACTTAAAAAGTCTAAAGATGCCGGTGAGAAAGCCACTGATGAGGAGAAAGAGGCTCTTAAGAAGTTAATGCTAGATGCTAAACCGTATTATGAGTGTTTATCAAATTCCAGAGTTGATGAAGACGAAAAATTAGAACTTGAAAAAGAAATTAAAGCTCTTTATGGAATAGGAGACGATAAAGTTGTGAAATATAAAAGTTTGATTATCGCAGAATGCATGAGTGACTTCTGTTCAGGAACTGATGGCTTAGATTTTGTTTTCATGGCATCGGCATCCGCATCTATTGCTGAACAAAAGGCAAAAAAGTAATCAATTTAACCAACTAACATTTAACTGAAAAATCAGACTATCCGAAGGCGATTCCAATGTAATTTGGGTCGGCGGATTTGGATTCGAAGAATTATTATAATCTAAAGGACTAAAAGACACACTACCCAGAAAATCGTTTGCTGAAAGTGTGTCTTTGTCATATAATAGAATTTCATAAGTTCCCTGATCATCTGCAAATACTTGGTTCAAAATAAAAGATAATGGCAGATCTGCTGTGGATTTGTTTGAAAAAGCTACTGTATCCCCACTATAAATCAAATTCCCATTTTGCTTGATATCGATATAAAAATCTTCTCCAGATGTTTCGTCCAGATCCCATTCCGTCCAACTAGTAGTTAAAGTTTTGTATTGCAATAATTGAATATCACTTACAAACATGGTATCAGCCGGAAGTACAGTAATCCATTTAATCTTCGAATCAGTTGTTCCATTTTCTGCTGTAACAAGCAACTCGACCTTATAATTCCCAGCAAATTGATAGGTGTTGGTATCATTTTCAAGTGTGGATGTCTGTCCATCACCAAAATTCCAGGACCAAGCCACCGCTCTCTCTGAATTATCAAAGAAATAAACCTCACAAGGTGCCACACACGCCACGTTGTAAGCCAGGAAATCTGCTAAAGGAGGAGTTGTGTTTTCCTTTTTACAGCTTCCAAAAAAAACTAGAAGCCCCAATGCTAAACCTTGTTTGATTTTATTTAAAATCATGATTTTTAAACGTATAAGCCAGTCCCAAACCTAAGATTTGCTTTAACTGTAATCGTGGCCCATAAGTATCATTTCCTAATGGAATTTTAACATCATCATCATAAACAATGGCCAGCATCAAATAGGAGCTCAACCATGAGTTAATCTTAAATTTAAAGAGCAAATCGAAATTCACGTCAATGTTTTGTGGTCTTTCTTGAAAATAATTAGAAAACAAGGATAACTTCGTGTCAATTGCTATAGATTTTGTAAGCTCTTTCGCATAGCCAATACTTAAATAGGCACCTAATTGATAACGAACTTTTTCACCTAGATTAAGAATGTTGCCATTGGCATCGTAATCCGCAGCTTTATTACCATAAGCTCCCCTATTCGCTAAAGTTTGGTCGTTGATAATTGTGATGATTCCTTTCAGTGGAGTTGCGGTAACGTAAAACCCTTCAAATGGCCTGTATTCAACTGCAATAGAAGGACTGTAATAACCTGGAGCCATGAATGAGGATGAAAAGTGAACTTCATCTGCAACATATCCGTGAGTAAACTGGGTTATAAAACCAAACTCCCCAACCAAAGACCATTTTTTACCAAATTTCCATCCCGCTTTAGTTTGCATATTGATAACATCATCCGTCTTGGCTACTGACCCGTCTTTAAAGATCACATTCATACCCAAAGCAAAATTATAGGCATTGTCCCAAAAGAATTTCTCATTCTCATATTTAAACTTCAATCGAATGATCCCATTTAATGAAATCGAGTTGTCCCCACCTGAGGCCCAATTCATGTAAGCAGATTGAGTTGTTGAAAGCGAACCAAACATATTGTATTTCCACAATTTCAAAGAATCTGGTTTTTCAACTTTCACAGACTTTTTTTTGTCTTTTGGCTTTGCTTCCTGTGCGAGCGTAATATTTGTTAGGGTTAGAATTGCTAGTGACAGGATTAACTTCGTTTTCATCAGCGTTGTTTTAAATTCGCCGTGAAATTAGTAAATAATTCGAGATATATAGGAAATTATTTCTTAATCAGCTTCTCAAAAGTCTTATTGTAAGCTACTTCCATTCGATTGTCTTCATTATTAAAAATGAAGTAAACAGCTAAATTTAAGTCCGGATGCGCTTTTACAAATTCCATTGATTTATCCACCCCCATTACCATGAACATGGTAGCAAATGCATCAGCGTATGCACAATTTTCCGCTATTACTGTTGCACTTAGTAATGTATGCTGAACGGGATATCCTGTATGCGGATCAATGGTATGCGAGTATTTCATTCCATTTTTTTCATAGAATTTTCTGTAATTCCCGGAAGTAGCAAGTGACATTTCATTCAATTCAATATAAGTAATGGCTTCACGTTCTTCAGTTTGATTTGGCTCCTCTACAGCCAATAACCAAGGAGTTTCATCCAATTTATGACCACAAACTCTTACCTCCCCTCCAATTTCCACATAAAAACTAGTTCCTCCTTTTGATTTTAAAAATTCGTAAATCACATCTACTGCATATCCCTGAGCGATAGCGTTAAAGTCTAACCGAAATCCCGGAGTAATTTTAGTCAAATAAGAAAATTCTTCGGTATTGTAGGTGTAATGATTTCCATTTACAAAACCCACTAAGCTTCTTAAACTATCAATGGTCGCTGAATCTGGAATTGTTTCATGGTCCTTTTTAAAGAAACTCCACGCATCCACTAAAGGCATAACTGAAGGGTCAAAACTCCCTTTTGACAATACATATACTTCTAGAGCTTGTTTTAAACAATTTTCGAAATAATGATTTGATGATCGATATTCTAGTCTACCATTTGGTAAAGCATTGAATTTAGATATAAATGAAGAATCAACATAAGTAGATAATTCCAAATCAAATGAATGCAAAATGGAGTCAATTTCCTCTTTTGACACGTTCAGATCTTCATTTAGAATAATGGTATAAGTGGTTCCCTGAGTGTTCCCGTAAATCTCCTTTTTTGCTTTTTGGAGTTCTGGAGCAGGTTTGTTGTATTTATTGGATTGACAAGAGACTATATGCAGGATCAGAAAAAAAATAAAAATTGTTCTCATGAAATATTACTTCGTAAGTTTTTCTGCTGCCGATTCATTATTGAATTGAAACTCTGTACATGGAGCTCCATTTTTAAGGAAAGATGTTCCAAATTTTGTTTGGATTTTTTCATATACATCCCCTCTATCTCCTTGAACAACAATTCTGCGTGTCACGTAACCAATCAGAACACCTTTAGCATTTTTCTTTTCAAATTTCTCTTCCGTCACACCTTGAGGATAATCGTCAGCTAGTTGGTTTGCACTCTTTCCGCTAAGATCTCTGATTTCTGCAGTTTTTATTTGATCGATCTGGTTATTTGTTTCTTCAATTTTATCTTTCTCGTTCTCGTTATTCTTGTTTTTACGAGCTGCCAAATCATCTGTATAATTTTGAACTTCACCGGCATTAATCACTGCTAAATTGGCTCCGTCCTCATCTTTTCTGTTTTTGGTATCCACCAGTACATTAATATCAATCTTTGTCTTCTCAGCCTTATCTTTCTCTTTTTCTTTGTCTTGAAAATTCTTGTTATCTAAATCTGAAACGTATGTATTTACTACCTGAGTATTATTTTCTCTTGGTTTGTCATCATCTTTTCGATTATCGATGATTAATGTTTCAATATCTCTAATATCACCTTTCGTGTTGGTAATGTTATCATAGAACCCATCATCCTGTTTTCTTTGTTCGTTTTCTAGATTCGTGTTGTAGGCAATAACATTTAACTCATTGTTTTGTCTATTGTCATCTTTATTATCGTGCCATTTATCTGTTTGAACTCTATACTCGTTGATATCATTTTTTGTCTTATCAATATCATTGTATTGATTTTCTTCATCAGCCTTTTTCTTTTCGTTCAAACCATTCGAATAGGTCACTACTTTTTTACTATTGTCCAATCTTGGGACATCTGCATCCTTATTATTGTTCGCAATTTCCAACTCGACAGAATTGATTTCATTCTTTTGATCATAGTTTAACGCTATTTGTTCAGCTTGGCGATCGTTTCTATCCAATTCAAGATCATAATTGTAGGTATCAACTCTTTTCGAATTATCCTCTCGATTTAAATCAGCCTCTTGTTTCCAAGCATCCACGTCTGTTCTCAAATTGTTTACTTGATTATTGGTTTTCACTGCCCCATCATAATTCAATTTATCTCCTTCATTTTGATAGCGATCCAATTCTACATTATAAGCAACAACATGAAGTTCATTGTTCAGTCTTACATCATCAGATTTTTCAAATTCTTTAATTTGCGCGTCTTGTAAGTTTTCAATTTTTCTATTCTCACGATGAGCTACATTCTCATCATTTAATCCATCTTTATTGTTTTTGTCATTAATCGCAGTTCTAAATTGTACTACTTCATTGGTGGTATTCAGTCTTTGGTCGTCAGCATTTTCTTCAGCTTTTTTCAAATCCGCTTCCACTTTTTGTATTTCAATTTTTGCTTGATGGTTGGCATCTACTTGATTCTCGGTTCTATATTGATCTAACATAGTTTGCTTATGCTTTTGATTCGAAACTGTGGTATCCGCTTGCCATTTTGCATTATCCTGAGATTTTGCAATCAACAACTGAAGATTGTCTTCGTCCATATCAACCTTTGTTCCCCAATCTGTTAGTTCAACCTTACCAGCATTAAGTCTGGCTAGAATTTCATTTATCTGAGCTATTTTAGAATTTGCATAATCATGTCCAGGTCGGAAACCTATGACTCTTTTGTATAATTCAAGAGCTTTATTGTAATCTTCGGCTTCCATTTTTTTATCTGCAACATCCAGAATCTTTTGAATTTGAGCATCATCAATTTGATCATTCAATTCTTTGATCTTTTTATCACAAACAATAATCTGATTATTTGGATAAGCTTCGTTTTTAATAGCCACTGCTCTTTGATATTCCGTTCTCGCCTCTTTGTACTTTTCAGAATTAAAGAAATCATCTGCACGTTGAAGAGCAGCATTGTATTTTCTATCTCTGGCTTCTTTATCGGCATCCGCCTTTGCTAATTCTTCAAGAATCTGCATGAGCTCTTTCACTCGGTTTTGAGGATGCAATTCGTTTGGTTTTAATTCCAGTGCTGACTGGTAGTTATTCAATGCAGCCTCATAATTCCTTGCTTGAAAATCCTCATCGGCTGTTTTAATGAAACCGGCGTACTGACCATCAACATCTTCATTAGCGGCCTCTTTAATTCTTTTATTTGCCAGTGCTATCTGCTCTGGTGGATATTTCTCATTAGGTTTAACTTGAGCCGCCTGTTCGTAAATTTTAATGGCCTCTTCGTATTTAGCTGAGGCAAATTGAGCATCAGCAGCAATTACTAAATCACTGTATTTTTTATCAAGTTGTGCTTGATTTGACTGTGCATTTTGAAGTTTATTGATTTCGTCAATTTTTTGTTGAGGATAGGATTCCGTTGGTTTTACCTTAAGAGCTTCCTCATATTTTGATTTGGCAAAATCCAGATTATTTGTTCCAAAAGCCTGGTCACCTTCAGCAATTAATTCTTTGTATTGTTTCTCTAATGCAGCTAGTTTAGCTAAATCCTGAGCATTCTTTTCCTTTAGATCTTCAATTTCTTTAAGTTTCTGTCTAGGATATTCTTCAGCCGGTTTAAATGTTAATGCTCTGTTATATAACTCCGTGGCCTTTTCAAAATTTTGTTCTGTAAAATATTTGTCCGCAACTTTAAGAATCTTGTTGTATTGCTCATCATTTTTTACATTCTCCTCATTCTTCATGATCTCCGTAATCTTTTTGATCTGATCCTGAGGATAGTTCTCATTTTGACGGACACTAAGGGCTTCTTTGTATTTAGTTATTGCATCCGAATATTTTTGTTCACCAAAAAGTTTATCTGCTTCAGCCAACACTTTGTTGTATGCCTCTAAATTTGCTTTATCTGCCTCTAAATCCTTTAAGATATTATTGATCTCTTGAATTTTGTCTGTAGGATAAGGCTCATTCGCTTTAATCGAAAGCGCCTCATTATACTTTGATTTAGCATCGTTGTATTTCTTCTCAGCCAAAAGTTTATCTGCATCAGCAACCAATTGCTTGTATTTTGCTTCTTTTTCAGCGGCAGCCATTTTTCCTGCCAATTTTTCATTGATTTCTTTTATTCTGTTATTCGGATGAGCTTCATTCGGCTTTAAGGTCAAAGCTTCTTCATATTTCTTTTTCGCATCTTCCAAATTCCCCATGACAAACATGTCATCCGCCACTTTGATCACTTTGTTATATTCCTCTTGTTTTTTCTTAGCTGCTTCAGCCTCAGCTATTTTTTGAGCAATTAGATCAATTCTTTCTTTGGGATATTTTTCATCCTTTTTAATCTCAAGCGCATCCGTATACTTAGATTTTGCCTCGGTCCATTTCTCTTGATTGAAAAAAGCATCTGCTTCCTTAATGAAGGCTTGGTATTGACCTTCAAGCTTATTGTTTGCAGCCTCCTTCAGTAGAATCTGTTCAATTTCCTGAATCTTCTGTCCCGGATAGGCTTCTCCCGGCTTTACTTTCTGGGCTTCCAAGTATTTACCTTTCGCGCCGTTATAGTCTTTTGAATTGAAAAGATTATCCGCATCTGCAACAAGTTTTTTATAGCTCTCTTCTATTTTCTTTTGATCTTCAATATCCTTAAGCAGTTTGTCAATAATTTGAATTTGAGCTTCTGGTCTTTTTTCAGTTGGCTTCAAAGTCAATGCTTCTTGATATTTCTTTTTTGACTCCTCGTATTTTTTCTCATTGAATAAGTTATCCGCATCAGCAAGTACCTGTTCGTATTTTTTATCGAAAGCTGCAGCATCCTCTAACTTCTTCAATTCGTCATCACACTTCTTAATTTGCGCTATTGGATATGCAGCATTTTGTTTTATTCCAAGAGCTAAATTGTATTTATCTTTTGCTTCCTGATATTTCTTCGCCTGAAACAGTTGATCCGCTCCACTGATATAGTTATCGTATTGTTCTTGTTGTGCTTTTTGATCCTTTAACTCAGCTAATTTCTTATCAATTGCAGCAATTTTATCCGTCGGATATTTTTCCCCCGCTTTAACTACTAATGCTTCTTGAAATTTCTTTTTAGCCCCTTCATAATCTTCTTTTGCAAACAAATCATCTCCTTCGGCAAGTAATTTCTTGTATTTCTCCTCTACTGCCTGCTCCTCTTTGAGCTTCGAAAGAATTTCATCAATTTCTGCTATTTTACTTTTAGGAAGTGATTCTTTGGGCATTAAATTAGAAGCTTCTTGAAATTTGGTTCTGGCATTTTCATAATTCTTAGCCACCAACAAACCTTCCGCTTCTTTCATCAATTGTTCGTATTTGGCTGCCTTTTCAGCATTTGCCGCCTGATCTTTCAAAAGTGCATCTATGGCTGTAATTTTCTCCTGAGGATAGGACTCTCCAGGTTTTAACTTTAAGGCTTCCTGAAATTTGCTTTTCGCATTCTCATAATCGTTGGATTTGAACAAATTATCTCCAGCGGTGATTAAATTTTGATATTCTTTTTCAAGTTTTTCCTTAGCTGCTTGTTCATCCTTTAATTTCTTGAGAATCTCTTCGATTTCGATGATCTTGTTTGTAGGCAATTGCTCATTTGGCTTTAACTGAGCAGCTTTGCTATATTGATTCAAGGCCTCCTGGTAATTTTTCCCACTGAAAGCACTTTCACCCGCTTTGATCGCTTTCTGGTATTCCTCCTCGACTTTAGCAAGTTGATCTTTTTGTTTTTGTTCTTCTAATTTTTGCTCTGCTTCTTTAACTTTAATTAGGATGGTGGGGTCATCTGGAATGAGAGCTTTGGCCTCCTGGTATTTCTGTAATGCCTCTTGATAGGCTTCTTTAGCAAATGCCTTATCCCCTTCAGCTACCAATTTATTGAAGTTTTTCACCTTCATTTCTTCTTGAGCTCTCAAGGCATTCATTTCTTCAATCTTATCCTGGATTTGATCTCGAACATTTCGCATTTGCTTCTCATCGAAAATCATATATCCCGATTCAGGATCGTAAGAATAATCGGCAACTGGGCTATTATTTAAGAAAGAAAAATCAACCCCATCAACTTTCTCGAAAATGGTGATTTCGAAATTCATTGGTGCTCTTCCCTGAATCAAATCCTCAGGAATAATGTTCCGGGCATCGATATTGATAAACTTACTGATATATCCGTTGAGCTCAAATTTGACTTTATAGGTTTTACCAATAGGAACCGTAAAATCAAATGACCCACCTCCTGAAGTTGAGACAGATTTCACAACAGATCCACCACTGGATGCTGTTACTTTAACTCCAGCCAATTTCTTGTTTCCATTAAGGTCCTTAACGTTTCCAGTAAAATGGATTACTCCATCCTGAGCAAATAGGCTGGCCGACCAAAACAAGATCAATATGATCCAAATATTCTTCATTCTTATAGCTATAATGCACAACCGTACATTTAGATACCCAAAAAGTTCATTTTAATACAATAAACAAATATCTTAAAAAAAAACGACTATAAAAACCTGTCTGATCCGTGTTTGGAGTTAAATCGTTTTAAAACAGATAAATCACCTTTTTTTGATTTTTAATTTTGTAAAAAACGATAAACGAAAAAAGCCGATTCCTTTCGAAATCAGCTATCTCCCACAACGTGTGCCTAAATCAATTCGCTTTATCCAGCAGCTCTAATTCATTGACATGAACTTCTGTGATATATTTTTTCTCTCCTTCTTTCGTTTCAAAAGAGCGATTCACAATTTTACCGTCAATAGCGATTTTCTGACCCTTCTTCACAAATTTCTCTGCCACTTCAGCAGTCTTGCCGAACATCACCAAATTATGCCATTGCGTGTCTTCTACTTTTTCCCCTTCGGCATTGTAGTAATAGTCGTTTGTTGCTAAAGTGACTTTTGCTAATTTCTTGTCGTTCTTAAGGTCTAAAACCTCTGTTTCTTTCCCGGTTCTACCGATTAAAGAGACTCTGTTTCGAATGTTACTCATTATTTTTAATTTAAGTGATTAAGTACTGAGGCAAATTAAATGGATAGATTTTAAATATTTCCTCATTTAAATACTTATATCCGTTTAAATTAATTTAAATGAAAAAAACCCATGTAAGAGAGATTTCGAAAAACTTCGAAACGACATGTATGAGACTTCCGGAAAAGTTCTGACGTCCACTGGTTGTAAACAACTCCCGAAGGATAAGGCCTGCCATCGTTCTTCCGAGTGAGGTCCCAAATGAAAAAATGTTAAGTTTTCAAAAATGCTTACATGGGCTCCCGATATACGGGATATCTTCTCAATCTATTCTCTGATAGTGGAAGAGTAAGGCAAAGATATTAACAATTTGATGTTTTTTCATCTATATCATACCCATTCCTGTCGAAAAACAGCTTTTTGATAGAACTGAAATAAATAATAAGTTATATTTTTGTGAAAATCGATGAATTTCACCTACTGTTAATTTAGTGGATTATCGAAAAATAAAATGTATGGATATCAAAAGTGTTAAGTTTTCTACACAGAAAAAATCAGATTTCGTTTTAACGTTGAACGAAAGAGTATCGAATTATTTTAAAGAAAATAAGATTTCCAAGTATGGAAACTATCGTATGTACCTGAAAGCACTCTTTATGTTTGCTCTTTACTTAACTCCTTATTTCTTTTTAGTGCTAGGTGGGTTTACAAATATTTGGATAATAGTAGGGCTATATGCGACTATGGGAGTTGGAATGGCTGGAATTGGTTTATCTGTAATGCACGATGCATGCCATGGAACTTTCTCTAAAATTCCTTGGATCAATACCATCATGAGTTATTCCATGAACATGTTAGGTGGAAATAAGGACAATTGGGTTCTTCAACATAATGTAATGCACCATACTTACACGAATGTGGATGGAATGGATGATGATATTAATGCACCTGCATTTCTATTGAGATTTTCTCCACACAAGAAAAAGTACAAAGCACATAGATTTCAGCATATCTACGCTTGGTTCTTTTATGGATTCATGACCTTAGTATGGTGTTTGCCTAACAGAGACATCAAACAGCTTTGGCATTATAAGAAATCTGGAGTTATTAATACTCAAAACAAAAAATACGGACAGATGTTAACCGAATTAATAATCGGTAAGATCTTTTTCTTTAGCTATATGCTAGTAGTTCCAATGCTTGTTTTAGACATTCCTTGGTGGTCAACTTTATTGTTATTTGTGATGATGCAATACATTAGTGGATTTATTCTATCTATCATTTTCCAACCAGCACACGTAATGGAAGATGCGATGTATCCACTTCCAAAAGAAGATGGGAAGATAGAAAATTCGATGTTAGAACATCAGTTGCACACGACTTGTAATTTCGCTCCAAAATCAAAACTTTTTTACTGGTTTGTTGGTGGGTTAAATTATCAGATTGAGCATCATTTGTTCCCTCACATTTGCCATATTCATTACAAGAAATTGTCTAAAATAGTGAAAGAGACTGCACAGGAATTCAATTTACCGTATAACAGTCAACCAACTTTTGCTAAAGCAATTATTGAACATGGTAAAATGTTGAAGAAACTAGGGAGATCGTAATTCACTTTACGATTTCATAGATCTCGACAATTCCCTTCCCTTTCAATTGGAATTTTTTAGTATTCCAAAAATAGACACTCAGTGAGTTGGCTTCAGGGAATTGGTTAACACCAAATGTAAGATCAAAGTGAATTTGCTTTGATTCATCAATCGGAAGAGATTCAACAAAATTATAAGCCAGATACGTATAGTTCTGGCTTTTTTTATTGTCGTCTAAACTAACTACAAGCAAAGGTCTTCTGTGGATGTTCATCTCTTCCAAATAACCTTTAACTCTGATAATATAGGTTCCTTCCGGAATTCGATTAAATACTCCAATAAACTCTTCGACTGTGTCGAAATTAAATTCTTTTGATTCGACAAATTGACGATTTAGAAAGTTCTTTCTTTTGAACAATTGAATTTTTGAAATCGGATCTTCATGAATTCGCTCGTAAAGACCTGAATGCACTTCTGGCAAAACCCCTTTGTTTAAAACCAAATAATCCAGAATGGTATCCTGAGGAAATTGGACATCTTGCAACACCCTTCCTGGAATGCTAGTTGTTCTGGTTAATTCATTGTCCATGGTCCAAAACCGACCTCCAGTTGTGGGAGGAATCCCCTGTATTTCAGGTTCCATTTTGGTAAGAAGTTCCTTATCAAAATGCTCGTAGCTCCAGAAAATCGAATGGGTAAAATTGACTTTAAATCCAAATAAGATCAGACTA
>JAGQYP010000190.1 GCA_020436025.1 Crocinitomicaceae bacterium
CCTGAGACTCTTGGTAGAATCATGAACGTTATTGGTGACCCAATTGATGAAAGAGGTCCAATCAATACTAAAGTCCATTATCCTATTCACAGAGAAGCTCCATCATTTGATGAACAAGGTTCAGGAGCTGAAATCTTGATTACAGGTATCAAGGTCGTGGATATGTTGGCCCCCTATGCTAGAGGTGGTAAAATTGGATTGTTCGGTGGTGCTGGTGTCGGAAAAACTGTCGTCATTCAAGAACTTATTAATAACGTCGCAAAAGCCCACGGTGGTTACTCTGTATTTGCTGGTGTCGGTGAAAGAACCAGAGAAGGAAACGATTTATATCACGAAATGATTGAATCAGGTGTCATCAAAATTGATCAACCTGGATCCAGATGCGCTCTCATTTACGGACAAATGAACGAACCCCCAGGAGCCAGAGCCAGAGTTGGTCTTACTGGTCTCACTGTTGCTGAATATTTCAGAGACGAAGAAGGTAAAGATGTGCTTCTTTTTATTGATAATATCT
>JAGQYP010000191.1 GCA_020436025.1 Crocinitomicaceae bacterium
TAAAGCGTTGGTGGTTATCGGTGTTCTTCCTCTGAGGTTATCGACCACATTTTCTATAATGTAGTGGTGGTTAGCGGCCGAGCCTTTGTACGCGCCATAATCATTAGCGGGATTTGATTCTGCCAACTCAGGCATTTCATACCCTTCTATGTGGCAATATTCCACCTCATTCATATACTGCCCTCCGATCTTCACACTGCCCTTTTCGCCAATAACCGTTAAGCTACTTTCCAAGTTCTTGTTCCATACCGAAGTGGAATAATTGATGCAGCCCATTCCTCCATTCACGAAGTTGAAATGCACCATTCCTGAGTCTTCAAAATCTGTGAGATTCTGATGATTGAAGTCTTGAAAATTGCCTCTGATGTCGGTAATATCTCCGAACAACCAGTACATGATGTCTATGAAGTGTGAGAACTGCGTGAAAAGTGTTCCGCCATCCAATTTCTGGTCTCCTTTCCAAACACCTGGCACGTAGTAACGCTCGTCCCGATTCCAGTAGCAGTTTACCTG
>JAGQYP010000192.1 GCA_020436025.1 Crocinitomicaceae bacterium
GTTTTTCATCTCCTACTATTCTATAAAAAAGAAGACTGAATGAAGAACACTCTTAAGATACAAAGAGCAATTCACTCACTAACACAAGAAGAACTGGCCAACAAAGTTGGTGTTTCTCGGCAAACCATCAATTCTATAGAAAAAGGCAAATATATACCATCCACTTCTCTAGCTTTAAAACTATCATTGGTCTTTAGCCAATCTGTAAATGAATTATTCCAACTTGAAGAAAATGATTGAGCAAATCCAATCCAGCTTCCAGGAATCTCGAAATCCAGAAATCGCCCCGGCAATGGAGGCCTACATGAAAAATCATTTCAAATTTTTGGGCATCAAATCTCCAGATCGACGAGAATTAGCGAGGCAATTTGGTCCGGAACTTCGAAAATGGAATCAGCAAGAACTGATAGATCTATGTTTACAACTATGGAAACTGGAAGAACGAGAATACCAATATCTGGCTCTCGATATTCTTAAATGGAAATACAAGAAACCTCAGGAAGAAGAT
>JAGQYP010000019.1 GCA_020436025.1 Crocinitomicaceae bacterium
TGTAGAATTAAGAGTTTAGAATTTTATTTTCGGAATTTCCCATTATAAAAAAAGCTCCAATTTTGTTGGAGCTTTTTTAGTTTCTAATCTGCCGTATACAATAGATCAATCAGATCCGTATTTTGGTTCAATCCGTTGTCGTTCAAGATTTCGTAGGCAAATCCATCTTTCTTTAAATCTCCAGAAATGAAATTGTTTTGATTTTCTTTGAAAGCCACTCCCTTTTCATTTCTTCGCTCATTATTTCCAGGAGCGACTACTCTAGAGTTTAAAGAATCCGCAACAACTGAATTTCCACCTCCGTTCGGATAGCCTCCAGCAATATAATCCAGAGTTATGGTTCTGTCATCAGCAGCGGTTTTCTTTTTGTCATCTGCACCATATTCCAAATCTTGCTTTAAATAGCCTGCATTTCCATCCAACTCATCCGCAACTTCTTCTAGCATTGCAGGCTCATTTTGATTGGCGAAGATCTTACCATCGTTGTGATCCAGGTCTTCCAACAAACCTTCTTTTGCTTCGATTTCAGCATTTTTGTTGCTCTCTGTTGGAGTTAATGGAATATCTTTCTCCATCATTTCTTCTTCAGTTGCAACCGTACTTTCATCTGCTGACTCTTTTGCCATATTATCTTCAGCTTGTGCCACGTTTCCTTTATTTTCATTTACCGTTCCGAAATCCATCGGCACGAAAAAGAAAACCAAAAGCAAAATAGCTGCCAGGGAAGCATAAATTCCCGGTTTGGCATAAGTTGGTTTGTCTTCCGGGAAAAAGAACACACCGATTCCATTGTACCAGATCTTCTTTTCTGGTCTGCTCCCCTCCATCATCTGCATTAAGGATGCTTTGGTAGATTCTTTGGGCTGGATACGCTCCGTTTTAAGATCAGAAGACATCATCAGTGTCATTTTAAACTGAGCATACTCTTCCTCATTGGAAATAAAATCCTTTATCCCCTCCTTCTCTCCTTCTGTGAGCTGTTGATACTCTTTATCCAGTATCAACTGTTCTATGTTCTCATCAAATAGTTCCATTACTTCCCACCTATTAATTCGTCTCTATATACTTCTAAATTCACCGATATCTTCTTAATTGCATTGAATATTCTTGATTTTACAGTCCCCAAATTGATATCCAAGGCATCTGCAATCTCCTGGTTCGATAAATCATCAATGAACTTCAATACAAATACTTCTTTATGTTTTTCGTCTAACTGATTCACTTCAGCGAGTAATTTTTGTTTGAAGGCCTTATTGTCAAACATTCTATCTACAGCTTCCTCACTCGAAGAAACATTGTAGGATTCATCCAATCCTGAACTTGTGTTTGACCTCACCTCCTGCTTTTTATATTCATTTTTACACATATTGTTGGCCACTGAGAAAAACCAGGTTTTGAACGCTCTCTTATTGCGATCGTAGTACTCGGTTTTCTCAATAATCTTCTGGAACAAATCGTGCATGAAGTCCTCCGCTTTTTCCCTATCCTTCCACAACATCCGATAGAAATAATTCAGGATCATTTCCGAATATCGGTTGTAGAGCTCAGAGAATGCTTTGGAATCCTTATCACGAATAAGGTCCATCAAATCTTCGTCCGACAGTGTTTTATAATTTCGAAAAAGCTTCATTTAAATACCAAGGCTCGCTTTTACCGTTTTTTCTTTGTTGATATCTCTACCAATTTTTAGTGCTATTGATTTAATATATTCTTGTTTCTTCGGATCCTGCTTATACTTCTTGTACAATTGTGAAAGCATGACCAAATAGTTTGCATTCATTTGTTTTACCTTGCTACTGGATTGATTCTGCAATAAATAATCCAACTGCAATTCATTTTCAAAATTGATTTTCAATTTGTCTTCATTCAATCTTTTTGGAGCATATTTCAAGGCCAAACCTGTGTTTTTTAAATTGATTGAAAGCCCCTTAAGTACATATTTTGGAACTGTATATCCTAGAAAGATGTTTTTATCTGGATTCACTTGAAGTAATTTCATGATGAAATCCTGATTTTCCGGTCCAACTCCAGGATCCTTCAATCCATATTGTTTCAAAATTCTCTTTCTGTATTCTTTGTTTTGAAGAATATCCAATGACAAAACCTTAACATCCTTGCGCATTGCTTTTTCATTTTGCAATACCCACAGAGGATAGGTGTCATCGTAACCATTTGTGATGAGGATTCCGTTTTTATCTATGGATCGCAAAACATTTTCATTGTATCGATACACACCCGATTCAATTGCATTCGAAGCCATTAACTTCTTAGTAAATTCAGCTTTTTTCGTTGCATTGTCTGTGATTTCATAATAAGCAATGAAGTCATCAAATAAAGAAGCATCGTAAGGCTTCAATTTGTAGGCCTTTTCCAAAAAAGGAAACAAACTCACATCGTGATTTCCGTTGACATAAGTCAGATAATTAAATTCAAATGAATTTTCAGCGGATTCTTTTAGATTTTCCAACTGCTGATCCAATGTTTTTTGCTGCTCAGAAGTAAATCCCTTCCCTAAGTTTTGGCGAATAAACTTCTTGCGGGTGAATTCATAATTGTATCTACCCGATTGCAATTGACTGTCAAAAACTCCTGTATTTACTTCTGGTGCAGGAGCTTCTTCCTTCTCTACTTTCTTCAGCTTCTCCTCTACTTTGTAGTTGAGTATATTACTGTTCACTCCATTCGAGTTATTCGAATTGTTGGAATTGCCCTCATTCCCTTGCCCAAGAGCGAAGACTGAAAAGTAAATCACTGATATGGTTAAAATTGTTCTCATAACTGCACAACTGTACAACCCTTTTTTCAAAAAGTTCAATTTAAGGAATATTTGTTTGAAAATCCTCCCTCGATTGTAAAGAATAATAAATACTTTAGTGAAAATCAAAAGCAATACTGAAATGAAAATTACTTTTAATAGTCCGGTAGTTTTAGGATATGCATTCATAAGCGCCATTGTCTATTTTGCTCTGCTAAATTTTAATATCGGTACTTCCATTTTTGTGCTCAGACCAGAATTTGACGTTACTTCATTTACCTGGTACATCAGTTTGTTTGGTTACGGATTGGGTCATGGCAGCGCGGACCACTTGATTGGAAACATGACTTTCATTTTACTTCTTGGCCCTGTTTTAGAAGAAAAATATGGCAGTAAGAATTTACTGATTATGATCTTATCTTGTGTTTTGATCACAGCGATTCTTCATATTGCTTTCTTTTCCCACGGACTATTAGGCGCTTCTGGAGTGGTTTTCATGTTTATCATTTTGGTGAGTTTGACCAATTACAAATCAGGAGAAATCCCTTTGACCTTTATTCTCATAGTTCTGCTGTTTGTAGGGAAAGAGATTTGGCAATTCTTTGATAATGATGGTATTTCTCATTTTGCTCATATTATGGGTGGAGCTGTAGGAGCTGTTTTCGGAATGCAATTTGGGAAAGCTAAGGAGTAGTTTTTTTAACCGCAAAGGGTGCAAAGAATGGCAAAGAACGTAAGGGAGTTATTGAAAATGGATTTGTACCGGTAATATAAATAATGTATTTACGTTTTTCCCATTTAGTTTTCCTGGCTTCCATTTAGGCATTTTAGACACTGCTTCCAGATAAGGTCGATTCAATTCGTGTTTTTCACCTTTGATTAATCTAATTCCAGTAATTGAGCCATCTTTTGTAACAATAAATCCCAAATAAATTTTACCAAAATAATGAATGGATTCTTTTGTTGTAGAAATATTCACTTTTAGAAAATAACTCATCATTTCTGCAAATCCCCCTGGATATTCAGGCATTTCATCAACGATTTTATAGACACACAATCCTGAAAGAGAATCGATTTCGCCACCACATGATATAGTATCCTTTTGGGAGAGTAAATATCCTGAAACGAATAAGACTGATATGGCAAGTAATATTTTCAACTGGATGAATAAGCAAATAATTGAGTGCAAGAATTAAGCCAATTCAGATTCCAAAGTAAACTCAGTGATTTCAGGCCAGATGCCCACTCTACCCGGGTAACCTAGATAGCCAAATCCTCTGTTGACGTAAAGCACTTGACCATCTTCTTCATATCTTCCGGCCCATCGTTTGTATCGGTATTGAACTGGACTCCATCTAAAACCAGGAATTTCAATACCCATTTGACTTCCATGTGTGTGACCGGATAATGTTAGATCAATGAACGCTGAATGCTCAATCACTTTTTCACCAAAATGATCTGGATCATGCGACATTAGTATTTTAAAATCATTTTCGGTTGTACTCTTCAATGCTAAATCTAAATCACCTATTTGTGGAAAGGGTTTGTTACCCCAATTCTCCACTCCAACAAGGTAAATTTGCTCTCCATTGATCTCTATCGCTTCATTCTCATTTCTGAGCATTTTGAATCCAGTTTTTTCAATACGTTCCATAAGTTCTTCCAAATTTTGCAAGCGTTCTTCTTCAGAATCCCAGTGCACGTAATGCGCGTAGTCATGATTCCCAAGAACAGCATATTTCCCATGTTTGGCTTTTAATCCTGAAAGCATTTCTTCAAAACCATCCATTTCTGAAGCTAAATTATTGACCATATCTCCAGTAAATAAGATTAAATCAGGTTCCAAGTTATTGACCATATTAAAGCCATTTTGAACAGCATCCTTATTATCAAAACTCCCCAAATGAAGGTCGGACAACTGAACAATTTTCAATCCATTAAAAGAAGCAGGTAAACGCTTAGACTTAAGCCTTTGTTTATGAATTTTGAAATCGTATTTCCCATAAAGAATACCATAAATCAGTGAAAAGAAAGGGATTGCGGCAACTCCATAAGCAACATTGGCAACAAACTTTCTCCTAGACCTCTTGTTTTCTTTGGATAGTTCTTTTCTCTGAATCGACTTTCCGACAAAAGCGAAAAACCTGAAAATATCTTCCAGAATCAAGAATAAAGCAAGTACGAATTTAGTTACCAAGAAAACAAAGGAAGTTCCCATTATAAAGGACATCCACATGGAAGAGTTTAGAGAGCGTGTTCCAATATAAACGGCTGCTAAAATGATAGTAGTCAGCAAAAAGAACCAAGAAATAAGATAGATAGTCCAGAACACCCTCTTGGATCTTTTTGATTTGTAAAGGCTTTTCAATGCGAAAAACACGTACGCATCAATCAATAAAAAAACACTTATAACAATTAAGAATCTCATCTCCTACTCAAACTTCATTTAGACGTAAAAGTTCATTAAAGTTTACCGGTAACCGCATAAGCCATATAACCAAAGACCTCATGAAAATATTGATTCCATAAATGCATGGCTTCTAAAGAAGGAAATACAAATTGATCCCAAGTAGTTGCGTTACCATAGAAATCGGTCGGAAACTCGTCAAATTCGATGCCTTGCTTAGCAAAAACGGCTCTCGATCTGCGCATGTGCAATGCAGAAGTGATTAATAAAACGTTTTCAAAACCTTTTTCCTCTAAAATAACTTTCGAATTCTGCGCATTTTGGAAGGTATTTTGCGACTCGGAATCCACTAAAATTTTTTCAGCTGGAATCCCATTTGAAACGAGTACTTCTTTAAGTTGATTGGATTCATCTAACCCTTTATCTATGATATCTCCGTTTTTACCCGTAAGCAAAATATAGTCAATCTTTCCTTGATGGAACAATTGGATAGCACACCAAAGTCGATCTCCCCCTCTTCGAATGCTTAGCCTTTGTCGATCATTATCGTACTCAAATCCGCCTCCTAATACTATGCCTACATCATAATGTCCCACTTCCTCGATTCTTTTTCCATCAGTCTCCCAACCCCCGATAAAAAGCATGACTAATGGCTTATATGAAAACACAAAAAACACCACTAAAAATGCTACTTTGAGCTTCTTTCGAATGTTTGGTTTTTTAATTATTAGAAACGCTAAAATCAATAAAATTAACCAGTTAAAAGGGTTAAAGAAGAAGCCTAATATTTTGGAGATGAAGAAAAACATTCTTTTTTTCGCAAAGTAAAAACAAAATTTAAAATTTATGTACTTATTTAGTTTTCAAACCGAATGGTCTAAGCTCCAAGTAAAGCTTGTGGACTTTGGACTAAATTTATTGATTGCCATCGCGATTCTTATTATTGGATTTAAAGTTGTTTCCCTTATCGGACAAGCACTACATAAAGTGTTAGAGAAACAAAAACTTGATGAATCCCTTAGAAAATTTCTTCAGTCGGTTTTAGTATCCATGCTTAAAATTTTAGTAGTTGTTACTGCTCTGGCTGAATTAGGATTAGAAATGACCTCTTTTGTTGCTTTGCTTGGTGCTGCAGGTTTGGCAGTAGGTATGGCCTTTTCAGGTTCACTTCAAAACTTTGCTGGAGGTGTGATGCTTTTGGTTTTCAAACCTTTCAAACTCGGTGATTTTGTAACGATGCAGGGAGAAACAGGTACCGTTAAAGAAATTCAAATCTTTCAAACTGTTCTGACAACTGTTGACAACAAAACCATTTTCCTTCCTAATGGACAAATCATCAATGGAAACATAACCAATTTCTCTCACCAAGAAACCAGAAGAGTCGATTTTACCATTGGTATTGGGTATGGAGACAAATATGAAACAGCTGTGGAAGCCTTGAAGGAATTCATTTCAAAAGACGACCGCATATTAAGTACTCCTGAACCATTTATTGGATTAGTGAACTTGAATGATAGTTCCGTGGATATTGCCTTGAGAGTCTGGACGAAAACAGAAGACTACTGGCCTGTTTATTTCAATATCAACAAAATGGTTTACGAAAACTTCGACGACAAAGGATTGAACATTCCTTTCCCACAAATGGATGTGCATGTGCACAATGTGAGATAGGTTGGAATGCAAAGTTATTTGAATGCAAAGTTAAAAGTGCAAAGTGCAAAATTGAATTTGGAATGCAAAGTTAAAAGTGCAAAGTGCAAAATCGGGTGAATCTAATTTTGAACTTTGCATTTTGCATTTTGCATTTTGAACTCAACCTTCCTCTGGATACCCCTTTTTTAATTCCTTGATCTTTCTTAGTACGAAAAACAATCCGATTAGAACAAATGGAATACTCAGCATCTGCCCTGTGTTTATCATTGTTTCAGCATCTCTTTCGGCCTGACCTTCTTTCAAAAATTCAATAAAGAAACGGAAGCCGAAAACACCAATAAGAAAAGCCCCGAAAATAAATCCTTGAATCCTTCCGGCATTCGTTTTCCAGTATAGAAAAAACAGACCTAGGAAGATAACCAAGTAGCCTATTGCTTCATAGATTTGTGTTGGCATTCTAGGAATTAAATACATGTATATTGTAAACTGATCTTCTTGAATTAAATCCTCCGATAATTTACTATTGTTCATCGCCAGAATCTCATAGGAATCGCTTCTTCCATTGTTGGATTCATTTACGATATACTGTGTGATCGCTTGATTGTTTTTCCCAGGAAGTTTGACCGTAATCTCATATTCCGGATAAGCAATTCCATTTACCGTTGAATCTTCACCTGTAGCTTTGTAAGAAAGTTCAAAATCCGGGAAATAACCGTGAAGTTTTTTCTCGTAATTTTTCATGAACACAATTGACATCGCTCCATCGCTAGGTTTTCCTTTAATTTCGGAATTCATTAGGTTACCTACTCGAATAAAGCATCCTGCAATTGCAATGGCAATAACTGCCCTATCCAATGTCCATAAAACAGGCATTTTAGAAGAAAATCTCTTATAAAGTAAAACACCTAAAATGATTCCAATTGCTGCACCGTGAGAGGCTAATCCACCTTTCCAAACCGCAATAATTTCACCCAAATTTTCCTTGTAGTATGCCCAGTCGTAAAAGAAAACATGTCCCAATCTGGCACCAACAATTGTTGAGACAACCACCCACATTAAGAGATTGTCCAATTCTTTGATTTCCACCTTTTCTTTGGCATAAATCCTTTTGATAAGGTAATATCCTAAGATGATTCCACCGATAAAAAATAATGCGTATTTGTTGGGTCTGTCAAATCCCGGAATTACCTCCGGACCTACATTCCAAACTATAGATAAATCCATTTGTGATTTTTAAAATTTCAACAAAAATAAGGATTCTTAAATGGGAAAAGATTTTTTACAGAATTAATTTAGGGGGAACATAGCTAAAGTCTTTTAATTGTTATCTTTGACCCGAATTTTAAACTCTAAAATCACTAATAATGAAACACAATTTTGGTGCAGGACCATGCATCTTACCTCAGGAAGTATTCAAAGAAGCAGCTGAGGCAGTTTTAAACTTTGATAATACAGGATTATCCATTCTTGAAGTTTCTCACAGATCCAAGGAATTCGTTGCTGTTATGGATGAAGCGATGGATTTAGTGAAAAAGGCTTTAAATGTCCCACAAGGATATTCAGTAGCTTTTGTTCAAGGAGGAGCCAGCTTAGGTTTCTTGATCTCGGCAATGAACATGATGAGAGACACAAAGAAAGCAGCTTATATCAATACTGGTACTTGGTCATCAAAGGCGATTAAAGAGTGTAAAAATGCAGGGGGAACACCAATTGAAATCGCTTCTTCTGAGGACAAGAATTTCAACTATATCCCTAAGAATGTGAATGTTCCTAGTGATTGTGACTATTTTCATTTCACTTCAAACAATACTATTTTCGGAACTCAATTCAAAGAATTCCCAAAGTCTTCAATTCCGGTAGTTTGCGATATGTCTTCTGATATTTTTTCAAGAGAGATCAATGTTGCTGACTTCGACATTATTTATGCTGGAGCTCAAAAGAATTTAGGTCCTGCTGGTGCGACTCTTTTCATTGTTAAAGATGAGATTTTAGGGAAATCATCCGTTTCGATTCCTACTTATTTGAATTTAAAAACACATGTGGAAAAAGAATCTATGTTCAATACTCCACCCGTATATTCAGTTTATGTAGCGATGTTGAATTTGAGACATTTGCTAGCTACTGGAGGTGTTCCTGCCATGGCAAAAGCCAATCAGGCTAAAGCAGATTTGATCTATGGAGAAATAGACAGTAATCCGATGTTTGAAGGAACTACTGCCAAAGAAGACCGTTCTAACATGAACGTCACTTTTGTGTTGACAGACGAAACGCATAAAGAAGAATTTGATAAAATGTGGAACGCTGCCGGAATCGTTGGACTAAAAGGTCACAGAAGTGTAGGTGGTTATAGAGCTTCCATGTATAATGCGTTACCAATTAGTTCCGTTCAGGTTTTGGTAGACGTAATGAAAGAATTTGCAAACAAATACGCATAAATTAAAATGAAAATATTAGCTAACGACGGGATTTCAAAAGAAGGAATCGACCTGTTAACACAAAATGGTTTTGAAGTAGTGACAGCAAAAGTTGAGCAAGATCAATTAGCTGAAGCAATCAATAAAGAAGGATATGTTGCCTTATTAGTAAGGTCTGCAACGACAGTTAGAAAAGATTTAATTGACGCTTGTCCGAACATGAAATTGATCGGAAGAGGAGGTGTTGGAATGGACAATATTGACGTGGAATACGCTCGTTCTATTGGAAGAGAAGTAATCAACACACCTGGAGCTTCTTCTCAATCAGTTGCTGAACTTGTAATGACACACATGTTTTCAATTTCAAGATTCATGAATGATTCTTACAAGCAAATGCCAGCAAATGGAGTTGCGGAATTCAATACTTTGAAGAAAAAATACGGCAAAGGAGTTGAGTTAAGAGGGAAAACTTTAGGAATCGTAGGATTTGGAAGAATTGGTCAAGCTTTAGCTTCTTATGCACTTGGTTGTGGAATGAAAGTGATTGCGGTTGACATGTTCACCAATCCTGTTCAAATTGAAATTCCAATTGAAGGAATGACCAATCCAACCGTTACGGTTACTCCAGTAAGTGACTTAAATTCTGTTATTGGTGAATTGGATTATTTATCTCTACATGTCCCAAAACAAGCAGATGGTTCGGCTGTGATCACATCAACTGAATTTGCTAAAATGAAGGACGGAGCAAGAATTATCAACGCAGCCAGAGGAGGTGTAATTGATGAAGATGATTTGATTAAAGCTTTAGACTCAGGTAAAATTTCTTATGCTGCTTTGGATGTATTTGAAAACGAACCAAATCCAAGAGCAGATTTATTACAACATAATAAAATTGCTTCTTCTCCGCATATTGGAGCAGCAACAAATGAGGCTCAGGGAAGAATTGGAACTGAATTGGCAGAAAAGATTATCGCTTATTTCAAATAAGAATTTCTAAAGCTGATTTTCGTAGTGTTTTATGACTAAGATTAAACCGTTTCGAGCATTTCGACCAACGAGGGATAAAGCGCATTTAGTAATTTCTAAGCAATATTACGCCTACAAGAAGTCTATCCTAAAAGCGAAGTTAGAGAGTAATCCCTTTACATTTATTCATGTAATCACTCCCGATTATTTCATGAAGAATAAACCGGCTCCTGGTAGCAGAGAACGGTATGAAATGATTCGTAAAGAATTTGAACGATTTTTAAGTGAAGGGATTTTGTTTAAAGAAGAAGAACCGTCTTTTTACATTTATCGCCAAACTAAGAATGGACATGCTTACATGGGATTGATTGCTGGGGCATCGGTAGAAGATTACGACGAAGGTCATATCAAAAAGCATGAAGCAACACTCACTTCAAGGGAAAACATGTTTGCCGATTACCTTGAAATTACTGGATTTAATGCAGAACCGGTTTTAATCAGCTACCCAAAAGATGAAATTGTAGAGGATATTTTGAATTTAGTCACTCTTTCCCGGCCTGAATACGAATTCACTACTACAGATATCATCACGCATGAATTGTGGATCATACCTCATCAATACGAAGCCACTTTGATCGAGCATTTTGACCGAATTAAAGACACTTACATTGCAGACGGGCACCACAGGTGTTCTAGTTCCAGTATTTTAGCTCAGAGAAAAAAGGGTAAAAAGGATCTTCCTTCCCAACATTTCCTTGCTCTGTTCATGAATGAAGAAAGGTTGAAAATCTACGACTTCAACAGATTGATATTGGATTTTAATGGGCATACCAAGAAAGAGATAAAAGATCTTTTGTCAGAAAAATTTACGCTGAAAAAATCTGAAGAAGAACTAGTTAAGCCAACCAAAGAACATCAATTCACGATGTATCTTGGAAATAAATGGTATATTCTTGAGCCTAAACCAGGAAGTTTTGATCAGCAAGATGTGGTTGATTGTTTGGATGCAGAAATACTGACTAAGAACGTCCTTAATCCCATATTTGGAATCCACGATCTGAAGACGGATGAGCGCATTCAATTCATTAGTGGAGACAAAGGCATGAAAGGAATCAAGAAGGCGATTGATAAAGGGGATGCTAAAATTGGTTTTGCCCTCTACCCTGTTACGATTGACCATGTCAAGCAAGTTGCAGATGAGAACAGAATCATGCCACCAAAATCTACCTGGATCGAACCTAAATTACGTTCTGGTTTGACGATTTACGATTTAGAAAATGATTAAAGATAATCTTCAAGAAATAAGGTCTCAGATTCCTGAAGGAGTTACTCTTGTAGCTGTTTCCAAGACAAAACCGAACGAAATGCTCATGGAAGCCTATGAAGCAGGACAACGTATTTTTGGAGAAAACAGAGTACCTGAATTAGTGGAGAAATTTGAAGCACTTCCTAAAGATATAGAATGGCACATGATCGGTCATTTACAAAGAAATAAAGTCAAATACATTGCTCCTTTTGTGCATTTGATTCACGGAGTAGATAGTTATAGACTTCTTGAAGAAATCAACAAACAAGCTGAAAAAAACAATCGAACTCAGCCTATTTTATTGCAGTTTCACATTGCACAGGAAAGCACAAAGTTTGGGTTTGACTGGGAAGAAGTATCTGAAATGTTGAATTCGGCCGAATATCAGGAAATGAGAGGAATTGCTTGCCATGGAGTAATGGGCATGGCTACTTTCACTGAAGATGAAAAGCAAATCCGAAGTGAATTCCAAAAACTTAAAAATTATTTTGATCGATTAAAAGCCTCTTTTTTTCAAAATAGCAATGAGTTTAAGGAAATTTCAATGGGCATGAGTGGTGATTTTCAAATAGCAATAGAAGAAGGTAGCACCATGGTCAGAGTGGGCTCAAGTATCTTTGGCAGTAGAAACTAAAAAAGCGATGGGAACCCACCGCTTTTTCTGTTAAAGTTTTCCTTTACAATTACTCACAAACGATCACCTTATCAGTAGAAGAAGTAATTGTTACAATTTCATTTCTGCTTGAGTCCAAGATCACATCTCCCGGGTTTACACTCACATTTTTAGAGCTTTTAGAAGAAACAGAGTACTTTGTTGTTCCTCCAGAACCTTTCACGTAAAAATCTACTGAAGTACTGCACTCATTGTAAAAACGAACTTGTTGTCCATCTTTCGCTTCAACTTTCACTTTCGAATCAACAGTTGACATGGATGTCAAGCTAAAACCGAAAGAAAGAACTGTAAATGCTATTAATATTGCTTTCATGTTTCTAATATTTTTGATTGATACTAAGATAACAATTCTATTTGAACAGTTAACTGCAAATTCTATTCCAAAAAAAAAGAGGAGTATAAAAACTCCCCTTTTCATTTCAATTTAATATTGCTTATTGACCATATAAATTCTGATCAACTTTCACATTTTTCTCAACTGTTTTTAATGTTTGCTGGAAAGTCATCCCTCCTGCGCTCAATTCCATTTTGGAAACAAACTTAACACCGTCAATCTCCTTCCATTCTTGGATATTTGAAGATGTAAATGTTTTTTGCCCTTCAGCTTCTTCAACCGCCTCAATTTTTACAGGAAGCTTTGTTTCTACATCGATCAAATAAGTTTTTGGCTCATTTTCTCCTTCTGTAACATTCACTTTATAAGCATCTTTCCCATTCACTTCTTCTATTCCGAGCAATTCAAATTTCATTTTATCCGAAGTTAAAAGATCAATATCGTCAAAAATGACATTTGCAGTTTTGTGCTCTGTATTTTCTTCTTCAGTGAATTTTTTATTACCCTGCATGCTTGTTGATCCACCTTGTTCTCCATCAAAATATTCTTTCTGAACTGTCATCGTCCCCATCTTCACTAATCTGATGTATTTATTCGGTTTTTCAACATACATTTCCATTACTAACGGTTGTGGAACTTGTGCCAAACTCATTTCATAAACAGACTTCATCGTCTTTATCTTCTTTCTCATTTTATCCAGTTTCTTCACATCTGAAGTTCCGAATTTTGCATTGATAAAGTCTTTTACCACTTGGTCTGCTGTAAGTCCTTCCGGAGCCGGTTTAATATCTTTAATGATGTCACCTTTGTAATCCATCTTAATGATCTTACCGTCCGCATCAAATTGCTTCAACTTATCTGCAATCTCTTCATTTCCAACTACCACGATATTAGCAGCATTCGGCTTCAAATATTTTTTAGCCATTGCTTTTAAATCGTCTTTAGAAATTTTATCTAATCTCTGTAAGTAGGTCTTATAGTAGTCTGCAGGCAAATTGTACTTGATTCTTCTCAAGGCCAAATAAGCCACCGTTGAAGGGCTTTCTAAACTTCTAATGAAGCCTCCAGACATCCCTTTCTTCGCTCTGTAGATCTCCTCATCAGTAATTTCTTTTTCTATCATTCCTTCAATCTCTCCCAAGATTTGAACAATAGCAGAATCCGTTACCTCATTTCTAAATGATCCATTGGTAGAAAATTCACCAAATACCTCATCAGAACTTAAACTTGATCTACATCCATAAGTATAGGCTTTATCTTCTCTAAGATTTTGCATCAACCTTCCAGAGAAAACACCACCTCCAAGAATATTGTTCATTAGTTTTGCTGCCATTTCATCTTCGGCTCCAGGCTTCAAATCTAATGGGAAAGTGATTCGGATTTCAGACTGAACAGCAGCCTTTTTAGGAACAAAATACACTTTGTTTTTTGATGGTAATTTCACCCCTGAAATCGGAATTTTTGGAACATCAGCTTTTTTCCATGATCCAAATGCTTTCTCAACTTTTTCCTTCACTTCTTCCAATGTAATGTCACCAACTACCACCAAATAAGAAATATTAGGCTTGAAAAAAGTTTTGTGATACATTTTCACGTGATCCAATGTAATATTATCAACATCTTCAGCTGTTTGCACTTCTCCGTAAGGGTGTGCTTTCCCAAAGTTGGCAACGTTTGAAACATTTGCAGCCATGGTTCCAGGATCACTCTTTGCGGTTTCTAATCCAGATTTTGTTGTCTTCTTAATTCGCTCCAATTCGTCTTGAGGAAAACTTGGATTTAAAATCACATCAGAAGCAATTTTCAATAATTCATCCGTGTGCTTTTTTAAAGAAGATGCAAAAAAGCCTTTCGAGCTCGCATTAAATGAAGCACCCAAAAGATCTACTCTTTTGTCCATCTGGTCTTTAGTCATCGACTGTGTTCCAGAGTTCAGCAATTCTCCTGCTAAATCCGATACGCCAACTCCACCAAATTGCTTTTCATTGAACGCAGGAACATCTACTGTCAAGTTATAAGAAACCTTAGGAATGTTATGATCCTCAACAAGAATTACTGTCAAACCATTATCCAATTTAAAAACATTTGGATCTGGAATATTAATTTCTCTTTCTTCTCCTGCTGGTGGTCTTTTAGAACGATCTAACTGAGCTTGTACATTGATGGATACAAGGCTCAAAATAAATATGAATAGGATATTTCTTTTCATGACTATCTTTTTTATTGTTCTGATTTAGGTACATAATGAAGAACAATTCTATTGTCCTTTACATAATACTTCTTCGCTACTCTCATGATATCTTCCTTCGTAACCGAAAGATACTTTTCCATTTGCTTGTTGATTTGATCTGCTGATCCAAAATACACGTGGAAGTTTGCCAAGCTTTCGCTAATACCACCTACTCTTGAATTTGTTGAATAGAAATCAGTTTCGATCTTATTCTTTACAATTTCCATTTCTTCTTCAGTAACCCCTTCAGCAATCAATTTATCGATTTGCTCATCCATGGACTTTTCCAAATCTTCAGCAGAAACCTCCATATTGGAGATTCCCAAAACCAAAGCTAATCCTGGATGCTCTAATGGCAATGGAAAACCTTGAACAAATAATGCCTTCTGTTCTTTTTCCACCAATGTTTTGTTAAATCTAGCCGATTTAGATCCAGATAAAATTCGATTCAAAATTTGAACTGCGTAGAAGTCATCTGAATTCTGAGCTGGCATTCTATAACCTAGAAGCACAGCAGGCAACTGAACATTATCTTCAACAATCATTCTCTTTTCCCCACCCAAAGCTGGTTCTACCTGAGTTGGTCTAGGAATTGGGATGATTTTAGAAGACACATTAGAAAAATACATCTTCAATATTTCTTCCGTCGTTTTTGAACCTAGATCCTTTAGAATTTTTTCTTTTTTGGCATCTGGCGCACTAGGGAAATACTTTGCCACAAAATTCTCTGGGCTTAAAAATTCCACATCTCTAAAGACATTCAATTTTTCTCCTGTTGGGATTCCTGAGAAATATTTCTTCACTAGTTTTTTAGTCTCTTCGATATCGATATCCCCTGCAATTGAAAGCGTTGCATTGTTAGGAACATAAAAAGTTCTGTAAAACTTCACATAATCTTCTTCAGTAGCAGCATTTAAGTGATCCATCGAACCAATTGGCATCCATCTGTATGGGTGCTCGTTAAAAGCCAATTTGAACGCATTCGTCAAAAAAGTTCCATAAGGCTGATTATCGATTCTTTGTCTTTTTTCTTCTTTAACTACTTCTCTTTGAGTTTCTACTCCTTGCTGATCTACCTTGGCATGAAGCATTCTCTCAGATTCCAACCAAAGACCTAATTCTAACTCATTGGATGGTAATAGCTCAAAATAGAAAGTTCGATCTTGAGAAGTATTGGCGTTTAAAGAACCTCCTGCGTCCTCAACTAATTCAGAATATTCACCTCTTCCAATATTGGTAGAACCTTCAAACAATAAATGCTCGAAAAAGTGGGCAAATCCTGTTCTATTTGTGTCTTCATCTTTTGAACCTACATGGTACAAAACAGAGACCGCAATCAGAGGATTGGTATTGTTTTTATGTAAAATTACGTGCAGGCCATTTGGAAGGTCGTATTCCACAAACTCAACCTTTTTTGGCTTTTCTTGAGCATTGGAAACCAATATGGCACCTGCGAAAAATAAACTTGTTAGAATTCTTTTCATTGATTTTAGATTTTGCGCAAAAATAAGGCATTTTCAACAGGATATACAAATCAAATTATGCGAGCGGTTGCATATGATGTTGATTGGCGAATAGGATCTGAATATTTCAAGTATCTTTGGTTCATGAGATCAATAGCACTAATTCTAATTACTTTTTCAGTCATCTCCCTCTGGGGGCAAAGAACCGACAACTACAAGGAGATTGCAACGAAATACGTTTATTCCTTTTTCGAAAAATTCAATAATTCAGATAGTACCGTTTTGGAATATTTTGCAGAAAAGAATATCATGGCATCCACTGGGTTTAAAGGTTTTCAGTACTCAGAACCAGCGGGACTGATTTCCGAACTAAGCAAATTAAAAGGCAGATACAAAGAAGTGATCAGTAATATTGTGGTGACTGGTGACTTTTACAATGTGGTCGTTAGCATGGATTATCAGTTTTATTTTGATGATAAATTACATCACTGTGGAAAGAACTTTTTCACTTTGGGTAAAAACGAGTTAAAGCCCATGACATATCAAATCATAAGTCTGACCGATTCCAGATTTGAATGCAGAACAAACAATCCTGAAAAAGATTCCTTATTTAGTAATTTGGATAAAAAAATGCTGAAATGGCATGAAGCTGCGGGCAAGGCCAATTATGAAGGATATTTCTCGCCCATGGATTCCAGTTTTATTTATTTAGGCACTGATCCATCAGAAAGATGGTCGAAAAAGGAATTTGCATCTTTTTGTAAACCTTATTTTTCAAAGGGAAAAGGATGGGATTTTAAAACCAAAGAAAGACATTGGTATTTATCTGCCGACGGTAATACGGCTTGGTTTGAAGAGTTATTGGATACCCATATGGGAATTTGTCGAGGATCCGGAACCTGGATTTTTAAAAATGGCAACTGGAAAATAGCCCATTACAATCTGGCATTGACCATCTACAATGAAAAAATGGAAGATGTTAAGAAAGCAAACGTGAAGGAATAACTACTTTTCTTTTTGCTCAAGTAATCGATCTAATTTTTCGTCAATCGTTTTGAACTTTTTCTCTTCCGACTCTTTGGTCATTTGATTCAAATATTTAGCAATGTTAATGGCGATCACAACAGTTATATACAACTGACCTGCGATCGTAAGTGCAATAGCCAATGCTTTTCCTTCTTTAAATACAGGTGAAATATCACCATAACCCAATGTAGTCATTGTGACAAAAGAGTAATAGATTAGATCTGGAAATTTGTAATCTACCTTAAATGGTTTAAGATCTAATTCCTGTAAAAAATCAAATGCTACCGCTCCAATTATTCCCAAAATGATGTAGCCTGAAATCGAGTTCAGAATTGCATTAGAAGAAGTGTTTTTAGGTGCAAGAGACAATCTGAATATCTCGGTTAAAACCTTCAAGAAAAAGATACTCCAAACTAAATTAGAAATAAGAAAATCGGCTCGAACGGTTTGAAATAAATCTAAGAATGTAGTCAATAGATTCAGATAAAAAAGCAATAAAAACAACTTCCCTCTCCTATTTTTCGGAATCAATACAAATCCTGAAATGGCTATTAAGAGCATAACAATATTGTAGAATATTCTGCTAAACTCTTTATTTTGGATGAGGGGTCCGACGAACAAGAAAAACAACAAGGAGACCAATAATATTATGGCATGTTGATTTTCAATCCAACTTTTGTACAGACTAACTTTCCCTTTCATTTAATGCTCGTGTTCCCTTTGGTTGGGAATCACTTTTGAGTCATACGTCTTCAGTGAATCAATAGTTTCAAGTTTCCCCTTAGGGTATTTCCCCATCAATCCCTTTAAATCCGGTTGACCTGCATTCACCCAAGCTGTAAACCAAAATGATCCGACCATCAAAACTGCATCTCTCATTCTATTTTGAACCATGTTTTCCATGGATGCGTGATAAATTTCAGAAAACCTGGAACTATAAACTTGAACGATTTGATTACCTCTTTTCTCAAAAGCATATTTATTCGATAAGCCTAAGGAATCCGTAATCTTTGCTTCCAATTCAAACACAATTGGTAGGAAGGAATGAGATTTGAAAATGATTTCCCATGTCTGCTCTAGCGGCTCTTCAAGAATGAAGGCTTTTCCAACAAAAAAATCATAATCAGAAGCATATAATTCAACCAATCTCGACTCCCATAAACCATGAATCCCGTGTTGATTGGTCAGTTGACCATTGTAGTTTTCAGTTGTGTGCAAAGGAACGTGGGCATCTGAGACATAGTGACCTATTTCAGCCGAATATTTCAAAATCATGGGGCCATCTCCCCTTTCAAATGCGTCTTGGAGCTTCTTTAGCATCCATTGAATATTCCATGGTAAAACCCCATAAGCGAACAAAGAATCCCGACCATAGATCTCTGACGCCTTTTTCCAGGATTTTGGAATCCATTCTTGAAAATCTAAAGAATCATTTTGATAGTGGTCCAAGTCAATATAATGCTTTGGCCCCTCCTCTTTTACAATATATCTGCGTTTATCCGGAAGAACTGAATTCTCAATGATGTAGTCCATGTTTGCCTTGTAGAAAGCAATCATTTCAGGAGGAAGTGTATAGACAGCCAATTCATTGATCTTTTTATGACCTACAAATCCCCAGGGTTTTGATTTTGGTGGTTGATGGGAAAAAGAAACTAGAAATAAACTACAAATCCAGATCTTTATGCTCGTAGAGCTGATCCCCTTTGAGAATCGGTATAACATTGGTTTGATTTGGTGTTAAGCAATATTTTATGTCTTCATTCAGATTGAGATTGATCAATCTTCTGCGGTGAGAAGAACTTTTTAGGTAACCCATGTAATTATCTTTCGCAGATAAAAACAAATATTTGGCAGCTATCGAGGAGTCTTCAATGGAATGAAAATCTCCAGTAGCAACTAATTTTTCAGAAATCGCTCCAGCACAAATAGTGTCCTCCAAATTGAATTTATTTTGCCAGCCAGAACACAAGCAAAGGACATTTTTATTTTGTTGAATTAACCAGTCGCTCAGTGCATCCAAGTTAATGAAAGAACCAATTACAACAAGTCCATCAGGTTTTGCAATATTTATGGATTTCGTACCATTTGTGGTTGAAAGCACGACCGTTTCACCCTTTAATTCAGGATTCATGTAAGAATAAGGTGAGTTCCCAAAGTCAAAGCCTTCTACAATTTGTCCCCCTCTTTCAGCTCCTACTTTGTATCCTTTTTCTTGGTATTCCTTTGCTTCTTCTATGGAAGTAACCGGAATCAAGGATTTAATTCCATTATCAAAAGCCGCACAAATAGCAGAGGTTGCTCTAAGCACATCAATCACTACGATAATATCAAACTCATCCTTAAAAAGCGGGTACAAATAAGGAGAAAAACAAACTTCGACTCTTTTCCGGGTATCTTCCATGGGGGTAAAATTAAAAACTCCCTCGGGATTGAGAGAGTTTTTAAGATAATTTTTATTTCTCCACAAAAGGAGGTTTTTTCACTTCGGCCTTTAAGGCTTTGTTTCTTACTTCAATATAGATTTCCGAACCAGGAGCTGAAAATTCTGTTTTCACATATCCAAGTCCAATAGCTTTTTTTGTCATTGGAGACATCGTTCCAGAAGTCACAATTCCAATTTCATTCCCATCTGCATCTTGAATGATATAGTCGTGACGAGGAATTCCTTTATCCACCAACTCAAAACCAACTAATTTTCTTTTAACTCCCTCTTCTTTTTGCTTCGCTAAGGCCGCTGAGTTTGTAAATTCCTTGGTGAATTTAGTCACCCATCCCAATCCAGCTTCAAGTGGACTAGTAGTATCCGAAATATCGTTCCCATACAAGCAGAATCCCATTTCGAGTCTTAAAGTATCTCTAGCAGCCAATCCAATAGGTTGAATACCAAAAGATTTACCCGCTGCAAAAACAGCATCCCAAATTTTATTCGCATCCTTGCTGTCAAAATAAATTTCGAATCCTCCAGAACCAGTATAACCTGTCGCAGAAATGATTACGTTATCAACACCTGCGAAAGTCCCTTTTTCAAAAGTGTAATACACCATTTCTTTCAGGTTCACATCTGTCAGAGACTGCATTGCTTCAGCAGCTTTTGGTCCTTGAATGGCAAGCAAAGACATCTCATCACTTCTGTTAGTCATTTCCACTCCAAGATCATTGTGAGACGAAATCCAGTTCCAATCCTTTTCGATATTGGATGCATTTACTACTAACATATACTCTTCATCGCTGATTTTATAAATGATTAGATCATCTACAATTCCGCCATCATTATTTGGTAGGCAAGAATACTGAGCCTTTCCATCAAATAATTTTGAAGCATCATTGGAAGATACTTTTTGGATTAAATCCAATGCTTTTGGTCCTTTCAAAAAGAATTCACCCATGTGCGATACATCAAAAACCCCAACACCTTCTCTTACGGTCATGTGTTCAACGTTTACACCTTCGTACTGCACTGGCATGTTGTATCCAGCAAAAGGCACCATTTTAGCACCTAAATCAATATGTTTTTGTGTTAATGCGGTATTTTTCATTCTCCAGATTTTGGTTTTGGCAAATGTAATATATAATTGAAACTTCCTATTTCCACAGCCTTTTATTTTTTAGGTATTCTTGGAAATTCACAAATCCATCAGAAGTTGTTTGAATCAAAAGCGGAATCCCATTAAAATCGGGAATCTCAGAGAAACAGTGCTAAATAGAGGGTTGATTGCTTCCAATTTCAAGGAAAATTGACTATATTCGCACTCCGAAAAATAGCTATTAATTATGTCGAAACAAGAAACTGCAACCAAAAACGATAAGATCAAACTGGAGAATTTCAAGAAGGAAGTTTTAGATGATTTCAGATTGGCTAGAATCTCGAGAGAAGCTTCTTTATTGGGAAGAAGAGAAGTGTTGACCGGGAAAGCCAAATTTGGAATTTTCGGAGACGGAAAGGAAATCGCCCAAATCGCCATGGCTAAGCAGTTTCAAAATGGAGATTTTAGATCGGGTTATTATCGGGACCAAACCTTCATGATGGCTATCGGACAGCTTACAGTTCGCGAGTATTTTTCTGCCTTATATGCCCATACTGATGTAGAGATTGAACCTGCTTCAGGAGGGAGACAAATGGGAGGACACTTTTCGACAAGGAGTTTGAATGATGACGGAAGCTGGAAAAATTTAATGGAGCAAAAAAACAGTTCGGCCGACATCTCTCCTACTGCTGGTCAAATGGCTCGCTTGGTAGGATTAGCTCAAGCCTCTAAAATTTACAGAAATAACAAAGACTTACACGATAGAACTCAGTTCACCAATAAAGGAAATGAAGTTGCATTCGGAACCATTGGAGATGCTTCAACCTCGGAAGGACCTTTTTGGGAATCGATTAATGCAGCGGGAGTTTTGCAGGTACCAATGGTCATGAGTGTTTGGGATGATGGATATGGAATTTCAGTTCCAAAAAAATACCAAACGACCAAAGCTTCTATTTCTGAAGCTCTTTCTGGAATGCAAAGAACCAAAACCAAGCCAGGCTATGAAATACTAAAATCGAAAGGTTGGGATTATGCTGATTTGGTCGAAACGTATGAAAAAGCTGTAAAAATTGCACGTGAGGAACATGTTCCTGTATTGGTGCACGTAGAAGAAGTGAATCAACCTCAGGGGCACTCTACTTCTGGATCTCACGAAAGATATAAATCACCAGAAAGAATGCAGTGGGAACAAGATTTCGATTGTATTGAAAAGTTTAAATCCTGGATACTGGACTTTAAAATTGGTGGTGAACCATTAGCTACTTTAGAGGAGTTAGAAGAAATTGAAAAAGCAGCGAAGAAACAAGTACGGGAAGAAAAGGCAGAAGCTTGGAAACTTTTTACTGAAGATATCAAATCTGCTTTGGCTCAGGCAACTTCACACATGGAAGCTTTGGCTAATTCAAGCTCAAAATCAGCAGAAATCAATGAAGTTGTGCAAAGCTTGAAATCGACTTTGGATCCGATTAAAAAAGACGTGCTTTCTCATGCCAAAAAAGCACTAAGAGTTGTCCGAGGAGAAAATTCTATCGAAAGAACAAATTTGATCAACTGGATTAAAAAATATACAGAAGAGAACAATAGAAAATATGGTTCGCATCTTTATTCTGAAGGAACAGAACAGATTGCAAATATTGATCCAGTGCCTGCAGAATACAACGGTGAAGATCTTGTAGATGGAAGAATCATCCTAAAAGAGAATTTCGAAGAAATCTTCACTAAATATCCTGAAACTTTAACTTTTGGAGAAGACACCGGTAAAATTGGAGGAGTGAATCAATCCATGGAAGGTATGCAGGAGAAATTTGGAACCTTAAGAGTTTCAGATACTGGAATTAGAGAACTTACAATTATTGGTCAAGGAATCGGAATGGCAATGAGAGGATTGAGACCAATTGCGGAAATTCAGTACTTGGATTATTTACTGTACGCTATTCAGATTATGTCTGATGATTTGGCTACGGTTCAATATAGAACGGTAGGTGGACAAAAAGCGCCTTTAATCATTCGAACTAGAGGACACAGATTAGAAGGAATCTGGCATTCAGGGTCTCCAATGGGAATGATTATTAATGCCTTAAGAGGAATGTACGTTTGTGTACCGAGAAACATGACTAAGGCAGCGGGAATGTACAATACACTTCTAAAATCTGATGATGCAGCTCTTGTTATTGAGCCTTTGAATGGATACAGAACAAAAGAAAACAAACCTACCAACCTTGGAGAATTCTGCGAACCACTCGGAATACCTGAAATTGTTCGAGAAGGATCAGACATTACTGTTGTATCCTATGGATCTACTTTTAATTTATGCGTTGAAGCCGCCAACCAATTAGAAGAATATGGGATTTCAGTGGAATTAGTTGACGTTCAAACTCTTATTCCTTTTGATGTACATCATGAAACTGTTGAATCCATTAAGAAAACCAACAGACTCCTAATAGTAGATGAAGACGTTAGTTCAGGAGCATCTGCTTATATTTTAGACAAGTTGTTAAATGAGCAAAACGCTTATTATCATTTGGATTCCAAGCCGGAGACATTGAGTTCAAAAGACCACCGTCCTGCGTATGGGTCTGACGGAGACTATTTCTCCAAACCAAGTGTGGAAGACATCTTTGAAAAAGTGTATGCAATCATGAGTGAAAGTAATCCGGAAGCTTATCCTCCGATTTACTAAATTCCTATATTCCAGCTTTTTATTTAATGGTATTTGTTGATATCATTGTGTAAATCTTTTGCCTTAATATTTGGTCGATAAATTGAAAACGTTAATTTAGTAACCAATCTTAAAATACATTAAAACATGGAAATAACAGAATTGAAAAACTGGTTTATGTCGATGCTTAAACCTACTGGTTTAGACTCAAAACCGAGTGATGAACCGATCAAAATGGAAGGTTTATTAAATCGTAAAGATTACATGGGAGTTGCTTTCGGAGCACTTTGCATTACAGCGATGCTACTATTCTTAAGTGGATTTGCTGGATTAATCAAAGATGCATTTGCTGATCCAGAAGGATTTAGCAATACCATGGCAGTCCTAATGATCTTAATCGGTGGAGGAAGCTATTTTTATGCTTTAAAATTTAAACCCAACTCAAGATATTGGGGAGAAATCGGAACTTATTCTTTAGTGATTTTCTTTACAGCTGGTTTCATGCTTTTAGGTACAACCATGGAATGGTGGGAAAAACCTAAGACAGGAATTTTCATCTTGTTATTTTTATACATCCCAGTGCTTTACTTAAGAAAGAATGTTTTAGGAGGACTTGTGTATGCAGGACTTCTTCTTTCTTATATTGGAGCGGCATCTGCTGTTAGTCCAATCCTAAGTTTAGCTGGAGCAAGAGGAGTTATGGGATACATTGCCGGAGGTGAATTTACTTCATTCTGGTTCTGGTTCTTCTTCATGGCTTTTATTCCTTATTTTACTTTGTCTTTCAAAGAAAACTTCAGACCAGGAATTGAAAGTATTTTACTAGGATACTCTTTCTCTGCATTGCTGTTGTATGGAGTTTCCAGTGCTTTAGGGTCACACCAAATGTTTGGGTTATTGTTAGCGTCATCTTTACTTTATTTGATTGGTAACATTGTTTACAAGCACAATTACATCGTATTTAAGCCATTTCAGGTTGTATCCGTGATTATCTTCATTGGTATTGGCTATGCGATGATGAACAAAGGATCCATGATGGGGCTATACGGTGCATCAGGATACATGAGCTTCGTTAATTCCATTTTAAAAGAGTGGACAGCATATATTGTAATTCTAGTATTGGCAGTTGCTGCTTTCATGGTATTCATGATCTGGAAATCAGAATATGTTGACAACGATAGAAGAGCTAACGTATTTGCCATCGTTTTACCTTTTTACTTCTTATTAATGGCTCCATTTGTTAACTGGGGATTAGAAGATATCGTTGTTCTTTTAAACATTGTTGTGATCATGGCATTATCGGTTATGGTGATACATTATGGATTGAAAGACAATAAATGGTACAATGTAGTTTGGGCACCTATTTTAACTGTTTCTGGAATGGTTATGCTTGGAGCAGAATTAGACGCAGGTGCAAAATTCAACTCGTTTATGCTTATTGCAGGTGCAGGTTTCTTGGGTGGATTAGTAATGAAATACATTCCTAAAATTGGAGAAACTGTTACTCCTGCAGATGGTGACGTTTCAGTTGAAACAGCTCCTAGCACTCCTACGCCTACCCCAGCACCTGAGGTAAAAGAAGAGCCAAAGGCAGAAGCTCCAGCTGCAGAAGAATCCAATGAGACTTCTGAAGAAGGAGAAGATAAAGCAGAATAAAATTCAATTCAATTATTTCGAAAGGGCTGAGAAATCAGCCCTTTTTTTGTTTCTCATCCTGACGTTTTTTCTTGTCCAGATATTTGGGAATTTTTTCGTAGAGTTTATCGCAAAACTTTTTAACCTGTGGCGCAATTCTTTTGAAATTGGCGGGAGACAAACCAAATGTTCGTACCCAAATTTCAGTCTCTTCAAAGTTCTGATCCAGCAACATGATCACACTCATTCCAGTACCTGGTGAATTTCCCCAAAAAGCAACATAATAATTAGAAAGATCAGGTTTTAGCGCAAGATCCACTTCCAGACTTTCATTCAAAAAAATGCTATCTGTTTTTCCTTGTTTAAGGTTTTTATAATCGGAGGAATAGATAAAAAATACCTTGCTTCCTAAATTCTCACGAAAGGCGCGAACAATCTCCATATTGCTTCCCCGAGTTTCTAATCTTAAAGTCTTCGCTAATTCTTTATTTCCTGTTTCTTCGGCTGCCCGGATTTGGTTTTTAGCAGTTTTTAGTCTGACCACAATGACGTAATCAGAGGTGTCTGTCTGAGCAATTGTTCTTATTCCAGAAAACAGGAAAAGTAATGACATAAAAAAGGGCACGAGATTTTTCATGCCCTTAATATATACATTTGAACTGGTAATTTCTTTCTAGAGAAATCTGAACTACTTAAAAGTTAACTTCTCTTTGTCTGCCAAACCACCCCTTTGAGTTGGAATATTCGTCTCTACCCAAACGTCGATTTCAGCCCCTTTCAATTCAAGAAAAACGACCGCATCTAGTTCTGGCATTTCCTTTACCAAATAGTCGTCACAACGGTAAATATTGCCTACACCTCGCTTTTCAGCCTTCCCCATATAAGATTGAAATTGAGAAGATTCGTTTAGACCTTTCTTTTCTTGCCACCAAACATAAAACTCAATTGTTTTATCATCAATTTTATACACGGCTACCCCACTTTCCTGAGTATATTTTTCCTGATCCTTGGTTTTTAGCATTTGGATTTTATCTGAATCAACGGAAGTATATTCAAGATTTTGAAGTTTCTTATAATCCTTATCCACCAATTTCAACGAAAGAGCATCGAAGGATTTCGTTTTCCCTTTAATCATGTTTCCACTTTTAAGGTAAATCGAAATATCATCTTTCAAAAAGCTACCAAATTTTATAGAATCTAGCTTACCATCAAAAGTGGCGTATCCAAAAATTGTATTTTCTCCAGCAATAATGTGCAGTTCAGCTTTCTCCCCTTTGTAATGGTAAATTCCCGGACTTCTCTCCGCAATCTCGGAGCCACTGTGATCTTGAGCAAAAAGGGATGTTATTCCTAGAGTAAGTGTAAAAATAAGTGCAATTGTTTTCATTTGTTTTTTTTGCCGAAAGTAAATGAAAATTTCAATTTATTCCCACAAGAATTTTTAAACCAACAGTTTAACTTTTAAACAGACCTTAGGATTTCTTGAATATTCTTGGAATTACCATTGGAACATTCTTTTTGTACTCCTCATAACCTTCTCTTCTGGAAGCCATTCTTTTATCTTTCATAGGGATCGAAATAAAGAAAAACATCAATATTAGAGCTACAACTCCAACTCCGGTATAGAGAGGTGCGCGGTAGGCAATTCCTGAAACAAAAACACCCAACCAAAAGAGCATCTCACCCAAATAATTTGGATATCTAATTTGCCCCCAAATTCCTGAATCTAATAAGTCCTCAGTTTTGGGGTTGGGTCTCCTTCTAAATTTTGCTAATTCGTTATCCGCCTGTAATTCAAGCCATATTCCAACAATCGAAATCAAGGAACCAATGTAAAACAACCATTCAAATTTTGGCTCGGGACCAATGATCCATAAGGCCGGCCAGAAACATCCAAACACCATCAAAGTTGGGAACAAATGTATCCCCAGAAAATTGACAAAAGGATACATTTTTCCAGATTGTTTGGCTAAGTCGACATATCTAAAATCTTCATGATGAAAACCCGCCCATCCTCTTGCCCAGCTTAGAGTTAATCGCCAAGACCAAAGGGAAACTACTAGAAAAAACACCCATTGTTTCCAATCCAAATAGCTGTATAATTCTACAGCAAAAAGTAGAACAAAATAAAAAGGAATCACACTCCAAAATGCGTCGTAAACAGAACTGTTTTTCTTGAGTAAACTAAAGATGAAAGAAACTACCGTCATTACTAAATCAGCTATCAGTAGATCCCATTCAATATCTTTTGTTTGAATGAAGCGATAAGATAAAACTCCCGCTATTCCAATTATGATATAGATTAATACAATTTCTAATAGGTCCTTCTTTTTTTGAGTCATAATGTTTGAATTTGATAATTTTCAAAAGCCAGATATTTTGGGCCAATGATAGGATTTTCCTTTAACACATCTTTATTTGGCGACCAATCTATTTTCGCGAATTTAGAAACAATTCCTTTGGCATGTTTGTCTTCATCATGTGTAGCTGCTACAAATTTGGGATCAAGTTCATGAATTAACTTTTCTACACTTTTAATTCCAGGAGCCACTTCACCACCAAGAAAAACAGGCAATTTATACCTATTGAATGGAGTTAATAAGAGGTCAAAATCAGGTAATTCCGAAAGTAATTCTTGGTTCTTTTCATCTAGAGCAAACCCATGAGTAGCAAGGAAAATGGCATTTTTCCCATCTTCAATTATAAGAGCATCGTATATGGGATCAATTTTTCTTTTGGTTGGCAGATGATGAAGGTTAAAAGATAGTTCACCTACATTTTTAATCTTTCGATCAAATGGAATAAACTGAGACGATGGAAGGATTTTATTCATTGATTTCCCAATTGACTTGGGCCCTACAATCAATTTGGGTTGGATAAGTTGAAGCGTTTCTTTGTGAAAATGATCGGGATATTTCTGAGTAATCAGCACCAAATCAAAATCGGGTAAATCATCCAAGGAAATTGGTTTTGTTCGATGCCATTGTGTGTTGAACCAACCGAAATAATCTACTTCTGTTCCAACTAACCAGGGGTCAATCAGAATCTTTACACCATTCAAATCAACCCACCAGGAGTTATCCATATTTAATCTTTGAATCTTTACCATTTACTAGAAAACAATTTGAATTCTTGAAAGTTCTTGAAAATAAGAAACCCGTTTGGAAAAAACCAAACGGGCTACTTTTTATCGGTATTGAAACTATTAAGAGATTACAGTAATGTCTTTTTCTTCAATGATTCTTCTAAGATTGATTAATGCATATCGCATTCTTCCTAAAGCTGTATTGATTGAGACATCTTCTTCTTCGGCAATATCTTTAAAAGACATCCCTTTATAGATTCTCATCTCTACCACTTTTCTTTGAGACTCTGGCAAGGTTGCCACAAGAGTTTCTAAGTGGTTAGCAATTTCATCCAATACAATTTCATCTTCTACATTAGAATCAGAAAGTGGAAGAATATCAAAAATGTTGAAATCTTCATTTTTTGAAGAAGACTCTGAGATCATTCTCATCTTCTTGTTCTTTCTAAAGTGATCGATCACCAAGTTGTGACAAATACGCATCACCCACGGCAGGAATTTACCTTCCTCGTTGTATCGACCTCCTTTTAATGTTTTAATGATTTTAATAAACGCATCCTGAAAAATGTCTTCGGTTAGGGCCTCGTTTTTTACCATCATAAAGATGTAATTGTAAACGCGGTTCTTGTGTCTTAAGATCAAAACCTCAAACGCCTCTTCGTTTCCAGAAATATACAGCTTAACTAATTGCTGATCATCAAGTTTAGCGAAATTCATAATCTACCCTCCTTTTAGTGGTTACTAATTAATCTAAATTTTCAAGAGTAGATATATACCTATACGCAATTAGTTTTAAGAATTATAACTACAAGTATAAAAAATAAATTCTGAATTTCAAAATTTTAGTTCGCTTTAATCGCCCTATCCATCTCCCTTTTGGCGTCTTTTTGCTTCAAATCTTGCCTTTTATCATGCAATTTTTTACCACTGGCTAGGTAGATTCGTACTTTGGCTAAACCATTATCATTGATAAATAAATGAGTGGGGACAATCGAAAATCCTTTGGTTTGAACTTTCTTAAATAACTTATCCAATTCCTGCCTTTTCAAGAGTAATTTACGATCTCTTCGCGGCTTGTGATTATAATAAGAAGCATTATCGTATTCGGCTACATGCATATTTCGAATGAAAAGTTCATCTTCAACAAAAACACAAAAAGCTTCGGTAATACTTGCCTTACTATTTCGAATCGATTTGATTTCCGAACCAGTTAACTGAATACCAGCCACAAATTCATCCTCCAATTGGAATTCAAATTTGGCTCTTTTATTCTTGATATTGATGTGATTCGCACTCATACGGCGAAGTTAGTGAAATTCTAACGATTAGTGATGTTTACACAAATTGATAATTCCAACCTAGCAATTTTTACCCCCTTTTCTTTTTGGCTTCCTTTTATTTTTGATGTATTAATCTTAAAAGCAACATATTATGAAAACAGGATTTTTTATTTCAGCGTTTATTTTTTGGTTTGGTAGTACCTCTGCCATGACTCCAGAATCTTACACTCCAAACACATTAAATCAAGTACAGGAATGGGTAGACCAAAATGTGAAATACCCTGAAATCGCCAAGACTAACAAAGAAGAAGGTGTAGTCTACGTAGAATTTGAAATTCATCATGGACAAATTTCATCAACCCGAATAATTCAGGAGGCCGGACCAAATCTTAATAAGGCTGCCTTGAATATTGTTCAAAATCTTCCATCAAGTCTTTTAAAATTGACAGAAAAGGCGACTTATATTATGCCTATTAAGTTTGATTTGATTTGATTGATGACCAATTGATTTATGATTTATGACTAATTGATGTATGACGTATGATTAATTGATTTATGACTGACTGATTGATTTTTTAGTGTCTGTTTAAATACATAAAAAAACCGCCTTAGATCCTCTGATCCTTGGCGGTTTCCTCTACTACAACTAAATAAAATCTTTACCTTATTGCCATCCTCCACCTAGCACTCGGTACATGGAAACTACGGCACTTAATTGTTGTTGTTTAATTTCTATCAATTCCATTTTTGCTTCAAGGGCATCTCTTTGGGTAAGTAAAACTTCCATATAGTCTGCTCTTGCCGACATAAATAATGTATTGGCCACATTGATTGATTTATTCAATGCTTCTACCTGCAGAGATTTGAGATCATAGCTTTGCTTCAGGTTATCGATCTTGGATAAATTATTCATGACCTCCGTGTAAGCATTCAGAATTGTTTTTTCGTACTCGTATACTGCTTGCAGCTGTCTGGCATTTGCAGAAATATATTCAGCCTTAATTGCCGCCCGATTTAATAGCGGCGCAATCAAGTCGCCTAATATATTATAAGCCAAAGAAGCAGGTGTATTGAAGAAATATTTAAAATTGAATGCATTGTAGCCTACCCCGAGTGTAATTCTTAAAGAAGGGAAGAACTTTGCTTTTGCCACTTTTACGTCAAGTTTCGATGCAATTAAATTGTATTCCGCCATTCTGATGTCAGGACGGTTTTCCAATAATTGAGACGGAACTCCCGTAGAAATTGAATCTGGTACCAAATCCATAAAATTGCTTGAATTTCTTATCACTGGTTGAGGAAATCGTCCGACCAAGAAGTTTATTCTATTCTCCGTTTCTACGATTTGTTGTTTGACATAAAACAAACGACTTCTATTTTTCAAAACTTCCGCTTCAAATTTTCGAATAGCTAACTCTGTTACTTTCGCAGCCTCCTTTTGTAGTTTGACAATTTCAAGTGCATTTTTCTGGATTTCCAGGTTTTGCTGAATAATCTCCATCTCATTATCCAAAGCAATTAATTCAAAATAGGAATGCGCTATCTCCGATACGAGTTTAGTCACCATATAATTCTTAGCTTCAATACTGGAAGAATACCTTGAAAACGCCGCATCTCTGGCGTTACGAAGCTTTCTCCAGATGTCTATTTCCCAGGATGACTCCAAACCGACACCAAAATCAGGTAAATGTTCTGGTGTTTTCTTTCCGTCTGCAATTTCAGACATGTCGTCTGCAGCACCTTGACTTGTGTGTCGACCTACTTTTTCGATCCCTGCTCCTACTCTTAGATTCAAATCGGGAAGAATTTCACCCTTTGCTCTCATGATTTCTGAGTTGGCCGCAGTAATTTCTGCCAAAGTGATATTCAATTCCATATTGTTTTTCAAAGCTGTATCGATTAGTGCAACCAAACAGGTGTCCTTGAAAAACTCTCTCCATTGCAGATCAGCAGTATTTGTAGAATCCACCACAATAGTTGAATCCAATGCCCCATTATAAGAAGTGGGAACATTGGTATTTTCTTCTTTCATGGCAATTTTGGGAATTCCACATGAGTTAATCAGAATAGCAAATACTGCCATCCCGATTATGCTATAAATTGCTCTTTTATCCATTTTTTTCATCGCTTGAATGTTCTTCAGTTAACGGATCAAAATCTTCATCCTTAATTAATTTTCTGCCCTCAGCTATTTTTCCAAAGATGTAGTACAACCCAGGTACAATGATCACCCCGAAAATTGTCCCAAAGAGCATACCTCCTAAAGCCGAGGAACCAATAGTTCTGTTTCCGATAGCTCCTGGACCATGTGCCATTACCAATGGAATCAATCCTGCAATAAATGCAAATGAAGTCATCAAAATCGGCCTAAATCTTACTCTAGCTCCCTCAATCGCCGACTCCAATACTGTAGCTCCCTGTTGTTGTTTCTGAACAGCAAACTCCACGATCAGTACGGCATTTTTACCGAGGAGACCTACTAGCATTACCAATCCAATTTGGGCGTAAATGTCGTTGGCCAGACCCATCATTTTGATCAACAAGAAAGAACCAAAAACTCCCGCAGGAAGAGACAATACCACAGCCCAAGGAATGATAAAACTCTCATACTGAGCCACTAATACCAAATAAACGAAAGCCAATACAATTAAAAAGATGTAAATCGCTTCATTTCCTCTTGCAACCTCATCTTTTTGAAGACCCGCCCAATCGATACCATAACCAGTTGGTAAAGATTTAGCTTCCTCCTGAATTGCTTTAATAGCTTCTCCGGAACTATACCCTTTTGCTGGATTACAACGAATAGAGGCCGTTGTATACATGTTATACCTGTTAATCTCATAAATTCCCTGAGATTTTTTAATTTTCATGAACGAAGAGTAAGGCACCATTTCATCGTATTTGTTTTTTACATACAACTTCATGATATCCTCTGGAAGCCTACGATAGGAAGGGTCAGACTGAACGAAAACCTTAAAGAATCGCCCAAATTTGATAAACCCTAAATCATAAGTACTCCCTATCAGAATGGATAAATTCTCCATCGCCTTACCAATCGAAACTCCTTTCTGCATAGCAAGTTGATTGTCTATTTCCAACTCATATTGAGGATAGTTGGCACTGTAGAATGTAAAAAGGTTTGAAATCTCTGGGCGTTTTTCCAGTCTATCCATGAAATCCTGTGTAATTACCTCGAACTCCCGATAGTTTTCCGTGTTGGTTTTGTCTAATAACTGCAGAGCCAAACCTCCAGCAGCACCATAACCCGGAACAGCTGGTGGATCAAAGAACTCTACTTTAGCTTCAGAAATCTCTGATGCTCTTTCTTCGAGTTCCTTCATAATTTCCTTTACCGTGTGTTCTCTTTCACTCCAGGGTTTAAGGTTAATCAAACATGTTCCGGAAGTTGATCCACGCCCTTGAGTTAGAATTTCGAATCCTGCTAAAGAAGACACAGAACTTACTCCATCAATTTCTTTAGCAATAGATTGCAATTGTCTACTCACCTCATAAGTTCTCTCCAAAGTAGAACCGGGAGGAGTTTGGACCACTGCATAGATCATTCCTTGATCCTCAGCAGGTACAAAACCGGAAGGCAGGGATTTGGCCACATGGAAAATACCATAACCAAATACTGCTAACATGATCATTGTCACCAATCTTCTGTCAACAATGCGCCTTAAAAGTTTCACATAACCACCTGTCAGCTTATCAAAAAGTCGGTTGAAACCATCTAAAAACCTATTGAGCCAGGTTCGTTTACGCGGTTTTGCATGCGTATCTTTTAATATAATCGCACATAAAACTGGAGTAACTGTAAGGGCTACAATTCCGGATAAAATAATGGAAGATGCCATTGTAATTGAGAATTGGCGATAGAAAATCCCCACCGGTCCAGACATAAAAGTAACTGGAATAAATACGGATGCCATCAAAAGTGTAATTGCGATAATGGCTCCACTAATTTCACCAAGAACTTTTTTAACCGCGTTGTAGGGACTTAAATGTTCCTCTTCCATTTTTGCATGGACGGCTTCCACCACTACGATCGCATCATCTACTACAATCCCAATTGCCAATACTAAGGCAAACAAAGTAATCAAGTTAATGGTCAACCCAAAAGCTTGAATAACAAAGAATGCACCGATTAGAGAAATAGGAACAGCCAAAATGGGGATCAAAGTTGAACGCCAATCGCCTAAGAAGATAAATACTACCAAGGCAACAAGAATAAAAGCATCACGTAATGTGTGCGTTACCTCTTCAATGGAGGCATCTAAGAAATTGGAGACGTCGTAACTAATTTCAAAATCCATGCCTGGAGGAAAATCTTTTTTCATCTCCTCAAGCTTTTCTTTGATTCTTGCGATTACTTCGATGGCATTACTTCCGAAAGTTTGTTTCAGCATGATTGCAGCGGAAGGATATTCATCCAAATTGGAATAGATATCGTAGTATTCAGAACCTAACTCCACATCTGCAACATCTTTTAATTTTAGAACTTCTCCATCCGGAGTGGCACGGATGATCACATTTTGATATTGCTCAGGGGTATTAAATCTTCCCGGGTAAGTTAAAACATACTCCATTGCCTGAGAACGCTTACTATCTGCTCTACCGATACGACCAGGAGAACCAATAATACTTTGTTCATTCAAAGCTTCCATTACTTCATCTGTCCCAATATTGTAGGCTCTTAAACGATCTGGCTTTAACCAAATTCTCATGGCATATTGGCGGCTACCTAGGATATTTGCCTGCCCCACTCCTTCCAAACGCTGTAATTCAGGCATCATTTGGATATAAGCATAGTTGAAGATGTAATTCATATCCGCAGCACTTGTATCCTTGCTGTACAAATTCACATACATCAACATGTTTGGCATCACCCTTTGTACACGCAAACCTTCCAACTGTACAATTGGCGGGAGCCTGTTTTTTACCTGAGCAATTCTGTTGTTGATATTTACAACCGCTTGGTTTGGATCTGATCCTTTATGGAAAACGATTTGAATGTTTCCTTCTCCCGAACTTTCTGCTGTGGAGAACATGTATTTCATTCCAGGCACCCCGTTAATTGCTTGTTCAAGCGGAATCAGTACCGATTGAACCATTACTTTCGAACTCGCTCCAGGATAAGAAACTTGCACTTGAACCGAAGGTGGAGCAATTTCAGGGAATTGTGATTTTGGCAAAGTATTGAGTGAAAGCATCCCTACGAAAACGATCAGTAGCGAGATCACAATGGACAATGCCGGACGTTTGATAAATCTATTAAACATTTCGTTTGATTTAAATAATTTATAATTCCGTGAACTATTCTGCTCTTAGTTTTAGTCTGGCCAGAACCTTGGATGGATCTTCAAATTCAAACTCAATTTTGTCGTCATTTCTTACCTTTCGGATACCTTCAAGAAGAATCTTATCTGTTTCTTTTAATCCTCCTGAAATAATGAAAAGATCTTGTAGCTCAGCTTGAATTCTTATTTCCTTTTGATGAACTTTGTTTTCTTCATCTATAACCCACACATAGAGTTTATCCAAAATTTCAAAAGTGGCTTTCTGTGGAATAATCATGGCCTTATCCATTGGAATTTCCATTCTGATATTCCCAGTTTCACCATGACGCAAGAGACCTTCAGGGTTTTCAAATTTGGCTCTGAAAGCGATATTTCCTGTTTCGTTATTAAAATCGGCTTCTATCGTCTCTACTATTCCGTTGTGACTGAAAAGTTTATTGTTCGCCATCATTAATTTGACTTGGATCACACTGTCCTTTTTGACATGTTCCATATAATCCAGGTATTCTGCTTCAGGTACGTTAAAATATACCCAGATTGATGAGTTATCCGATAAAGTAGTGAGGTAATCTCCTTCATCAACCAAACTTCCTAGTCTTACATGGAATCGGTCCATAATTCCTGTGAATGGAGCATGTATTTCGGTAAAACCTAAATGCACTTTTGCCAAAGCAAGCTCAGCTTTTGCCTTATCCAACTTCGCTTTGGCCAAGGCTAATTCATTTTGGGAAACTATATGACTATCGGCAAGAATTTTAGTGTTTTTATATTCGATCTCTATGAAAGCCGCTTCAGCTTCCGCTTTTTGCATTTCAGCTTGATACAGTAAAGGCATGATTTGAAACATGAGTTGACCTTTTTGTACTACCTGACCTTCATCCACAAATATTTCCTGCAAATACCCTTTTTCCAAAGCTCTTAATTCGATATGTTGAATCGCTCTGATTTGGGAAACATACTCTTTGACTACCAAGGTGTCTTTTAAAATTGGAGTAGTCGCAACCATTCTTGAATGTTCTTCTTCGTGTTCTTTTTCTTCCGAACAACTAGACATCCACAAAATGCTCATAGTCATGAATAAGAATAATTTTGTATTCATTTTAAATTGATTTGATTTAATTTTTATTTCGTTGTAGTAAACTTGATTTTCCATTTTTTGCGCTAAAAAATAAATGACAGCACAGGTTCTTAGACGACTATCCCAGATAACCACCTAGAAGGCTTAGAAGCCAGGGAAAAACAAATCAAATTTGAAAAACTTCGATAAGAAGTCTGAGATCCGTTTGTTGCAAACGAATAAGATGTGACCTAAACATCAGATCACAATGAAGCTTAAAATCAGAAATTCGCCAGTCAAATGACTTATCGTCATCATCTTGTAAAGAATAGGAATCTAAAGAATCAAATTCATGAAGACGATCATCCTCATCTTCGTCATCTTCCTGACCACTAATAAGGATTTCTTCAAGAAAAGAATAGAGATTTACGTTGGAAGAAGAAGATCGAACAACTTCCTGTTTCCCCATATTCGAGTGGGAAGCATTCTCAACTGAAATTGTTTGATTTTCAACAGCAACATTCAAAGTCGAAGCTTGCAGAGCAAATAGCCCTGTAAACATTGACAAAAGAGTAATTAAAATATTTCGTTGCAGTGTTTTCAATTCAGTTTTTCGATCAAATAAATATCTTTCCGAATTCTCTTTTACAAAGTTATATAAATCTATTCCTTGATTTCCTATTCATTGTTCATTTATTTTGTTAACGAATTCTTAATAAAACTGATTTTCTTTAAATTGGAAAATCTATGAAGGCATATCAAATTACTCATATCTTATTGTTAATCTTACTATTACAGTCATGCGGAAGTCCAAAAGAAGTATTTTCAAAGGATGAAGAAAAATCTTTCAGAGGATTTCTTGAAATTGAAGGTTTTTATCAGGGAAAAGATTTGTTTGTTCAAAATCCTTACACAGAAACCAATGAACTTTGTGCTTACAAGATTCTTTTGAATGGTCAGGATGTTTCAGATTCCATTGAGCTCCATGCCACTGCTTTTCAAATTGATTTTAAGAAGCTAGGCTTGAGTATTGGCGATTCAGTGAATTTAAAAATCTACCATCATCCGGATTGCCTTCCAAAAATTTTAAATTCTGAGGTACATTAATGCTTTGTTCATGTAAAAGCTGGGATATTTTTGTAGATTTAGTCCACTTTAAAAATGATAAAAATGAAAACACTCCTATTGATTCTCCCTTTTTTGTTTGTTGGCCAATTAATCGCTCAAAATGAAGAAGATATTGTAAAAGATATCCGCAAAAAATACGCAGAAGCTCGAGCAAATTATTCCAAATACACCAAGAAAACTGTGGAGATGATGGATGAATCTACTGAAGGAGGTCAGATCGTTGCCTTTTCCGATGCTTCAGAAATTAAATTACTGGAGATTGAATGGTCCGGTGAAATGGGAAAAAGAACGATAGAATACTATTTTCACAATGGTGAATTGTATTTTGCATTTGAACAGATTTACAACTACAATGCTCCGATTTATTATGACATGGAAATGGCAAAGGAAAATGGTGATGAACCACATGATCCGAGCAAAACAACTGTTAAAGCCAATCGCTATTACTTCCATAGTAATCACCTTATTAGATGGTTAGATCCTGAAAAAAATAAAGTAGATGTAAAAACAGAAGAAGCCGTTGCAACCGGCAAAGATTTACTTTCAGATTCTTCTGTCAAAAAAGATAAATGTAAGTAGTGTAGTGTCCTCCATTTGTTTTGAATCCTTTATCTTAGTTAAAAATCTCATTTCCAATGAAAAAGAAAAGTCTAGTTATTGCCAGTTTATTGCTTTTATCCTGTGAGGGAGCAATTAAGAACTCCGATGCAGAAGTGAAAGAACCACAAGGAGCCGAAGTAGAAGACAGCACAATGGCCTCTCAGGAAAGCATGGAAAACCAAGAAACTGAAACCAAAGTTGAATTACCCACTGAAAAAGTGGATATTCTTGGTTATTGGGTGGGTTATTTTGAGCCTGACAAGAAGAAAATAAAGGATTTCAATGAGATGTGGGTAGATGAAGGATTTAATTGGAATCGAAATAATAAAATCAACATTTCCATTGATCGAGTTGTGGGAGAACAAGTTTACGGACACAGTGTTGTTGCAGGAAATGACAGACCCTTTGAAGGAAGTATCAAAAGAATTGCTCAAGGAAACGACACCCTTTATCAGATTAAAGCGAAAGAACCGGGAGATGATCAATACGATGGAGCTTTTGAATTTTCAATAGAAAATGGTCAACTTAAAGGAACTTGGACAGCCAACAGAAATTTAAAGATCAAGTATAGAATCTATGAGTTGGAAAAGAAAACCTATCAGTACAACCCAGACATCATGCTAACCCATGCTGGACCTTACGTGAACTGGACTAAGAGGATAGATAAAGTAGAGACCTATGGCGAAGGAGATGAAGTTGAAGAATGGATTTACAGTTCTTATGGTTCGGCAACAGACAAGATCTACAAGGTAAATGCTTCCAATACCCTATTAAAAAAGGGAGATGTAGAAAACATGAAAAAAGGAGATTTAACAATCATCAGAAACACCATTTATGCCAGACATGGTTATTCGTTTAAATTTCAGCCTTTGAGGGTCTTTTTTGACCAACAAGATTGGTACATTCCTGTCCACACCGATATCAAAAGCGAGTTTACCGATATTGAGAAAGAGAACATCAAATTACTCATGAAATACGAGAAAAACGCGGCTGAATATTATGATTCATTTGGAAGAGGATGATTTGAGTTTCGAGTGTAGAATGTAGAGTATTTTGAATGTGGTTTTTTTTTTGAGTGGGGTACTTTTAACCTGGAAATTGGAGGTTGGATATGAAATTGAAGGTTTTGAGGTTCCTGTTTTATTTTCTTTTCTATTTGGCTTTGGCCTATTATTCCTATCTGATGCTTTTGATTACTTTGCAGTATATACCGCTTCGGTTTGATGTGGCTTTTCTGCACATAAAAACGGACGAAATTCAGCATACCTATTATCAAGTTGCCTTTTTTACTCATGTGTATACTTCCATGTTTGTATTGATTTCCGGGGCTTTACAATTTATTCCTGGACTAAGAAAACAATTTCCAAAATTCCATCGTTCCGTGGGTTATGTTTACATCCTTGTTTTGCTTCTTTTTTCCGGACCTTCTGGGATCATCATGGGGATTAAGGCCAATGGAGGAATTTATAGTCAGATTTCATTTACGCTTCTTGGAATTTTATGGATGATTTTCACAGCCAAAGCCTTGATTGCGATCAAGAATGGAAACTGGGAATTGCATCAAAAATTCATGTTAAGGAGCTACGCATTGACATTATCTGCAATTAGTTTGCGCTTGATCAAGCAGTTTTTGGCTAACACGTATTCTTTACCTCCCATGGATATGTACAAAATTGTTGCTTGGGCAGGATGGGTACTGAATTTAGTTATCGTGGAAATATACATTTTCTATCATTTCCGATTGAAAAAGTCCTAGTTATCACCTAGTTCGGCAAGAAATTTGTTTTGAAATTTGGATAGTATGAGGAAACAATTGCTTATCTTTAGAAGATTGTAAAACAAAGTATGATGAAAAATTCACTAAAAATTGGGTTTCTGTTGGGGTTTGTTTTTATGTTAAGTCAAGCTTATTCAGCGGACCAAGTAGGTCCAATAAAAGATGGAAATAAAACTGTAGAGCCTTCAGATGATCAGATTGAACCTAATTTAAAGAGTTCGAATGAGAACAATGGAGTGGTTTTTTCAGCACAAAAGAAAACGAGCACCGCTAGCTCTAAAACTCCTGAATTATCAGAAGAGTACATCAGAAAATTCTCAGCCATCATTTTAAATAGTTTTCGTGAGAAGTTTGTGAATACGAAAAGGGAGAGTTTCTTCTTATTGCCTTTTTCTATAGAGTTGTAATTAAGCTCTAAAACTCAACTCCTTTAAAGTTTTAGCGAAATCCATCCATATTGCATCCATTTGGTGATGCATTCCGTTTGTGATAACTCTTTCACCTGCTACGTAGACTTCTTTTATCGACGTTTGATCCATGGAATACAGATTCGTCGCTAACTTAAGTTCTGGATTCGACATGAATAACAGAGGGTGAACCATATCCACCACAACCGCGTCAAAATCATGCCCAATTTCAAAGAAATTAGAACTTTGTACCCCCATGGCTTTACGACCGTTGCAAATGGCTTGTGATAAACCATAGAATCCTGGATTCCCTTGTTGTTTGGAGTAAAAAGTATTCCGTTTATGAGAAATCAGTCTTTGCCCGTAATCGAGTAATCGTAACTCTTCCATGAATTGCAAACCGATATGAGAATCTGTTCCGATAGACCACTTCCCTCCCATTTCTTGAAATGCTCGAAGAGGAAAAATTCCGTCACCTAAATTTCCTTCCGTACTTGGACATAAAACCACATTGGCACCAGAATTGGCTATACCTTGTATTTCGCTTTCCGCTAAATGCGTTGCATGAACTAAATGATAGTTGGAATCCACTTCAAAATTATCTAAAAGCCATTGGACTGGTCTTGCCCCATAAAAAGACTTACACTCCTCCACTTCTTTAAGTTGTTCTGAGATATGAATATGAAGAGGTAAATCCTTTTCTTTTGTGTTTAAAACGTTTTGCAAACCTTTTTCATCAACAGCTCTTAAACTATGTATCCCTTTAACGACCTTAGCTTTAGAGAATTTCTCCGCTGATTTCCGAGAAGCATCAACCAATTTCAAATAATTCTCTGAATCCGAGCTTAAAAAGCGTCTCTGACCTTCAGCAGCTTCTTTCCCAAATCCTCCTTTTTGATAAAATATAGGAATCAAAGTGATTTTAATTCCCGTTTTTTGAGCAGCAGACATCAACCGCTCTCCCATTTCAGAAAGATTGGAATAGGTCTTCCCATCTTTATCATGATGTAAATAATGGAATTCAGCTACCTCCGTGTACCCCATTCTCAACATTTCAGAGTAGAGCATCATGGCTACTGACTCCAGTTGTTCCGGAGAAATTTGTAAAGCAATCTTGTACATTGAATCCCTCCAAGACCAAAAATCATCGGGTTCATTAGTTGTTGAATGCAATTCTGCCATTCCAGCCATGGCATATTGAAAACAATGTGAGTGCGCATTCTGAAATCCTGGTAAAACTAGCCCACGCAAATGCTCATAATCTCCGTTATATTCTTTTTGAATTCCAATTATTTTTCCATCCTTTCCAACTTCTAGAAAAGCGTCCTTTAAAACGACATCCTTCTGGACCAAATAGTCAATTTTGTATACTTTCATGAGCTTATTTTTGGAGTGTTGCTATAATATTTGAAAAAAGTTGTTGCAATACTTTTCTAATGTTTTCAGCTCTTTCTGGAGCATAATTTACTTCCTTGTCGTCCATGTAGTTAGTTTTGGCTTGTTCCAGTTGGATGGCATGAATATTATTCATTGGATCCCCAAAAAATCTGGTGATTTGTCCGCCCTTGAAAGGATGATTGTAAGCAAAAGAATAGGCATTCCCTTCTAATGCGGATTTCGCAGCTTGAATCACTTGTTCAGAAGCAGTTTTCCCATCATTTGTGCCAAGAATCAAATCTGGGAAGGCTTCTTTATTGATGGTTTCCACATGTTTTCTGATTGAATGCGCATCAAATAATATTGCGGTTCCAAATTCACCTTTCAGATCAGCCAAAATTGATGCTATTTTTCCATGATAAGGATCGTAATAGGCCTTTCTTCTTCTATCTACTTCCGCATCGTCTGGTATATATCCTTGCTGATTATAAATTGGTTCCCCAAAGAAATCGGTATGTGGACACAAGGAAGTGATAATTCGACCATCATTGTAAAGTGGTTTGGATTCTGGATCCCGGTTCAAATCAATTACCCATCTGCAATAATTTGCTGTAATCATGGTTATTCCCATTTCCGGAGCAAAATCATACAACTGATGGATAAACCAGTCGGCATCGTCTGGTCTTCGTCTTTTTTCAGCAATAAATTGATCTTTTAGCTCATCCGGGAAATTGGTTCCAGAATGCGGAGAACTAATCAGAATAGGAACCTTTTTACCAACAGGCTCTACAATATTGAAAACTTCCATTTGGGTTTGTTTTACCGTAAAATTAGAAATTCTTCAAACATGCAGAGCCTATGGTCGATCTATTTCTTAACAGGAATTGGTTCTCCTTTGTATTTCAGACTATAAACCGATTTATATCGTTCGGGACTCACAAAGAAAGTATCCAACTCTTGCCTTGTTCCTTCTTCTACAAAAGGAAGTAAAGGCTGGTTTACATCAAATAATTTTACGATAGATTTTCGAATTTTTTGATCCCAGTTTTGATAATGATCGTCAAAATCTTTCGGACAAATTTTGTTACGGCATCCGGGTTGACCACAATGCAACTCCATTTCTTCTGATAGATTAAAGATCCCGTACTCATCCGTAATTTGCTCGCCTTTTTGAATATCTCGAATGGCAATTTCGAAGCCATAACCTGTACTTATCGTATTGCAGTTGCAACAATGATTTACATATTTGGCAAAATCCCAGCTGATGATTCTGTTGCCATTTTCATCAATGTAAGAGTATTTTTCAATCACATCCTTCATTTCATCGGTATGCATGAGGTAATCTGTGGGTGATACGATCAATTCCAGACTATCTTTCACGTATACAATTGTCCCTTCCGGGATCATTTCAGTAGCAAATACACCATAGCCAATTTGCTCACTGATAAACCTTAATTCAGTATTAGGGTGAATCATAAAAAAACAATAAAAAAATAGAAATTCCTTTAATAGACAAAGACGACCGGAGCCTTGCTCTATTCATCTTATTTTCAGACTGATCAACTAGACATGTGAATCAATAAATGTGTTTACCTAAGATAGTTTTTTTTGATGAAATGACGTTATGATTTTGTGATTTATTGATTTATGACTTATTGATCTATGACTTATTGATTTATGACTTATTGATTTATGACTTATTGATTTATGACTTATTGATTTATGAACATTTTGAACCCTTCGGCATAGTTCGACAAGCTCACCACAAGTGCTCAGGACAGGCTTTGTACTTTGAATTTTGCATTTTGCATCCTCCTTTTGTCCCCGGACTGAAGTCGCAGGGTTACGAAATGACTTTTTCAATAAAACAGATGGTTCTTTGTTTTGAGCAAGTCACTTGAAAAGTTTTTCAGTTGACGAAATTAGCTATGAGATAAATATACTATACGTTTGAGGATTGAATTCCTCCCCGCACCCAATCAAATGTCCCATATTCATTTTGCATTTTGCACTTTGCATTTTTCATTTTTCATTTTTCATTTTAATTAATTTATGAGACAAAAAAAGCCTCTCCATTTCTGAAGAGGCCTTTATATTGAATTAATCCTGTATTATTCGATTACTATTTTTCCGGTTGAGACTCCAGAGTTGGTTCTGAATTGGATCAGATACACGCCTTTTTCCCAATTGGAAGCATTGATTTGAGTTTGTTTTTGACCTTTTATTTGTTGATCTAATACTAGTCTCCCTTGTGCGTCGAAGAACATTAATAATCCTTCTGCATTTGATGGGAATACTACTTTAAATTCCCCATTCGCCGGGTTAGGATAAACTGAAAGATCCTCAAGTTTTAATTCGTTAATTCCTGTCACATCTTGCACAATCGGACTTGAAGTTGTATTTGTTATTACAGGTTCATTGTAATCAAAATAGATTCCTGCTGTATTTTCAATTACGTTTCCAACCTGATTATTTTGATTTTGTTTGATTCTGAAGATCACGTGTCCGTGACTTAAAGCTTCATTCGTATTGGAATCTGGAAGCATAATGTTCGGGAAAGTAAACTTTAAAATATTGTTATCGATAATCTCTGGAATACAGTAATGGCTACTCGCTAAAAACTGGAAAGTCGATGCATCCAAATAATCAGAAAGTGTATCCATGATGAAAATATTGAAAGCTGTATCCGTTCCTGTGTTTTGGAATCTGATTTTGTAGGTCAATTCCTCATCTGTTAAATAGATGTCACCAGAAGGCCAAACTTGCTTATCATTTGGATCAAAAGAACCAATTACAACCGACGTATGACAATTGGCATTGTTAGACGCTACATGATCATATCCTTGAGGAAGCACACCATGACAGAAAACTAAAGGAGTTCCTATGCCCATATTCGTATGCCCAAATACTCGAATTAAATCTAGTCCGAATGCTCCAAGATTCACATTAGACCAGAACATGGTATCCCCATTCATATAATCGTATCCTGGAAGAATAGAATCAACTATATAGTTATTATCTGGCAAATAATAGATATCAACTATACCACTTGCTGATGAATAGTTCTTAGTATAAAGTGTTTGATAATTTGCCATCATTGGTCTAATCCAACCCGGTGCGAATATTGATCCGTAATCCATGTAAAGAGAATCAGCAAAATCATTACCCGTTGAAGAAGGATTCCCTGCATTGGTTAATACATTGTAAGAAGGAGTACAGTTATTTACCAAGTTTAGGGCTGGAGCTTGTTCGATCATATAAGATCCGTAAGGTAAATTGAATTGATAATCTCCATTACTATTTGCCAGAACCGTATAGTTTCCCGGAGTGGCTTTTAGAGCTACACTATTCATTCCAGGTTCTGCTTGATCTGTACAGTTGTTATTTAAATCGGAATACACTCTTCCCGAAATTTCAGAACATCCTCCTGCGGCTGAACTATCTGCTACCACTGCTTGGAATTGAACCGCACAACCATTTGCATCTGTTACATTTGCCGTATAAGTTCCTGCACCTAGGTTGTTTAATAGGAACAAAGTATCTCCCGTGTTCCAAACTACTTCAAATGGAGCTAAACCGGCAGTTACTTGAAGACTGATTCCTCCGTTATTGCAATAAGCAGGATAAGAAGTCGCAATTCCTTGAGCAGAACCACCAGCTAATAGTGAATTATTTACAATCACCGTTTGTGGATTCATCCAAGCATAGCATCCATTTGCATCAATCGCTTCAACTGTGTATGCTCCAGCGGGCAAACCGTTGAATACATTTGTCGGAGATTGAGCACCTCCGTTTAAAGAATAAGTAAAAGGGGGAACTCCGCCCGTTAATCCATTAATTGAAATCGAACCTATACTAGCGGAACAAGTATCATCGGTAACCGTTGCTGTTCCTGCAAAAATTGGTGGATCATTCAAAAATACATCAATCGTATTGGTTGCCATTGTTGCATCTTGGACAGTAACCGTATACATCCCTGCCATGAAACCAAAGAAATATTCGGTATCCGCATCAACTGAACTTTGATTCATACCTGTTGGATTTACTGAAAAAGTATACGGTGCAGTACCACCCGTAACAGATATTTGAAATTCCCCTGTTGGTTCTCCAAAACACCAAGGGTTCATTTGATAATCGATTGTTAGAGTAAGTTGAGAAAAGGTGAAGGTCGAGCCTAAAACCAAGGCTAAAGTCATGAGTAGCTTCATTTCAAATCAGTTAAAGTTAATAGTTGATTGACGATTAGAGTTAGAATAAGTTGCTCGATTGGTTAAAATAAATTTCAAAAATCCTAATCACTAATTTCTGAAAATCAACCAATAGAATTGGCAACAGTCCACGCTTCAGTCCAGCAAGCTTGAAAATTATATCCTCCAGTGATTCCGTCAATATCGATCATTTCTCCAATGAAAAAAACTCCGGGATGTAATTTACTTTCCATTGTTTTCATGTTAAGATTTGAAAGGGAAACTCCTCCACAGGTAACGAACTCCTCTTTAAAAGTTGTTTTTCCTTTTACCTGATAGGTGTCATTGGTTAAAGCATTAATCAGCTTATTGATACTTTTACTTCCAATTTCAGCCCATTTGTTCTCTGGATTGATCTCTAATTTTTTCAAAAGGAATTCCCATAAACGATTCGGGAGCTGAAATGGATTTTGATTTTTGATGCTCTTCTTTGGGTCAATAGCTTGCTTTTGTTGAATCTGACTTCGTACATATGCTTCTCCTTCCCCATCCAACCAATTGATTCTCACCTTAAATTCATAGTTCTTTTCGTTCAGAATTCGAGCTCCCCAAGCCGAAAGCATAAGGATTGCCGGACCACTCATTCCCCAATGGGTAAACAACAATGGACCCCTTCCTTCCAATTTTTCGCCTTCGATCTTCGCAATGGCATTTTCCACCACAATCCCCATCAAATCAGCTGTTTTCTCCTGTGGCATATTAAAAGTGAACAAAGAAGGAACCGGTGATTCAATCTGATAACCTAGATCTTTCAACCATTGTAATCCACTTTCTTTTGGTTGACCTCCAAGTGCAAAAACCAAATACTTGGTTTGAATTTCTCCTCCATTTAGCAATTTCAGACTATAACCACTTTCATTTGAAGTAAAACTAACCACTCCAGTCTCGGTCTGAATTCGAATTCCCAACCTACTGCATTCCTTTAAGAAAAGATCTATAATTATTTGAGAATCATTTACCTTAGGGAAAACACAATTGTCGGGATAAACTTCGCACTCCACTCCTTTCGATTCGAGCCATTCCATCATGTGATGGTTATTAAATCGACCAAATAATTTTCGTAAATGCCGACCACCTCTGGGATATGCTGAAGCCAATTCGTCTATAGTTTCACATGCGTTTGTTACGTTACAGCGACCCCCACCAGAGACTTTTACTTTTGAAAGTAGTTTTTTGGATTTCTCAAGAATCATCACCTCCAAATCGGGATGCATTTCCTTAATTTGGATTGCTGTGAAAAACCCAGCTGCTCCTCCACCGACAACGACTACCTTCATACTTTCTAGATTTCCGCAAATATGAGAAATATTTCTCCGAGATTGATTTATATTCGTAGCGATGATTCGAAGAAAACCATATAAATTCTTACTTGTTGCTTCTATTTTAACTGTGATTTTGTTTTTGCAGAATTGCAGCTCATCGGAAACCAAAAGTCCGGAAGTAGAAACACAGAACAAAGCAGTACACAAGAATTATATCGGTGACGAACAATGTTTCTCTTGTCATCAAGATCAGCAAAATTCCTTGTTGAATTCCCATCATGATTGGGCGATGAAGGAACCGGATGATTCGACTGTTTTGGGCGACTTTAATGACAAAGTTGTTCAATTAGATGGGGTAAAATATACCTTTTCCAGAAGTAAAATATTGTTTAAAGTAACCATTGAAGAAGCAGGAGCTAAAAACTCCTATTATGTCTGGAAAACCTTTGGATTTTGGCCTCTTCAACAATATTTGGTCAAAGGAGAAAATGGTGAAATCCATACTTTACGAGTGACTTGGAATTCGGAATCAAGTCAATGGTATCATCAGTATTCTCATCAAAATATTGCTCCAGACGACTGGCTACACTGGACAAAAGGTGGGCAAAGATGGAATACCATGTGTGCAGATTGTCATTCGACCAATGTTAAGAAGAATTATGACCCTGAAAAGCAACATTTTGCCACTACGTATGCGAGTTTGACGGTAGGTTGTGAATCTTGTCATGGACCAGGTTCTGAGCATCTAGCCTGGGCAAAAAATCCATCGGATAGTGACAAGGGAATCTTTAAAGCTGTGGATCAGAAAAGCATCCTCAACACTTGTGCTCCGTGCCATTCTAGAAGAACAAAATTAAGTGAGGAAGTTTTACCATGGGAAGATTATCATGAAAATTACTGGGTACAAAACTTATCTCCAGATTTTTACGAAGTCGATGGCCAAATCAAGGAAGAAGATTATGTATTTGGTTCTTTTTTATCCTCAAAAATGTATCATGAAGGAGTGAAATGTGACGATTGCCATGATCCACACAGCCTAAAACTAAAAGCCGAAGGAAACAATTTATGTTTGTCTTGTCATGAACCCAAATACAACAAAAAAGAGCATCATTTTCACGCAGAAAGCACCTTAGCTTCAAATTGTGTTAGCTGTCACATGCCCGGAAAACAATACATGGGTCATGATTTCAGAAGAGATCATAGTTTCAGAGTGCCTCGTCCCGACCAATCGGTGCAATTCGGGACTTCCAATGCTTGTAATCAGTGTCATCGTGACAAAAGTCCGAAATGGGCTGCCCAAAGCATTGAAAAATGGTATGGAGCAGAAAGGGAAGTCCATTTTTCTGATTTCCTAGCCTTATCGAGCAGAAAAGAATTAGATAGCCTTGAACAGAAAAAACTGGTTGCTTTTGTTTATGACTCTGGCTTCCCTGAAATCGCAAGATCGGCCGTGGTTGAAAATTTGCAGTATAAGTTGTCTGAAATCTATTTCAAGGAATTAGTCCAAAATCAGCAAACGGCAAGTCCAATGGTTTTGAATTCCGTATTACAGATTTTGGCTCAGGAAAGTCCCGAAGCTCGTCTATATTTTGGTAGGCAACACTTAAATCATCCCAACCGCATGATCAGAATGTCGGCTACGAAATTGGTGCTAGGGATCCCACAAAATCAGTTTTCAAATGAGGAAATACAGTGGATTCAACGAAATGAAAAAGAACTTTTGCAATCATTAAGATACAACTCGGATTTCCCGGCAGGCAGACTGCAATTGGGTGATTATTATCTTCAAAAAAATCAGCTTGACAAAGCACTCAAGGAATATGCTATTGCTTTAAAAATGGATAGTTTGTTACTTCCTGTATATTCTAATTTAGCCACCGCATTCAATCTAAATGGGCAAAATGAAAAAGCACTTCAAATATTAGATATCGGAATCAGAAAAGATCCATCGAATGGTCAATTAGATTATTTGAAAGGATTGCTCTTACATGAAATGGGCCTTAAAAATGAAGCAGTTAAGTCTTTAAACCATTCAATCAATAAATCACCCCGTTTAGTCAAATCCTATTATAATTTGGGAGTGATTTTGATAGAAGATAAAAAGTGGGATGAAGCCATACAAATCGTTGAACAAGGTTTGCACCACAACCCAAATGCATCTAATTTAAAAGAACTCAAAGCTTATATTCTTCAAGAAAAATAGAATTTCTACCCTTTGCATCCAGTAAACGGAATTGTTCTAAAGCGTTAATTTCTTCAAACTAATTATCATTTTAATTTCGTATCTTGTTGCGCCCTTACTCGAAAGTGTGATTACTTGTTGCTGCTACTTAGAGTGATTAAAAACCAAGAAAATTGTTATGAAAAAATTTTACTTTTCGTTTAGAAAGGTCGTTTTAGGACTTTTTTTAACAACCACAGTCCTTACTTACTCTCAAAAAATTTACAATGGAAAACAGGCCGATGAGATTGTTCGCGGATCCCAATTAGTTCGCGAAAGCAACTATTCGCCAATCCCATCTTATGTTTCCTTTCGTCCGGGAAGCGAGAAAGATCCTTCCACATTTATATTATGGCTTCAGAAGAATTTCAAAGTAGATGCTAACATCTCTTTTGAATTGATTCGAACTGAGCAGGACCAGTTGGGAATGACGCATTCGAGATATCGCCAGACTTTGAATGGAAATCCGATCCAGAATGGAGTAATGATCTTGCATATTAAGGACGGGAAAGTTATTTCGTTTAATGGTTTGATCTATAAATCGATTGATCCTGGAAATGCTTCCTTGTCGGAATCTGCAGCCTTAGTTAAAGCAAAGAGTCATATTGGCGCAACAACTTACAAATGGGAACTTCCAGGGGAAGAAGAACATTTAAAATGGGAACAAAATGATCCAACAGCAACTTATTTCCCAAGTGGAGAATTGGTTTATGTTTCTCCTGCTGGAAAATACGCTTCAGAAGAAGTTAGATTAGCCTACAAATTCAACATTTACGCACATCAGCCTGTATCCAGACAAGATGTTTATGTAGATGCTCAAACGGGTCAAATCCTACTTGAAAATGAAATCATCCATCATGCAGATGCCGTTGGAACAGCCGTAACTGGATATTCCGGGAATCAAACGATAACTACAGATGATCAGGGAGGTGGTTCGTTCAGACTAAGAGAAACAGGAAGAGGGAACGGGGTTCGTACCTTCAACATGCAAGAAGGAACCTCTTACGGTGGATCGGTAGATTTTACAGATGCAGATAACAACTGGAATAACGTTAATGCTCAGTTGGATCAGTACGCAACAGATGCCCATTGGGGAGCTGAAATGACTTATGATTATTTTTTCAATGCACATGGGAGAAACTCTATTGACAATAATGGGTTCCAGTTGAATTCTTATGTGCACTATGATTCAGGATATGACAATGCGTTTTGGGATGGCCAAAGAATGACTTATGGAGACGGAAGTAGTAATAATCCATTCACAGCCATCGATATTGCAGGTCATGAAATTGGACATGGGTTAACAAGTTTCACTGCTGATTTAGTTTACCAAGATGAGCCAGGAGCGTTGAATGAGTCGTTTTCAGATATTTTTGGAATTTTAGTGGAGAATTATGGTCGTCCGTCAAACTGGAACTGGACGATGGGAGAAGACATTGGATTTATTCTTAGAAACATGTCCAATCCAAACGCTACTGGAGATCCAGATACCTATTTTGGAAACAACTGGGCTGCCTTAGGAGGTGCTGATAATGGAGGAGTACATACCAATTCATCCGTTCAAAATTATTGGTTTTACCTTGTTGCCAGTGGAGGAAACGGGACCAATGACAACAGTGATTCCTACAATGTAACAGGAATCGGAATGTCGGATGCAGCTGATGTTGCATATCGAAATTTAACAGTTTACCTTGTTTCTTCTTCAGACTATGCGGATGCTCGTTTTTATGGGATTCAATCGGCTATTGATTTGTTTGGATCTTGTTCCAATGAAGTGGAAACTGTTACCAATGCTTGGTACGCAGTAGGTGTAGGTCCGGCTTATGTTCCTTATGCCTTAGCTGATTTTGAGGCACCGGTTACCCAGGCTTGTCAGGCACCATTTACAGTTGACTTCTCGAATTTGAGTATTAATGGAACATCCTTCACTTGGAATTTTGGAGATGGTTCGCCAGTGAGTAATGATTTTAGTCCTTCGCACACCTACTCGACTACAGGACTATACACAGTTACCTTGGATATTGATGGGGGTGCTTGTGGAACAGATCAAATTGTAATGACAAATTACATTGATATTGATCCAGGAAATCCTTGCATTACGATTTTAACTCCAAACACGACCATGCCAACTCAAAATGCTTGTTCGGGAACTGTATTTGATTCGGGAGGACCTTCAGGAGCTTACGGCCCGAATGAAATTTCAACGATTACCATTGCGCCAACGGGAGCTTCTCAGGTAACCTTGAATTTCCCTTTCTTTGATATTGAGCCGGGAACTGGAAGTTCATGTGATTACGATCAACTTTTAATTTACGATGGAAATTCGATCGCTGCGCCTTTAATTGGAACGTATTGTAACAACAATGTACCTACATCAGTTTCTTCAACTGGTGGAGCCATTACTGTTCGATTTACATCTGATCCAGGATTGGAATTGAATGGATTTGAAATGACTTGGGCGTGCACGATTCCAACCAATGCGCCAACTGCTGACTTTACCGTAGACAATGCGACAAATTGCACTGGAACGGTTCAATTTTCAGATAATTCTGTAGATAACCCTACGGATTGGTTGTGGGATTTTGGTGATGGAAATACTTCTACAGATCCAAATCCAACTCACACTTATGCTGCAAATGGAACTTACTCCGTTACACTTACAGTTTCCAACAGTATTGGATCTGATGACGAAGTAAAAACCAATTTTATAACAATTGCGACCCCAACTCCTCCAACGACAACCGATGCTACGGTTTGTGCAAATGATCCAGTAACATTGAATGCAAGTGGAACAGGAACATTGGACTGGTACGATGCGCAATCAGGGGGGAATTTGGTTTATTCCGGAAGTAGTTGGACTATAGATCCATTAACTGCTACCGCTACTTATTACGTAGAAGACAATTTGGCTACAGCACCTGTAAGTGTTGGTCCGTCAGATAATACATTTGGTGCAGGAGCTAATTTTGCTGGGGATCAAGGATTGATTTTCGATGCTTTCCAGCCTTGTATTTTGAAGTCTGTTAAAGTTTACGCTGAGTTTGCTGGATACCGTCAAGTAGAATTGAGAAACTCGAGTGGACAATTAATTGAAAACAAAGCTGTTTATATGCCTGCTGGAGAATCAAGAGTTTATTTGGGAATGGCAATTCCTCAAGGGACAGATTTGGAGTTGAGATGTCTTTACGGTTCCAACCCGAACCTATATAGAAACAGTGCCAGTGCCAATTATCCTTATACAGCGACTGGATTGGTGTCGATCAAGCGCAGTACAGCTGGAGGAGCCAATGCCTTAACCTACTATTATTATTTCTACGATTGGGAAATTCAGGAAGAAGGATGTAGATCTTTCCGTTCTTCAATTACGGCTACAGCCGACAACTGTGCAGGATTAGCGGATAATGGAGAATTGAATTACAAGATTTATCCTAACCCATTCCACACCCAATTGACCATTGAAATGGCAGGACAATTTGACTTTGAGGTTACGAATGCCTTTGGTCAGGAAATTATTTCTGAAAACAATTTAAGCCAGATTACCCACATTGATCTAAGTCAGTTAAGCAAAGGAATTTACTTTGTAAAAATCAAAGCTGGGGGTGAAGTGAGAGTGGAGAAAATTGTGAAAGAATGATTTGAGTGTAGAATTAAGAATTAAGAATTAAGAATTAAAAATGTAGAATCGAGCGATAGCGATTTAATTTTGCACTTTGAATTTTGCACTTTGAATTGAATATTAGAAAGGCCTTCATTTGATTGGGGGCCTTTTTTTATGGACAATCCATACATGCGCTGTATTGATTGTTAACTAGAAGTACTTTTTCTACGTTTTGATCTTTTACTTCGATTGGTTTTCCTCCCGTGAGTTCCCAACTTGAGGATTCTGTATAATGTTCAGAACTGGATTGGTATCCTTTTGGTACAAATTGACCATTTTCTGCTGTTTTGTAGTCCAACACAAATCCATATTTGCCTGATTTTACTTCTACTGTGAAGAACCCCTTATCATCTGTTGTAATTCGATCCCAAAGTTTTGGTTTTTGATCTTCACCCATGTATTCCACTACGTAGATCGTATAATTTGCTTTTGGATATTGTGGACGCGGGTATACATCTTCCCTTGGTGCCCCACCCTGATGAAAGCTTGTGTAGGTTATTCTACCTGTCATTTTATATCTTTTTACCGTAGGGTCAATATGAATTTCTTGAGACCATCCATAAGTACTTATCAACATTACTATTGCTAACCATTTCATAAGCTTCATTTTTACTTCTGTACACCCAATTTGATCATTCGTTCAAAAATATTTTCAATTTTATTTGTTCAAACGAATAATGTTCTAGATATTTGTTTAAACAAATTAATTTAAAAAAGATGAAGAAAATAGGAATGATTGCCATGATGTTTATGTTTTCAGGAACAATGTTGGCGCAAAAAGCGAAGGATTGGAAAATAGACAGATCCCATTCGAGTGTAAGATTTGAAGTGAAACATTTGGTATCCATGACACCTGGGAAATTTGATGATTTCAGTGGAACAATAGCCTTTGATCAGAAAGATCTAAAGAATAGTAAAGTTACTTTCGAAATTGATGTAAACTCGATTAATACAGATAATGAGAAAAGGGATGGCCATTTGAAATCGGCAGACTTTTTTAACACCGAAAAGTATCCAAATATGAAATTCGAATCCACTGAATTTCTAAAAAAGGAAGATGGGCTTTATCATGTAAAAGGAAAACTAACGATTAAAGACCAAACGAAGGATGTGGTGCTGCCATTGAAAATCACAGGAATTGCAGATAATCCTTGGAATAAAGAGGCACAGGTGATGGGCGTTTCTATTCATACAACAATAAAAAGATCAGATTATGGCGTAGGAGTTGGAGATTATGCTTCCGATGCTGTAATTGGAGATGAAGTTGAAATTCACATTGCCATGGAACTTGGAGCAGATAAATAGTCGATTAATTTCTAAAATGTAACTAATAATAAATGGGGAGCATTCTGTGAGTGCTCCTTTCTTTTTTTCTGAAAAGTTTGGATTAATTTCATGTAAAACGATTGTTAATGAACAATTTAAACTTGTAAATCAGCGTTTTAATTCGTATATTAAAAGGAATGGCACGTAAAATTATTTTCATAGTATTCACTTTGTTTTTATTGACTTCATGTAAGTCCAGATGGATGATTGGGACTTGGGAAGGATTGGGACAAGAAGATCAAGGAACAGTTTGGTCTGTGAATATTACTGCCGAAAATAAGAATGACATTGCCATCTCCTACCCTGGAGAGGAAATTGGATCTGAATGGGAATTGGTTTTTGAAAAGAACGACCAGATTTGTTATTTGGAGCACTTAAAGTTTGGATTAGAGCAAGAAAGTGAAATCTACACGGTATTAGTCAACAGAATCAGTGACGATATCTTACAAATTAAATACTTTGAATTTCATCCCAATGATTTAAATATTTACAATTTGTTTTCTCCTGAGAAATTAATTGCCACAGCCATGATCAAAAGGCGAATGGGCGGTGGAAACATGTGTAAAACCTCAGGAACTCCAAAGAATTTTGAATTTGTTCCTCAACCTATCAAATTAGAAAAGGCAGCTAAATACAAGCCTTAATTGAGCGTTTTCCATAAAATCTGATTATTTTTAAAAGAAAAATGCGTTACACATTCTTCCTTTTGTTTGTTTCTAGTTTCATCTATTCTTATGCACAATCTGAGAAGGATTCACTGGCTCAAGTAGTTGCAACGGAAATTTGTGATTGTGCTGAAAAAATCAACGTAAATGAAATAGACAAAATCAATGAAAGAGGGGTTGAATGCACCAATAGCATTTTAGCCAAGCATTTTGATCCCAATTTTTTCAATCCTCAATCGAATGAAGAAAAACTTGAATATGCGATTCAAATGGATAAAATTGGTGTGGAGATTAGAAAGTGTGAGCGAATCATTTACTTACAAAAAATTGCCAACATCTATCCCAATCCAAAACCAGAAGTATCTGAAGAGTTATTCCTGACTACCGAATTCTTACAATATTTTGGATTAGAAAAGACGGAAGATGGTGACAAACCTGGAATGAAAATTTATGATGGTCCGCAAAACAAAGAGCGCATTCAAAGATTTGTAGACATACGATGGGAATTTGAAACCAATGAAGACGCCTTAAAATACCACCGATACAAATTGAACGAAAACTCAGAAGGGGGACGTCCGATCGAAATAAAACAAGAAATTGGAGGCATCCAAGAATTGAAAGTATTTGAAGAAAGTGAGAAAATGCGCGAAATATTGGATGAAATGAAGTTGGACGGAAAACAGTACTACTTCATCTTTGTGAAAGGAAAAGTGTTGATCAAGCTATTTTTCGGAGTTCCTAAAGATTATGAGCTCATCAATTTGATTCCATTTGTTCAACAAGCAAGAGATCAGATTAAAGAATGATTGAGCAAGCAGCAATAACCGAGGCTCGCAAAGAAGATTTGCCGGGAATACTCGAAATCTGGAATCATGAAATCCTTACTGGCACTGCTATTTTTGATGAAACTCCCAAAACAATCCAAGAGGTTGAAGCTTGGTGGAAAGAGAGAAAATCTGGTGGTTTTCCTGTCTTTGTAATTCTGGAGGAAAATCAGGTAATGTGCTATGGTACTTATGCGCAATTCAGACCCAAAACGGGCTATAGAATTTCGGTGGAGCACTCTATTTATGCTCACCCAGAATCCAGAGGAAAAGGATTAGGGAAATTGATGATGCGCAAATTAATTCAAACTGCTCGAGATCAAAAATTAGAAAACATGATAGGCGTGATCGATGGATCGAATTATAAAAGCATTCGCTTCCACGAAAAATTTGGTTTTATCGAATGCGGCAGAATGGAACGAATAGGAATTAAATTTGGCCGCCACCTAGATATTGTCATCATGCAATTGCAGCTTCGTCAAAATCTTTAACTACTCTTGTTCTAATTCTAGAATTTTGAATACAGGAGCAGGTCCTACATTTCCAGATCTTCCATTCAGACCATTTCTTCCCCTTTGACCGTACACTCTTTGATTTTCACTGTTTACATAATAAGCCGGTGTTCCAGGTCTGCCATGTTCACCTGGTTCCCCACCTTGACTATACACATCAATTCTATTTCTATATTTTTCAGCCTTGGTATCCATGTAGACGAAGATCGCACCTCCGTCGCCACCATCGCCACCGTCTCCACCGTCTCCACCTCTTCCTAGGCTCGTTCCGGCTCTTTTTCCATTTCCGCCATTACCACCATCGCCTCCTTGTCCTCCTTTAGAGATGATCGCAATTTTACCCGCATTGGCTGGATTGAATTTTCTGGAATATTCCTTCTTTTTTGACAAATTCACCACTTTCACTAAAACCATTTCTCCATCAGCTTCCTGAACCACAGAAACGAAGATTTCGAGAGAATCACCTGGATTTCCTTTCCCTCCTTTTCCTCCATCTTCTCCATGATGTAAGGAGATATTATTTTGTCTGGATCCAACATTACTTACACCGGCATCTCCTCCCCTTCTTCCGGTAAAACCTTTTTCTCCTTCAAAAACAAACTCCTGTGTTCCACCGTGATTAATTTCAATAACTTTTTCGATTTTAAAATCAGGATGAAATCTGTTAGTGATTTTGATGTCCAATTTCTCCACACTATGGTCATCCGAGACAATGATTTCCCCTTTGACTTTATTCCATCGGCCACCTTCTACTTCAACTACGAATTCTCCCCAACCCATATTTCCTTTTCCTTGAAAATATCCTTCTTTCGTTCTGAATTCTTTGCATTTATCCGGACTTTTTGAATAGGCTCGTACCAATATTCCAATCGGCAAACGAGCACCCGCATGCAAAGCAGCATCCTGAAGATAAACCAGTTGTTGTTCTTTGATTTTCAGACCCTCAAATTTTTGAGCGTAAACTGATATTGTAGGTAGAAGTAAAAATAGAATAAGCCATCTCATGATTAACGAATTTAGTCAAGTTATAAATATAATTAAATTCTGAATTGTCAAGCAGTTAGAGACAAAAATCAAACCGAAAACAGATTCCCTTTGAATTACCTTGAATTTTGAGTAAATTAAAAGCACTGTTAACACCTTGAAAAACTATTACTGCAACTGAAAACATAGAAGAGTTAAAGCGTAAAGCCAAGTATTTGGAGATTATCAACTCATTTGCAAGTAAACTACTGCATTTAGATACTGTTGATGAAACTGTTTGGACTGTTGCTCAAAATGTGATATCTGAATTGGATTATGTGGACTGCATCATCTATTTGATGGAAGACAATCGATTGATTCAAAAAGCCGCTTATGGACCTAAGAATCCGCGGGAGCACCAAATCAAGGATCCGATCATATTACATTTAGGAGAAGGAATTTGTGGATTGGTAGCACAAAGTGGAAAATCGATGATTATCAGAGATACTTCAAAAGATCCACGATACAAGGTAGATGATGCCATGCGCTATTCAGAAATCAGTGTACCTATTATCTTTCAAGATCAGGTGATAGGTGTCATTGACTCCGAACATCCGGAAAAAAATTTCTTTACAGAAGAAGATCAAGAAATACTGGAGACCATTGCTTCTATGCTTGCGGTCAAGATTAAACAAGCGGAAGCCACGCAAGAATTGAAGAAAAATCAAGCGGATTTAAAGAAAAAGGTCAAAGAGAAGACACAAAAGCTTGAAAACTCCCTAAAAAAGCTCAAAGAATACAATAAAGAGATTGAGGAAAGTAACCGACAAAAGGAAATTCTGCTGAAAGAAATCCATCATCGGGTAAAAAATAACTTACAGATTGTTTCTAGTTTGATGAATTTACACATGTACAAGACCGAAAACGGGGAAGCCCAAGATGTCTTCAATGATTGCCGTAACAGAGTCAATTCCATGGCTGTAATTCACGAACAACTTTACGGAGAACAAGATATGTATGGGATCAATTCAAAATCATACATCACTGAAATTGGTCAGGAACTATTGATTTCTTATGATGTGGCCAACGAGATCAATATTGAATATGAAGTGGAACCCATGATTTATTCCTTAGACATTAGCGTTCCTTTTGGCCTCATTCTGAACGAATTATTGGTGAATTCATTTAAATATGCCTTTCCGGAAAACAAAGGGGTGATCCGAATTCTGAATTATCAAGAAGGAGATGACACCATTTTGAAAGTTGAAGATGATGGAATTGGTTACGACCCAAAAACGGCAAGAAACAATAGCTTAGGACTAGAACTCATTGAAGCGCTGACCGAACAATTGAATGGCAGTTTTACCATTTCCGGAAGTAAAAAAGGAACTGTAGCAGTTCTTAGATTCAGAAATAAGAATGATTAACCCGTGATTGGAACTTTACTTCTGTACGTTGTCTGATAATTCATGATCATTACAGGCACCTTATACTTATTGGTCAGAATTTTATATTCTGTAGAATTCCCAAAAACTCCAGAGAAAATAGTGTCGCCATAATTCAAAATAACTACAACATCAGCATTGTGATCATTCACGTATTCAATGAACTGATCTTCAAAATTCTTACGGTCTTCCGCCTTTTCAAATGAATATCTAACGTTTTTGTCCTTCAAATAAGATTTTGCCCAAATAACGTTTCTGTTCACCGCATTTTGCTGGTATTCATCTTTGAATTTTGGAAGGAATATTTTTAGTTCCGCTTCTAAATCCTGAGCCATGATGACAGCAGGTTCGAATTTTTGTTTGGATTCATTGCTCAACTCTAAAGGCATCGCGATTGTCTGAATATCTGCAATTTTAGACCCATGTTGAAGAACGACAAACACAACATTTAAAGAAGAAATCAATTTTAAGGAACGAGGGCTGCTAAAGAATCCTTTTTTCCCATCAGGATTCAAGGTAAAAATAACTGCAGAGGCACCTACTTCTTCTACTACTGTTTCGATATTATCTTCCAGACCACCCTTCTTTATGATTTTACCCGCTACATTTTTATCCAATCGACTTTCAAATTCATCCAATTTGGATTTTAATTCCTCTTCAGAAAAATTATCAGCAAAGGAAACCAAATAGAAATTTCTTCCAGATTTGATTCTCATGTTTACGTAGCTTAGTGTAGTTTCTGTGGATTGATTAAAATCAACTAAAACAATGGTATTTCCGGTGTCTTTCTTCATATCGAGTTGTATATCTTCAGCGAAATTACAAAATTCCTTCTATTGATTAACTAATCCGTTGTTTATTTAGACTTTAGACCTTGCACTAAGGATAAAGATCATTGCCTTTTTGGATAATAATAAATTCCTTTCTTCCTACTTTGTGTTAAAACTTAAAACAGAAAAAGACCGACTCAATCAAGATTGATCCTCATCGTTTTCTTGATCCGAATCTTCCATTGATTCTACCATTTTATATGCAAAAATCGTGTACAAGGCCAGTACACCTAATCCGATATAAAAAAAGGAATCATTTTCCCGGTATTTGGAAACAATCATAACCAGGTAGAGAAAGCCTACTGTGATGAAAATCAATTTTATAATTCGTGGACTGAACATGAGCTATCTATGACTTAATTCCAGATTTTGTGCAATGGTACTAAAAATAAATGTCCTGAGCCAATCTATACGTGTTTGCATGGCAATCCACAATTTCTTTGATGTCTTTGGAATAGCCGCCTCCCATGCATGCGACCACAGGCACTTTAATTTCTTTGCATGTTTTTAGGACAAACTCATCTCTTTTTTTACAACCTTCTTTGGTCAGACCTAAACGCCCCAATTTATCCGAAGCCACTACATCTACTCCACTTTGGTAGAAAATAAAATCTGGTTCAAAAATCCGAATAACTTCCGAAACGTGTTTTTCCATTAAATAGAGATACTCCTTATCCTGAATT
>JAGQYP010000001.1:0-132799 GCA_020436025.1 Crocinitomicaceae bacterium
ATAGTCGTACCACTTCAGTTCTTTGTTAGACCAGGGGAGGAAATGAAGTGGTACGACTATTGGAAAGCCTTGTGCCACTTGAGTCTTAGATCTTTCCAATAGTCGTACCACTTCATTTCCTCCCCTGGTCTAACAAAGAACTGCATTTCCATTTGTTCAAACTCACGCATTCTAAAAATGAACTGACGCGCAATGATCTCATTTCGGAATGCCTTTCCAATTTGCGCAATTCCGAAAGGTATTTTCATTCTTCCTGATTTCTGAACATTCAGGTAATTCACAAAAATTCCTTGAGCCGTTTCGGGTCTTAAATAGATTTTTGAAGCATCTCCAGCTACTGCACCTAATTCAGTAGAAAACATCAAATTGAACTGCTTAACATCCGTCCAGTTTTTTGAACCTGTTTCCGGATCAGCAATTTCCAAATCTTCAATCAGTTGTTTTAAATCATCTAATTTTTCATTTTCCAAAGCATCTCTCATTCGGTCTTCAATGCTTTTGATCTTCTCCACATTTCTAAGAACATTTGGATTTGTCGCTTTGAATTGTTCTTCATCAAAAGCGTCTCCAAATCGTTTTTGGCCTTTTTCTACTTCCTTCTGAATTTTGGCTCTAATCTTCTCAATGTGCTCTTCGATTAAAACATCTGCACGATATCGCTTTTTGGAATCTTTATTGTCAATCAAAGGATCATTAAATGCATCTACGTGACCTGAAGCTTTCCATGTCATTGGATGCATAAAAATAGAAGCATCGATTCCAACAATATTTTCATGCATGCGAACCATTGCGGTCCACCAATACTCCTTAATATTGTTTTTCAGTTCGGCACCAAGCTGACCATAATCATAGGCTGCACTAAGTCCATCGTAAATTTCACTGGAAGGAAATACAAACCCATATTCTTTCGCATGCGCAATAATATTCTTTAAATTGTCTTCTTTTTGTGCCATTTCACTGAATTTTGGGCAAAAATAATGAGTTTGATCAGATTGTTATCATTTTCAAGAATAGATTTTCATGGATCGAGCACTATTCTGTAACAAATTGCGGAATAGTAATTACATTTATACTACCGACCTCCAAATAATTAAGAACAACTAAAACAACAATTATGAAAAAGTCCATGATTCTTCTGCTAGCATTATTTTTTTCAATTGGTCTTCAAGCAAAGGGAATTCAATTTGAAGAACTCAGCCTTGACGAAGCCAAATCAAAGGCTAAAAAAGAAAATAAGATCATTTTTATTGATTATTACGCGGATTGGTGCGGACCATGCAAATGGTTGGCGAAAAACGTATTTACAGAAGATGAAGTTGGGACACTTTTCAACGATAATTTTATCAATTTAAAAATCAATGCTGATCACGATGATTTTATTGGTAGAGAGTACAATTCGAGCGCCTTACCCACACTTCTTTTTATTGATCATGAAGGTAATTTAAAGAAGAAAGTTGTTGGAGCTGTAGACAAAGAAACCCTTATTGCACAAGCCAATTATGTAATAAACCCAGATTCAGATCCCATTGCAATCAAGCAGAAGGAATTTGATGGAGGGAAGAGAGATAAGGACTTCTTGTTTGAATTTGCAGTACTTCTTTCTGAAGCAGAAATCGATTTTGATTTTGTTGTGAAAGCCTATCAAGAAGCCAATCCAAATTTAGATCTCTCGGATATCACTGACTTTACTTTTTTCTTTCTTGAAGATGTTAGAAATAACAAGTCCCAATTGCTTGATAAATTCATTTCTGGGTTTTCAGGATATTATGAAGATGAAGAGCGAAAATCAATGGCCGTTCAAAAATTGATTAATATCTATGTCTTTAAAATTGAACAAGATGCTGAGGAAAAAAATGCTACAAAGCGCGACCAACATATAGAAGAATTGTCCAAATTTGTAAGCAAGAACAAAATAAAGGAAATCGATAAAGAAAAAATATCGGAAGCTTTTATCGCCTATTACAAAGAGAAACTGAATGAATGAGTAGAGACAGAAGGGACTTTCTGAAAATAAGTCTGGCAGCAGGAGCATATTCTGTTTTAAGCAGTCACACGACTAGTTTGTTTTTAGATGACGACACTGTTCCAATCCTAGAATATAGCATTGAAAATGGTAGGGTTTTTCATGACAACAAACTTCAAGAACTCTATGTTGGAATTGACAAAAACGGTGCGCTTCATTTAAGCTCTGAAAAGATTCTTGCAAAAAATTATATCGATGCATCTGGGAAAGTGGTGTCTCCTGGATTCATAGACATTTTGGCTGATAATTCTTCCAATCCTGAAACGACTTACAAAATTTTTGAATCGTACAAAGTTACCGACGGAGTCACCACAGCGCTTCAACTTCATGGAGGACACCATAAAGCTTCCTATTATTATAGTTTTATGGAAAGAAGACCACACTATATCAATTATGGTGTGTCAACCAAAGTAATGAATGTTAGAAGGTCTTACGGCTCTATAACATCCAGAATTGCTGCTGTAGAAAGAAACCTGAAGGAAGGTGCAATTGCCGTTTCTCATTCCATAGAATATCAACCCACTCCATTTTCGGAACTTTTGGAATATGGAAAAGTGGCAAAAAAGTACAACCGTCCATTTTTTCTACATCTTCGCTATTCCTCAGAAGCGCAAGAACTCGAAGGGGTAATGGAAGCCATTGAGATAGCCCGTCAAACCGGATGTAAATTGCATATCGACCACCTTAATTCAACAGGTGGAACCTTCGACATGGAAGGGGCTTTGAAATTGATTCGTGACGCCCGTACTGAAGGACTTGACATAACAACTTGTGTGTATCCCTACTCTTATTGGGCAACCTATGTCCATTCCACAAGATTCAATAAGGGTTGGAAGGAAAGGTACGGCTTAACTTATTCTGATCTTACAGTTGTGGGTACTGGAGAGAAATTAAATGCATCCAGTTTTTACAAATACAGACAAAGAGCTGGGGTTTTGGTCGCAGTACCGGAAGGAACTGTGCCCATGGACAAAACAGTTAATCTAGCATTAAAAGAAGAATTCTGTTTGATTGGTTCGGATGGCGGAATTGAAAGAAGTCAGAGGGCAAACAATCATCCGAGAGGTGCTGGATGTTTTGCTACTTCTATCAAGCATTTATTGTCTTTGGGTTTTTCCCTGGAAGATGCGATTCGAAAAGTATGTTATTTGCCAACACAGCTAGTTTATCCAGTTTTAAGTAAAAAAGGAATGATCGAGAATGGCTATGATGCAGATCTCGTTATTTTTGATCCCGAAACCATCAATGGAGAAGCTTGTCCCGCTAACCCAAACCTTTATTCCAATGGAATTGATTATGTTTTTGTAAACGGTAAAATTGCAGTTCAGAATAAGGAACTAAAAGCAACAAATGGTCATGCAATCAAGTTGTCTGTTTAAAACACCAAAATTAATTTAGCTAACCTCTTTTCGCACCCGAAAAAATTGGCATAAAAAAAGAGCCCCAATTACTTGAGGCTCTTTCATATAAAAGTTAACTAATTCTTTTAATTGTTGATCTTTTGCTTTGCAGCGTAACAGATCTTCAATGCGTTGATATCTCTAAGAGATTCTTTCACGCTTGATACCAATCCCATTCTTACTCCTTCATCAATCTTCATGGAAGTGACAATGTATTGGATATCTCTTTCTTTACTTTGTACTTTTTCAAGTTTCCACTTAGCGACACGTAAAACACTAATTGTTAACTCACCATCCAGCTGGATCACGTCTCTATCTCCTCCTTCTAAAGGTTTACCAATGTATAAGAAATCCACCTCATTCAATTGCTTCAAAGAAGTAATATCCGTAACTGAGCTCCCTTCAGGGATTTCGATTTCTACCAACATGTCTACCTCCTTCATCGTTGTAGCAACCATGAAAAAGAACAGAAGCATAAATACGATGTCCGGCAATGCAGAAGTATTTACTCCCGGTACATCTTTCTTTCCTCCTTTTCTAAATTTAGACATAACAATTAATTTTTAATTTTCGCTTCCGCAATTCTTTGAGGTACAATTTGCTTGACAGTTTTGATCAACAAAAGATCATCTTCTGTTTTCGCTCTGTCATCCTTTGCGTCTATTTCCGTAAAAATTTTCCCGTCAAATAGCTCTTTGGAAGTTTCATTTCTCATGTCGTCAATAGCTCTTTGCAATTGATCTTGAACCTGGAAATACAAACCGTAACTTGTTTGAATTTGGTTCGACAAAGAAATGGTGGCAAACTTAGAAATTTCGTAATATCCCCCCTTAGCGCGAATATCCGGAACATTCATGATGATCTCTTCACGATCTTTCCAGCTTTCCAATTCCTTTTCTACAAACTTATTATCTGGAGATTCTTTAAGCTGATTTTCATATTCTGAAATTCGCTGCTTAACCGTATTCAAGTCGAAGAAATTCCACATTGGAAAGTTCCCGTCTCTTTCTACTCCACCTTTATTCATTTCATAAAACTCTCTGGCAAGATCATAGACATCTTCCACATCCACATATTCGTTACGAACCAATAATAAATCATCATTATTGGCCATTACGTTAAGGATGTTTCTTTGTTTTACGATAACATCTTGTACGTTATTCTCAAGTTTTTGCGGCATATTTCTAATAATTCCTTTATCCTTATCCATGGTTGTAGTTACCAGGAAGAAGATCAACAACAGGAAAGCGATATCCGCCATGGACCCTGCGTTTATTTCTGGAATTTCTCTTTTCTTAGCCATCTTAAACTTATTTCTTGATTACATATTTCATAATTGGTCCCATGAATAGAGCCAAAAGCGCTGCAACTGAGAAAAGCAAGATAAATAATGCAATTCCAGAGCTCGCCATTACGGCATCCCCATCAGTCGCCCCTTTCTCAGCCAAAGCTTTTGAAACGGTCGAACCAGTATTCATAGAATAAAAAATTGCTACAAGAACCCCCATGATTCCTGCAGTAATCAATGATTTCTTTTGTTTTCCAAAGTTTGTCACAATAGAAAGCAATAAAAAGACCACGATCAATGCCAACACCAATCCCACAACAATCAATGTGAAATTTAAAATAGATGACACTGCAGATGCTTGAGACTCCAACTGCTCTTGAGTTGGGTTATCAGCTGCATCAGGTGCAATATTAACAAACAACATAATGGATAATATCACCCCTACGGCTGCAATTAGCCATACGGCAGCTGTTTTAATTGTATTTAAAACTTTGCTATCCATTTATCTTATTTTTTAACTGCGTTATGCTTGATTAATAAGTCAACCAATGTGATTGAAGAGTCTTCCATTTCGTTAACAAGACCTTCGATTTTTGCAACGATAACGTTGTAAAAGATTTGAAGAATGATCGCAACGATCAAACCAAATACTGTAGTCAAAAGTGCTACTTTAATACCGTCCGCAACCAAAGATGGAGATACTGTACCAGCTTCTGCAATCTTATCGAATGCCTGGATCATACCGATTACTGTTCCCATAAACCCAAGCATTGGAGCAAGAGCAATAAACAAAGTAACCCAAGAAACTCCTTTATCTAAAAGTCCCATTTGAACTCCTCCATAAGAAACAACTGATTTTTCAACCATTTCCAATCCTTCTTCAGCTCTATCTAAACCTTGGTAGTAAATAGATGCAATCGGACCTCTTGTGTTCTTAGCGATTTCTTTAGCAGCTTCTACACCACCATTAGCTAATGCTTCATCAATTTCTTGGATGAATTTCTTTGTGTTGATAGATGAAAGGTTCAAATAAATGATTCTTTCAATAACCAAAGCCAATCCGAAGATCAAACATACCAATACGATTCCCATGAATCCGGCACCACCTTCGATGAATTTAGTTTTTAAAGTGTTTGTGAAGCTTTTTTCAACTTCTGGAGCAGGCTCTTCTCCTTTTTTTGTGTTTTCAGCTGGTGCGGGTGCAGGTTGTTCCACTGCTGCAGGCTCTTCTGCGGCTGCAGTATCTTCTGCGTTTCCTTCCGCCATTTCAACACCGTCTCCGGCTCCTCCTTCATCTTGTGCATAAACATTACTAGTTCCGAAAAATACCATTCCGGCAATAGCTAACGAAGCAATTAACTTTTTCATAATCTTCTGATTAGTTTAACTTTTAACTTTTATTTATTTAATTTATTTACACTACAAACTCTAGGATTTTATACTACTACCCTAAAGTAACAAGGCACTAAAGTACAAAAATTTTGTTACTCACAAGGTTTCTGATAAATGCCAACAAAAAATTAATGTTAAATTGACATTTCTCCTACCAGATTCGACCTCAATAGCGCCTTTCTTTTTTCAATTTCCGATTCCTTTCCAAGCACATACATCATCTTGCAAACTGCTGCTTCAAATGTAAGATCCATTCCAGAAATCGCCCCTACTTCTTTCAACCATAATCCGGATTCATACACCCCTTCGCGTACCATTCCATTTAAACATTGGGTGATGTTTAATAGAATTCCTCCGCGATCTGTAAAATCCTTTAATGCTGCTTCAAGTTTTGGATACTTAAATAGGTTTCCATTTCCAAAACTTTCTATCACAATTCCTTTCAGCTCCGGATTTTCAATTGCAGGCAAAATAAAGTCTGCGTTCATTCCCGGGAAAGCTCTAATGGTTATAATTTTATTATTCCAATTTTGTTCTAAAGTCAACTCCTTATTTTCGACATTCTTAAATGTAGATGTCAGATGGTATTCGATTTCCACACCTGCTTCAGCTAATATTGGGAAATTCGGAGAAACAAAAGCTTCAAAATGACTGGCAGAGTGTTTCGTAGTTCTGTTGCCTCTATACAAATGGTATTCAAAATAAATACACACTTCCTTGATGACAGATTCCCCACTTGCCTGTTTAGCAGCTGCAATCTCGATAGCCGTTATCAGATTTTCTTTTCCATCCGTTCTAATAATCCCAATTGGAAGTTGAGATCCTGTTAGAATAACGGGTTTATCTAATCCATTCAGCATGAAACTTAAGGCTGAAGCTGTGAAAGCCATGGTATCGGAGCCGTGCAACACAACAAAACCATCAAAAGTCTGGTAATTATCATAAATAATCTGCCCAATTCGATTCCAGTCTTCAATCTTCATCTCTGAAGAATCAATTGGGTTATCAAATTCGATACATTCTATTCGGATTTCAAAACGTGTAAGTTCAGGCACATGTTTGTACAGGTTTTCAAAGTTGAAAGGCACATAAGAATTGGATTCCGGATCTTGAATCATTCCAATGGTACCACCTGTATATATTAGTAAAACACTAGCCGTATTCTGCATCTAAAAACTACTTTGTCTGAACTAAGAACTCAAATCTACGCGTTAAATTTTACAAAACAAGAAATCAACTACTAAACTGAAGTTCTTATTGAGTAAACCATCAAATCATATATTAAACAAGGTTTTCGCATTGTTTGAAGTGATTTCGGCAATTTGTTCCAATTCCATCAATTTGATATCTGCTAAATATTGAGCAACATTCCTTGTATAAGAAGGTTCGTTTCTTTTTCCTCTGTAGGGGACAGGAGCAAGATAAGGGGCGTCGGTTTCTAAAATGATTTTATCCATTGGAATGGAATCAATAAAATTTTTCAGACTACTATTCTTAAATGTCAACACTCCACCCAAACCAAAGTAAAAAGAACCATAAGATTTAACTTTTTGGATCTCCATTTCCTCGCCTAAGAAACAATGGAAAACACCTTTTAAGTTATCATCCATTTCTTCATCTAAAACAGCGAAAATTTCTTGCATGGAATCTCTCGCATGGATAATGATGGGAAGATCATGTTTTTTTGCAAGTCGAATTTGTTCACGAAAAGCTTCTGTTTGCTCTTTTTGCAAGGATTGATCCCAGTACAAATCAATGCCAATTTCCCCCACAGCAATATATTTTCCAGTCTGCAATTCACTCTCCACCCAACTTAATTGATCAGAATAATTTTGTTTTACTGAACAAGGATGAATTCCCATTCCCATGGCAAAAAAATCAGGATCTTTTGCGTGTAAATCCATCATGGATTGGAAAGACTCCTCATCTATATTGGGCAGAATTATTTTAGCTAGGTGATTTTGCTTCGCTCGCTCAATGACCTGATCCAAATCTTCGCAAAATTGTTCGGAATATAAATGACAATGTGTATCAATAATGTTCATGAAGCAAATATAATTGGAGCTATCGAGATATGCACAATCTTTTATATTTGTATTTCGTGACCAAATTTCTAATCATACGGTTTAGTTCTATCGGGGATATTGTATTAACATCGCCTGTCGTTAGGTGCCTGAAAAATCAATTTAATGGGGAGGTCGAGATTCACTTTTTAACTAAAAGTCAATTTGCCGATCTTGTGCAATTCAATCCCTACATAGATCGATGTCATTTTTTAGAAGAATCAACCTCTGATCTTATTCAGAAACTAAAGGAAGAGCAATTCGATTACATCATTGATTTACATCATAATCTGAGAACCCTAAGAGTGAAAAAAGCGCTTGGAGTGAAAACTTTTGCTTTCAACAAGCTCAATATTGAAAAGTGGTTATTGGTGAATTTCAAGAAAGACAAGATGCCGCATCTTCATGTCGTGGATCGCTATATGGAAACGCTTTCATCTTTCCATATTCAAAACGATGGGAAGGGCTTGGATTATTTTTATCCTGATTCATTTTCTTTTAATGCTTCAAAGTTTTCACTACCAAATAATTACCTGGCATTTGTGATTGGAGCCAAATTCAATACCAAGCGCCTCCCTCAGGAAAAAGTAGAAGAAATTTGTAGTCAGATTGCTACTCCTATCGTTTTAATTGGAGGAAAAGAAGAAGAAGAGGAAGGTGAAAAAATAGCTTCAAAATTTAGTCATGTACTCAATTTGTGTGGACAAACTAGCCTCATGGAGTCAGCTAAAATTGTTGAAAAAGCGGATGTGATTGTCTGCAACGACACAGGTTTCATGCACATTGGAGCTGCTTTTCAAAAAAACATGGTTACGGTATGGGGAAATACTGTCCCCGAATTCGGGATGTACCCTTATTTAGAATCCGACAAATTTAGCCAGCATGAAGTCCAAGGATTAAAATGCAGGCCTTGTTCCAAAATAGGATTTGCGGAATGCCCAAAAAAACATTTTAACTGCATGAATCAGCAAAATGTAAAAGAAATCCTAGAGAAAATTCAGGGATTTATTTCCCGCCCTTAACAAAATTCTCAATTGCCATGGTCATTGATGGAAACTGAGGTTGAGGTGCATGAACATCCAATCTCAAATTTCGATCTTTGATTGCTTTTGCCGTAGTGGGACCAAAAGCGGCAATCTTTGTATTGTTTTGCTTGAAATTCGGGAAATTCTTGAACAAAGATTCAATTCCAGAAGGACTAAAAAATACGAGCATGTCGTATTTAATGTCAGCCAAATCTGAAAGGTCACTTGCAACAGTTCGGTACAAAACAGCTTTTGTAAACTGGATGTTGTGCTCTTCCAAACAATCAGGAATTCTTTGTCTTAAAATATCTGAACAAGGAAGTAAGAATTTTTCATCCTTATTTTTTTTCAATGCATCAATCAGATCAAGAATAGTTCTTTCACCATAAAAGATCTTTCTTTTTCTGTATACCACATATTTCTGTAGATAATACGCAGTAGATTCAGACAAGCAAAAATACTTCATTGAATCAGGTACAGTATAGCGCACTTCTTTAGCAATTCTAAAAAAATGATCTACCGCTGTTCTACTCGTAAAAATAACTGCTGAATAGTCTTTCAGGTCGATGCGTTGCTTTCTGAACTCTTGTACATCCACTCCTTCAACATGTATGAAAGAACGGAAATCAATCTGCAACCCACACTTCTCCGCCAAATCAAAATAAGGTGATTTTTCTCCCTCAGGTTTTGGTTGCGATACTAAAATAGTTTTAATGCTCAATTTTAATAACTTTAATTGTCTAAAACTTTAGCTATGTCATAAAATTCTGTCGTTGAATAACTTAAATATTACGACCAACGGCAAAATTTCGAGGGTGCAAAGATACAAAAAAATGTATAGAACAGAAAACCCATAACGTATCGCATACAAAAAAGAAAGTACTGTTCGAATAACACCAATCAACACAAATACACTAATTGCTATGAGTGCCAAGTAATATTGTTGCTCGAAGCTAGAAAAAATAAGTGCTATAGTAAAGGGGAGTAGTAAAATACCTTGGGCTTGGTAGAATACTTTGTAATTGATTAAATACTCAAAAAAACCTTGCTCGGTATCCGTTAAAAATGCAAATATTTTGATCACGATATATTTTACTACGAAATAGAGCCAGGGGGCCAAAAGGCAAACCAGTAAAATCAGATAATCTATCTCTGAAGACTGAGACCAATGATCATAAATACAGTAGCTCAAAATTCCAAAAACCAAAAAATAATTGAGCTGCAATAAATAGGAAGAAATTCCATTCACGTTAAATCCTTCTCTCAAATACAAATGGAGATGTGCATTATTCCCTGCTATTTTAAAAATTGCAAATAGCGTTTTAGGGGATCTCAATCTGACTAAAGCAATGACAATCAAACTAATCACAAGTGGCCAGAAAAGCACTTCTAGGTGATTCATCACTCTTGGAACTTCCACTATGTCTGCAATAATTGTTCGCATACCTTTTCAAAGATACAAATTCTACGAAGTTCTTCCATTTGAGTTTCTGATAGAGAACATATCATTTTTAACAAAAAAAGCTAAATTTGTTGCTTTAAAAAATTATTGAAGAATGGCTACAGATCAATACGTACATCCTGATTATTACAATATGGATGATTTGCTCACTGAAGAGCACAAGTTAATTAGAGAATCTGCCAGACAGTGGATCAAAAAAGAAGTTTCTCCAATTATTGAGGATTATTATGAAAGAGCAGAATTTCCGAATCAGGTAATTAAAGGTCTTGCTGAAATAGGTGCTTTTGGACCTTACATCCCTGAAGAGTATGGAGGGCCTGGATTAGATCAGATTTCTTATGGCTTGATCATGCAAGAATTGGAAAGATGTGACTCTGGATTGAGATCCACCGCATCTGTACAGTCATCTTTGGTAATGTATCCTATATGGAAATACGGTTCTGAAGAACAAAAGAAAAAATGGTTGCCAAAACTCGCTTCAGGTGAGGCTGTGGGATGTTTTGGATTGACCGAGCCAGATCATGGTTCAAACCCAGGTGGAATGATCACCAACTTCAAAGATATGGGTGACCACTACTTGCTAAATGGTGCAAAAATGTGGATATCAAACGCACCGATTTCTGAAGTAGCTGTTGTTTGGGCCAAAAACGAAGAAGGAAGAATTCATGGATTATTGGTTGAAAGAGGAATGGAAGGTTTTTCGGCTCCTGAAATGCACGGAAAGCACTCTTTGAGAGCTTCAATCACTGGTGAGTTACTGTTTGATAATGTGAAAGTGCCAAAAGACAATATCCTTCCTGGTAAATCTGGATTAGGAGCACCGCTTGGATGTTTGGATTCGGCTCGTTTTGGAATTGCTTGGGGAGCTTTAGGAGCGGCAATGGATTGTTATGATTCTGCTTTAAGATATTCCAAAGAAAGAACTCAGTTTGATGTACCAATCGCATCTTTTCAGTTGACTCAGAAAAAATTAGCTGAGATGATCACTGAAATCACAAAAGCGCAATTATTGACATTAAGATTGGGTCAGTTGAGAAACGAAGGCAAAGCTACTTCAGCACAAATTTCCATGGCAAAAAGAAACAATGTGGAAATCGCCTTGAAAATTGCCAGAGAAGCAAGACAAATTCACGGAGCAATGGGAATCACGAATGAATATTCGATCATGAGACACATGGCCAATTTAGAGTCGGTGGTGACTTATGAAGGAACGCATGATATTCACTTGTTGATTACAGGTATGGATATTACAGGAATTCCTGCCTTCAAAAGAGAACTTTAGAAGTACGATTTACGAAGTACGAATTACGAATAAATTGAGCCTCGCATTTGCGGGGCTTTTCTTTTATCCGATTACTCCACCACATCCTAATTCTACATTCTACACTCTAAATTATCTCCCTATCGGTCGATGAGCTCGCTATCGCTCGGTTCTACATTCACTTAATGTCTTTCACATTCAACTGAGGGTAGATTCTACCATTCCATGGGTTTTCCTCCAAGGTGTAGACAATCTCTGCCGGACCGTTTTGAATTTTCTTTAAATAGTCCTCACCCAAAAAGAACCCAATACCTCCCATGCGATTGGCCATGTCTCCTTCTTGAAACAGGTCCAATTTCAGGTGGTTTTGGTCATCCCCGACTAATCTCGACCCACAGTCCATGACATTTGTAGATCTAAAAATGGGTTTCATATTGTTGGGTCCGAATGGCTCCATCCTGCCAATGATTCGCATCAATTTGGTTCTTCCTTCTTTGTCCATGCCAGAGAGAAGGTCTCCAAAATTCAAATTCATTTCTATTTCTATTTCTGGTACCAATTGGTCTTCAGAAATTGTAGCCTGCACCACTTCCTCAAATCTTTGTCGGAATGCGGAAAAATTCTCTTTTTTAACCGACAATCCGGCGGCTGCATTGTGACCTCCCCATTTTTCAATCAAATCATCACATTGCAATAAAGCATCATAGACCGAATAATCGCTAACAGATCGAGCCGATCCTACAAAAACATCCTCTACTTGAGCAAAAACAATTGTGGGGCGGTAGCGGTATCTCTCTATGATTTTCGAAGCTACTATACCTACAACCCCTTTATGCCATTGCTCATCCGCAACTACATTAGTGAATTTGTGATCGTCCTCCTCTAATTTCAAAATGGCTTCGGCCGTAATATCTTTTTCAATTTCTCTTCTCTCCTGATTGTATAGGTCTATTTGGACGGCCATTTCGTAAGCGAATTGTTCATCTTCGGTCGTCAATAATTCTACTGCCTCCTTCCCGGATGAAATTCTGCCTGCCGCATTAATTCTTGGCGCTATTGTGAAAACAATATCCTCAATATTGAGCTTTTGATTTTCTTTGGAGCCTGTTCTCAATAACTGAAAAATTCCGGCTCTTCTGTATTCATTCAAGTGCCCTAATCCGAAATGGGCAAGTATTCTGTTCTCTCCGGTTATGGGTACAATATCTGCCGCTATTGAAATACAAAGTAGATCTAGAAACTGAAAAAGCAAAGATTCATCCATCAAATTATGTTCGCAAAAAGCCTGCATGAATTTGAATCCAACACCACATCCAGAAAGATGTTTGTACGGATATTCACAATCTTTCCTTTTTGGGTTCAACACGATCGCTTCGGGTATTTGATCTCCTGGCGTGTGGTGGTCGCAAATAATAAAATCGATGCCTTTTTCTTTTGCGTAAGCTACCTTATCAATTGCTCGAATTCCACAATCCAGAGCAATGATTAATGTAATTCCCTTTTCTTTGGCAAAATCGATTCCTTGGAAAGAAATGCCATACCCTTCTAAATATCGATCGGGAATATAAAAATCCAAATGCTCATAAACTTGACTCAGGAATGAATAGACTAGAGCAACTGAAGTAGTTCCGTCTACATCATAATCCCCATAAATTAAAATCTTTTCTTCATTGTCAATGGCTTGATCTAACCGATGAACAGCTTCTTTCATGTCCTTCATTAATAAAGGATCATGTAGGTCTTCCAATTTTGGATTAAAGTAGTTTTTAGCTTCTTCAAAATTTTGTACCCCTCGATTCAGGAGTAATCGAGCAATAATTTCATCCCCTTTAAGATCTGTGGTGAGTTGAGAAAGCACCTGGGGATCGGGCTCCTCTTTGAATATCCATCTTTTATGCATAATTTAGGTTTAAATTGTTAGTGTCTATGTCAAACCTAGTTAAAATTCTCATAATAGGAATCATTCTGCAGTCATCCGTTCATTCAATTGCTCAGAAAGATACGACCGTGCTTTTTCTCCATTCTCAGCCAGTAAGTAAAAAAGAGATCAGTAAAATTACAAAAGAATGGTTCGGAAAGTATCGAGATACTGCAAACTTGGCTTGGCTGGAAATCAATATGCGCGGAATTTTTAAAATTACGGCGGTTATGATGCAAATGAAAAAACCGGATTTGGAAAAAAATCCAAAGTACTCGGTTCGCAATAATTTTATTTTTGGAGTAAAAGAGAATGACTCCCTGCCAGTAGTTTTAGAAGAAGATGTATATCATTTTGCATACCCCTATAAAAATGAAGTGTTTTCCTTTAATGGAGATTTCAGTCTAAAGAAAATGGATAGTCACACTTTTTTACTTTCTTCCAAAGACCAAACTGATTCTACTTTTCAGATTTCACAGTTTTATTTTAACGAGAAAACCATTGAATATTACAGTTTCGATCCATATACTTTCGATAGTAAAAATGATTCCTTAAGTAATCACTTTATCAATATAGATGAATCTACCCTAGTAAAAGCACTCAAAATTAGAGATGAAGAGTTTTTTGACTATCCGGGAGTTCAGAAATACTTTCACCTAGAGAATGTTTTTATCCGAGAAGAAGAGTGATTGTATGATCGTACAAAGTTCTAAGTGCTAGGTGCTAGGTGCTAAATTCTAAGCCCAGTACATATCTAAAACAGAAGGATTCTAGGTTCCTAAATAAATTACACCTTTAATTCGTGCCTCGTATTTCTAATTTTTGATTGCTGCAATTCCCGGCAACTCTTTCCCTTCAAGGTATTCCAACATGGCACCACCTCCAGTAGAGACGAAAGACACTTGATCCTTTAAGTTGTATTTATTGATGGCCGCCACAGAATCTCCTCCTCCAACAGCTGAAAAAGCTCCTTGTTTAGTAGCTTTAGCAATAGCATTAGAAATAGCCTTCGTACCTTCTTGAAAACTATCCAATTCGAAAACACCCATTGGTCCGTTGAACAAGATCAATTTTGAGTTCAAAATCACTTCCTCAAAAGTTTCGATAGAATTGGGTCCAATATCCAATCCCATCCAACCTGAATCTATATTGAAAATGTCAACAGTTTTCTTATTCGCGTTGTTGTCAAATTTGTCTGCAATTACAGCATCGGAAGGTAAAAATACCTTTACTCCATTATCTTCTGATTTTTTAAGAATTTCATTGGCCGTGTTTAAGAAATCATCTTCCACCAAACTACTTCCAACTTGACCACCTTGAGCTTTAATGAAGGTAAATGCCATTCCTCCACCAATAATGATGTTATCTACCTTTTCAAGTAATTGCTCAATAATTGTAATTTTTGAAGAAACTTTCGCTCCTCCAACGATAGCTGTTAATGGCTTTTCAGTTGAATTCAATACTTTGTCTACCGACTCAATTTCTCTTTCAATTAAATACCCGAACATTTTATCTTTAGGGAAAAACTGAGCGATAACTGCCGTGGAAGCATGTGCTCTATGAGCTGTTCCAAAGGCATCGTTGATATAGACATCACCATGCTTCGCCAATGATTTAGAAAACTCAACATTTCCTTCTTTTTCTTGAGGATAGAATCTCAAATTCTCCAGAAGAACTATTTCTCCAGCTTTCAGGTTTGAGGTCAATTCAAAAGCTTCTGGTGAAACACAATCATCTGCAAAAATGACTTTGGATCCCAATACTTCTTCAACCTTATAGACAATGTTCGATAGTGAATATTTCGCTTCAGGACCATTTCCTGGTCTGCCTAAATGCGACATCAAAACGACACTACCTCCATCTTTCAGTACTTTTTGAATTGTAGGCAAAGCAGCTCGAATTCGAGTATCATCTGTAACCTCGAGTGTGTCCTTATCCAAAGGCACGTTAAAATCCACTCTGATTAATGCTCTTTTTCCTGAAAAATTGTAGTTGTCTATTGCAGCCATCCTTCTATAAATTTTCGGCAAAAATAGGCAAAGAAAGAACAATGCACAAAGTTCAATTCAATAAAATATTGGATTGTTTTACAAGAACTATTAATTCAAGGAAATCGAATTTACCCAGGCTCTCATGTTCAAATGTAACTTTCTTTGAGAAACACCTGGAGCATGTTGGTAGGCACAAACCGTAACCAGTTTCCCTGTTTTCTGGTTGTAAAAACTAGTTTGGTAAAATGCTCCTCCCATATGAATTGCTGGATCTCCATCCACTTTCCACATTCCAGACAAATCGACTTTGTACAAGCCATTGTCCTCGTGAACTTTATTGATCGGTGCAAATCCTTCCATGTATTCAGTAGACATATAGCCTTTTTTCTTTTCGTAAGGTACTTTCTTCATTAGAACAGAGTCCCTTTGAGCCAATAAGCTGTCTGGGTCAAATTGCGACTCGTTCAAATAATCTACTTGCCAAACCAATATTCCTTGCTGCACCCAAACCGTAAATCCTTCTTCTGTCTGTCTTGTTTCTTTGCGAGTCATCCAGATAAAATTGTTTTCGTCTTCGTTGACAACAAAATCATTTGGTAGGACCATATTGATCCCAAATCTATTCCCAAGTGACTTCTGACTTGATTTATGTCTTTTGGGTTCCGTTCTATTTTTGATATACTCCAATTCAAATTTTTCAATCGGTTGCAAAACAAGTCGATCCCATCCTTCTTCAATGAAATCATCCAGAGTTTTTAAGTTATTTACAGTAACTGTAATGATAATTTGATTGGTCACGTAAATATTGTATTTGGTGTCCACTTTTGGAGTTGCATACTGATCTTCTGGAACAATTTTAATTACTACAATTTCCGTTTGTCTGTTGGTGGCATTGCTTTTGGCATCATCCGGAACGTAATAGGTTTTATGAATCATTTCTGCAGGAAAAGTTCCATATATTTTTTTGTTCATTTTGGTTTTCAAATGCTTTCCAACATCGGTATCCAAAATATTCGTATTCATGATGATTGTTACAGAACCTACTTCCCCAAAAGATTCAGGTTTTAATTGTTCATAGTCAAATTCACATCTAGTAAATAAGCCTATTAAAGCGATCAAGGTTAAGAGTCTTACCATTTTATTTCAATTTTATGCGATCACCCGGCTGCATTTTTTTCGGGTCGATACTTGGATTCAGCTTTTGTAAGACATCAAATGGTATGCCGTATTTTTGACTAATGGTCCACAAACTTTCCCCCGACTTTAAAGTATGATAGCTTGGAGTTCCTTCCTTTGGCTTGTAATCGCTTGGCGGACTTGTTTTGGTTGGTGTTGTGTTTTTGTTTTCCGTTTTTTCCGGGCTTGTCTTTTTCTCTGCTGGAGCCTTCTTTTTGCCATAAATGATCAGTTTCTGACCAATATTGATTCTAGTGGATCTTAAATTATTCCAGTTCATCAGACTCGAAACAGAAACCCCGTAACGTTGAGCAATCACTCCAAGATTTTCACCTGATCTCACGTAATGATATTGGGTCTCTTCGGATTGACCACCACTACTTACTTCTTCTGGGTGTGTCTCCACGTATTGCTTAATAACAAGACTGTCGAATCTATAAATACTGTCCTCCATTTCAATGAATTTTGGTATAAATTCTTTTGGAAGGACGATGCACCACGATTCATCGTGTGTATGAGGCACATAGTTCTTTTTATACTGAGGATTTAGATGTTCCAAATCATCCATTTTCACATTCAACAGGGTATCCAAAGTTTTGAATCTCAATGCTGCTTTCAAACAAACGGTATCCACTTCATAATGATAAACTCTAGCCTCCCTTGGTTTGATATTATGTTCTGCATGATAAGTCATCATGTAGGTCATAGCAATAAAACCTGGGACATATCCCTGAGTTTCTCTTGGGAGATATTCTCTGATTTCCCAATAAGTTGTTTTTCCACCCGATCTTCTAATGGCTTTATTTACATTTCCTGGTCCGGCATTGTATGCTGCTAGAGCCATGGACCAGTCATTATACATATTGTACAAAAACTTTAAATACCTACACGCTGCATCTGTCGCTTTAATGGGATCCATTCTCTCGTCGATGTAGGAGTTTTCTGTCAGACCAAAAGCCTTTCCTGTTCTGAACATGAATTGCCAGAGACCAACCGCCCCTGCTCGTGACTTAATTGTAGGTCTCAATCCAGATTCTATAATTGACAAATATTTAAGTTCGAGTGGCAAGTCGTATTTGTCCAACATTTCTTCGTACATCGGGAAATATAATTTTGATCTTCCTAATGCGAGAGCTGTAAATGTTCTTCTTTTCCTTGCAAAATATTTGACAACACTGATCACCTCATCATTCCAACCCAACTGAAAAGGAGTAAGCGCATCTATGTTCTGAATCCTCATTTTGTAAATGGAGTCTGAAAATTCAGGTACATCTGACTCTTTATATCCTAGTTTTTTTATTATTGAATCCGCGGAGGATTTACCGTAATATTCTTTATAAGATTGATAAATTGAGGAATCGATGATAGCAAGCATTTCCTTGTATTTTTCAATCCCTTCCGGCTTTTTTATTGAATCGGTTTTAAGAGAATCTACGTTTGTTTTGAGAGAATCCTCTATGGCCGACCAAGAGATCAGGTTAAAAAATACAAATCCGATAAGAATTAAGTGCTTCAAAATTAATCGATTATTGTTGTCAGATATTGTGCAAATGACAACAGGTTTTTTTCATCAAAATGATTTGCCATCAATTGCATTCCGTAAGGCAAATTATTAGAACTATGAGTTTTAAACGGAATAGAAATTGATGGATTGCCCGAAAGGTTAGAATGTACCGTATAAATATCTTGTAAATACATGGTAATTGGATCCTTTACAGCGTTCTTTTCAAAAGCTGTAGAAGGAGTTGTGGGCCCGATCAACATGTCAAAACTTTCAAAAATTTCATTTGTTTTATTTCGAATCACCCTTCTCACCTTTTGACCTTTTGAATAATAGGCATCGTAAAACCCATGTGATAACACAAAAGTTCCAGTCATGATTCTTCTTTGAACTTCCGGACCAAATCCTTCAGAGCGCGAAAGTTTATATATTTCATCAATCCCTTCTGCATTTTTAGACTGGTATCCGTAATGAACTCCATCGAATCGGGATAAATTAGAAGATGCTTCTGCAGTAGTTAAAACGTAATAGGTAGGAACCAATTTGTCTAAATAAGGGAAAGAAACTTCCTCAACTTCAAATCCTTTGGCCTTCAGTTTTTCAATCAGCTCAAGACAATTTGCCTTAATTTCCGAATCCAACCCTTCATCTTCCATGATTTCTTTGATATAGGCAATTCGCTTCACATCATGCTTACTCAAATCCGAAAGATCTGGAACTGATTTTAATGAAAGGGTACTATCAAATTCGTCTTTCCCACACATAATTTCAGTAACCAGTGCAGCATCATCAATAGAATTTGAAAATGGTCCGATTTGATCAAAAGAGGAGGCATAAGCTATTAAACCATATCTTGAAATTCGTCCATAAGTGGGTTTTAACCCAACGGTTCCAGTGAAAGATGCAGGTTGTCTGATTGACCCACCCGTATCTGACCCTAAAGCCACATGACACATTCCTGCCCCTACGGCCACCGCACTTCCTCCTGAAGATCCACCTGGTACAAAATTTTCATTCAAATGGTTAGAAACACTGCCAAATGCAGAATTCTCATTAGAAGATCCCATAGCGAATTCATCGCAATTTAGTCTGCCAATAATGATGGCATCTTCAGATAGAAGACGATCAACGGCTGTAGCAGTAAACTGGGATTCAAATCCTTCTAAGATTTTAGATGATGCAGAAAATTTGTGGTTTTTATAGGCAATATTGTCTTTCAATCCGATCACCATTCCAGCTAGTTTACCATGGGTTCCAGCTTTGATTTTTTGATCGATTTCTTTTGCCTTTACTTTCGCTTCTTCACCGTATACTTCGAGAAAAGCGTTCAAATGTTGATTGGAGGCAATTTTATCCAAAAAGGCATTCACAGTCTCTTCAACAGAGAGCTCACCCTTGTCAAATAACTCCTTTTGACTTGAAAAAGAACTATTTCGAACCAAAATTACTTTGCTTTTTTCTCTTCAGAAGACTCTTCCTCTCCTTTAGAAGCGTCCTTAAACTCTTTAACGCCTTTACCAAGACCTCTCATTAACTCAGGGATCTTTCTACCTCCAAAAAGTAGTAAAACGATCGCAACGATCAAGATCACCTGCCAAGGACCAAAAACTCCTAGTATCATATCTTCATTTATTAATTGAACCGCAAATTTACGAAATTCTAAATGAAAACCAATGTTCTTGGGCCGACTATTATTAGGCTATTCAAGAGCTACAAAATAAAACACAAAAAAAGCCCTGTTTCACTTTTGAGATCAACAGGGCTTGAAGGTTAGGTTTATCGCGTTTATTTTACTACTACCATCTTTTTAGTTAAAGATTCTCCACCTGCAGTTAAGGTATAAAAATATACTCCTTCACTGAATTCATTGGCGTCCAATTGAATTTGATTTTGTCCGGCAGACTGAATCCCTAATTCCATTTCTTTCACCACTTTACCAGCCAAATCTCTAATAGTGAACGTACATGGTTCATTTGATTTCAAATTGAAATTAATGCGTGTGTTCTGGTCGAACGGATTGGGGATGTTTTGATCTAGAGAAGAAATTTTATCAGATTGAATTAGATCTTTAACTCCTAGAAAGGCACAATTAGCTGTGTCTTCACAAACCACCATCTCAGCAATAATTGGAGCTTCCAAATAGGGTCCGCTCATTGTACTCGATCCATCAAAGGTAACCAGCAAACCAATTACATTTTGGTATTGTGCTCCCTCCAAAAATCTTGCTTCACCGTCGTTATCTACAATTAAATAGTCCACTACATCTCCGCTATTGATGACAACAGGAGTTGTAAATGCCACAGGTTGTCTGGCACCGTAAAATGAGGGATCCACTGTAAACAACTCAGAAGCAACCTGAGTGCCGTTTACCAGAATTATTGCTTCCATGGGGACTTGGTTATTGATACTAGTATCTTGGAAGGCTACACGAATACCCACAATGGTTTCAGTTGTTGAGCAAGTAGAAATTACTTCACCCCCAAAACCAACGCGCACGGGTGGAGTTTGCCAGACCCAATTCGAACCCGATTGAACACCTGTTATTGTTGACCCTCCAGTAGAATAAGCGTCCTGGGTCACTTCGATTTCCACCTCCATGGTATCCATTATGCACATTTGAGCGGTATCTGTGCCAAAAATACTATAAGAATACGTTCCAATACTGGAAGGCATTTGAGCTCCAGCTTCCATCCGGCTAGAAAATGATCCATTCGTTACTGTTTGAGCTGTACTTTGAGCAAAAGGAACGCCATTTTGAAGCACATTTAGTTTTGCATCTGTCCAGTTCGAATATCCGATATTCTCAAGATAGGCAGACCAAGTCAATGTGGTGTTTGCGGCGGCATGAGATGGTATTTTTTGAAATCCTCCAAAATACCCAAAGTTGGTCAAGTCTGCCGTCCAATTCAACGAATCCAAATTTGCATGATGCTGGTAAGTCTCATAAATTTCAAGATCGTCAATTTGCCAATAATAGTGTGACGCATTATTCGAAGAACCAGAAATACCCCATCTGAATCTAATTTGTGTATTTGCCGGATTGCCTGCAATTGCATTCGTAATATTGATGTATTCTGTAAGCAATCCCGATCCATCATTTACAGGTATATCAGCATCAAGAATAAATGTTGCTGCTGTATTATTGAAACCATCAGTTGAAACATCTAAAAAAAGATGGTTTTGTGCCGAGGAACAGCAGATCCTGAAGCTATGTTCAAATTTTACCGAGACATTTGCATATCCGTTCAAATTGTATACCGGTGATACTGCTTCGGCTTGGAAAGACTCTACCGTTAAAGGAGGGCCTCCTAAACCATTAAAATAGTCTCCATCCAGCATTAAAAACCCATCGTTAACACTTGAAGAAGAGATGATTTCTGATGGGTCAGAAAAATTTCCATTGGGACCATCTAGGTCATGCAGCCATATTTGATTGGCAGAATATGTAGCTAAAGAAGATCCGGCTCCTGTTCTTGTCCATCCATTGCTAAACGGATTGGAAAAAGTTTCTGAGTAGATAATATTCTGTGTACATCTAGAACCCCCTAAATTCATTTCTCTTGGCTGATAGATGGATTTAGACAATTGAGAGTTTAAGTTTAAGGTTGTAGGTCCATTTGTGTTTTCTTGGGCATTTAGCACCATTGATGACAAAATGCTTGCCACCAGAAAGTAGATTTTTTTCATAACATTTAGATTATTAAGTTTTAAGTAAGGTAGGAAACAAATAATCCAAAAAGGTTAGCAAAAATTCTAGGTTTCAGAAATAATATACACTTCTACGAAAGCATAAGAAAAAGATAAATAACAATAGCGAATCTTAAAGCTTTCCCAACTAGTACAAGAAGCATGGTTTTAAAGAAATTGGTTTTATTAGATCCTAATAGAAATGTTCCCGCATCACCCAAAATAGGCACCCAAGCGAAGAGTGCGATCCAAATACCATATTTCTGAAAAAAATGATGGGATTTCTTAATGTTTTTCTCTTTAATTTTAAGTTTCCGCAGGGCCTTTTCGTATTCAATCATTCTCCCCATTCCGTATGTGACTGTGGAGCCCAATGTATTACCTGAAGTGGCAACTAAAAAACAAATCCAGGGGTCGTAACCTGCAATGAGCAGACCTGTAAGAATAAATTCAGAAGAGAAAGGAAGGATCGTGGCAGCTAGAAAAGTGCCAAAAAAAAGACCGAGATATCCAAGTTCAATCCATTCCATAAAAAAACCCCGACGTAAATGTCGGGGTTTTTCTTAAGATATTTTGAAATGATTATTTAGTAACAACCATTTTCTTAGTCATCTTGTTAGCTCCTGCAGTAAGAGTATAGAAATAAATTCCTTTGTTAAACTCATTTGCATTCAACTCGATTTGGTGTTGTCCAGCACCTCTTGATCCAAGATCAATAGTTTTAACAACTTTACCAGTTACATCAACAACTTCGAAAGAACACATTTCGCTGTTAGCCAAAGTGAATTTGATAGTTGTGTTGTTATCGAATGGGTTTGGCCAGTTTTGACCCAAAGTGTTGATTGAACTTTCGTTCTCGTCAACAGAAACCATTCCTTCCCAAGTAACCATACCGATCATTGCTGGTGCCTCAAGATATGGACCAGACATTACGTTGGATCCGTCATAAGTAACCAAAAGACCAATGTGGTAAGCGTCAGTTCCAGACTCGATGAATCTTCCTTCAGCATCAGAATCCACAACTAAGAAATCAACAACGTCTCCAGCAGACAATTGAACTTGAGCGTCTAATTGAACATATTGAGGAACACCCATGTTGTTTCCGTCAACTGTAAATTGCTTAGTAGCAACTTCAGTTCCGTTAACAAGGATTACAACTTCCATTGGAGCAAATGCATTCTTAGAAGTATCTTGGAATACAACTCTAACACCGTTGATAGCTTCGTTAGCAGCAGTTGTGATAATCTCACCACCGAAACCAACTCTTACAGGTTGAGTAGTCCAGTTCCAGTTAGTACCTGATTGGATACCAGTTTGAACAGAACCTCCAGTAGAGTACTCATCTTCAGTTACTTCAATAGTGAAAGTAGCTGAATCCATCAAATCCATAGTTTGATCTGCGATACCAGTTACAGTATAAGTATATAAACCTTGAGTAGTTGGCATTGTAGCAGCAGCAGTAAATTTAGCAGAAAGAGATCCTGCGTTTACTGATTGACCTGTACCAGTTGCGAAAGTAGAACCGTTTTGATCAACTTTCATTTGCGCGTTAGTCCAGTTACCTGCACCTAAGTTATCCATGTAACCAGTCCAAGACAAAGTAGTTACACCAGCAGCATAAGAAGGAATCTTTTGGAATCCACCGAAATCACCGTAGTTAGTAACATCAGCAGACCAGTTTAAAGTATCCAACTGTCCGTGGTTTGTCCAAGTCTCATAAACAACTACATCATCAATTTGCCAGAAATAGTGAGAAGCATTGTTAGATGAACCGTTTGTTCCCCATCTAAATCTAATTTGAGTATTTGCCGGGTTACCAGCAATATCATTAGTAATGTTAATGAAGTGTTGTCTAGTACCAGAAGTTACGTTAATTGGAGCATCAGCATAAGTTACATCATAAGTAGCTGCAACGTTAGCAAATCCATCTGTAGAAACTTCCATCCATAATTGTGGCTCAGCAGATGAACAACACAATCTATATGATTGGTAGAAAGAAACAGAAACGTTAGAAATTCCATTTAAGTTATACACTGGAGAAACTAAGTTCGCATTGTAAGACTCAACTGATGAAGGAGGTCCTCCAGTTCCGTTGAAGAAATCCCCATCTAAAATCATGAAACCATCACCAACAGTTGGAGATTGAATGATTTGAGAGTTGTCTGAGTAATATCCATCAGGACCGTTTGTATCGTGCAACCACAATTGAGCAGCAGAATAAGATCCTCCTGATGAACCAGGTCCTGAAGTTGTCCATGAACCGATGCTTGAGAAAGTTTCAGTTGAAATTGGATCTCCAGGTGCTCTATTTCCTGAATTTACAGCCGATCTAGGCATGAATTCAGTCTTAGAAAGTGCTTTATCGTTGGTAAGAACTGCAGGTCCTTCAACATTTTGTTGAGCAAAAGCAGTACCAATCAAGAAAGCAGGCAATAATAAGTAACCTTTTTTCATAATAATACAGAATTTAATTAATTTTTAACCGACGCAATATATGAAAATTTTCAGTAATACAATAGCATTTGATATTCCTTATTGATTTAAATGGTGATTTTATTTACTCATTGACAAAAATCTGTTAAATCATTTAATATCATTGAGAAAGCCTAGCTGATTTCTAATTTGATTTACATTTTCAGAATCGATATTCACTTCAAAAATTCCTTCTCTTCCATTTTGAAACTGAGCCACCACTTCTCCTAGGGGATTTACCACTTTTGAGTCCCCATTATAGACTATATCGTTGCCATCTATACCAACTCTGTTAACCCCAACACTATAAGACAAATTTTCGATAGCTCTAGCTTCTAATAGCTTATTCCAATGAGAAATTCTTTTTTGCGGCCAATTGGCAACATACACTAACAAATCATAATGAGGTTCTTGATTGGTTGTTTGAATTCTAGAAAGTTCTGGAAATCTCAAATCGTAACATATCAGAGGCAGGATTCTCCATTCATTGAACAGAAAAACGTGTTTCTCATTTCCCGAAGTGAATTTTAAATTTTCCTTTGCTAGGGAGAACAAATAGTTTTTATTGTAGTACCCCAATAAATTCCCCTTGTCCACAAACACTAATCGATTGTAATAAGCTGATCCTTCTTGAATAATCAAGGATGTAATAATTCCGATTTGGAATTTGTTCGAAATCTCTGTTAACCAATTTACTGATGAACTGTTTTCCCAATTTTCTGCAAGTCTTTCGGGGTTTGTTGAAAAACCAGTATTGAACATTTCAGGCAATATTAAAAGACCATTTTCTTGGAAATCTGTGTTTTGAAATAGGTCGCCCAAATATTTTTTGTTCGCCTCCTTGTCTTCCCATATCTGGTTGACTTGTGCTATGTAAAGAGTTAAATTTGGCATAATATTTCACTCGCTTTTATCAAAGATTCATCATCTTTTCCAAAACAAAATCTAAGAACTTTATGATCCGATTTGTCTTTATAAAATCCTGAAACTGGAATAGAGGCTAATCCGTATTCTTTGATCAATTTTAATGCAAATTCCCCATCTGATTCATCGCTGATATTGGAATAATCCAATAATTGAAAATAGGTACCTCCACTTGGTAAGATCTTAAATTTGGAATTTTGGATTCTGCTTAAAAATAATTGTTTTTTATCCTTGAAGAAGCTACTTAAGGCTTCCACTTCATCTATTTCAATAAATTTCGAAATGGCTTCTTGACACAAACTATTAACAGAAAAAACATTGTATTGATGCACCTGAGTGATTTGATCTAAAAGTTGTTTTTCCGCAATCATGTACCCAATCTTCCAACCTGTTATATGCAAAGTCTTTCCAAAACTTGAAACAATTACAGATCGTTTTCTTAAGATTTCTCTATTGTGGCAACTCAAGTGAGGTTGAAAACTGATATATTCATAAACCTCATCAGACAAAACGATCAATTTGGGATAGCGTTCAAGAATATTTTCTAGTTGATCAAGATCTGATTCAGTGAATGTGGCTCCTGATGGATTATGTGGGTTATTGACTATAATCATTTTCGTTTTGGTTGATAATTTAGCCTCAACCATTTCCCAATCAATTCTATATTGCGGAAAAGTAAGATTAATTCGGACAGGGACTCCGCCTTGCAGAAGTATGGGCGTCTCGTAGCAATCATAAGCCGGATCAAACATGATTACTTCATCTCCGTTATTAACCAAAGCCGTGATGGCAGTGAATATTGCTTGGGTTGCACCAGCCGTAATCAGAACATTTTCTGGAGTCAACTTTCTCTGATAGAAATGATCCGTCAGTTGAAGAATTCTTGAAATGAGTTTTGGATTCCCTTTCATGGGAGCATATTGATGCACTTTTTGATCCGCTAATTCCTTAAGAATGTTCACCATTCTTGGGTCAGGATCAAAATTAGGAAATCCCTGCCCTAGATTAATTGCATTGTACTCTTGAGCTAATCGAGAAATAGTAGTGAAAATTGTTTCCTTCTGTTCCATTTCTCTAATGTACTAAAAAGGAATGGCGATTGGTGATTATTGATCTAATTTTGCGTTCGTCTCAGTTGTCTGATTGTATTTAGCAAAATGCACCCTCAGGAGAATTTCATGCGTACCTGAACTTACGCGTTTCAAATCATTGAAATCGTAGTCGTACGAATATCCAATTGAAATCCGATCTTTGATTTTATACCCTAACATGGCCGTCCAGGCATGTTTCATTCGATAACCAAATCCAAACCACAATTGTTCTTTCCAAATTGCTCTCAGAAAAACGTCCAAACGAATTGGCGCAGGCACTGCCAATTTTAACATGAATGAAGGTTCTAATTCCCAGTCTTCATGTAATCTAAAAGCGTAAGCACCGTTGAAGAAATAGTGATCTTCCATGACTGAAAGAGTCTTACTTGAATCTTGCCAGAATCTCATTTTATTATGGAACAATTGTGGCGCCGAGAAACCAAAATACCAGTTGTCACCATAGAGAACCAATCCTGCTTTTCCGTCAATATTATTCGTTGTAATACGTCCACTGTTTAAGAGTGGGTCATTTGGATCTTTGATGGTAATTTTATCTCCATCAACTACCCATTGAGAATAGCCAATCGAAACGGCCAATGACAATTTAACTTTCTCATGAAGCTTGAAGTGGTAAGCATACGAAACTTGAACTCCAAGTCTTCGTGTAGGTCCTGTCATATCAACATAAACCAAACCACCCATTCCCATTTTTAAATTCTTAAATGGTCCTTCAGCCGAAAAGGTAAATGTTCTTGGCGCATCGGTAACTCCAGACCATTGATATCTTTGATTGAAGGTTGCATTCCAATTCGGTTTAAATCCTCCAAAAGCAGGGTTGATCGCATACAAATTAAAGAGATACTGAGTATACTGCGGTAATTGCTGAGAATAGGATTTCCCTGCAAAAACAAAAATCAATATGATCAACAGTTTTTTCATTTTATCTCATAATTGTTACTGGTCCGGCAAAAGGCTCTGGGTACTTATTATCATTTACCTGGATAATGTAGTAATAGGTGCCCACTGGCAATAACTTTCCTTTATACATACCATCCCAAGGGACAGCATATCCGCTTGATCTAAATAATTCTTCTCCCCATCTGTTGTAAACAAATACCTCTATATCTGGGAAATATACTGCAAAATCTAATTCCCATACATCATTGACTCCATCTCCATTAGGTGTGAATCCATTAATGATCACTAAGTCAGGAACGACAATAACAGTAACCGAGTCACTAAATACACATCCATTGGTATCTGTGACGTATACGAAATACTGAGTTGTAAGTTGCGGTTCAATTACGTTTGGATTAGAGACAGTTGAATCATCTAGGAAAATAGTTGGACTCCATGCAAAAGTTGTGCTATCAGGTCCGGTTGGAGCACCGCCGATTTGTGTACTCTGACCATAAAGAATCTGTACGTCAGCACCTGCATCCACTGTGAATGGAGCTGCAACTGTAACGTAAACCGTATCTGAAGTTGTACAAACACCTTGAGATACATTAAATATATACATGTTCACTCCAACACCCGGGAAGTCAATCATTGTTAGACTATCGGATAATACATTTCCTAATGAATCTGTCCATTCTACAGTTGTTGCACCCGAGGCGGTGACAATTCCAGTTATTTGGATTTGAGATTGATCACAAATAATTGTGTCGTTTCCAGCATTAGCGATCAAAATCAAACTCGTATCGACAGACACGGTATCGTAGACAATACATCCACTGGCATCTGTAACTTGCAGATAATAATCCATTGGGAAAAGCCCAGTTACGATCAAGTTTGTATCTGTAAATAAACCATCTTGAGAAGTCCATGAATACGAATATCCCGGAGTTCCACCAGAAACACTTGAATAGATTGCGCCATCAGGCGAGTTGATACAGGTTGCGTCGGTAATTGAATCCGTAGTTATAATGATTTCAGTTGGTTCCACAACAGTTGCGCTATCTGTTAGCATACAACCATTCGCATCCGTGATTAATACAGTAAATGTTCCTGCACAAAGACTGTCGGCTCCGAGTGTTGATGAATTTCCTGGATCATTCCAAGAGTAGGTATATGGTTGTGTTCCACCAGAAACAATGTAATTAATTTGTCCGTCACAAGCTCCAAAACATGAAATATCGGAAACTACTGGCAAGCTTAAGATTAAAGTGTCCACATCCTCCACTATTGAAGAAGCATATCCTATACAGCCTAAAGCATCCGTTACTTCTACAGTGTAATTCCCCTCACATAAGTTTATTGCAAAAGAATCTGTTTGACCAATTGCAACTGCAAGATCATCGTACCATACATAAGAATAGGCTGGTGTCCCTCCTGTAACTGAAGCATTAAGTTGTCCGTTGCAATCTCCAAAACAATTGATTGCTGAAGAATCAATGCTTACATCGGGTCCGTTTTGATCCGACAAAGTGAAAGAAAGATCTTGAGTACAACCATTGGCATCTGTGACAGTAACAGAATAAATTCCTGCTCCAATATTTACTATTCCTTGAGTCACATCTGTTGTGTTCCAGAGATAGGTATGTGGTAGCGATCCTCCACTAGAATTTAAAGTAATTGACCCATCTGTGTTTCCACATGTTGGTGGGATAATATTTGCCGTAGCAACAATTTCTGTTGGCGCATTCACGGTAAAGGAACTCGTCTCCACACAGTTGCTTGAATCAGCAACTTGAACAAAATAGTCTCCTGCGCATAGGCTACTAATAGAGGAAGAGCTACTTCCATCATGCAGCCAGAAAATAGTATAAGGAGCTCCAGTTCCAGTTGGATTAATTGAAATTGCCCCATCACAAGTTCCAAAACAAGTTTCTGGAGTAATGGTTTCGTTCATCGCTATTACGCCATTAGGATTGGAAACCATTGTATTAAATGTTTCTTGACAACCAATAGCATCCGTTACAACTAAATCATAAACACCGGCGCAAATTGAATCTGCATTGGCTCCTGAATCCCCATTGGACCAGCTCAAAATAAGAGGTGTGGCTCCACCTGTTACAGTAGCTACAATATCACCATCACACAACCCACATGTAGGATCAGTAATATTGAAACTTGCCTGAATTTCAGGAGATTCGGTCAGAGTTGTATCATAGAAATTGATACATCCCGCCCCATCAGTAAGTTGAACAGAATAATTTCCAGCACAAAGACCTGTTGGATCCTCATCAATAATTCCTCCTGGATTCCATAGATATGAAATTGGCATGGTAACAGCAGTTGCCGTAATCTGAATAGCTCCATTACAATCTCCAAAACATGTAGGAGAGATTAATGTATCCCATACTAGAGTCGTAGCAACAGGATTAGAAACATTTACAGAGTATTGTTCAGTACATCCATTACTATCAGTAACTTCAACATAGAATGTTCCAGCTCCAATATTACTTATAGTCATTGCCGTTTCTCCTGCAAGTGGAGTAAAGGTGGCATCCATCCATTGATATGTAAATGGAGCATCACCAGTTAGCATTTGAACTGTAGCATCTCCGTCAGTTAATCCACAAGTAGCATTATTAGAGAAGGTATTTGCAGTTATTTCGCTAGGTGATTGTAGGAAAACTTGTTGTGGGCCAAAAGAACATCCATTGGAGTCGGTAACCTCAACTGTATAGGTTCCGGTACATAGATTAAATGTGCTATCTCCTATAGTATTGACCAACACATTATTCAATGTATCCGTAAAATTCCATGTGTACGGTGTTGTTCCACCTGAGGTGCTAGCAACAATATATCCATCACATGTTCCGAAGCAAGAATTTGCAACTGAAGTTAGAGTAACAACAAATGGTGCTGGCTCTGTCAATGTATAAGTTGGGGTGGTAATCGTACATCCGTTGATGTCTGTTATTTCGGCGTAATAATCTCCGGCACACAATCCAGTTGCTATGGTATCCGACTGTCCTATTAAATTATTGGAGCCATCATACCAATTGATTGTGTATGGCACTGTTCCACCTGAAACAGAAATTTCAATCATTCCATTACAATCGCCATTACAAAGAGGGTTTCTGATAGAATCTAAATTAATGGCGAGTGCATTTGGCTCTGTAATTATAATATCGGTACCTTGAATAGTACAACCAGCGTCATCGGTGATCTCAACATAGTAAGTTCCAGGACACAACCCGAATACATTTGGATTGGTTTCACCAACCATAACAGCTCCACCATTGTACCATTGATATGATAGAGGTGCCAATCCAGCAGCTACTACACCCGCTGTACCATCGCAAACTCCGTTACAAGTTATATTTGTTGAAGTAAGATTATAGGTGATTTCCACCGAATTAGGAACCACAATCGTGTCACTGATTGTACACCCGTCTGAATCTGTAATATCCACAATGTATTGTCCTGGCGATAATCCAGTTGCCGTATTAGTTCCTTGTCCTCCTCCAGGTGCCGGTGTCCAATTGAATGTGTATCCTGATCCTGAACCGCCTGATGGGGTAACAATAATTTGTCCGTCGGAACCATTGTAACAAGTTGGCGGGGTAATGGAATCGTTAGAAATGATTTCAGTTGGTTCAGCAACTGTAATACTATCAATACTTAAACAACCTACTCCATTAGTTACAACAGCATAATAAATACCAGCACATCCGTTTTGAACTGTTGTATCCGTAATTCCAATATTATTGAAAACATCATTAAAATACCATTCTATTGAACAATTTGGTAAAGAACACGTGTAGGAAGCATAGGCGTTTCCATCGCAAGCATTAAAGCAGGAAACTGAATCCGCCGACATGATGAGGGTGTCTGCATTGACATTTTCAATAGCAAATGTTGCTGTGTCGGTGCATCCTTGGCTATCTGTAACTAATAAAGAATATAAATTTTGACATAAGTCCGTAACATTCTGCGTTCCTTGACCGGATCCGGGTGCTGGTGTCCAGTTATAAGAATAACCACCTGCTCCACCTGTTGGATTGGCAGTTGCCGAACCATTACAGATATAACAAGTAGCCATATTTGCAACTAAATTTGCCTGTATCTCAGTGGGTTCAGTTAGAATGATGGTTGTGTCTTTAAAACATGCATTATTATCCGACACTCTGATCGTAATTGTATCAGGGCATAAATTAGAAGAGGAAGTTCCACCGGGTAAACCATCCCATACATAAATATAAGCAGGGGTTCCACCACTTACATTGGATAAATCAATTGCGCCATCACATTGTCCAAAGCATGATATTGGCGTAATATTAGCATTAAACATGAGTGGATCTGGTTCTAAAATAACCACTTGTACAACCGTGTCACAGGCTCCTGTAGCGTCCGTAATCGTTACATCATAAGTACCTGCAGCGATTGGAGCGGCAATTGGAGTTGCAAATCCCCCTGGATTCCAAGAATAGGTATATGGAGGCACATTTCCTGCGTTAACAAGCACAGTTCCTGATCCATCAGCAATTCCATTACAGGTGGCTGAATCAGAAGTAATTGTTACATCCCAAGGAATAGGTGCCGAAAGTGTGAAAGGTCCGTAAGTTGAGTCACAAGAATTAAGGTCTGAAACTCTTAAATAAAAAGTCCCCGAACAAATATTTGAAAGCGTATCATTTGTTTCACCAGGTATGGTATCTTGATTTTGATCTAACCATTGATAAAAATAATTCGGTGATCCCCCTGAAATTGATGCCATAAGTTGTCCGTCACATGTGTTGGAACAACTAACGCTATTTGAATCAATAACCAAAGTTAACGGAGTCTTGTCTCGAACACTATCACAAGGAGTCTGTTGAGTACATCCCGAAGCGTCCGTAACTTCCGCATAATAACTTCCAGGACTCAAACCAGTTGCAAGTTGTCCGGTAAGTCCTGTATTTACTCCCGCGCAAGTAAACCATTGCACCGAATAAGCAGGTACTCCACCAATTGGCGCCACAGACGCTTGACCATCATTTGCTCCACTACAAGAAATATCTGTTGTATTGAAATTACTTACATCGAGCACAGGGTTATCGATTAATTCCAAGCTATCGATATACTGACATCCATTAGCATCTTCAACAGTGTAAACATGCCAACCTGCACATAATCCTAGCGGATGATTGGTCCCTTGACCGCCAAGAGGAACAGGACTCCAAGTGATAAGAATCGGAGGAACACCACCGGTAACATTTAATTCAATTTCTCCATCGCATAAACCGTTACATGAAGGATTTGAGAAAGCAAAAACAGAAACATTAATAGTATCTGGTGCGTCAATTGTAACTGTTTCATAAGCAAAACACCCTCCGCCATTTTCCAATTCCGCGGTGTAAGTTCCGGGACAAAGGTTTGTCGCCACATCCCCAACTTGTCCAATTGGATTGCCTAGATCATCATACCAGGTAATGGTACATGGTGGAACAAGACATGCATAGTTTGCTGTTGCAGTTCCATCACAAGTATTGTAACAAGAAGTAGCCGTTGAATCCATGGTAATTACTTCGTTGGCAATTCCATTAATCGTCACTTGCACATTTTCTGAACATCCAACCGAATCAGTTACCGTAATTGTGTAGATGCCTTCACAAAGATCATTTTTAGAAGTCCCTGTTGCACCACTTCCAGGAATTGGATTCCAGGTCACAACTAATGGTCCAGTTCCACCAGAAACAGAAACATCCGCTTGCCCATCACATAGTCCACAAGTAGCATCTACTGAAGAATTTAGTGTGATGAATAACTCAGGTAATTCTATAATCGTTATGGTATCCGCATCTAAGATACATCCTCCCGCGTCGGTCACAGTTGCTGTATAAGAACCTGGGCATAACCCTGTTATTGTATCGTTATTTACTCCAAGATTTACTCCATTAACCGCATTGAACCAATTCACTGTATACCCAGGTACACCACCTGAAATATCCAAAAATCCCTGACCAGTGCATCCGCCGAAACAAGCTCCAGTATTACTGCTGATTGGAGCAAAAATTTCTGATGGAGTAGGTATTGTTATGGTAATAGTTGTATCACAAGCATTTTGATCCGTAATTGTTACATCAACAGTGCCTCCACACAAACCAGTTGCAGTCAGAGAAGTTTGATTCAATGGATCCGTCCATTGCACAGATAAAGCTCCTGTTCCTCCAGCTAAGTTGGACACGGTTGCTGTTCCATCGCAAATATTCCAACAAGAAGGAGCGGTTGAAGTTGTATCAAAGGAAATACTATTTGGTTCTGTGATGACAATGGTATCTTTATCTGTACACATAGCAGTATCCGTTACTGTCAGAATGTATTGTCCAGCACATAATCCAATAGCGTTTGGTGTCGTCTGATTTGAAATATCGTTCCAAGAATAAGTAATCGTGCCTTGACCTCCTGCAACAACAGAAGTAGCTGACCCATTGCAATCTCCATTACAAGTGGCATTTGAATTCACACTTGCATTCACACTAATTGATACTGGTTGAGATAATGTGATTGAAATTAAAGTATCGCATCCCAGTCCATCGGTAATGGTAGCATCCCAAGTTCCAGAAGACAATCCTGTTAAACTAAAATTTCCTTGTTGTCCTCCTGGAGGAACTGGTGACCAAGTTACTGAATAAGGTCCACCATCGCCACCTGAATTCACAATTATATCTATGGTTCCATCTGCGGATCCATTACATGTTAGATCCGTAGAACTTATAGAAATATCATATTGCGGTATAGCATTAATGGTCGCTGATGCCGATTTAGTACAACCATTAATATCTGTGATTTGTAGATTGTAATTACCAGGACACAAGTTGGTTATTGAATCTGTTCCATCCCCAGTTGGATTTCCTGGAGTCCAATTGTAATTATAGGCCGGTGATCCACCTGAAACCACTGCGCCGATTGATCCATTACAAATATCATAACAAGTTGGATCGTAGGGTGTAATAACTATGGATATCGAATCTGGAAAAATCAATGTGAAAATTGCAGACGTATCTGGACAACCCAAAGAATCAATTACGATAGCATAATAATCTCCTTCCCCTAATCCATTGATGTTTTGATTTGCTCCAATTTGAGCACCTGTCCCATCATTGACCCATTGGTAAGAATAGGGAGGCACTCCACCGGCTCCAACAACAGAGGCAGATCCATCTAGCACTCCATAGCATGAAGGTTGATTAAATGTAACTGTAGAAGTTATGTCTGTTGGTTCAGTAATAACTGCTGAAGCTGTTGTATCAATACATCCATTGGCATCCGTAACGATCACTTTATAAGTCCCAGGACAAAGACCCGTTGCAATAGAGTCGGTATTTCCTATGGGGTTATTGGATCCATCCAACCACACAAATGTATAAGGTCCTGAACCATTTAGTGGATTAGCCGCAATCGATCCATTACAAGCTCCGTTACAGGTCACATCTGTCACGCCTGCCAAAACAGCCTGGAAAACAGGTGGATCAGGTACAATAACCGTAAAATCGTTATAACATGCCGAATCGTCTTCTACGTGTAGTGTGTACACTCCTGAGCAAAGCATGGAAATCGAATTAGTTCCATCACCTATTGGTGCTCCTGGCCCCCAATCATAAGTATAGGTTGGTGTTGGATGACCTCCAGAAGCCACTGCAATAACTCCTCCGTCACAATCACCCGCACAAGTTGGGGGAGCGATTGCAAAAGTTGCCGAAATAGAATCAGGTTGAGTAATTGTTACTTGATCATCAAACTGACAGCTATTAATATCTGTTAATGAATAATTCCAGGTTCCATCACAAAAACCTGTTAAAGTTGATAGTCCAGCCAAATTTTCTACTCTGGGAATAGTCGGGAATGTAAGAGTATAAGGAGGTGTCCCACCAAATAAATTTATATCAAATTCTCCCGTACAAGAATCATAACAAGTAGCCTCTTTGATATTAAAAATAATTGGTGTTAAAGTCGCTGGCTCAATAATAATTTCAGACACAATACACGTATTGAATGTTGCAGAATCCAAAACCACTATTTGGTAGGTTCCTGCCCCAAGACCATTGTAAACAATCTGAGTAGTCCAACCTCCATTGTTAAGATTGTACGCAAACGGTCCAGTTCCACCAACAACAGTAACAGTTAATTGTCCGTCATTGGCACCGTTACAACTTACATTTGAACCGTTATAATCAGATGTCACGTCTAAAGACACTGTCGCCCAACCGCAATTGACGGTTGTTTTGACAACTGAATTTGGGAAATTTTGATCAACGCTATTTGTTTGGTTGGAAAGATTTAACAAATTGTTCTGCTCTGAAATATTTGCATTGTTTGGAAGTTGAAACTCCCCTGATATGTTTAAAACAGAATTTTCTACATTGAAAGTTCCAAAAGAATTCGAAACAGTAAGGTCTTTACAATAAATGGATTGGCCTGAAGAAACAAGAGATCCTGTTTTTAGTTCTAGTGAATGTATGCCACAATTCATGTTACCTTCAAGAATTACATTCCCTTCTATTTTAATATTTCCTTCGTAGATACTTCCGTAGAAATTGATTTTGTTTTGAGTACCAGAGAGAACAAGATCCAGTCCGCTCGAAATATTTGCGTTTAACTGAATTTCCGAAATAATTTCTAGTTCTTTGTTGTTTCCAAGAAAAGTAATAGGCTGGTTTGAAAAGACTTTCAATTTATTTAACGTAACTGAATTCGAGAAAGAAATCGAAAGAGGGTTGTTTTGAGTGTGAATGATAAACGCTTGATCATTTTCTCCGGGGATACCTGATCCCCCTGATCCACCTAATTGATTCGACCAATGCGCAGGATCATTGAACATTCCATTTCCTCCGACCCAGTAAAAATCAGCTGCATGGGATAAACCAATACTAAGTAGCGTTGTTATTGCAAGTATGAGGTTTCTCATTCGTAGTTCTAGCGTTTGTAAGTTAAATTTATATTATTCAAGCAACAGTGTTATTATTCTAAATCAAATCTTATTTACAAGAATATGTTTACAATCTCACAAAACAAAGTAATTTACAATATTAATACGGAAAAAGAAAGCATTTAGTTGTATTTACTCAAAAGTTGGGCATCCAGATGGGTCTTCTGACTTACTTTTACAAGTAGAAAAACCTATACCAAATTCATGAGTGAAAGCGGTATTCGGGCCCATTTTTGAAGTTACGAAATCAAATGAATATGAAATTGACATGTAATTCAGAAATCTGAATCTAAACATGGCTCCAAAAGCGTCAACCGATCGGTATAATAATCCAACACTGAATAAATTTTTGTAGTTATAAAGTACGTTGATCTCAACGGTAAGAGGTCCTTTAGGTGGAATTCGCAGTAAAACGGAAGGGACAATGGACATCTGATCACTTGAAAATCTGGCATTGTATCCACCATTTAAAGTGTAATGCATGAGCATTCTGGAATTGTAGCCAATTTCTTTCCATTTGTTCCGAATTAGATTTCTGATGGTTCCGCCTACATAAAAATTACGGCCGCTCATCCAGAATCCCAAAACAGCATCTGGTACATAAAATTTACTTGATTTTCCGAACAAACTTGGGTCTGAAACAATTGTGCTTGCATTGTTTCCTCGGAATTCAAAAATAAAGGCTCCCATTTGCAATCCAACAGCAAATTTGAGTTCACGTGTAAAATTATACTGAAAGCTATAGGCGAAGTTGAAACTGGTTTGAGCAAAATGTCCAATATCATCTCTTTCAATCATTCCACCAATCCCATGTTTAACTCCCAAGTACTTCTTATTCTTCGTTTTAATCCCAGATGAAAAACTTAAATATCCCGATTTGGGAGCTCCAGATATTCCAATCCATTGAAACCTGTAAGACACATTTGCATCTATGCATCTTTTGATTCCTGCAGTAGCTGGGTTGAGACTAAATTGATTGAATACAGTTTGAGAATATTGAGTTAACTGCTGCGTATTTCCCGAAATCGGAAAAATAAAAATGGATGATATGATAAAAATATAACGCAACATTATCTTACAAGATTAACCGTTCCTCTATAGGGATCAGGGTGTAATGGGTCTTTAAAATCGATATAATAAAAATAAGCGCCTGGACTTAACTCTTTTCCGCTTTTACTAGTTCCATCCCAATATTTGGTGTTGTTATATCCGATTGTTCTATAGACGACAGAACCCCAGCGATTGTAAATAATGATTTCTACATTAGGATATTGATCTGCCGTGATTACCTCCCATGTGTCATTTAAGCCGTCTCCGTTAGGCGTGAAAGTATCTGGAATTTTAAGCTGAGGGTCAACAATTATAGTTACACTATCGGAATCACTACAACCATTAACGGTGTCAGTAATGGTCATAAAATATGTCGTTGTTACATTTGGAGAGGCTATGGGATTGATTACAGTTGAATTGGTAAGCGATATACTTGGTGTCCAAGATACAGTATAATTTGTACTATTTGTAGTTCCATTCAAATTTGCGGATTCTCCATCTACAATAGTTTGGTCAGCACCTGCATCCAATGTCAATTCTAGAACACTAAACTGAATGGAGTCTATTGGGTAGGCTCCTCCACAAACAGAATCACAAACTGTATATACACCTAAGTAATCTCCATCTGCAATCGCATTGGTTTGAAAGGTATCGACATTTGTAACCGCAATGACATTACCGTTTTGTGTCCAGGTAAAGGTTGAATCCAAAATGCAATCAGAGGATCTTGCAGCAGTGAGGGTGACCAAATCGCCTTTACAAATATTAGATGTCGTACTTAGCGAAATAGAAGGTGTGGGTCGTACAACTCCTGCTCCAGAAATCGAAATATCATAAGTTGCTTCACCTGGAAAGAACACCCCTGACCCAAATCCAATCCCATCCACTAAGATATAATAGACTGTGTTTGGATTTAGACTTAAAGTATTTAAATTAAAATTAGCCGCCCCTTGAGTGTTATTCAAAGTGTCGGCACAATTAGCAATTACTGATGTATAGGTGCTTGGAATACAAGGGGTAGACATTTCGTAAACAACAATTTCCAAATTTTGGGCTCTTGCACTCGTATCTGTATTGTATACTATATTATTTAAACTTACGGTAACAATTCCTCCAACATCGTTTGTGATGAATTGATACCAAACTGTATTATCGGGTGTAAGACAATTAGAAAGAACAAGAAAATCATCCTCACAACCGGGACACGTTTGGACTGTGGCGTCAATATTTGTTGACGTTACAGGCGTGCCTACACAAAGGTAAGTGGCATTCCCACAATTGTCATTTGGTGGTTGCGCATAAATTAAAACACTGATGATCAGTGCCGATATCGTTGCAAAAAGTTTCATTCTAAACTGCAGTATCCTTTTAAATATACGTAAAGCTACACTCAAAAGAAAACGGAATATATAAATTCTTAATTATTTGTTAAAACTTATATTTTGATAACTTTTTTCATATGTTTGGTATGATAAATGCACTCCATCTGCTTTAAATTATTGATTATGAAACGTTCAATTCTACTATTGCTCACCTTTCTAAGCCTTTTTTCGGCTTACAACCAAAACTCAAAAGTTGTCTATGATTCAGACTCCAGATGGTTTTTAAGTTTAGGGGGAGGTGTAGCATGGCATACCACAGATGTTAAAACAAAATTAAAGTTTGGTTTTACCGGTGAAATCGGGTATACCTTTTTCATGAAACCATCCAGCCCGATTTCCTTGGATCTTGGATTTCGTTACCTAACTGGAGTATATGAAGGACAAAACTATGATTTTCATAATGGTTTAGGTCAAAATATTGGAGTTAATGGGGAGATGGATACGTCTGTAAATTATGCCGCAAATCCTGGCAGAGTCCCACTTAATTTTAAATCCACTGTTCACGATATTTCCTTAGAACTTCAGTTGAATACAAATAAATTGAGGGAACGTACGGGGTTGAATATATTCATTTTTGGTTCAGTTGGTTTTTCATTTTACAATGCTAGGGGGAATCTAACAAAATTCAATTCTGCAACTCAGTCTTATGAGATGTACGACTACGAAACACTTTACAATAATAATGGGCAGCAATTTACTAAGAGCAATATTAAAGGCTTTTTGGATGACACATATGAATCTGCCTTAGAGGGATCTCATTTGCCAGGAGGGAAAATCAATTCAAAATTTACTCCAAGTGTTGGAGCCGGATTTAGTTATCAAGTTGCTCCTAGAATTGCCATAGGATTGGAGCACAGAACTACTTTCACATTGAATGACCTTTTTGATGGAAACAGATTTAATCAAGATAATTCCGTTTCCACAAATAAGGACCTTTACCATTATACAGGAGCCTTTATTCGTTTCCATTTGAAAAGTGGAAAAGGAAAGGTAAAGGAGGAGCATAATTCTCTCAATAATATCAACAACTACAATGCAAATCCGATAAAGCCGGAAGTGGATATTTTTGACCCTGCAGACAATCCATACATAACAGATTTTCCATCTTTTACAATCAAGGCGGTTGTTTTGAATGTAAGTGATCGATCACAAGTTACTTTCAAGCAAAACGGATCAATCAATAACAATTTCACATTTGATCCAAGTACGCATAGATTTGAATCCAATGTTTCCTTAAATCCGGGACAAAATGTATTTGAAGTTAGAGGTACAAATTCTGCTGGAACGGATGCTGAGAACAGAATCATTATTTTGGAGTCAGAAGAAAAACAACCTCCAATTGTTAACTTCAATAACCCATCGTATACCCCGTACACCACATCAAACGGGACTTTCCAAATGTCGGCAACTGTATTAAATGTTGAAGACCCGAACAAAGTGACAGTCGAATTGAATGGACAGTCGCTTACCAATTTCAATTTTAATCCAACAACTGATGTATTGACATGCCCGTTGAATTTGAACGGAGGGCCAAACACGGTTAAAGTTACAGGTACAAATGATGTAGGAACGGATTCGAAAGAAACAGTAATTGTTTATGAGGTTGTAGAAGTGGCTCAGCCTCCAATTGTCAACTTTATTGTACCTGGTTTGAATCCTTACACAACTCAAAACAGCACGATGAACGTTCAAGCAACTGTGCTGAATGTAGATGATCAGAATAATGTTGGAGTGAAAGTCAATGGTCAGTCTACTTCAAATTTCACCTGGAATGCTTCATCGCATACTGTTGATCTTTCTGTAAGTTTGAATGATGGAAATAATGTGATTGAGGTTTCGGGAACAAATTCAGTTGGTTATGATTCGAAATCAACGGTTATAATCAAAAATAATCCGCAAACATCGCTCCCTCCAGTGGTTAGCTTTATTGACCCTAATGTTAATCCAAAAACTGTATTTGCAGCGCCTTACAATTTGGTAGTAAGAGTGGAAAATGTTCAATCCAGTAATCAAATTGAACTGAAAATAAACGGAATTCCAACTAATAATTTCAATTACGTCGTTTCTTCTAAAATCATGACCTTCAATGCAACATTAATTGGGGGGGCAAATATTTTCGAGGTTACCGCAACAAATAATGTAGGCCAGGATTCCAAAAACACAACCATCATCCTAAAAGAAGCGAATGTTGGACAGCCACCTGTTGTTACATTTACCAATCCAGGTGTTAATCCTACAACTGTTCACAATAGCTCTTATTATGTGGCAGGTACCGTTTTAAATGTTGACAATTCGAGTCAGATTCAAGTAAGTGTAAACGGAAATGCATACACTAACTTCAATTATAACACGATTACCAAAGTCATTAGTTTCCCGACCACTTTAATGTTGGGTAGTAATGTAATTCAAATTTCTGCAACAAATAATGCAGGGCAGGATTCTAAGCAAACTGTGATCAATTACGAACAAATTGTTCAAGGTAATCCACCTGTAGTTACAATTACAAGTCCGTTTACCAACCCATATAATATTAATGTAAACCATCACTTGGTTACTGCAACGGTTTTAAACGTTGACACCAAATCACAAATTCAAGTGAAGCGAAATGGAATGGTGATTAGTCAATATTTGTATTCTTTTGATAACAATACGAAACAGTTGGCATACAATGCTACGCTGAATCAAGGAAATAATATTTTCGAGATTTCGGCTACAAATCAATATGGAAGTGACATGAAAACTACTGTGATCGTTTACAATCCAGTAGTGACTCCATGTAACAAGCCGGCCATTACTTTCCAAAACCCTGCAACGAACCCATTTACAGCTACTAATTCATCATATGAAATTAGAGCTCAATTATTAAATGTGGCTAGCTCGCAATACATCACCTTGAGAGTCAATGGAACGCTAATCAATTCTTTCAGCTTTAATACAGCTACAAAGATATTGACAAAGACAATCAATTTAAATTCTGGTACGAATGTGATTCAGCTTGAGGCGACAAATTCTTGTGGAGGTTCTTCAACAACCACTTTCATTAGTTATACTCAACCAAATAATCCTTGTATTCCTCCTGCAATTACTCCGATCAACCCAAGCAATGCTAGTTTCTCTAGCCTGACTAAATATTTAACGGTTAAAGCAAGTATTACTCAAGTAACTAATGGTTCTGATTTAACACTTACTCATAATGGTCAAAGTGTCAATTTTACTTTTGATAATGGGACTAAAATGCTCATTGGAAATGTTACCTTAGGTACAGGGAATAATACGATTATTGTTACAGCTACAAATGGATGTGGAACCACAAATTATACTTGGAATGTTTACCATAGTCCGTGTACACAGCCTTCAATTGTGATGAATAATCCGACTGTGACAAGTACTACAGTTTCTAATCCAAGTTTTGTAGTGAGTGCGATTATTTCTGAAATTCAGAATTCAAATAATATACAGTTTAAGAAGAATGGTCAGAATATCAATTTCATTTATAACTCCGTAACGAATTCTTTCAACTCGACGGTGAATTTATCGAGTGGAGTCAACAACTTTGAATTGGTAGCACAAAATCAGTGTGGAAACGATACCAAGCAGTTTGAAGTAACTTATAATCCAATTCAAACGATCAATCCACCTGAGGTAGATATTACAAATCCAAATGTGACCCCATTCAATACTTCAAGTAGTGGAATGACGATCAAGGCGATTATTGACAATGTAGCCTCTGCTTCACAGATTACTGTAATCTTTAATGGGTCAACAATATCCAACTTTAACTACAGTCCGAATTCTGGAATTTTAACATTCTACACTGGATTGCAAAATGGAAATAATACGGTTAAGATAACAGCTGTAAATCAAGCAGGAAGTGACATGGATCAAGCGACTATCATTTACAATCCTCCTGTGAGCATTAATCCTCCTGAGGTTGTATTTACGAATCCGAGTTCAAGTCCAAAATTAGTTTCAGCTCAAACCTATACTGTTGAAGGGTTTGTAAGAAATGTGACTAGTGCGAGTCAAGTTATTTTTAAAGTAAATGGTCAAACAATTACAAGCTACCAGCGAAATTTCTCTAATGGTAAAATGGATTTTAGTTTGGTTCTTCAATTAAGTAACGCGAATAATTTATTCAACATTGATGTTACCGGTACAAACCAGGCTGGAACAGATCAGGACAACAGAATTGTTCAGTACGATCTGAGTTCAAATCCTATTGGATTGCCTGACGGAAACAATGGTGGTGGAAATTCCGGAGGAGGAAATTGTATGCCTGTTGTTTCAGGAACTTTCTCCGCTGACAATTTAAGTGCCACTGCAAATTCTACAAAGGATTTATCTAATGTCGTATTGAAGTACCATGACGGCGCCACACAAAAATTTGATAACCTAAGTGGCTATTCAGGAACTTTCTCGGGAACGGGTTCTCATGCCGGAAAATGCATTGTGGGTATGTGGATCAAGTCTGGTTGTAATCAAAGTAATGATGGACCTGGTTTCGGTGAATATGTTGCCAACTCTGGTTATAGTGGAACTTGTGGATCATCCAACTCAGGCGGAAACAACACAGGACCATGTGGTCCAAGATTTAATCCAGGGAATTCTGAATGGGAATTCTGTCTGATCACACCGTCAGGAACATACAATAGAGATGATTTGGCGAATAATGGCAACTTTACTTACTCTGGACCTGCAAGTTCAGTTTACTTTAAGCCAATTGCTGGCGGTGGGGATGCTACCGTGAATGGTCAGCCATACAGCGTACAAAACGGACAGTACTACTTGTTCCAAGGTAGTCTAACTGTAAATGTTAGCTCCAATCACCCCGGATCAATGGGTCATTGGACAATTTGCCTGACGTCTAACTCAACTCCAACATATGGAAACGGTAATAACCGTCCGCCTAGCCCCTGTGAATCGGCCAGCAATGGTAATGGAAACGGTGGAAATAATGGTGGTAACAACGGCGGTGGAAACAATAACGGTGGAAATAATGGTGGGAACAACGGCGGAGGTAATTCCGGTGGTGGAAACAACAGCGGGAATAATGTAACCGTGATACCTCCACAAGTTATCTTTACAAACCCAGCTGCTCAAAATAGAAGTATTACTGGAAATAGCTTCACTGTAACCGGATTTGTTAAAAATGTAAGTTCAACCAGTGAAGTAGTATTCAAAGTAAATGGGACTCCAATTACAAATTATCAGAAAAACTTCACAAACAATAGAATGGATTTCCAACTTCCTTTAAGTTTCAATCCTACTAATAATTTGTATAATGTTACAGTTACAGGAACTAATGCCGCTGGAACAGATACAGATTATAGAATAATTGAATATAATTCTCCATTCAACGGAACAGGAAATGGAAATAATGGAACGAATGGAAATGGTACAAAAAACAATAATGGAGGGAGCAATAATCCCAAGATTAATTTGAATAAATCAGATGGAAACAACAATAATGGTGGGAATAGAAACAACAATACTACTCCAGCAAAAAATGTAAATGTGAAGTCAACCAATACGGGTACCAATCCAAATGTGAAAACCAATAATTCTGGTACGAATTCGAATGTGAAGACGAACAATTCAAATAATACAAATCTTAAATTGAAGTAAAATTCATTCAGATAACTTTGAAACGGTTTATCTTTTTAGATAGACCGTTTTTTTTGAGCTTTGCCTTCGTCCATCGTCTCCAATTACTTGTAAAAACAAAATATAAATTCCAGAATTACATAAGTTTTGATTCTGATCCTTACCATCCCAAAAAACCAATTTTTCTCCACTGATATATTCTCCATGTATCGGGAAAGCAATTATTTGGCCTGCCATATTGTAAATAGATAAATGAACTATGGAAGGAGACTCTAATGAAATAGAAATTGCCAAATTGTCTTGGTCTCCATCATTGTTGGGTGTGATATATTCCGGTTGAATTTCAAATCCCAAATCAGATTCAAAATTCAGGTGCTGAGAATTTTCGTATCCGGGAGTACCAAAATTCGTATTGCCGCTTGCAGTATTCCAGTTCTCCGTGTCCATCGAACTCCCTTCAAAAGCAATCCTTTCCAATGATTTATTTTCTGTTGATTCGAGTAGAGGATAATGCATCATTTCATCATAATGTACTTCATCCAGAATTAAATCCTGATCATTGAGCAACACGACAGCTCCAGCATCATTAGGATAAGAAGGCAAAACTGGAATATTAATGAATTTTCGATTTTTATCCGTTTCAAAAACGTTTTTAACCCAGTTTGAATCTTTGCTTATCAGCACATAATCCCCTGAATTTAAAAGATATTTAGATGATATGACCCTTTTTCGGTTGGCAAGGGTATCATTTTCTCTGTTTGAGAGAAACAAATTAGATAAATTCAACACATGAGAACTCAAATTATACAGTTCAATGAAATCGGTTCCTCCACTTTCAGGGTCAAATAAAATTTCATTGATGATTAGATCATTTGAAACAGCAAAAAACGGCGCTTCAAATTGAATAATTGTGTCCAATTGATTTCCAAAACAATCGATCAAATTTGAAATTTCTACTATTACTTGATCGCCTGGTAAGATGCTTTGACCCAAGTTTAATTGAAGTATTTCCTCATCCACTAGAAAAGAAACCAAATAAAAATTGGAAGTAATAATGGCGTTGCTCATTCCAGTAGCCAGAGGTTTGTTGAATTCCAATTCCAATAAGTTGGGGTGAGGAAGATTCCAATCTAGGACTGTAAAATCTATATTCCTCGGTGAAAATGAATATGAATTGAATTGACCAGGTGTGCCTCCCAAAGAATCAAGACTAGAAATCCAGTTTTCCTGACCGCAGAAAACACCCAATTCCGCTTTTTCCAAAGCATATCCCCCATCGTCTTTATCATTATCGTGCCAGTCATTTTGATAGTGAACAGAATCAACCAACAGAGAATCAGGGTTCAGTATTGCCACCCAATCCGATGAATTATTTAGAGAAGGCAATTCACAATAAATCTGATTTATGAGAGCAAATGAATCCACACACGTCTCTGGCACCAACAAAACATAAGCATCTGGGTAAAGAAAATAGTTGGTATCGACTTCAATGGTATCTGATAAATCTGCCAGAAGTAAATCATTGAGATTAATAATTTTTGAAGAATAATTGTGTATTTCCAGATACTCGCACTCAGGGAGTCCATGAGAGGGTGTGGGATCAGATTGAATCTCGGTAAATTCGATATCATGCCAGCTTGGTACTTCACCGTAAACCAAAAAAAATGAAGTATCCATATTTAAAATGTTTGTATCAAAGTCGGAAATAGAATCCACTATGAAATGGGAAAATTGATTGTTGCCGAAAGTAGTTGGAAAATGAAGTTGCAATTGACCTCCAACATAAGTAAAACTTGAAGGATTTTGAGTAGTGGGATTGTCCAGATGGCAGTTGATCAAATTTAGCTGAGTGGTATCAATGGATTCCGAAAAAGAAAGTTGAATGGTATTTGAATCTAGTACAGAAAAACTAGTCAATGAAGGTGGAATGGTGTCGTATTGAATTGGCCCGACATACACCTCATCAAAAAAGAAACTATGTGTATTGGAACTTGTATAAAAACAATCCATAGCTAGAATATTTAAATCAAAGGCTGCCGTGTCGATGTAAGACCATTCATTTTCAAACTGATTTGTAGTTGGATTCCACAATTCAAGATTCAAGTTGGAATTACTGTAGATAATTTTCATCTCTATTTCAAAGGCCGCCGCTACTCTTCCATCTAAACCACGAACCAATTCTAGGTCAGTTCCATTAAATATTCCTCTGAGGGAAAGCGCATCATTTGAACCCGATTCCCCAATCTGAACATAGAGCGCATTTTGTGCATTTTGCACCTGAACCGAATCAGAAAAAATAAACAGATTTAAACGATTATTACCGGATGGAGAGAATCCCAGTCGAATTTTTAGGCGAATTTCCGTTTCCGAATAATAAAAAAAGGAAGGCGGTAAATAAATTCCTGAATGGCCCGCTTGTGATGCATTCAAACTCAATTCTTCATTTTGAATTTGAAAGTCGGATGTTTGTCCTTCCCAAGGGACGGGGAATACAGAGTTGTTTCCAAAATCTTCTTGAAACTGCGAAAAGGTGAAAATTCTAACCAATCCGCATAGTATTGTGACGAATATTCTCATGATCGATTTAAGTGGTTGATGGAAATATAATATTTTTGCGAAAAATTTATCAGATGAAAATAGCCGTTGTAGGTGCAACCGGAATGGTAGGCACAGAAATGTTAAAAGTATTGGACGAATACCAAGTAGAAGTTTCAGAGTTAATTCCTGTAGCATCGGAGAAGAGCGTTGGAAAAACGCTTTCATTTAGAGGAAAAGCTTATCCAATAGTGAGTATGCAAACAGCGGTGGACATGCAGCCAAACATTGCCATTTTCTCTGCTGGTGGATCCACTTCACTAGAATGGGCACCAAAATTTGCAGAAAAAGGTTGTACGGTTGTAGATAATTCTTCGGCTTGGAGAATGGATCCGGATAAAAAATTGATCGTTCCTGAAATCAATGGAGATCTTTTAACGAAAGAAGATAAAATCATTGCCAATCCAAACTGTTCGACCATTCAATTGGTGATGTGTTTGGCTCCTTTACACGAAAAATATGGCGTAAAAAGAGTAATTGTTTCTACCTATCAATCGGTTTCTGGTACCGGAAAAGCGGCCATCGACCAAATGAATGGAGAAAGAGCAGGAGAAAATGTGGAGAAAGTATATCCTTATGACATCGACATGAACTGTTTACCGCACTGTGATTCATTCACTGAAAATGGCTACACGAAAGAAGAAATGAAATTAACCAACGAAACCAAAAAAATCGTTGATCCAAATATCAATGTTTCTGCTACGGCGGTGCGCGTTCCGGTTTCTGGCGGACATTCAGAAGCAGTCAATATTGAATTCGAAAGAAAACCAGATTTAGCAGAAATTAGAAAGATTCTGCATGAAACAGAAGGTGTAGTGGTACAAGACAATCCCGACACCAATACTTATCCCATGCCCAAATATGCAAAAGGAAAGAATGAGGTTTTCGTAGGAAGAATAAGAGAAGATTTCACTAATCCCAATACGGTAAACATGTGGATTGTAGCGGATAACCTAAGAAAAGGAGCGGCAACAAATGCGGTGCAAATTGCGAAATATTTGATGGAAAAAGAATTGGTTTAGTTTTTTGACTTTATGATTTCACGACATTATGATGTTATGAAAACTGGTCACTTGAACTAAAAAAACAAAAAAGACAGCCCTACGCTTAGAACTGTCCCTTTAAAATTATACACGAAAAAAACTACTCTGATAGGGTAAATGCCAAAAGCGTGCCAAACTTCTCAGAAAGAGAATGAGTGTGTAGAATGAGGTGGGTTAATCCAACTTTTCGCTTTCAACTTTTGACTTTCAACTTCATTTCTGTAACTTTTCGAAATATATCACTGTTTAATACGCTAACTGACTTGATATGAAAAGACTTTGTTTGCTATTTAGTTTTGTTACTGTTCTCGGTTTTGGGCAGGATCATTATATTGGATTTACGGGTGGTTATTCCTATTCCAGCGCAAATATTTTAAGTGGAACTTCTGGAAATACCCTTCCTCAACATCTGTATTTTGGTGAGTTGAATTATCAATTCCATCCGGAATCATGGTTTTATTTCAATATTGGTTTGCGCTATGACAGAAAAGGCTTTCAAATCAATGATGAGCATGTCGTTAGAAAGGTCAACGATGCGGAAAATCAATCAGATACTCTGGGCAATTACACTTATGATTTTCACAAAGTGGGTGTCCCCTTGAAAATAGGATTTAAACTAGGTGGAAAGGTGTTTTTTCAGTTCGCCATGGGAGTCATTCCTTCTTATTCTATTCTTTCCAATGCTTCGTGGACTTTAAATTACCAAGGAACAGAGATTGAGAGCTCCTCAATTGGCAATTGGACCAACATCAAGAATTTTGAACTGCCTTGGATTGGGGAAATTGGATTTGGAGCACATTTGGGAGAAAATGTGATGTTGAATTTCTTGGCAGGCTATACTCAGAGTTTGACCAAGCACCTTCTTCCCAATCAAGTGGTAGAAAACAATGTGGTCACAACTGATTTCAGAACGGTTCGTTTCAAAGGCATTCATGCTTCAATTGGCTTGTATTTCAGATTACATAAAAAGCAGCAGAAATTGCAGAAGTTTACTCCTTCTTCAGAGTAAAAACATTTCTAATTTTCTAAAGAATATGTAATTTTTTGGGTTTCTGACGTTTTATTAGAAAACAACTTGAACCTGTGAGACAACTTATCTTAGTCCTTTTGTGTGCTTACTCAATTTCTTTTGGTCAAACCGTAGAACATTGGTTTGGGACCAAAGGGGGGATGGCCTTTTCGTTTGCCGGAGCAAAAACAAATGATGATGTTTTGCCGGGATCTCCCTACGCTCCAAAAGGAATGAATGCCTATTATTTTGCCCTTTCTTACAATTACCTTAGGAATAATAGTTTGGTTGTAAATGCAGATCTGATTTATGTTCGAAAGGGAATGTATCAAGAGCAGATTAAAACCAATTCAGGTGATTTTCTGGACATGAAATTTTCTGCGGATTGTATTTCCATTCCCTTAAAAGTTGGTGTTAATGTTGGAAGAAGAATTTACGCACAATTTTTATTCGGATTCAATGTAGGGTTGATTGTAAATTCCAGATTTGAATACGATTTTGATCAGACTCATTATCTTATAAAACCTTATAAAAGAATGCCCTTTGATTTCGGGATGGATGCTGAAGCAAGATTGGGATATTGTTTGAAAGATCACTTAAGAATTTTTGTCTCTGTCATTTACGACCACTCTTTTATAAACCAAAACTACAGTATGCATCTACCTAACCCAGTAGATGATTTTTCAGTTTCTATCCAACAGGTGTATGCAACTGCCTTAATTGGAATGTCTTTTAATTTTAAAGCCGATTGGAACTTGTTGAAAAAGAAAAAGAAAATAGATCTAGAGGAGGAAGACGAAGAATCAAAATAACCTAATTCTATGAAGACAATTGCACTTTTTATTTTTTTGATCCCTTTAGTAGGATGGAGTCAAAATCACTGGATTGGCGTTCAAGGTTCCTATGATTTAATGGGTTTTTACAGAAATAGTGGCGATCGATATGATAGAAATCCATCCTATGCGGCTGGTGTCAACTATGAATGGAATTATCGTAACGTGGCATTATTCGGATTCGATTTTTTATATAATAATTCTTCTTATACGAATAATTATGCCCATGCATTAAATGATAGCAATAGAGTTATTCAAGACACAATCACCTACCCAAATGGAGCCTATTATTGGGATGAGAAAACTCCAGCCGAATATAAAATTCACTTCCTCTCTCTTCCTCTCAAATTTGGGTGGCATTTTGGGAAAAAATTTCGAGTTTTTATCATTGGAGGTCTGGGACCAACCTTCGCATTAGGTGGTTCCGTAAAATTTCATCATTTGGTTGTCAATCCGAATAACGAAACGGTTACCATGAAAATTCAGAAAGGAAAATCAGTTGGGATTTTTGGTCAGCTAGAAGTAGGATGTAAATACATTATTAAAGAAAGATACCAATTGTTTGCTTCTGCCCGAATCTATAAACATTTTAAACAACCAGAATTGGTTGGGGAATATTTTGATGGGACATTTCATACCTCAACAGACCTAGGGAATTGGGGATTTAATTTTTGTTTAGGATTTAAGATTGCACTTTCCAAAAAACCAATTGAAGAAATAAAGAAGGAGAAAAAGGAAGAAAAGGAAAAAGATGCCTATGAGGAATTGTATCTAGATGGAAAGTAACTTTTCCCTAGTCCAAACTGTTTCAATAAAAAGACCTAATTTATGTTGAAACACCTTTGCCTCATCCTGCTTTTTATTCCTTATGGACTTTCTGGTCAGAAACATTGGTTGGGATTTCAGGGTGGTTACCAATTTAATAGGGCTGTGTCATGGATAGTTCATGGTGAAAACGGCTCATATCAACCTTTTCATTCTTTTAATTTTGGTATTTCTTATCGATTCGATTTCCACAAATATCTTTTTGCAACTGGAAAAGTATGTTTTTCTAAAGAAGGTTTTAATACCATCCGATCAACTTTCCATAGAAAAAATGAAACACTTGGAATTTATAAATACATTCATGCCGATGTTGGTTACAGACTTGACTTTATTTCTCTCCCTCTAATCATTGGTGTTCGGTATGGAAAGAAATTCTATTTCACAATGGAGGCAGGTATAGTTCCTCAATTTCTGCTGAAGTCAAAAACAATAGCAGACTACTATGTGTCTGATGGTTTTTCAAGGACGATTTACAACACATATAAGGAATCAACAAAAGTCTATTTACAATGTCAATTTGGTCTTGGTCTAGCATTAAATGTAAGCTCGAATATGACAATTATATTGCTTTCAAATTACTTCCGAGGGTTTTTCCGATACAAGAACAAACAAGATTTTGAAGGTTATGGAATGTGGCATAATCCAAATGCTCATATTCCAGATGGATATTCAATTTCCCTGCAATTTCTTTTCAATCTACACCCAATTAAACCTGAATTAAAACACCCAGATAGAAATAAATAAAATTTCAATATATCAAGTGCCAATCTTCGGCACACCCTTTGCATTCTAACAAATGTTATTATTTAAAATTTGTTATTATGAAGCGTAAAAATTATGACCTAGCGGCCGGGTCCATGGCCGACATTGCTTTTCTGTTGCTGATTTTTTTCTTGGTCAGTACCACAATCCAAAAAGACAAAGGCTATATCCGAAACATGCCCGCGAAGAAAGAAGGACCAAGGCGCTCTCCAGCTTTGGCAAAAAATGTTTTTGAAATTCACATCAACAATGAGAACCAAATGATGGTGGAAGGTTCTCAGGCAGATCACGAATTTTTAAAACAACAACTTCGGGCTTTCTATTTGGGAAATTCACCCGTTGGAAAAAATGCGGAGGATCAACCTAAATGGATCAAATCCGAAAAATTTCCTGCCTACACTTGTCTGGACACGGTGGCTCTAATTAAATTGGATGCACAGATGAAAACCAACTACAAAGACTATGTCGCTATTCAGTCTGATATCCAAGAAGTTGTTGAAGAAGTGCGCAATGAATTAGCATTTTACTATTTCGGCACCAGTTTTGATTATCTAAAAGAGCACAAGGAAAAAGAATATGAAAAAATAAACATTCTGAAGTCCATTGTGCCTATTCGCATTATTGAATCTAAAATAGATCAATAGAATAAGAAATTAAGTCGGGACAGACATCGGGTTTATTCGTCCAGCCATTCCGGTGTATGTTCTGACTTTTTTTATTCCTCTTCTTCCTCTTCGGAATACTTTGCAGAAGGATTGATTTCAAGATAATTGCTCAACCATTTTGTGAGAATATAAAATGGAATGGTATCTAAAAGTGCAATCACCATTTTAAAGACATAGGCACTGAAGACCAAAGTCATCAATTGACCAAAAATGGGCTGATCATAATCCAAAGGTAAGGCATACGAAGCCCAAGCATAAGTAATAAAGATAACTGCAACAGAATCCACCATTTGTGAAATCAAGGTTGATCCGTTGTTTCTTAGCCACAAATGTTTTCCTTTGGTTAAATCCTTGAAAAAGTGAAAAACCTTAACATCAGTGAATTGCGCTAACAAATAGGCAATCATGGATGCAAAAACTGACACACGAGTCAAACTGCGGATATAATAAAACGAATATTGCTGAGGCACCTCAACTCTTCCAATATGATCTGACATCACTGGGATTAAGCCATGCTCATTCAAATTAGGCGGGGGATCCATCATTCCTCCTATCCATAAAATAAAAAAGACCCACATATTGAGAAAAAGTCCGACCCAAACTAACAAATTAGCTCTCTTGTGGCCATATAATTCCGAAATAAGATCTGTACAAAGGAAAGTAATTGGATAAGGTAAAACTCCAATCGCAAAAATAAACGGTACTTCAACCGACCCAACTGTAAATGAATAATCGACAAATTTAGAGGTTCCCAAAATGTTGAGCATAGTCAGAGATCCTAGGAAAATCCCAGCCATGATCAAGAACACCCGTTCGCGGCGTTTCATGATTTCGGGTCTATTATTTGCTTCTTCTATAAACATAACACGGTCAATTCATGACCTAGGTTTTATGAAACGAATATACTAGAATAAAGTTTCATATATCTTTTTTTTATTTTCTTCGTATAGAATAGCTAATTCATTGAAATTATTTTGATTAGAAAAATTTTCATAACATTATTCAATGTCGAGAGAAGCGAAGTTCGCATCGTATTCTGGCTGATTTTCCAATCTGTTTTTTTGGGGATTTTTGTTGGAACCTATGATGTTGCAGCGCACTCTCTTTTCTTGGATCAATTTGGCGACAAAGCCATTCCGCAAGCCTATGTATTCTCTGGATTTTTAGGAATCGCCACTACCTTTATTTATTCTCTGTTACAGAAATATTTGAAGTTTTCCGCTTTATCGGTTATCAACTTAACTTACATCACTATTGCTACAGGAACCATCCGGGTTTTATTTGAGGTTTCTACTACAGAAATGGCGACCTACATGGCCTTCATCTTTTTCGGACCATTGAATATTTTGGCCATTTTAGGATTCTGGGGATTGGCCAACCGAATTTTTTCCTTAAGACAAGGAAAAAGACTTTTTGGTATTATCGATTCGGGGTTGATTATCGGAGTAATTCTCTCCATGGCTTCAATTCCAATCTTGCCAGCACTTTTTGGTTATACTCCGGATGTAAAAGATTTGATCTCTGTTTCCAGTGCATTTGTATTGCTGGCTACTTTAATTCAGTTTAGGATCTTAAGGCTGAAAACGGTACGTGAATCCAATCTTGCGCCTATCAAAGCTCAGAAATCGGCTAAAAAAGTAAGTTTGATTAAAAACAAATACCTTTTATTCATGTCGCTTTTCGTTGGTTTATCCATGGTGGTAGCCTTCTTTATTCAATTTATATTCTTGGCGGTTACGGAAAAGCAATATGAGTCCAGTGCTGATTTGGCCATGTTCCTGGCTCAGTTTACCCTGGCCATGATGATTGTGACATTGATCGTAAAAACCTTTGTTTACAACAGATTGATTAAGACCTATGGTTTAAAGGTGACCCTTCTGATTTTACCTTTTCTATTGATTTTAATTCTTTTAGGAATCAACATTTTATCTTATACCAGTGATGTGTCAACTGTAGAATCTTCAGGGTTCATGCTCTATTTCATTTTGGTGGCTCTAGGTAGATTATTCTCCAACGCATTGAAATCAGGTCTGGAAGTTCCTGCCTTTAAATTGTTGTATCACTCTCTTGATAAGGAAATTAAATACGATGCACAGGCTCGAATTGATGGGGTTGTGAATGAGATTTCAGCGGTTTGTTCTGGTTTGATCTTGACCGGATTGGCACTGATTTTTAAAGAATCAATTTATTTCGTTTATGTGTTGGTTGGGATTCTTGGTTTGTGGATTGTAGTAACCTTCTATCTCTATAAACATTACCGAGACTCATTGGCTCAGACCGATCAACAAGTGAGCACGAAAAAAGAAAGCATTGAAATTGAAGCATTGATAAAAGAGAAAAAAATTCAATTGACTCCATTCAAAAGACACATTTTAAGCGTCATCAATCCTTTCTTCATATCTAATGAAACTGGTGTCTCAGAAAAGATAAAAAATGCCAACTTCTCTTATAATAATTTGAGTGATCGAATCAATTCCTACGACGATGAACAGATTGTAGAGGCTTTGGAATATATTGGTTATCATATTAAAAAAGACTTTACGCCATTGCTTTTGAATTTATTAAAATCTCCAAATGATGAAATTAAGTTCAAGGCCATTCAAGTAGCTGCGAAATATGATGATCCAACGATCAACTCAATTTTGGTAGAGAATGTTAAAAATCCAAAGTTCAAACAACTTTTGATGACTATTTTGGCCAAAAGAGAATCAAACATTCTTCCAATCATCAATTATCATTTCGATTCTTCTTCCTCTACTTATGAATATCAAAAAGACCTTATAGATCTAGTGGCTCAGATCAAAGGCAAAGAAGCGATAGAATTTTTGAGGAAAATGTACCATAGAAACAACCCAAGGCTTGTCGATCTGGCAATAGTGAGACTTTCTGAATTGGGGCATCAGGAAGTGGAACAGAAAGAAACTTTGGTTCGAATCGTAAAGGAAAGATTGGAAATTGCATCTTGGAATTTAGTAGTACAGCTTAATCTGAACATTCACGAGCACAAAGCATTGCATCACATTTTTGACAAACAAATTGCCAACGATCGAGTGGTCATTTTCAATATTTTAAGTCTGATCTACGAAAGATCCATGCTGAAAAAAGCCCAGGAGAATTTTGAATTAAACACTCTTGAAGGAACAGAAATGTCGCTGGAATTAATGGACATGATGCTGGAAGACTCCATCAAACCCTTAGTGACAGTATATTTTGAAGAATACGGAGCTAAAGAGAAGATCAACAGAATTGCCGATTATTTCCCTATTGAAAATATCAATGAAACCAACGTCATTGACATGATCAGCATTCGCGATATTCGGTTTTTAAATCACAACATTGTTGCTTTTGCCATCTTGAACCACTTTGGTAGCTTGACAAGAGTATCTTTATTAAAAGCCCATTTCTATAACCCTACATATTCCATAAGAGAGACGGTGCATTTTATTTTGATGAATTATTTCACGGAACACTACAACGAACTTCTCAAGAGAATGCGAGAAGATGAAAAGAAGAAATATTACATCAATTTACCAAACGACATTACTGAATTAGTCGCTTATAAATTTTCCAAATTGGTAGAAATGAACTCCTTGAAAGAATTAGACTTCGATCATTTTGGAGAATTATCTAGCCATGTCAACAACAAATATGTTGACCGTATTGAAGTCTATTTCGATTTTGAAAATGATCTTATAGTTCCCGCCGATAAAGCAACAAAGGAAACTGAGAAAACCAGTCTGTCCTTAGATCAAAAAAATCTTTTTGAACTTGCTGGAGATCAACAATTTTTGCGCTTTTTATTGAAGAGTGAGAGCTTAGCTTAAAAAAGGCTGATTCCTACTAATATATTTTTATATTTGTACACTTAGAATGTACCATGGGAACTAGTTATAAGCAAAAGACAACTACAATATTCAGGCAGCTGATCCTGAATATTATTCTTCCCGTTGTCGTGGCACTTATAACTCTAGCACTTATCAACTTCTGGGAAGTCTCCGATATCTATCAAGAACACACCGAACAATCCAACAAAGAATTAAGAGCCAATATTGAGACCGTTTTAACCTCTCAGGACAAGCAATTAAGACAAGTTGAAAGAGATGTGGATAATCAACTTGAAGTGCTTTCGGAATATTTGGTTGGAACCATCTTTAAAGAAACGGATAGCATCGAAATAGCTGATTTAGATTCTATTCGAGTGAAATTGGGAATGGATCCTGAAAAAGAAGATATTTACATCATTGATTCGAAAGGTGTTATCGTTAATACTACCTATGAAAAGGATAAGGATAAAAATGTATACGATTTTGGTGCCGATTTCAAGGAATTCATCATTGGTACAAGACAGGATTTTGAATTTACCCCGGAAAGTTTCACCATTGAACAAAGTACACTGAAACTTAGAAAATACACCTATCAAGCAACAAAGGATCATAAGTATGTAATTCAATTAGGGGTATACAACGACAAAGCCAATCAGGTTCTAACGAATACCCGTGATCTTCTAAACAACTTCTACGAGAACAAATCTGGGCTTTATGGAGTTGATTTGTTTTTTGGGGAAGACAATCCATTTTCACTTAACAGAAAAGAAGAGTTCTTTGAAGACAAAGATTTGATTATCGGACTCTTTGGAGGAGGGAGTTCAAAAGTAGTTGAGAAATCCATCGATGGAAAATTCATGCGATTCGACTACCTTCCTATTACCAGAGACAATTCGGAGTTGTACAAATATGCAGTCATTCGGATTATTTCAGATAATTCAGCCTATATCCATGCCAGAAGATGGTCTTTGATCAAAAATGCTGTAGTTTTTGTCATAACCATCATGGTGGTGATCTTATTGATCTTCAGAAAAACAAAAGTGATTACCAATCCAATCAAAAAACTGGTTGATCATGTTTCAAAAGTAACAGATGGTAATTTCTACGAAAGAGCTCAGGTTGAAGGAAATAATGAGATTACAAAGCTTTCAAAACAGTTCAACCTGATGGTGGAACGACTAGAAGATTACTACAAAACTTTGGAGCGAAAAGTAGAAGAAAGAACTGCGGAAATCGAAAAACAAAAAGAAGCGATCGTTGCTCAGAAAAAAGACATCGAAGACAGTATTCGCTACGCGAAAAGAATTCAAACAGCCATTTTACCTCCAGCTGGTTATGTAAGGGATTTGTTTGACGACCATTTTATTTTCTACATTCCAAAAGACATTGTGTCCGGAGATTTCTATTGGGCAAGTGACAATGAGAATTTCAATTATATTGCTGCGGTTGACTGTACGGGTCATGGAGTGCCTGGAGCTTTTATGTCTATTGTTGGAAACGACCAATTACACTATGCATTAAATGTCAAGAAATCGCAACATCCAAATGAGATTTTGAATGCTTTGAATGAAGGAGTAACTCAGACTTTAAGACAAGAGCAAACAGAATCCAGTGTGCGCGATGGAATGGATATTTCATTAATTGGAATCAATAAAAAAGATAAAAAACTAGAATATGCCGGTGCAAATAACAATATGTACCTCATCAGAAATGGTGAACTAATTGAGCATCAAGCCGATCGAAATGCAATTGGTGGATTCTATGGAGAGGATCTACATCAGTTTACAAACCATAGCATAGATATACAAACAGGAGATACTATTTATATTTTCTCTGATGGATTCCCAGATCAATTTGGAGGTCCGAAAGGGAAAAAATTCAAATACAAGAATTTCAAAAATTTACTTCTTTCCATTCAAGGTCTTTCAATGGAAGAACAAAAGAAGGAAATCAACAAAGTTTTAAAAGATTGGATCGGAAACTTGGAACAATTAGACGATATTCTCGTAATAGGAATACGAATCTAATGATTCTAATTTTTTGACTAAAAAAATATTCATATCGTCTATTGATGGTGGCAGTGCTCTATCATCTGAAAATAAAGGCTTTGTGGAGGACCTCAGGTACTCTATGAGTTTGAAATTTTCAGGTGGGTAAGTGACCGTATCCGACTCAAAATCAGATGCGGATACGCTCATCACTATCATCCCAAATGGGAAGAAATCAGAAAAAATTCAACCAAATTCGAAAAATTTTTTCATCAGTTTTGATCCGGAACAAACACCAATTCGAAACCGCTATTTTTATGACCTTTCGATTAAGAATAAAGATACCGATCAAGAACAAATTGATAAAGCCTGGTGGAATACCATTACAGATGTGCTTTTCCAATTGGATGATGGGCATGCGCAAAACAATGGAAAAACGGTATTTGTTGCAGAAACCTCTTTCGATCAAATAGAGAATCGAAGAATCATTGTTAGAGAGTTAGAACAGAAAGGCTTCAGAATACTACCAGATCATTCACTGAGTACTTCTCCAGAAGCAGAAATACAGAAGGATTTGGAACAATCTCATTTTTCAATTCACATTGTAGGTGAGCAAGAAGCAACAATAGAAATTGGTGAAGACAAAGATTTGGTGATGCTTCAAAATACTATGGCATCGGTTCATGCTTCTAAAAACAAAGATTTTCAAAGATTCATTTATATTCCTTCGCATATTAGTCCGACAAAAAGCCAGCAGATTAAAATTGAAAAAATCAAAAGAAAAACAGACAATCTAATCGGAGCGGAAATCATAGAGTGCGGTATCGAAAAATTTAAATCTGAACTGTTTCAGAAAATTGATAAGAAAGGGAAGCAGAATGAGGCCGTTGATATGCAAGGAAACTTGATTTACATCATCAATGGCGTCAATTTTAAAAACGAAACTAAAGCAATTAGAAAACAACTGGAAGATGCAAGTATTGATTTAGTAGCCATCGATAGTTTCGATGATTCACTGGATTTCTTACATCAGCATAAGCGCAACCTATTGATGGCGAGCTCCGTACTCATTGTGAACTCGGAAGCGAACAATCACTGGATGTCTTCCATGCTTGACGATATATTAAAATCCTACGGTCTAGGTAAGCAAAGACCTTTTGACTTGGTAGGTGTGGTTTCAGCCGAAAAGCTACAATACTTTTCTCAGCTCGAACTCATTCATTTTATGGAAATTAATGATTCAACCTCACAACCCAAATTAGAAAATATTAAAACGTTTTTGAAGGCAGTAAAAGATGCCCGAAGCTAAAGAACATATCAGAACCAATAAACCAGAGAGAAGAATGATCAATCCTTTTCCTGGGCTCCGTCCGTTTACTACGGACGAGAGTCATTTGTTTTTCGGTAGAGAAGGACAAAGTGAAGAGGTATTGGAAAAACTGGCGGACAATAAGTTCGTGGCGGTTCTGGGTGCTTCTGGTTCAGGTAAGTCTTCTTTAATGTTCTGTGGAATTATTCCGATTCTTCACGGTGGATTTATTGCTCAAGCAGGAACAGACTGGGAAATCGTAAAAACTCGACCAGGAAATAACCCGGTTTGGAATTTGGCTTTGAACATGGCTTCGGTCTATGCTCCGGAAGAAGAGCAAGAAAGAACAGCAAAATTGATTTACTCCATTTTGAAAAGATCGAGTAATGGGTTAAGTGAAGTTTACAAGATCTTTGGCCGGACTAAAAATATTCTGATTCTTTTAGATCAGTTTGAAGAATTATTTCGATTCAACAAAACAAGTGATTACAATGCCAACGAAACATTGGCTTATATTAAGTTGATCCTAAATGCAGTGAAACAAGATGATTTTCCACTGTATTTTGTGATGACCATGCGTTCCGATTTTATTGGAGATTGTTCCCAATACCAAGAACTTACAGGTTTGATCAACAATTCCCATTACCTGAATGCAAATGACCAGAGAGGATTTAGCTCAGGCCATCCAAGGTCCGATTGCAGTGGCAGGTGGGAATATATCCAAAAGACTTTTACATCGATTGCTGAATGAAGTTGGTGAGAAAAATGATCAACTTCCGATTTTGCAGCACTCCTTAATGCGTTCGTGGGATTATTGGGAAAATCACCATTCCACTAAAGAACCCATAGATGTAGCGCATTATGAAGCGATAGGAACCATGGAATCTGCTTTGTCAATCCATGCCAATGAAGCTTTCGATGAATTGAATAATGAAGACAAAATTCTGTGTGAAAAGCTGTTTAAATCTCTAACCGAAAAAGGAGATGACAACAGGGGAATTCGTAGACCTTCTTCCTTAGGTGAAGTAGGCGGAATTTTGGATTGCAATGTGAAGAAAATTGTGGAGATTTCACATATTTTCCAAACGAACGGTAGAACTTTCCTCAACTTTTCAGATAATAATAAAAACAAGGAAACCATACTCGATATTTCCCATGAATCTTTAATGAGAATCTGGGATAAATTGATCCTATGGGTAGAAGAAGAAACCAATTCGGTTGAAGTTTATCTCAAACTTTGTGATTCTTCTTTGCTCTATCAAAAAGGTGAAATTGGATTAATGAAACCACCTGATTTGCAGTTGGCAATCAACTGGAGGGATCAGAATAATCCAACAAAATCTTGGGCAGTAAGAAACAATCCTGCTTTTGAAAGAGCGATGGTTTACCTCAACTCTTCTGAAGAAGAATACCTGGAAGAAGAGAAAAATAAAGTTCGTTTACAAAAGAAAACACTTCGAAGAACTCGACTTTTTGCTTTAGTGGTAGGTCTGGCGGCACTATTTGCCATGGGTATGATGATCTGGTCATTTACCTTAAAAGTAGAAGCGGATAAGCAAAGAATAGCTGCCAAAGAAAACGAAGAGCAAGCAAAAATTGAAGCTCAAAAAGCAAAGGAAGCCCTTCAATTGGCTGAAGAGCAAAAGCAAATTGCCGAGCAAAAAACGATGGAAGCCGAAAAATCAGCTGAAATTGCGGAACAAGAAAGATTAAAAGCAGAAGATGCTGCAAGAGAAGCCGAAAGACAAGCCGGAATTGCAAGATCTAACTTGACCAGGGCCATTGAACAGGAAAGATTGGCCATAGCCAACGCGAAAAAAGCAGATGAAAATGCCAAAGAAGCTTTACTTCAAAAGGAAAATGCGGATAAATCTGCGGATCGAGCAGATCGATTGAGAATGCTCTCTATTGCACAATCCATGGCGGTAAAAGCACAACAGCCAAACAAGGATACGGATCAAAAAGGATTATTGGCCTATCAAGCCTATCAATATGTTGAAGAATATGAAGGTGAAGAGCACCATGGGGATGTTTATGCCGGATTGTATTCTACACTATCTCAGGTAAACAAAAAAGGCTACAATCACCTACAAGCTCACAGAGGAGGTATTCGTGATTTGATCTTGGACTCGAAGAATGATCAATTGATTACATTGGGATCGGATCGAGACATGAAAAAGTGGGACAAAGACATGAACGTGACCAGCAGTAGCAAATTTATTTTTACCGATGGATCAGAAAACACGTTAATTACTCCGACAGAAATTTTAGAAGTGAAAGGACATTTAATTGCCTCTGGAGAAAATGGAAAAATTGTTGTCATTGGTCCTGACGGCGAATCGAGAAGTTTAAGAAAAAATGCCAACCGGATTTGGGATATGGTTGCCTACAACGATGCCTTATTCGTAACGCATGCGAATTCAACTTTGGAAATGTGGAACTACAAAACCGGTGAACACATCAAGACATTGGAATTGTTAACTGAATTAAAAACCATCGACTATTCTCCTGCTAAGAATATGGTTGTTGGGGGGTCTGCAGTTGGAGAAATAATGAGTGTAGATGTTGGAAATGAATTCAGACAAAACAGTATTGGATATACAGGAACGGGAATCACAAAAATTCTGTTTACATCTGATGGAAAATATTTGGTAACAGGAGATATGGAAGGTCATATCGGAGTATACGATTCTAAAAATGGAGAAAAAATAATTGATTTGATTGGTCACACTGCCAGAGTATCAGATTTGGAATTGAGTCCGAATGATGAATTCCTTGCAACTGCCAGTTTCGATGGTTCAGTAAGATTGTTCTCCTTGGAAAAACTTGATTTAGAGCCAATTGTGTTAAGAGATTTAGATGATTGGGTATGGTCTTTGGCTTTTTCTTCTGACGGAGAACAACTATATTGCGGCTCGGCTTCTGGGAAAATTGCAAAATATCCAACTCGAACCGAAACATTGGCAAAGGATCTGTGTACCATTTTGAAACGAAACATGACTCAGAAAGAATGGGAAAGATTCGTTGCAAAAGACATTCCTTACCGCAAAACATGTGAAACAATAGAATAGTGAAAAAGATTGTTTACATATTGGTATTTCTTCTTTCTTCCCCATTGATTGGACAAATCATTGAGGCAGAAACGGATCCTTGTTTGTTGAATTTGAACAATGCAGACAAAGCCTACAAAGGAGGGAATATTGAAGCCATTCCTGGTTTGGTGAAGGAATGTTTGGACCAAAACAACTACAGTAAAGAAAACAAAACCAAGGCTTACAAGCTTTTGATAGATTCCTATATTTTTCAAGGAATGAATGACAGTGCGGATATTTACATGGTGAAATTCTTAAAGTTCAATCCGGAATTTAGAACTTCTGAGCAAACCGACAGAAGAGAATTTATAGATCTGCATGCCGCCTATCGAAACTATCCTGTGTTCGGAATAGGTGTGAAACTAGGTTTAGGATTAGGGCAATTGGTGGTCATCAATGAGTTTGGGGCTCACAATATCGAAGCCTCTTCTTTAGACTCCAAATACAAAGTAAATATTGGTTTCTCTGCAGAAGCATTTGCAGCTTATCATCCACATAGAGACGGAGAATTATTTTTAGATCTGGGCTATGTTAATTTCAAATTTGCTGAAGAAACGAGACTGTTTAATTATAATTACCCAACTACAGTTGATGCTCATTCCTATTACACTTATACGGAGACCGTCAACTCTTTAAATTTGAGTCTTGGATACAAATACTTGTTTCGTAAAAATGTTTATTCTAAAGTCGTTCCTTACATTGGTGTTGGGATAAGAGGAGGTCTTCTCATGTCTTCCAATATCAGTGCAGAGAGATTTATTATTGGAGAATCTCAGTCAACTATTAAAGGTTCGAATTTGGATATTAAACATTTAAGAAACAGATGGAATGCCTGGGCTACAGGTATTATCGGAATGAAGTTTAAAATTCCAAAGGGAAATGTATTTTTTGAATTAGGCTACGATTACAATCTTTTCAATATTTCAAATCCTAGAGAACGTTACAATTTATCAAATGAAGCGACCAATGAATTGCTTTTCAAATATTTCTATGTTTCCAACGATTTTCGATTAAATAATTTCTTCTTCAAGATTGGCTACAATTACAACTTCTATATTCCGAAAAAAATTGGCTTAAAGAAGAATCAGAAAAAAGGAGCACGTCAGGAAAAAAGAAAAGCCAAAAAAGAGAATTCTAAGTCAAATGAATAAGAATCTTTATATAGCAATCTTTTCCATATTGATGGCATTTTCCTGCACTAAGGAGTCTTATGACAACATGCAGAGAAATTCTTTTATCAAATTTTTTGGTTCCCAATTTGAGAACTCAGCCGAAGACTTAATTGAAGACAACGGAAGTTATGTATTTGTTGGTTATTCTTTGCAAGATACAACCAATAGAAGAGGTTACATAGCTAAAACGAATGAATTCGGAAATACTCAATGGGAAGCCTATTCATTTGGATTTGATCATGTGGAATTTCATGGAATCACGCTAGGAAATGACAATACCTATGTGGTATGTGGAGAAATCACTGATAGTACTGGGCAAAAAGACCTATATGTTTCCAAATTTGGTCCTGATGGATCTTTGATTTGGTTTAATTCATTTGGTGGAATCAATGATCAAGTTGGAAATAAAATAATACGTGCAAACGATGGAGGTTACGTTATTATTGGAAATACAACTCGATTCAGTGGAGGTAATGGAAACCCTTCTGGATATTTCGACATGATGGTATGTAAGATTGACGAAAATGGAGATAGTTTGATTACGAATCAATTTGGTGGAAGCAATCAGGATTATGGTAACGATATTGTCGCTTATGGTGGAAATCAATATTTTGCTGTGGGTACGGCTCAGAGTTTTACAGGAGCTTACGAAAACTTTCATGCTGGCAAGCTCATTTATATCGTCATGCTTAGTAATCAGTTGGGAGAAGATGATGCGCATTGCTGGGGTGATGCAGAAGATCAAACCGGAAACTCCATTACTTTTGATCTTAACGGAAATCTTTTAATTGGAGGAGGATATTTAACCACTGCCGGAGGAATCAAAGAAGGTTATTTACTGAATATTGATGTAAATGACATTCGGACCAATTTGGATAGCTTGATTATCAATACCACAGGTTTGGAAGAAATATATGATGTACGAGTTCAATCCGACGGAACAATCTGTGCTACTGGACTCAATAATGTTAATAATTTCAATAAAATTGCTGTTTACAAAGTCGGTTCTTCTCCCTTATCACTGGAAAATAATTTTGAACTTGGATATGAAGGTAATGCGGTGGGTAATCGCCTGATTGCCACGTCAAATGGTGGATTCCTGATTGCTGGGTCTTCATTGTATCAATTGATTTCGAACGCTACTTTGATTAAACTCAAGGAAAATGTTGAATTATAGCCCAAATTGTGCCAACTTTGTGCAACTATTTGCGTCTATCCTTCAGTAGACTAAAATGCTAAAAATGAGAACGCTACTATTCGCTGTACTACTTTTCTCTTTCTCAACTGTTTTCTCTCAGTTGAATCATGCTGCTGGAACATTTTCCATGGATTGTGACGGAGTTGTATTTGATGACGGGGGTCCTGGAGGAAATTACACCAATTCGAATACCAACATAATGGTGATTAACTTACCTCCTTATGCAATAGCAACAACCATTAAATTTGTTTCGTTTGATATGGGAGCATCGGGTAATGATACACTTATCATCTACCATACTGCTGCGGCTCCGGGGAATTTGATAGGAAAATATTGGGGAAATACTGTACCTGCAGATGTGATTGTACCTTATGGAGTCGTTGTGCTTGAAATGAAATCCAATGCCAGTGCAAATTTTTCTGGATTTGAACTCGCCTTTTCTGGTCGATTTGATGGATTTAATTTCGGGTCTATTGGTCAATCTGATGTTACTTGCGATCCTGTAGATAATGGATCAATTATATTTTCGCCCCCTGTTTCGGGTACATCGCCCTTTTTATATTCTATTGATAGTACAAGCACATGGAATACAATTAATGCCTTTTATGGACTAGCTGCAGGAGCTTACGATGATATATTCATTAAAGACAATAAAGGCTGTTTAGATACCATTGGAGTAGTTACCATTAATGACAGCTCCGTTCCTTTTTCATATGATGTAGAAACTGTTACAAATATTTCGTGTTTTGGACTTACAAATGGTTCAATCGCTGTTACACTTTCAGGATCCTATGGAGGTAATTATGATTTTTCTTGGAGTACAGGTTTTGACGAAGAAAATGTTACCAATAGTTCCGTAACTGGACTGTCTCAGGGATCTTATTCATTAACGGTTTCAGATGCTTTGGACACAACTTGTAGACAAACTACAACTTATTCAATTTCAACGCCTTCTCTGTTGTCTGAAACTCATTTTATTCTAGACACCATTTCCTGTAACAATAAATGTGACGGATCTATTGCATTCACTGCTGCAGGTGGGACACCGCCATATCAATACAGTGGAAACAATGGAGTATCCTTTCAATCTTCAAGTGTATTGGATTCCTTGTGTGCAGGTACTGTAAATTATGTGATCCAAGATGCTAACGGTTGTTTGGTGAATGGTGCACAGATATTAACAGAGCCTTCTGCTTTAACTGTAGGGACTACAGGAACGGATCCTTCTGGAGCGGGAACGAATGACGGATTTGTGAATTCAACCCCATCTGGAGGTACTACTCCCTATACTTATTTATGGAATACAGGACCCGTTCAAACTACTCAAAATGCAACTGGTTTAGGCGGTGGGACTTACACAGTAACTGTTACAGATAGCAACGGATGTACGGCACAATCGACTGCCATATTATTTGAGCCATCTGTTTTTGATGGAGGTGTGATCGAATTTGCCGCAGGAAGTAATTTTTATGAGTTAATCTGCTTTGGAGGAACGACATCTAGCATTCAAAACCGAACCTTAGCATCTGGTGGCGCTGGAGGTTTTGGATATAAATGGCAGTGGTCAACGAACCTTTCAACTTGGAACACATTTGTAACTCCGACAACAACAGATTATGGACCATATACTCCAACTCAAGATGTTTTTATCCGAAGAATGGTTATAGATGCCAATACAGATACGGCTTATTCTAACTCGGTAACTATCAATTTTGTTGAACAAGTATTCCCATCCATTACTGGAATTGATACTACTTATTGTCAGAATGATGATTACGTTTCTATGTCAGGGATTCCTACATCTGGGACCAGCTATTTCACAATAAATGGTTATGACACCACCACAACAACACTTTCCTACAATCCAACAGATACGATTTTACAAGATACTTCAACGAATGTAGACACCAATTGGGTTTCATATACTTATGTAGACAACAACGGTTGTACATTTACTTCTCCTCCTTTTGAGTTTTACATTTACGACACCGTATATTTCGATTTTGAATTCTTCCAGTCGGAGTATATTATTGGAGAAGATAATGTGTATCTACCTGGAAAAGTTTCTCCTTTACCTATTGGAGGAACAGGCTATTTTACAGGCCCTGGGGCTAGTGGTGACTCCCTTTATCTGGATGTTGCAGGGCTCGGAGGAAACAAATCGTATAGGTACACTTATACGGATTCAACAGGTTGTGTTTCAACTGATACCGATTCAATTAACATTGTATCTGCAGGAGCCATTTCTGGTCTTGGAGACGCCCTATTCTGCAACAATGAAGGTTTAGTGCCAATTAGCGCAACAGATCCAAATGGGGGTGTAGCTCAACCTTGGACTCCAGGAACACCGAATTATCCAGCTGCAGGTTTAACTTATTTATCCGGATTTAGACTTTTCGATGCGCAAAATAATAACATAAGTGCGACAACCTTAGCAGGAGGAGGAAATTTATTTTGTTGTACTGTCAATGATTATGACACCATTTATTTGTCCGCTCTTCCAATAACACCCGGGCAGTTTTTAGATACATTTAAACTCAGATACAAATACCAAAACAAAATTCAGAATGGTATTTACTTAGATCAACAATGTTTCTCTGTTCCCTTCATTGGAACAATCTGTTTACCTTATTTTTATCCAACCTATACAACGAAAAACTATTACGTAGATCGATATTTCTATGTGGAACATTTAAACAGTGCTGGAAATTTTTCAAACTTAGCTCCACCCTATTGTGCTAATATTGGACCTGTAAATATTGTTGTGGAAAACCAAGATCCACTCGGAGGGATATCTGAATAGACAATAACCGGGGCTCCTGCTTTTAGTAATAGTGGACTCACGAATACCAATCAAACTACAGTCACATTTAATCCGGGCAACTTCAATGGAGCTCAGGATGTCAGCTATACTATTAATTATCTCTATAAATCACCTCTAGAACAGTGTTCCATGAGCATTAATGGTTCGATAGAAGTGAGTAGTGTGCCTAATATTGAATTATCCCAAAATGCTACTCCAGGTGGAATTCCTTTAACCAATGAATTGTGTTTGGGACTTACCGACACAGTCTATGGATTTGCTGCAGGATTACAGGTCGGTAACTTCTCTGGAAACAACGTAAATAATGGTATAGCAAACGATGGATTTGCAATTTTGAACACAAGTACTGGTCCTGTTATTAACGAACCTATTACTTTTACTTATACAGACGTAAATGGTTGTACTGTGGATTCAACATGGTTGTTTACTGTTCACGATCAACCTGTAGTTTCAATTGTAAATACAAACAATGACATTTGCTTCGGTGATTCGCTCTTACTTCAAGGTTTAGGAGATGGAAATACCGGTGTTGGTAATTTCTATTCAAACGATGGAATCACAGACACCACAGTAGCAGGAGAGGCTTGGTTTAATTCTAATTTTGCCCAACCAGATTCGAATTATGTTTATTATTATGAGTTTACAGATGTAAATGGTTGTACAAACATCACATCAGATTTTCTATATGTTAATGATTTACCTGTTGCTGGTGTAAATATCGATGGATATGAGTTCTGTTCGAATGACACGGCAAATGTCAATGCCATTCCTCTTCCAGGTCCGGATGATTCTCTCTACTTCAATGGGGTTTATGAAACCTATGATCCAACTGGATTTTACGAGGTAGTTGCAGGAAATTATCCGAATGGAATTATTACTGTACAATACTACTATATTGATAATAATGGATGCAAAGCATATGCTGAAGACTCTATGTTGGTTTACCCAACTCCAAGTGTAGGATTTACTTTTAATTCAAATTGTATTACGGATACCATTGATTTTGTGGACACGACAATAACTAACGGAGCAACTGTTGCAGATTATTCTTGGACTTTCTCTGATGGCTTTGCTTCTTCGTCTCAAGATACTTCTGTATTGTTCCAATATGGTGGTCAAAAAGTAATTACTTTTGAAGTTACTTCAACTGCTGGTTGTTCCGATTCATATCAATTAATTGAGTGGTTTGGGGAAAAACCAAGAGTAGACTTTGACTGGACCAATGAATGTCTGATCGGTGGTGTTTCCAATACCCAATTTGTCAATAATACACCGGCCATTGATAGTGTGACCATGTGGAGTTGGAGTTTTGGGGATCCTGGAAATAATACTTCTACTCAGTTCGAGCCACTATTTGATTATACACAAAATGGATCTTATTTGGTAACCGTAATTGGAGAAACTGATTATGGTTGTATTGATACTGCAATGAAAGCCATTTGGATTAGAGAATATGTGCAATCTTATCCATATTTCGCAGACTTTGAAACCGGTAATTATGGATGGGTTCCTGATACCCTTGTTGGGGTAAATAATAGCTGGGAATGGGGAGCTCCTTCTGGAACGACCATTAATTCGGCCTATTCTGGATCTAATGTTTTAATGACTAGTTTAAATGATAACCACAACAACAATGAGTTCTCATTTATCATAAGTCCATGTTTTGATTTCTCTCAGTTAAAACGTCCTATGATTAAAATTAAATTGTGGGGTGAAACCAATCAGGGAGATGGAATGAAAATAGAATACGGGGATCAAGGCGCTGACTATTTTCCGCTTGGAACAGTTGATAAAGGAATCAATTGGTATGATGATTTTGTTACGGGTCTGATTGAAGCGGATCCAAATAATACAACTTCTCCAGAGGGTTGGTTTGGTTCAACTGGCGGTTGGATCGATGCTAGGTATCAGTTAGACACTTTGGTGGGAGATACCATGGTTCGATTTAAGATTATATTTGGATCAGATATCGCACAAACACTTGATGGTTTCGCAATAGATGATATTTGGATTGGTGAAAGAGAAAGAACAGTGCTTGTAGAGCATTTTACAAATTATACTGATGGATTATCACAAATTTCTACGCCTGTATTTAACGGTGTTATAGACGAGCCTACTTTAAATGATTATTCCATGGATCTTGTGAATGTGCAATATCATACAAGACAAACCACAAGTGAATTGCTAAATGCCAACTATCCTTCTGGTCCTTCAGCGAGACAAAATTACTATGGTTTGGATTCTATTCCTTATGTGATAAATGACGGTATTGCATTTAGGGGAACAGTATCAGCATGGTACAATGATTTAGAAAAATTGGAATCAAGAACTCTTGTGGATCCTCAATTTGCCATTGACCTGAACATGACACAAACTGGAGCTAATATTGATGTTCAAGTTGACTTCACATCCAACGAAGACATTGGAAATAAAGAAGTTGTAGTGAGAATAGCGGTTGTTGAGGACTCTGTTGATTTAAGTGGGTTTGGTGTAAGTGGAATTCATCGAAACACTTTATTATCGTTTTTACCTGGTGCTTCTGGTACTTCATTTTCTCAAATCTGGAATATTGGTTCTACAGGATCTGTTTTCCAAAGCACAACGGTTACCAACGGATTCAATTTAAACAATCTTGATGTTGTAGTTTGGATTCAGGATAAAGACTCCAAAGAAGTGTATCAAGCCATTTCAGGAAAAATATCTACCATATTGGGTCTGACTGGAGTTCATGATGAAAGTGCAGCAATGGATTTCATGATTTATCCAAACCCAACAATTGGATCAGCAACTTTACTGCTGAATAATTCTTTCAAAGAAAATGGGCAGATCTACATTCATGACGCATCTGGTAGATTAATTGAAACTCTTACAATCAATAAGTTCCAGGAGCAAATAGAACTTTCAAATAAAGATTATAAAAATGGAATGTATTTCGTTTCTGTAGTAAACCCACAAGGTCAGAAAATGACCAAGAAGATGGTTGTTCAGAAACACTAAATATTGAATTTTGAAACTCTAAGAACCCTAACAGAAATGTTGGGGTTTTTTGTTCTATAAAATTTGTTTCTCCTTCAGTTTTTTCACATAATATACAATCACGATCAATAATATTAATGAGGCTCCTGCGGAAAAATAAAGATTCTCTGAAAATTCCAAAATAGGATATTTTGTGGAGATCAAGCTGATGATATTATTTATAAAATGTGCTATTATGGGAACCAATAAATTTTTGGTGTGAACATAAAACAATGCCAACAACAAACCTATCATGAACATGGGAATGAACTTTAATGGCTGAAAATGTATCAAGGCAAACAAAGCTGAAGAGCCAAAAACAGCAAAATAGATATTGTTCGAATTCTGATAAAAATTGCGAATCAAAAAGCCTCTGAATATCATCTCTTCACCAATGGCTGGCAAAATGGTAATGGCAATTGCATTGAGTAGAAATAACCATACAGATTCGTTGCTTGTAGCCATTTCAATGACGCCTTCACGCTCTTGATCCATTTCTATGAAATACTCTGAATTTGGCAAGAGATCGATTAAATGCACATTGATGTAGAATAAAAAATAGAGTGATACAATTCCTAAAATCATCCATGCGATTGGGCCAAAATATTGTTTCCAATTATGCTCCCATTTGAATATCCCTTTTCCATTTTCTCTTAATAGATAATTCATCAAAAGAGCAGGTAATAAAAAGAAAAACAATTGTTGCAGAATTAGTAGAATTTGAGAAACTCCTGTTTTGGAAGTCATCACCGTTTTCATGACTTCTTCATCACTTAACTCTTCTATACCCGGAAAAACAGACAATACAATTATTCCCTGTACAAACATGTACTGGAAAAATCCAAAAACAATAACACCAAACAGAAAAAACAACTGAAGGGTGGGAGAAAGATTTTTTACATTCTTAAACATTAACGGAAGACATTTTTTCTTTCGGAGTCTAATTTAGCTAAAACAAATAGCATCATTGTAAAAGACATTAAACTAGATCCTCCATAAGAGAAAAATGGTAGAGGAATTCCAATCACTGGAGCAAGTCCAATGGTCATTCCAATATTGATCGCAAGGTGATAGAAAATAATTACCGCAATAGAATAGGCAAATACTCGAGTAAAAGTAGAACGTTGTCTTTCAGCAATTTGAATTATTTTGAAAAGCAAGACTACAAACAAACTTAATACCAGTATGCCTCCAACAAATCCCCACTCTTCGGCCAAAGTGCAAAAGATAAAATCTGTGGATTGCATCGGAACGTGGCCTTGCTGAGGAGATGCCAAGGTTGCTTTGTGATACCCTTTGCCCAAAAAACTTCCCGAACCAACAGCTGCCATCGCTCTGTTTCTGTTATAATCTTTCCCGTCCGGATCTTCCTCCAATCCTAGGAACAATTCTATTCTTTCTTTTTGGTGCGGCTTGAGATAATCAAAAACACTGTTGACAGCGAAGACCAAAGAAGAGGAAGCAATTGCAGCCACAATTAAAATGTAATAGAGCTTCTTTCTCTCGCGGAGCATCACGGTTATTCTAGCAACAATTAATGCTAAAATTAAGAACACCGATATCGAAATAATCAATCCCCAGAATCCGGGTAAGGTCATCCCAAAAAATTGAATGGTAGTTTGACTCAATAGCAAAGTTGAAACAACCAATATTCCTGAAACAATCAATAAAGGGATAAAATTGGATCCTATTTTAATCCTTGTATGATCAACAAATGGTATTAGCCTTAAAATGAATCCTAAGATAAAGTCATACGAAATCCCTTCTCGGTAGAAAACCCATAAAAATGAAGTAAAAACAACAAACGTTCCAGCATCAGGCTGTAGTAAAATCAAAGCCATTGGGAAAAGAACAATCAAGTTGGCATAAAAAGCAGAACTCTGACTTTGCAATTTGATATTCATGTTTGATATATAGGCTGATATGGCAATGGCCGTTCCTAATTTCGCAAACTCGGATGGCTGTATTCCCATCGAACCAAAACCAAGCCATGAACGTGCTCCATTAATTTCTCGGGTAAATAAAACAGCAATAAGTAAGAGCATACAAACGGCATAAAACCAATACGCATACTTCCAGAGTATGTCACTTTCAAGTAGTAGTACGATAAAGCCTAAAAACATGGATACAGCAATCCAAATAATTTGTTTTCCATATTCCTGCGAAAACGAAAACAAAGAAGGAAATTCTTCATTATAAGAAGCTGAATAGATATTGAACAAGCCTAAGATCGTAAGCACGAAATAAAGCAAGATCAAACTCCAATCAATGTTGTCTAATATGGTTTCGTTCTTTCTCAATGAATACTTGGATCCGTTAAAAAGTTCTTTTCAATAATTCGCTTTTCTTTTGCTTCTTGTTTGACTTCCCCATTTAAAAATTTCTCAATCATCAAACTGGCAATCGGTGCCGCCCATGTCCCGCCAAAACCAGCATTTTCAACATAAACTGCAATGGCAATTTTTGGATTGTCTTTCGGTGCAAAAGCAATAAATATAGAATGGTCTTCTCCATGTGGGTTTTGAGCCGTTCCCGTTTTTCCACATACATTCAATCCCTCAGTTTTAGCTCTTCGGGCTGTTCCTCCAGGTTCATGAACAACGCGCCACATCCCTTCTACAATAGGATTGAAATACTCTGATTTTACTTTGGTGTAGTGCTTTTCCTGAAATCTATCAGAAATATCCTTCCCTTTGATACTTTTAACCAAATGTGGCACATAATAATATCCCCGATTCGCCATGATACAAGCCAAATTTGCCATCTGGATTGGTGTCACACCCACTTCTCCCTGCCCAATAGAGATAGAATATATAGTTGAAAAGGCCCAAGCTTTGTTGTAGACTTTGTCGTAGTATTCTACATCAGGAATGAATCCCGGAATATCTCCAGCCAAATCAATATTGAGGGGTTGTCCCAACCCAAAGGATCTAACATATTCATACCACTCTGCCAAACCAATCTTGGAATCTTTAAAAATATTTCGACTTTTCCCTTGTTGAACTATTCGAGACATGACTTGGTAGAAATAAGGGTTACACGAATATTTCACACCATCCGACATCGAAAGTGCTGTTGGGTGCCCGTGACAATTTACCAAACTCTTAATACAAGAAAAGGCTCTATTTGAATCCACTACCCCCATCTGCATCCCAATCAATCCAGTCACCAATTTAAATGTAGACCCTGGAGGATATTTGGCCTGAAGTGGTCTATTAAACAATGGTTTCAATGAATCTTCCTGAAGTGTCAAGAAATTTTTACCAATCTTTTTACCAATTAGTAAATTTGGGTCATACGTTGGAGAAGAAACAAAAGCTAGGATTTCTCCTGAAGATGGTTCTATCGCTACCACCGATCCAATTTTTCCCTTCATCAACAACTCTCCATAAGTCTGAAGGTCGGCATCCAAGGTCAATTCTAGGTTTCGGCCCGGTACAGCGGCTGTGTCGTATTTACTTTCTTCCTGTGATCCTGAAATATTTCCGCGGGCATCTTTCATGAGGTATTGAACACCTTTTCTCCCTCTTAAATCTTCCTCATAATAATTCTCAATTCCCGTTCTTCCAATATAATCTCCCATTCGATAGTAATGATCTTTTTCTAAGTCAGTGCCATCTACTTCATTCATGTATCCCAAGACATGGGCCCCTGAATTTTGAGGATATTTCCTTAAAGTTCTTACATTCTCAAAAAATCCTGGAAATTTTTGAAGTTCCGTTGCCACCTTTGAAAAATCATCAGATGATAATCCAGTGATCAATGGATAAGGTTTAAATTTTCGATAGTTGCTTTTTCCTTTTTTGTCCTTTCCTTGTTTATCCACCATATTTTGGTAGATTTCAACCAATTCTTCCTTATTAATTTTGAAAAGCTGACAAAATAAAGTTGTATCAAAATTGCTGATCTCATCTTCGATCATCATGATATCGTAATAGGTTTCGTTGGCGATCAGTTTATTTCCACTTCTATCGTAAACAATTCCTCTTGTAGGATAGGTGGTCATTTTGTATTTTGAGATTTCCTCAGCCCTTAATTTCCATTTATCATCAATGATCTGCATGTAAAACATACGCACAGAAAATACACCCGCTGTAATTGCGATGAAAAATAAAACCACAAATTTTCTGTATTCAAGTGAATTCATTAGACGACTTTAGAAGGTCTTAAAAACAAAAACTGCCAGATGACCATAAAAACCAAAGTAAACAAAACGGACAATATCGTTTTAAACAGTACCCAAAAGAAGCTCGAAAAACTAAAAAATTCAAAAAGAAAGAACCAAAAATGATGGATAAACAAAACAATCCCAGCGTAATATAAAAACCAAGAAAACCCCATGTCTCGAAGGGATGGAATTAATATGGGATCGTATCCACTTTTGGGTGAAATGAATTTTAATAATGCAGGTCTTAGGTACATGATTAAAATACTGGCTGAGGCGTGTAAACCGAAAGTATTAGAGAAATAATCAATGATCAATCCAAATCCAAATCCAATCCCCATTCCAGTTATTACACTAAGATTAAAAGGAAGCAAAAGAAGAAATAAAGGATAAATCATGGAATAAATCAAAGTTGAAAATTGCAAACTATTGAAAACCACAATTTGAGCCACTAAAAGCAGAAAAAACTGAACGATATAAATTCTTATAGCATTAGTCATTATTTTCCTCTTTTATAATTTTCTCCAATTTCAACTGCTCTTGTTTTGTTAGATTATTTATGATATAGGCGTATTGCAAGGTATTTAGATCATTAAAAAATTGAATGATCACCTTTTGATGGGGTTGTCCTTCCTCATATTCTGCGGAGGCCACTACTCCAACAGGATAGTTTCTTGGAAAGTGAGTATGAGACCCTCTGGTTACAACCGTGTCTCCGGGATTGACTTCCAGATCATTGGTTAATCCCGTAAACAATCCTTCTTTATAGTCCCTACCATTCCACTTCAATAGTCCGTGTTCATTATTTTTCTTTAGTTTGATGGAAATGTTGATGTTCTCACTTAATATGGATCTAACCAGTGTATAATTATCCGAAACTTTGAAAACTATGCCGACCAATCCATTTTTAGAAACCACCCCCATGCCTTCTTCTACCCCATGCTTCTTTCCAATATCAAGGGTGACAAAATTATTACGATGGTTGATTGTTGAATTAATGATATTGCTTGAGATGTAAGTATAATTTTGTCGGTGCAAGGTATCTGAAATTTTAACTAAATCAGTTTGTACACGAACATAATTTTCCTTGAGTCGATTTCTCAAATAGGCATTTTCTGCTAACAAAGAATCATTTTTCTCAGCTAAAGAGAAATGATCAGTGATGCCATTTCTGAAAGTGATAAGCGAATTATTGATGGTTTGAGTAGAACTCAAAAATCGCATCCCGGGATAATAAGTATAGGAAAAATAAATCCCTAGCGCTATGGATTGCAGCGCCACAAAAACGATGAAAATCTTAAATCTGTTGAGAAATATCAGTAGATTTCTCATTCATTTCCTCCCATTAGTCTTTGATGATAAATTGGTATTTATCTACGTTTTTCAATGCAATACTTGTTCCTCTTGCAACCGCTCTTAACGGATCTTCAGCAACGTGTACTGGTAATTTAGTTTTGATTGAAATTCTTTGATCTAGTCCTCTCAACATAGAACCTCCTCCGGCAAGATAAATACCTGTTTTGTAAATATCTGCTGATAGCTCTGGAGGCGTCATCTCCAATGCACTTAAAATCGCTTCCTCGATCTTGGAAATCGATTTGTCCAACGCATGCGCGATTTCTACATGTGAAACCATAATTTCTTTTGGAACTCCAGTCATCAAATCTCGTCCTCTTACTGGATAATCTGGCGGAGGATTGTCAATTTCTGACATGGCAGAACCTACTTCTATTTTAATCTGTTCAGCTGTTCTTTCTCCTACAAGAATGTTATGCTGACGTCTCATGTAATCTTCAATTTCTTTAGTGAAATCATCTCCAGCCACACGAATGGATTTATCACATACAATTCCACCCAATGCAATTACCGCAATCTCAGAAGTTCCTCCACCTATATCAATGATCATGTTCCCCATCGGCTCCTCCACATCGATACCGATACCGATTGCCGCAGCCATAGGTTCATGGATCATGTACACCGCTTTTGCTCCAGCATGTTCGGCCGAATCCTTTACCGCTCTCTTTTCAACCTCCGTAATTCCTGATGGGATACAAATAACCATTTTCAGTGATGGGTTGTAAAAACGATTTCCTTTATTCATCATTTTGATAAACCCTCGAATCATCATCTCAGCTGACTGGAAATCTGCAATTACTCCGTCCCTCAAGGGCCTAATCGTTTCAATCAGTTTATGCGTTTTTCCATGCATTTGTTGCGCCTTCCTTCCAATGGCCACAACTTTTCCTGATTGAATATCCTTGGCAACAATTGATGGCTCGTCAAGGACAACCTTGTCATTCATCAAGATCAAGGTATTTGCTGTACCCAAATCAATGGCAAGTTCTTGAGTAAAAAAGTTAAATAATCCCATGCGGTTTTCTAATAGTTCAAATCTCTTATACTAATTAACCTTGGTTAAGGTTACTAATTCCTCGTTACGGTGGTTATTAAATATACAAATTAATGCTTAAAATGCCTATTCCCTGTAAAGACCATGGCCATTCCATGCTCATCACAGTAGTTCACGGATAACTCATCTTTGATCGAACCTCCCGGTTGAACTACCACATCAATCCCTTCATTATGTGCAATTTCTACACAATCTGGAAATGGGAAAAAAGCATCTGATGCCATTACAGCACCTTTCAAATCGAAATTAAATGATTTGGCTTTGTGTATAGCTTGTCTTAGAGCGTCTACTCTGGAGGTTTGACCTGTTCCACTTGCCAATAATTGTCCACCTTTTGCCAGAACAATCGTATTCGATTTTGTATGTTTCACGAGCTTATTGGCAAATACCAAATCATCCTTCTCTGCTTCGTTCGGAGAACGTTTCGTAATCGTTTTAAAATCGGATTTAGATTCTGTAACTAAATCTTTATCTTGCTCTAAAACCCCATTCAGCAGCGTTCTGAATTGCTTTTTAGGAAGTTCCACTTCTTTTTGAACAAGAATGATTCTGTTTTTCTTTGATTCTAAAATTTTTATGGCCTCTGAATCGTATGCTGGAGCAATTACCACCTCACAGAAAAGCTCATTTATTTCGTTTGCAGTTTCTTTATCAATTTTTGAATTGGAAATCAGGATTCCGCCAAAAGCAGAAACCGGATCGCCTGCCAAAGCATCTAAATAGGCTTGTTTAATCGTAGATCTTGTTGCCACCCCACAAGCATTATTGTGTTTTAGAATTGCGAAAGTTGGATTGTCGTTTTTAAATTCAGCCATCAAACTCACAGCCGCATCAACATCTAGTAGATTATTGTAAGACAACTCCTTCCCGTGAAGTTTGTCGAACATAGCATCTAAATCCCCATAAAAAACACCTTTTTGATGTGGGTTTTCACCATATCTTAAAACTTGTGATTGACCAATAGATTGCTTGAACACATCCTTTTCTCCCTGATTGAAATACTTGAAGATTTCCGAATCATAATGCGAAGAAACCTCAAAAGCATCTCTTGCAAACCCCTTTCTGTCTTCTTCAGAAGTAGAACCGTTTTTCTCATTAAGTACATTTAAAAATGATTCATACTGATTCATTGAAGGGATGATCACTACGTCTGTAAAATTTTTGGCTGCTGCTCGGATCAATGAAATACCCCCGATATCGATTTTTTCGATGATGTCTTCATGACTTGCTCCAGAGGCAACTGTGTCCTCAAACGGATATAAATCCACAATCACCAAATCAATATTGGGAATTTCAAATTCCACTATCTGATCCTGATCTCCAGCATGCGCTCTTCGATTCAAAATTCCACCAAAAACCTTTGGATGCAATGTTTTCACTCTTCCACCTAAAATAGAAGGATAACTAGTCAATTCTTCAACTGGCACAACAGAAACACCTCTGTCCTCAATAAATTTTTGTGTTCCTCCAGTGGAGAAAATTTGAACTCCTAGCTCGTTTAACTTGTCAACGATGGGCCCTAAACCATCCTTGCTAAATACCGAAATTAGGGCATTTTGAATTTTGACTTCCTTACTCATTTTGATTTTGTCGTGAAATTATGTGCAAAGTTAACCATAATTTAAGCTTAACGCGTTTTTTTGGGGCGTAAAACACAGGTTTTTGATTATTTGTAGTAAGGAGTCTATTTTCTGCTGAATTTAGGTCGCGCGTGAGAATTTAAATTTGTCCTAATAACTCTTCAACAAGTAACATGTCTCTTGGGAAAGTGATTTTGATATTATTGATATCCCCTTCAATCATGTAGATCTTGTGTCCAACTCGCTCTACGAGTGTCGCATCATCGGTTATGTCCTTTTGATAAGTGATTTGGTAAGCCTTTTGTATTATATCCGCTTTAAAAACTTGGGGAGTTTGGACAATTCTGTATTCTGATCTATCCACCGCCAGAGAATTATTTCCTTCAATCTTTCGAAGGGATTGATTGATTTCAATTACAGGAATAACTGCCCCTTTCTTTTCTGCTTCAGCGAATAATTCTTCCACCAGTTTTCTTGAGATTACTGGTCTTACCCCGTCATGCACGCCAATCAGATCTCCTGTACTAAAATTCAGCGCATTCTTCACTGAATGAAATCTTTCTTCACCTCCATTTACTGTATGATGAGGAATTTGAAAGTCATGATCCAAACACAATTTTTTCCATGTCTTCAGATGCTTTTCAGGTAAGGTTAAAATTATTTCAAAATCCGGATTGATTCTGTAAAATCTTCTAATTGTATGCATTAAAATAGGCTTTCCATTCAGATTGGAAAACTGTTTCGGTAAGTTGGAAGGCATTCTTTTACCTTCGCCGGCTGCGGTAATGATTATTGTCTTTTTCAATGCGTACATAGTTGGAACTCCTAAGATAGTGACTAAAGTAGTTAGTTCCAAGTTCCTGGTAGACAGTGAAAAATTTTAACAAAAAAGGGCTCCGAAGAGCCCTAAAATATTTCATTCGTAATGACTGCTTACAGTATTAACATCGCGTCTCCATAAGAATAGAATCTATACTTCTCTTTTTTCGCCATTTCGTAAGCTTCCATCATCAACTCATATCCGCAGAATGCTGCAATCATCATCAATAATGTTGAAAGTGGGGTATGGAAATTCGTAATCATGCAATTTGCAATGCTGAAATCATAAGGAGGGAAAATAAATTTATTCGTCCATCCGTCAAATTCCTTTAACTCACCATCTGTAGAAACCGATGTTTCAATAGCTCTCATGGATGTTGTGCCCACTGCACAAATTTTCTTTTTATTCTCCTTCGCATTGTTCACAATGTCTGCCGATTTTTGAGGAATGATCACTCTCTCAGAATCCATTTTGTGTTTAGTCAAATCTTCAACTTCCACTTGTCGGAATGTCCCTAATCCAACATGTAATGTGATGTCTGCCTTTTGAACTCCCTTAATTTCAAGCCTTTTCATCAGTTGCTTAGAAAAATGCAAACCAGCAGTTGGCGCTGCAACAGCTCCTTCCACTTCAGCAAAAATGGTTTGGTATCTTTCTTCGTCCTCAGGTTCCACATCTCTTTTGATGTACTTCGGAAGTGGAGTTTCACCTAAATCGGTAATTTTCTGCTTAAATTCTTCATGAGTCCCTTCAAATAAAAATCTTAAAGTTCTTCCTCTTGAAGTAGTATTATCAATTACTTCGGCAACCAATGATTCATCATCTCCGAAGTACAATTTATTTCCAATTCTAATCTTTCTTGCAGGATCAACCAAAACATCCCAAAGCAAACTCTCACGATTTAATTCTCTTAACAAGAATACCTCAATTTTAGCTCCAGTTTTTTCTTTGTTTCCGTACAATCTTGCTGGAAAAACTTTGGTGTTGTTCATGATCATCACATCTCCTTCATCAAAATAATCGATCACATCTTTGAATTGTTTGTGTTCAATTTTTCCTGTGTCGCGATGTACAACCATTAGTTTGGCTTCATCTCTATTTTCAGAAGGATATTTTGCAATAAATTCTTCGGGTAGGTCAAAATTAAATGCGGATAATTTCATCTTATCTTTTGGTTTTACTCTTTCGAGTGTTTAGCAATTGCTTCCTGAAACAATTCAGGGGGGCAAATTTAATAAAAGCAAGATTATTAAAAAAATATGAAGAAATCTATTTTGGGGTCCATCCGGGCGTACCTCCTTCAATCACTTCAACTCCTTCTTTGAATGTCTTTTCAGAAATAATATTCCCTTTTTTATCAAAGATCTGGGTTTTACCGTGCTTGAGGCCATCTTTGTAATTAACTATGGATGACACCCCTCCTTTTCTTCCCCATCGATAGGAAGTCATTGCCCCATGAAGTTTTCCTTCCTTGTAATGCGATATCACTGCAGGTTTTTTTCCCATAGGATAATAGGCGATCCACTCCCCATGTTTCTTTCCATTTTTATACTCTCCCTCTTCGGTTTTTTGGAAGTCTTTTTGAGAATAACTGATCCAATGGCCACTTTTCACACTTTCTTCAATTTCATGTCCTTTAAACGGACCATAATCTATTTTCTTTTTGACTTTGATAACCTTATAATCTCCTTCTTCCTCCTTTTTGCCATTTTTAGAAGCGTAAGTTATCCAATGTCCCACTTTGAAATTGTCTTTGTATTCTCCTTCCAATTTAGGGCTTCCATTTGGCCAGTAAGATTTCCAGTCTCCGTTCAATTTTCCTTTTTCGAAAGAGCCTTCGTTTTTGAGTTGGCCATTTTCAAAATAATTCAACCAAATTCCTTCTTCTAAATCGTCTACATATTTTCCTTGCATTAAAAGCTGCCCACCTTCATACCAGGTTTTCCATTCTCCGTTTCTTTTATCATTTTCGTATGTTCCCACTCTGTATTGGGATCCATCTTTATAAAAATACTTCCAGGTACCCGATTTCAGACCATTATCATATTCAGCCGTATAGGAGATTTGATCAGAGTCTTCATAATAGTAAATCCATTTACCATGCATCTGATCATCTTTGAAATTCCCTTTCATTTCCGGTTTGCCAGACTTGAAATTCCAAATCCACTCTCCTGTTTTCTTTCCATCTTCATACTTTCCGCTGGCATCAACGGTCCCAGTTGGAAAATATTTGGTGTATTGCCCATCCAAAACACCTTCTTTATAAGCTGATTTTAATTTCGGCGCACCACTGATGTAGTAAAACTCCCAGTTGCCGTCCTTCTTTCCTTCTTTATAGCTTCCTTTCACTGTGATGGCATCGTACATGTTCTTTTCATAAAATTCACCATCCTTCATTCCATCTTTGTAATGGTAAACTTCTTTTTCCGTGCCAAAAGCGTAGAGCGTCATGGTTTTCCCATTCCCGTCCTTACAAAGTTGTGTGCTGTCCGGACCCCAAAAATTTAAAACGTAAACATTGGTGTCGACATACTCCTCTTCCATCATTAAATACCCGGATTGATAGAAATATTTCCAAACTCCAGTGGCTGTATCAGAATTGTAATAGCCTTCCATTTTTGGATTTCCATTCTCCCAATATTCTTTATAAATGGAATCTTGCAACCCATCCTTGAAAAATCCTTCAATCTTTGGTTTTTCGTTTTTGTAATAAACTGTTGTTTTACCGTGAAGCTTATCTAAATTGTAAGTCTGAATTTCTTCTATCTTTCCCTCTTTGGTGAAATAGGTCCATCTTCCGTGCTTTAATTCTGTCACTTCACCTGAAGGAAACATAAAATAGTAACCTTTAACTCGAACTTTAGTGTGGTTGTAATCCCAGTATTCCATATGGGCTTTTTTGTCCCTTTTTTTCTGTGCGAAAATTACTGTTCCAAACGAAAAAAATGTGATCAAAAAAATAATACTGTACTTCATTCCTGTTTTTCTTTTTATAAGTTATTTCTGTTTCGAGGTTACATGAGTCCTCTAGCTCCAATTACAATGCTCGCTATTCCAAAAATGATAAAAACAACCCCAATAAATCGGTTTAGATTTTTCAAAAATTTGGGTGTGATGAATCTTTGCAGACTTTTTGCTCCCAAAATTTTAAGTGCATCAATACTGAAAAAAGTAATCAGGATAATGGTTAAAAACCATAACATTTGATTGCCTTCTGCATCCACTTCATCGGATCCGAAAGTAATGACTCCTAACCAGTAAAAAATTACAAATGGGTTGAACCCATTCAATAAAAGCCCTTTTAGAAATAAAACCCAGTAACTGCCCTCTTTCTTATACTGCTTAGGCTTTTCTTCTTTAGGTTTAGATTTTTTATGTTTCATTCGAATATTCACGAAGAAACTAATTCCAAAAATAGCGAAGATAATTCCACCTGCCAGTGTCAAATAATCCTTTTGTCCTGCTAAATTCTGGACTTCCGCATAAAATAAATAAGCAACAAGAATGTAAATGATATCCGCAACAAGAATCCCAATGTCGAAGGCCATTGCAGACCGGATTCCGTTTTTGATACTTGTCTGAAGTAAAACAAAGAAAGCCGGTCCTGGCAACATCGCCAAAGCCAACCCCATTACTACTGCTTTAAAAATTATTTCAGACAATCTCCGGTATCTCTTTTATCGTTCAAAATTAGCTGTGTTCATTCCTTAAACCCTTTGTATTGCTGTTGTCATCAAAGATTCCTTTTCAATTCTAACAGAATAGGACAATGATCAGAATGAACAGCCTCACTTAATATTACGGCTCTTTTTAAATCAGGTTCCAAATTTTCGGTAGCCATGTGATAATCAATGCGCCAACCTTTGTTGTTTGCCCTTGCATTCATCCTGTATGTCCACCAGGTATATTGGTGTGGTTCCTGATTAAAAACCCTGAATGTGTCAACAAATCCACTATCAACAAACTTATCTACCCAGGCCCTTTCTTCGGGTAAAAATCCAGAAGTGTTTTTATTCGAAACCGGATTGTGAATATCGATGGCTTTATGACAAATATTGTAATCTCCAGAAATAATTAAATTGGGTCTTTCTTTTCTCAACTGCTGAATGTAATCATAGAAATCATCTAAAAACTGCATTTTTAAGTCTTGTCTCAAATCGCCACTGCTTCCACTTGGAATATAAACGCTCATAATGGACAAGTCTCCATAGTCTGCTCGGATAATTCTTCCCTCCTTATCAATGTACTCAATTCCACATCCTTCCTGCACATGATCAGGTTCCTTTTTGGTGAGGATCATAACCCCTGAATAGCCTTTTTTTTCAGCAGAAACCATGTAGGAATGATAACCCAAAGAAGCAAATAAATCGGTGTCAATTTGTTCTGGTTGTGCTTTGGTTTCTTGTATACAAACGACATCCGGATCGGCAGCTTTTAGCCATCCTGCAAAATCTTTATTGATGGCAGCCCGAATTCCGTTGACGTTGTATGAAATAATTTTGGCCATTCTGCGTGATAATATTGTTTAAATGAATCGATTATTTTTTGTAGAATAGCAAAGATAATCTTAAGACTGACAATAGTTGTTGGAAAGGCTCAAATATTTACTTTTTGCTGCTTTCTTTGTTTTGAATTTCAATTTGATCTTTGGTCAGGAGGATATTTTTCGAAAAAAAGAAATACGGCCTGGGAAAGATACAATCCTGCTAGATACTTTAAGTATTGTATCCAGTGACTTCAAAATTGTGGGGTCAGATGGAATTCCTTTGCCAGAAGAGGCCTATCAACTCAACCCCTTTTCCTCCGAATTGATCCTAAACTGGACCAAAATCGACGATACCCTATTAGTTTCCACCTTCACAACTTATCCTTTGAACTTTGCTAAGATTCATGCTAATAAAGACACGAACATCATTTACAAATACGATCGCCCGAAGGAAAAAGATGAATTTTACTATACCGCCAAAAGTCAGAAAGACGATTTTTTTAGTACTAGTAAACTAAAGAAAAATGGATCAATTTCCAGGGGAATCATGTTTGGAAACAACCAAAACCTTTCTGTAAATTCCACATTAAACCTTCAACTTACAGGTGAAATCACCAAAAACCTTTACTTAAAAGCCTCGATTTCTGACGCTAATATTCCCATCCAACCGGACGGAAACACCAATCAATTGCAAGAATTTGATCAGGTTTACATCAGTATTTACAATAACACTTTTTCCTTAACGGGTGGGGATTTTTGGATCAACAAACCTTACGGATATTTCATGAATTACAATAAAAGAGGGCAAGGAATCAATGGAACAATTGCCTTACCCATCAAACCTCTTGATATCAATGCAACAAGAAAAGAAAAAATTGAAGTTGGAATGGTGGAAGCTGAAGCCTCATTTGCCTTTTCTAAAGGAGTTTTTGGTCGGAATGAAATTCAGGGTATTGAAGGAAATCAAGGGCCTTATCGATTGAAAGGAAACAACAATGAAATCTACATCATCATTCTTTCAGGGACAGAAAAAGTATTTATTGATGGTGAACTAATGACGCGAGGTAGAGAATACGACTATACCATCGATTACAATACGGCCGAAATTACTTTCACCGCTAAAAGAAGAATCACCAAAGACAAAAGAATAAAGGTGGAGTTTCAGTATACAGATCAAAGTTTTTCTCGAACCCTGATTCAAGGATCTGCTGCTTTTGAAAAGAAAAAATTTCGCGTTTATGTCAATGCGTATTCTGAATCTGATTTAAAGAACCAACCTCTGCAACAGAATCTAAGTGATGAAGACAAAGCATTGCTTTCATTGGTTGGAGATAGTACTCAAAATGCCATTCGTTCCAGTGTGGTAGATGTGGGATACAACAATAGTCAGAACCTCTATGCAATGATTGATAGTTTGGGCTATGACTCTGTTTTAGTGATAAACACTTCTCCTGACAGCGCCATATTCCAAGTAGCCTTTTCTTTTGTTGGAACGGGAAAAGGAGATTACGTTTTTGATTATTATTCCGCTTTTGGAAAAGTTTATAAATGGGTGGAGCCAGTTGGGGGTGTTTCTCAAGGGGATTATGCTCCCATTCGTTTGTTAACGGCTCCTGTACGAACACAAATGATTACCGCAGGAGCAAGAGTAGATTTGGCCAGAGGAGTAAGTTCCAAGTTTGAAGTAGCGTTTTCGAATAAAGATGTCAATACCTTTTCCAATCTGGACAAGAAGAATAACAATGGATTGGGTATCAATTTTAACTTCAATACCAATCATAAAATATCCAAAGACACCCTTACCCCCTGGAAGTTAAGGTCTGAGATAAACTTTGAAGGTAGAGGCAAAGATTTCAATCCAATTCAAAGATATCGTGATGTGGAATTCTCCAGAGACTGGAATATTCTCACCGCAAACTATTACGACGACCAATATTTGGGAAATGCAAAATTAGGTTTCGAACATTCAAAAATTGGGAAGATTGAATATCTGTTCAAAATGTTCTATTGGGGAAATAGTTATCAGGGTTACAAAAACCAATTAAAAATCGACACCAAATTTAAAGGTTTAAATGTTTGGGTAGATGGAAGTTTATTGAACTCATTTGGAACACAAAAAACCCTATTCCTAAGACACAAATCACACATATTTTATCAAATGAAATGGTTGAAAATTGGTTTTAAAGATGATCAAGAATGGAACCAAAAAACCGGATTGAATAACCTTGTTCAGGATCCTCTTTCCTATCAATACTATGATTTTGAAACCTATATTGGGACTCCAGACACCAACAAAATTGGCTACAGACTTTTTTATCGACAAAGAAACGACTGGGCTTCAGATACATTCAATTTAAGATCCTCGGCTGTTGCGCAAATGGTGGGGTTGGATTTTAAAATGACCAAATGGCGATCGAACATCATTAAAGCAACCATTTCTTACCGAAAACTCTCAATCCAAAACTCAGAATTGATTGATGTTCAGCCTGATAATACCATTTTGAGCCGAATTGAATATATTCTAAACGTCTGGAAAGGGGCGATTAACTGGAGTAATTTTTATGAAATTGGATCTGGATTGGAGCAAAAGAAAGAATTTGTTTATTTGGAAGTAGCCGCTGGTCAGGGAGTCTATACCTGGGTTGACTACAACAACGACGGTATCAAAGATTTGAATGAATTCGAAATTGCACAATTTCAGGATCAGGCTAATTATGTTCGCGTCTTTACTCCTTCAACGGATTATGTTCGTGTGTACACCAATGAGTTTCAAACTTCACTGAATTTTAGACCAGAAAGAGTACTGGCAAGAAAAAAAGGATTTTTAAAGTTTGTTTCCAGATTGTCGAACCAAACCATCTTCCGAATCAATAGAAAAACAACCGCTCAAGAACAATCGAGCGATATTTTCAATCCTTTCATTTTTGAAATAGCAGACACCGCCCTCATGAATTTAAATACCTCTTTTCGAAATTCCTTTTACTTCAACCGAACCAATCCCGTATTTGGATTCGACTATACCTATCAATATTTAAGTTCCAAGGCTTTAATTGCAAATGGTTTTGATGCTCGAGATCAAAATTTTCATCAGTTAAATATCCGCTACAATATTTCAAGGAAATTCACCCTAAAAGTTTCAGGAGAAATTGGGAAAAAGAGACAAGGAGCCACCTATACTTCTTCTAGAAATTTTGATCTGGACTATTACAAACCTGAATTGAGCTTTAGCTATCAACCCAGTACTTCTTTGAGATTAACATTGCTTTCAAAATACACTAACAAGTTAAACAATGGAGTAAATAAAGAACGTGCTCAATTATTGGATACTGGAGTGGAATTCAGATTCAATGAACCCAAAAAAGGGAGTTTACAAGCCACATTTAACCTCATCATGATTGAATATACAGGCATCGCAAATACTCAAATTGCTTATGAAATGTTGGAAGGATTTCAAGATGGACTCAACCTAACCTGGGGGGTAAGTTACCAAAGAAACATCGCCAAATTCTTGCAGTTGAGTATTTCGTACAATGGAAGATCCACTCAGGGTAATAAAGTCATACATACTGGTGGTATGGAGGTTAGGGCTTTCTTTTAGTTTTTTCATAACCGCAAAGACGCAAGGAAGTCGCAAAGAACGCCAATTATAAATTGTTTGCTATTCTTCGAAATCCGTTTTTTAATAAGGGAACATTGAAATTAATAAGCAGTCCTAGTTTGGACTCATATAACTTGCAATACGTTATTATCTGCGCAATGTGAACTTCATTTATGGCATCCACCGACTTTAATTCTACAATTACTTTTTTTTCAATAAGAAGATCTACTCGATATCCTATTTCCATTTTAACATTTCCATAAATTAAGGGTAGCCCAACTTGCCTTTGAACATCCAAACCTGTTTTTTGGAGTTCAAAATAAAGACATTCTTCGTAGGCACTTTCTAGCAATCCAGGCCCTAGTTCTTTGTGGATTTTAAGACTGTTTTCGAATACTATTTTTGCAATTTCATTTTCATTCATTTTTCAAAATTCATGAAAAAAGGACTAAAAAAACCATTTTAAACAATTAACAAACGTTTAATATTGCGTCCTTTGCGACTTCCTTGCGTCTTTGCGGTTTAAAAAAATACATCACTATCTTATCTCAAAAAAAACTAAATTTGAAGCTATCTAAACATAAGTAATGAAAGAAAAATTTGATCTGTTAGCTGAAAAGAAAGCCGAAGCACTCAAAGGAGGAGGAGAAAAAAGAATCGAATCCCAACACAAAAAAGGGAAATTAACTGCAAGAGAAAGAGTAGAACTTTTACTCGATCACAATTCCTTTCAAGAAATGGGTCAGTTGGTCACGCACAGATCATCGAATTTCGGTTTAGACAAACAAGTTTTTTATGGTGATGGGGTGATCACAGGATACGGAACCATCAATGGTAGATTGGTTTATGTTTTTTCCCAAGATTTCACGGTATTAGGTGGTTCTTTAGCTGAAGAGCATGCAAAAAAAATCTGTAAAATAATGGATCTTGCCTTAGAAAACGGAGCACCTCTGATTGGATTGAATGATTCTGGTGGAGCAAGAATTCAAGAAGGAGTAGTTTCATTGGGTGGATATGCTGACATTTTTTATCGAAACACAATGGCTTCTGGAGTAATTCCTCAGATCTCTGCAATTATGGGGCCTTGCGCGGGAGGAGCCGTTTATTCTCCAGCTTTGACGGATTTTATTTTCATGGTTGAGAATACTTCTTATATGTTTGTTACTGGTCCGAATGTGGTGAAAACAGTCACTCACGAAGAAGTAACATCCGAAGAACTTGGAGGGGCAAAGACCCACGCATCGAAATCTGGAGTTACGCATTTTACTTCGGTAAACGAATTGGAATGCATTAATGGCATTCGAAAATTGATGCAATATATTCCTCAGAATTGTGAGGAAAAAAATCCAACTATTGAGTATCAATTTAAATCCGATGAACTAAGAAAAGGCTTGGATACCATTATTCCTGAAAACCCAAATCAACCTTACGATATCAAAGATGTGATCAAAGAATTAGTTGATGAAGGATCTTTCTATGAGGTTCATAAAGATTATGCAGAAAATATTGTAGTAGGTTTTGCTTTTATTGGTGGTCGATCTGTCGGTATTGTTGCCAATCAACCTGCATTTTTAGCTGGGGTATTGGATATCAAGGCATCCAATAAAGGAGCTCGATTTGTCCGTTTTTGTGATGCATTCAACATTCCCATTTTGACTTTGGAAGACGTGCCTGGTTTCTTACCTGGAACCGATCAGGAATGGAATGGAATTATTTCCAATGGAGCGAAATTATTGTATGCATTCTGTGAAGCCACCGTTCCTAGAATTACAGTAATTACAAGAAAAGCTTATGGAGGAGCCTATGATGTGATGAACTCCAAGCATATTGGTTCGGATTTAAATTTTGCTTGGCCATCTGCTGAAATTGCAGTAATGGGATCCAAAGGAGCGGCGGAGATTATCTTCAGACATGAAATCTCGAATAGTGCTGATCCGGAAAAAACTTTAGCTGAAAAAGACAAAGAATATTCAGAATTGTTTGCCAATCCTTATAATGCTGCGGCGAGAGGTTATGTTGATGAAGTAATTATTCCATCAGACACCCGAATGAAATTAATCAGAGGGTTTGAAATGCTGAAAAACAAAGTAAAATCACTCCCCAAAAAGAAACATGGTAATATTCCATTATAAGTAAAAGGGTTGTCGGTTAGGCAGCCCTTTTTTACTTCCTCTTCCCTTGTTCAACTTCATGAAATGGAGCTTTGCAATCAAATTACTCATAATTGAGTATTGTATCGTTGGTGATTAAATTTCAGATTTGTAGGTAGTTATAAACTATTTAAAAAATAAAATCATGAAAAAACTTACATTTTTATTTTTCTTACTTGCAATCGTGTCTTACGTTTCTGTTAGCTGTGAGGATGAGGCGCCTGTTCAAACCAATCATTTTATTGGTACCTGGAGTAGCCCAAGCTCAACTGGCGGGTACAATAGTTCTGGTTATAACTATTGGGAATTCACTTCTTCCGGATTAATTCTTTATAATTCTTCAGGGACGACTAGTGCAACCTATTCTTATGATGGTACAAATCTTACTATTTCTTGGTCAGATCAAACCACTACAGAAGTTACATATCAATTCGAGAATAATTATACCAATATTCAATTATACAACTCTCAAGGTAGTGCAATCGATTATCTTACAAAGCAATAAGTACCTTTTATAACCAAACAAAAGAGCCCGAACGTTATATTCGGGCTTTTTACTTTATCAACTTAGTTTTTAATTTTTGCTATTCTCCCGTTTTATCCAAAACCTTAGGAATTTTGAAATAATCAGAGTTTTTGGATGGCGCATTTTTTAATGCCTCTTCTTTGGAGACTTCATTGCCAATCACATCTTCTCTCATGTCGTTTTCATCTTCAACCATAGAAATAAGAGGCTCCACACCATCTGTATCCACCTCGCTCAACTTATCCATGAATTGAACGATATTACTCAAATCTCCTTTGATGGCTTCTTTTTGTTCGCCCTCAAATTTGAGTTTGGCCAACTCAGCGATCTGATCGATTATTTCGTCTGTGATTTGCATGGGGCAAAGGTAGGAATTCAAAATTCAAACGTCAAAATTGTTTTCATGTATTTCATTCAACATCCTGTTTTTTATGTAATGAGTCTGTCTATATTATATCTTGTAAATAAATTGGTTAAACAAAATTAGATATTGTTTATTTACAATAATTTTTTCATCTTTAGTCTTCTAAAATTTCATTCAATGAAAGTACTTCTGTCCGTCGCAATTCTTCTAACAACGATTGTTAGTCTTGGCCAAAACTATGATGATTTAATCAAGGAGGGAAGGGCCCTTTTGAATCAAAGAAAATATGAAGATGCACTGTCTAAATTTCAACAGGCTGAGAAGTTAAATCCTAAAAAGATTGAAGCCAAGTATGGAACGGCCGTGGCACTTAGTCAAAAATCCTTCGCAACCAAAGAGGGAAGTGATTGTAATAAGGCAATAGAAGCTTTAAAAGTAGTTGAGAAATTAGATGATAAATTTTCCAATCTCAATTATAATTTCTCCATCGTTTATTTTGAATTAGAAAATTACGATATCGCTTTCAAATACATCCAAAAACAAATCGAATTTGGAAATCAAAGTGATCCCGATTTATACTATCAAAGAGGATTGGTATTTATTCAGTTGAAAAAAGAAAAAGAGGCATGCAAAGACTTTAAAAAAGCCTCCAAACTAGGATCTACATTGGCTACCCAGTCTTTGGAAAATTGTAAGTAATTTCCACTCTTTTATTTAGAATTGATTTAAATATTCTGAATGAGTAAAAATTGATCTTATTTTATTAAATTTGTTTCAACAAATATTGTGATGGGTAGAATAGAAGAAGAAATCAAACAGAAAAACTTTAAAAATGAATTTGTTAAGGCACATGTCAACCTCATGTATACTTTTCATCATTTCAATAACCGAGTGTCTAAAGCGATCAAGGTTCACAAGCTTACAAATCAACAGTACAACGTTCTCAGAATCCTGCGAGGGTCGTATCCTGATTTCAAAAGAGTAGGCGACGTCAAAGCAGTCATGCTGGATAAAAACCCAGATTTGACACGATTAATTGATCGTCTTTTAGCCAAGAAATTAGTAGATCGAGAAAATTGTGACCAAGACAGACGACAGGTGAATATTAAAATCACCGAAGCTGGTTTAAAATTACTTGAAATCATCGATGCTGACATGCAAAATATTGAAAAGAAATTTGAATCCATTACCGCAGCTGAAGCCAAAGAACTCAATCGAATTTTAGATAAATGGAGGGGGTAGAAATCCCCTTTTTTACTTATTTATTTGTTTAAACAAACATGCAGATATTTCAATCCATAGATGTTCCAGTTGGAAATTCCTACGTGAAACAACCGATTCCTCAACGTGAGCTCTCCGAAGGGGATCCTTTCTTATTGTTGCATCACGCTGTATTAAAAAAAATTGAACCTGGAAAAGGATTTTATGTCGGCCCACACCCACACAGAGGATTTCAGCCCATCACTTTTGTCTTTGATGGTGAAGTCCATCACAAAGATTCCCTTGGAAATGATAGCCTGGTTAAAACAAATGGGGTACAATGGATCAATGCAGGAAGTGGCCTGATGCACAGTGAAGGGATGAGTCCGGCTTTTCTTGAAAAGGGAGGTGATTTCGAGATGATTCAGCTATGGGTAAATCTAAAAAGTGAATTCAAAATGTCGCATCCCTCTTACATGGGTGTGGATGCCGATGAAATGGGAAGGGCAGATACGACTGAAACAGAAATCTATGTAGTAAGTGGATCAATGAATCAAATCAACGGTCCTGTTCAAAATCATTCCAATGTCACTTCAGCAATGGTAAAATCACAAGGAAATGATACGCTAGAACTTCACTTTTCTGGAAACACCAAAATTGTCTATGTTCTTTCCGGGAATATTACAATCGAGAATACTAAAGTCGATAAATGTGAATTGATCAAAATAGATAATCAGGATAGCTTAAAAATCCAAATTCATGAACCCTCTAGATTGCTGATTTTAGGAGGAGACAAAATACAAGAACCCATCAGAGCCTACGGTCCATTTGTCATGAATACGCAATCTGAAATCGTTCAAGCCTTAAATGATGCGCACTCAGGAAAAATGGGGGTTTTGACAGAATAATATTTCATGGAACAATAGCATTATAAAACTTCCACTCAATCCTCTTGCTCTTGCTCACTACTCTTGCTGTTGCTCAAAACTCCATATTCTACCATAGGTCCCTCTATGGTTTCGAAGACCTTGTTTTTTAATTTGACAACATCGTCTTTGGTGTACTCTTCAATTGGAATGATTTCGTGAATCACAACTCTTGCAATTCCAGGTAAACTCTGAGTTCTATTATTGTCTGGTTCGGTTAGTCGATGCCAATTGTCCAAAAATGTAATGGGTAAAATATCCGCTCTTTCGCGTATTGCCATCTCAAAAGCACCGTTTTTAAATGCCTTCATTTTTGGGACATGGGTGGGGATTGTCCCTTCAGGAAAAATAACAATATTCCATCCATCTTGAAACGCTTCTCGGGCGCGAACCAAAGACCTTACACTTTCCCTGCTGCTTTCACGATTTACAGGAATATGCATGGTTTTAAAAAACATCCTCAATAGCGGCCATTTTGTGAGTTCCGCTTTCCCCAAAATCAGAAAAGATTGCTCTCGAAAAACACTATGAATCATGGGAATATCTAAATAAGAAGAATGATTGGCACAAACAATTAAGGGTTTTTCAGGTCTTACATTCTGCAAATTTCCAAATTTTCGCGGCCAAATAAATGTTAGGATAAGGACCAAATCAGACAAATACACAAAAAACTTCTGCCCCTTTTTGTGGTTCTTTTCGTAATTCAAATAATAATAGAGAAGCGGGTAATGAATAAGCAGCACAAGAAAAAAAGTACTTGCGAAGTAGATTTTATACGCTAAATACAAGCTCTGCTTTAGTTTATTCACCTTATTCTGACATTATGCAATCCAATCTACAAAATTATAAGCATCATTTTATATTTTTGGCAAAAACAAAAGAAAAATGGCAAGAATTTTAACAGGTATTCAGTCAACAGGCATTCCACATTTGGGAAATATATTAGGAGCAATTCTTCCAGCAATTGAAATGGCGAAAGATCCTAAAAACGAATCTTATCTTTTCATCGCTGATCTTCACTCACTTACTCAAATAAAAGATGCTGAATTACTGAAACATAATACCTACGCCACAGCAGCTACTTGGTTAGCTTTCGGATTGGATACGGATAAAACGGTTTTCTATCGTCAGTCTGACCGCCCCGAAACAACTGAATTAACCTGGTACTTGAATTGTTTTTTTCCTTATCAAAGATTAACCCTGGCTCATTCCTTCAAAGATAAAGCGGATCGCTTAACAGATGTAAACGCGGGTTTGTTTACCTATCCCATGCTTATGGCAGCTGATATCTTGCTCTATGATGCAGAATTCGTTCCTGTAGGTAAAGATCAATTACAACACCTTGAAATGACAAGAGATGTGGCCAATCGATTTCACAATCAAATGGGAGAAACCTTTGTAATTCCTCAAGACAAGATTCAAGAGGACACTATGCTGATTCCAGGCACAGACGGACAAAAAATGAGTAAATCAAGAGGCAATATCATCAATGTCTTTTTGCCTGAAAAAGAGCTAAAAAAACAAATCAATGGAATTGTAACAGATTCTACACCATTAGAAGAGCCAAAAGATCCGGACATTTGCCACGCTTTTGCCATCTACAAACTCTTGGCTTCCCCTGAACAAACCGCTGAAATGCGTTCCAATTATGAAAACGGAGGTTGGGGATACGGGCACACCAAAAAGGCGATTCTAGATTTGATCCTGAACAAATTTGCTGAACCAAGAGAAAAATTCAACTTTTACATGGAAAACCCCCACGAACTCGACAAAGTGCTAGCAGAAGGAGCCGCAAAAGCGAAAGTTACTGCAGATGATGTTTTGGGAAGAGTTAGGGGGAAATTGGGCTTGTTATAATTTTGATTACCTGCTGATTTTCACTAACTTGGTCTCATAACTAATTTATTTTTTATGAAAAATCTATCTTTTTACAGCCTATTGGCTCTGTCTGTAAGTTTATTCTTTTCTTCTTGTTCAAAAGTTTCCAATTCTAAAATAAAAGGAGAGTGGACGATAACCAGTTTGGATGCAAAACTTTTAAATTCATATGCATCAGACCCTTCTATGAATTCGGAGATTCGACAATATTATGACGGAACAACCTTTACCGTCACTATGACGGAGTATGGGAGCACTCAAATATTAGATCAATTTGAAGTGTCCTCTTATAAATACGACTTTCAGAAAAATGATATTATGTACGCTTCAATCTCCTACCTTCAAGATCAAGGCGGCATCATTGTTCCAGTAAATGAAAACGCCCCTGGAACATGGCAAAGTCTAGAAGACCATAAATTACGCATCTCCATTTCTGGCGGTACATCCATTGATTATGATATTGTCGAAATTTCAAGCAAGAAAATGGTCCTTCATGCAGAAAAGATTCAGATGTCAAGCGGAGTAACAATTACTGAAACATATGATCTTGTTTTGGTGAAGTAGTTGATTGCTGTAACAATTGTCCCTACTCAACTGTTTTAGAAGAAAAAATTTTATGAAAATCCCCACGAACTCGACAAAGTATTAGCAGAAGGAGCCTCAAAAGGAAAAGTCCTGCTGATGATGTACTTGGAAGAGTGAGAACGAAGTTGGGATTATAGTAGTTCCAATTCGTACTTCGTAAATCGTCATTGAAACGACAAAATCTGTTTTCACATCTTATTCAACTTCATCTACACTTTACGAAATAAGTAGTACCTATCACCCTTTTCAACAAAAAATGAGATAAATAATTCCGTATGTTTATTGCAAATCTAATTTTATGAAACCTAATTTTACTTTGTGCCTGCTATTACTTTTGCTTTTCTCAAGTTCATGTTCCAAAGACATCAAAAAAAGAGATATTACTGGCCGCTGGGATTTATTCCGAAGTGAATCGAGGTATCATTATGTATATCCTACAACAAACGAAGAAGTGATCTCTTATTATCTTTTTGAAAACAATATTGAAGTCAATACGGAATATGAAGATTACCAATTTTCCCCTCCATATAAGTATGGGGACACGAACTACTATTCGACCAACTACATTCAAATAAATAGAGATTATACTTTTGAACAAAAATCAGAACTCAGTAATTCAAATTCGAATGGAGGCTTGAATTATGTCAAAAGAACAAGTAAAGGACATTGGTATTTTTTGTCGGAAAATGTTTCTTTAGATATTGCAAATAACCAACGGGTCTGCTTTATTATTGACCGAATAGTTGAAGAGTACTATTCTCCTAATTCTGAGCCATATATTCGAACCCGCTATTTCCAGCCGCATGAGACCTTTTTCACTTGGAATATTTCTTATATCGATAAAGATGAAATTCGAATGGCAAGCGAATTCAATTATACTATCCAGCACAATCTTCATGTGGATTTAAATGGATTCATTAGAAGTTCATCAATCTATAAAAAACACTAACCATGAAAATAATACTATTTTTTGCCCTATCCATTTTGGTGATTTCTTCTTGCTCCAAATTTGATCAAAATGATATCCTTGGAGAGTGGAAAGTTGAAAGTTTTACGACCAATGGACATCATGTGGATGTTTCCTTAGGAAATGTATATGAAACGGTCTATTCCACAATGTTTTTCGGTGATACAGTTTATTTCTTTAATCATAATGATTCTACAGTACAAACCAATTTCAATCTAGTCTACGAGAAAATGACTTATTCCTTCAAAGAAAATAGTATAGTCGAACTGAATTTTGTTTTTTCACAAGAAGATGACTATGATAAATATATTATAACCAGAAATTTTTATGGTACTTACTCCTTTTTGGGAAAAGAGAAAAAAAAGAAAGGAGATCTGATGCAAATATATTGGGAAGGATATACTGATTCTGTTTACTATGTGTTATCGGATATAACTGAATACCATCACTATTATGTTAGTCCTGGGGCTGTTTATTCAACTGAATTTTATGAAATAGTAGATCTAAATTTAATCCATATGATGTTGCGTAAAATATATGGTTCGACATGGGCTGAAAACGATTATGTAAATACCCACAACTACATTACTGATATTTCACTTCGTAAAATATAATGTCAAAAATTCGTACTTCGCAAATCACGATTCTTACTTCAAATCATTCGTCTTCTCCAGCATTACGAATAATCACCTTCATATTGTCTTTCTTGTCAAGGCTTCCAAGAATTTCATCAATCCGCTTTTTGATGGTTTCAATTTTAAGAATATCGTTTTCTTTTTGAGTCGCTTGTTCTCCTTTTCCGTCTTTTCTTAATTGTTCAATCTCTGCATTGATACTGGTTGCCTCATTATCTAATTTGTTGGTAACCTGACCCAATAAATTAGGAAGGAAAACTTGCATGTACATGTTTCCAGACTGGGCCATGTTTTCGTATATAGCAAGTGCCTTTTCAACCACATCATTGTTTTGATTCACAACATAGGCGGTGAAATTACTTGCCAATCCAATTTTCTTAAATCCTCCGATTTCCTTCCATGCTTTTTCATAGAAATCATATTGCTCAGCTTTTCCATGTTCTGCATAAATAGCTGAAATGGCCAAAATCAAATCCTGACTTTCTTCATTTTCCATCTTTTTAGCCATGGCCATCCCTTCTTTTGGATTCATTTCGATCAAACCATTCAAGGCTTTTCCTAAAACGGAATACGATTTTTCCTTCTCAATCAATTCTTTGATCAATACCACGACTTCTTCTTTCTCTTTGTAATACTTGATCAATTTCGCAAGAGCCTGAGTTCTGACTAAAGAATTATCATCTTCCCTAACTCTTTTCATCAATGCCTCAAACATTCGGCCTGAGTCTTCCGTTTGCGCTTTTCTTGATTTCACAACTGCAAGTGAACGAAGCGCCCAAAATGGGTCTTCCATGGCTTTAAAAATCAACTCTACTGCCTCTTTGGATTTTGATTTGGATGCCTCCAAAATTGCTTCCTTTCGCTCCTTGTATTCGTCAGAGTGATAATACTGATGGTAATAAAATGAGGCGGGCTTCTCTTCTTTTATTTTTGCCAGTAATATTTTCTCACTGTCAAACAATACGTTTTTCAATTCTCCTAAAAGAGGAAACTGCAATACCGTAAACTGTTCCTGGATCGTAACATCATATTCATTTTCCTTTTCTCCACTAAAAACTTTAATCTTAAAAGGCAATTTGTACAAAGGCACCTCATCGAAATTCTGCATTTGCTCAATCGAAACAACCAATGCGTTTTCCATGGAATCAATCTGATATTCCACCTTTAATTCAGGATGTCCTTTTCCAAAAAACCACTGATTAAAAAACCAGTTTAGATCTTCTCCAGTAACTTCCTCAAAAGCCAACCTTAATTGGTGAATTTCTGCAGGTTTAAACTCATTTCTAGTCAAATACAATTTTAAGGATGCGAAAAAGGCATCATCTCCTACATGGTTTCTGAGCATGTGCAATATTCTTCCTCCTTTGTTGTAGGAGTGCCCGTCAAACATTTGCTCTTTGTCCTTGTAAGCAAACCATATCATGTCGTGTAGTCCGGAATATTCTGCAGACTGATAATATCCTTCCTCTTCTATTTCTGAATAATAATCGGCGTGGTTTTCTCCATATTTGTACTCATCCCAAAGAAATTGAGAATAATTTGCAAAAGATTCATTCAATGGTAAATTGGCCCAAGATTCACAGGTAACCAAATCACCAAACCAGTGGTGAAATAATTCATGTGCAATGATGGATTCATTATCTGAATCGATCAAATCTCTTTTCGTTTGATACAAAAAATCTCCATGAATTACAGCAGTCGTATTCTCCATGGCGCCAGAAACATAATCTCTTACTACCACTTGAGAATATTTATCCCAAGGATATTCATAGCCCAATCTTTCACCAAAGAATTTGATCATTTCAGGAGTGGCTCCAAAAATATCTTTCGCGTACTTTTCCCACTCTTTTTCTACATAATAATCGACTTCCAAAATACTTCCGTCTGATTTTACTAAAGTATCTTTCACAACTGCAAAATCACCCACAAACATCATGGTCAGATATGGCGCATGAGGAATATCCTGCCTCCAAACATCCGTTCTTGTTCCATCTCCATTCTCAGAAGAAAAGATCATTTTTCCGTTTGAAAGCGTTTTAAACTCGTCTTTTACAGTCATCTGAATTTCCTGAGTCATTTTCTCATTTGGCGCATCAATAGTAGGGAACCATACAGAACTTGCTTCTGTTTCACCCTGCGTCCAAATTTGTTTTACCTTGTTTGGGTCCTCACCTTTTGGGTTGATAAAATAGAGCCCTTTGTCGCTCATGATCGCCTGTGATCCTCCCGCGGTTCTTTCTTCCGGCTTGGCCGTGTACTCAATATAGACTGTGAATGTGTCTGTTCTTTCGTAGGTTTTATCTAGATCAATAGATAGAAACTGTTCGTCATAATGATGGGTCAATTTCATCCCGTCTTTGTCCTTCAATTTTACTGCATGAATGTCCATTCCCTTGGCATCCAAAACCAATTTTTTCTGTGCGTAAAAATGAGGCTTCACATCAATGGTCGCCTTCCCATTCATTCTTTGGTTATCCCAATCAAAACTTACTTCCAATTTCGTGTGAAGGATATCATTTTCTCTGGTTTCAGAAGGATTGTAAATAGGTCTAACTGCCTTCTTTTTCTCTTGTCCATCTGGCAAAGGAATTTCAGAACTGGCTACATTAGTTGTTTCTGAATTTTTCTTAGTTCCACATGCTGCAAGTGACAAAACCCCAAGAATTACAAGATATTTTTTCATATTACGCCTTAGTTTAGAAAGCAAATAAACCAAAAAGATGTTATTTTTAGCTTTGAATTTCTTTAAACGGCGAAATTAATAGATAAAAGCACTTAAAGAACAATAAATTAAGCTTATGCATATTCAACATAAAGATCAAAACTTTACCATCCACCGAAAAGACGCTAAAACCATAGTCGTTAATGGTCGGGAAATTGATTTGGGGAAGTCTACAAATGAAAAACTCCTTGTCAATGGAAAAGAATACATGGTAGAGATTGTTGAAGCTGAAAACAATACCAAAAAAGTTTACGTCAATAATTTCCTTATTGATTTTGAGGTAAAAACAGATTTAGAGCATAAACTGGATCAAATGGGAATCAAAGCGGTTGAGGGTATGCAAGCTTCAGAAATCGTTGCTCCAATGCCTGGGAAAATCATAGATGTATTGGTTTCGGAAGGGCAAAGCGTGGCTCAGGGCGAAGCGGTTTTAATCCTAGAAGCCATGAAAATGGAAAATGGAATCAAGATCGAAGGAGATGCTGAAATCAAAGAAGTACTGGTTTCTAAAGGAGACACCGTAGATAAAGGTCAGAAGTTGATTTTGCTGAAGTAGATCTTTTTTGATTTCATGACTTTATGAAATTACGATCTTAGGAACTTTTCAATGCTCGTTCTAAATCTTATTTTCTTTGAATCTATTTAACACAAAAAAGCGAGCCCTTCAGAGCTCGCCCATTCGTAATTCGTAATTATCTCCCTATCGGTCGATGAGCTCGCTAAAGCTCGGTTCGTTATTCAAACTTACATTCCTCCCATCTTCTGAAGATCCTCGGCAGTTTTCTCGTCATACCCTTTTGGTGGCTTTAATGAGAATTCTTCGCTACTTGGAACTTCCTTTTTGAAATCCTTTGCGATAAATGAGATGGTCATTTGCTCAGTTTCAACCGTAATTTGTAATGGGAATCCTTCCATTTTTCCTGATTTAGGAACTAGTTTTGAAGTAAATTCACCATCTATTTCAGTTGTGGACCACATCTCAATATCACCGCCTTTTCCTCCGGTAACGATATATTTTGTGCATTTAAATCCTAAAATATCCTTGGTTTCAGTTGTTTTCTCAATATCCACTTCTGCATCTTCTCCGTCATCTTCTCCATCAAGCATAGTGTAAAAATTTCCCATCATGCTTTCCGTAACTGAGATTCCCTTTCTTGATTTATTATCAACAGTTGTGGTAGAAGTTGAAACTGTTCCCGTTTTAAAAATCGTTTTAGTGTATTTGCTGTTTTTGGCAATTTTCATCATCGATCCAGCTAAAAAAGGCATTGCCTGCTCCATTTGTGGGTCATCTGATTCAAAAGTCACATCATACTCAACATAAAACTCTCCTGTTGCTCCTTTTTCTGGTTTTGTAATAAATGCTGTTGCAGCAAAAAATACGGCTACCAGCGCCATTGCTTTAATTACTTTCATTTCTTTTCTTTTTATTCTATTGCGCTCAACTTTAACATATTGGATTTACCCATATTCTCAATTGGCATGGATGCAATATTAATGACTAAATCCCCTGTTTCCAAAAGTCCTTCCTTCTTTAACAAATATTTTATGTCTTCGATCGTATGGTCTGTACTAACCATTTTATCGTAATAATACCCATTCACTCCCCAAACTAAGTTTAACTGCGTTAGTATTTCTCGGTTACCAGTGAAGACAAAAATGTTGCCTTTTGGTCTTTGAGAAGAGACTTTATAGGCCGTATAACCAGAATGCGTCATGGTTACAATTCCTTTAGCTTCCACACGCTGACTCAATCTTACCGCATTAAAGCAAATGGAATCCGTAATGAATCGATCCTGATTCTTTTCCGGTATTTCTTCTTTATGGTATATATTCTCTGATTTTTCAATCTCCATTACAATCTTAGACATGGTCTCGATCACTTTTACCGGATGTTGACCTACAGATGTTTCTCCAGAAAGCATCACGGCGTCTGTACCATCCAAAACTGCATTGGCCACATCATTTACCTCTGCCCTACTGGGTGTATTGTTCGTAATCATGCTTTCCATCATTTGAGTCGCAACGATAATTGGTTTAGCATTTAACAAGGCTTTCTTGATTAGCATTTTCTGAACCAAAGGCACTTCTTCCAACGGAATCTCTACTCCCAAATCTCCACGAGCTACCATGATGGCGTCCGTTTCTTTCATGATGTCGTCTATATCTGCAACCGCTTCAGGTTTCTCAATTTTTGCGATCACCTTTGCTTTTTTCTTTGAGTTAAAGATCAGATGCTTTAATTCGATAATATCCCGAGCGGAACGTACAAAGGAAAGACCAATCCAATCCACATCCATTTTCAACGCAAAATTAAGGTCCTTTAAGTCTTTCTCGGTCAAACAAGGTAAGCTGATCTTCGTATTTGGCAGATTCACCCCTTTTTTTGAGGATAAAATTCCTCCATAAAGTACTTTACATTTTACCTCTTTTTTCCGATCAGTAGCAATGATTTCGAAAGTCAATTTTCCATCATCTAACAAAATGGTTTCTCCCACCTGCACATCTTCCGGGAAAGATTCATAATTCAGGTATAGTTTTTCTTTTGTTCCAATTACTTGTTCTGTTGTAATGGTGATAATGTCACCAGGGTTCAATTCCACTCCGTTATTCTCCACCTCACCAATTCTAATCTTTGGTCCTTGTAAATCGGCCAAAATTCCTACGTGAGTATTCAATTCCTCATTCAGTTCCTTAATTGTTTGAACCACTTTTTCATGCTCCTCATGGGCACCATGAGAAAAATTCAATCTGAAAATATTTGCACCCGCCTGAATCATACCCTTCAAAACTTCTTTTGAACTGGATGCGGGTCCTAATGTGGCTACTATTTTGGTTCTTTTCATTCTTTTAAAATACTAATTGGTCAAAACTTTTGTGTTCGTCAACATCGACAACAACTGTGGTTTGTATCATTTCAACTGATCTTAGTTTTACAGACATTTCTTGAATATCCGCTCTAAAATCATTTACCAACAAGAAAAAATCAATCATCTCAAGTTCCCCAACTAACAACTTTCCTTTGCTTTTGTTTTTCACCAAAATATAATCCGTGTTTTGGTCATCGTCAACGGCTTCGTAAAGTGAGTGGGAGCTGAGGATTTCTCCTTTTTTATTGGTTTTTAAATAATCTTCATCAGATCGAGCCAGTTTGAGGTGAAGTGATTGGTTGATCTCCCAAGCCAGACGATAATCTACCATGCTGGTGCAGATTCCTATCACCTCGTACTCAAAACCCTCATCAAGATCTAATACGATTTTCTTCATCGTCAAAGATAAAAAAGAAATGGATTCAGAAGTTTTACGAAATAGTTAATTTTGAAGCTCTCCCATCAAGACTAGGGTTTCTTTAGAAGCCATTTGTTCAGCCTTCTTCTTGGAAGTTCCCTTTCCTTTACCCCACTCTCTATTGTTAAGAATCACAAGCGCTTCGTAAACAATTTGTTTCCCATTGTGTTCTTCACTAACGATCTCAAAATTGAGTTCGAGTTTGTTCTTTTGTGAAAAAATGAAAAGTTTGCTCTTGAAATCAATTTCTTCAGAAATGGTTTTGTTTAAGTCTACAAAATTTCTAAAAACATGGTTGAGCAAACACTTGCGTGCTGTATCATAATTGGAATCCAAATAAATGGCTCCAATCAAAGCTTCAAAGGCATTTCCCTCTAAGGTAGCCATATTGATAGACCTTCCTTTTTTGTAAAAGATGTGTTTGCCAATATCTAAATTATTGCCAATATCAGAAAGTGAATTTCTGCTTACGATCTTAGATTTTAATTTTGTCAAATATCCTTCGTCCTCTTCTGGAAATTTTTCAAATAACAAATTAGCAACAATGGCATCAATGATGGAATCACCCAAAAATTCAAGGCGTTCGTTGGATTCTAGGTGTTCTTTATCGTTGGAATAAGATTTATGGGTCAGGGCAATTTTAAACAAAGAAATATCCTTAGGGCGATAACCAAACTTGTTAATCACAAATTTGATGATTTTGATCTCCTCTGGGGATTTTTTTTTGGGGAATACGTTTAATCTTACCTTCAAATTAACCTTTATATTTTGCAAGAATCACTGATGTATTGTGACCTCCAAAACCAAAGGTGTTTGATAAAGCAACATTTACCGTACGTTTTTGAGCTTTATTAAAGGTGAAATTCAGATCATTATCGATCTCGGGATCATCAGTGAAGTGATTAATTGTTGGAGGAACTATATCCTCCTGAATTGCTTTCACACACGCTATTGCTTCAATAGCCCCTGCTGCTCCCAATAAATGCCCAGTCATTGATTTCGTAGACGAAATATTCAAATTGTAAGCATGTTGTCCGAAAACTTCTTTGATCGCCTTAGTCTCAGCAATATCACCTAAAGGGGTTGATGTACCGTGAACATTGATATAATCAACATCTTCTGGGTTTAGATTGGCATCTTCTAAAGCAAAGATCATTACGTTTTTCGCACCCAGTCCTTCCGGATGAGGAGCAGTGATATGATGAGCATCGGCAGTTAAGCCTCCTCCAACTATTTCTGCATAGATTTTAGCACCCCTAGCTTTGGCGTGCTCCAATTCCTCGATAATAAGAGCTCCAGATCCTTCTCCCAAAACAAATCCTTCTCGATCCTTATCAAAGGGTCTTGAAGCTGTTTCCGGGGAATCATTTCTGGTTGAAAGCGCTCTTAAAGCATTAAATCCTCCGATTCCACACTGGTTTACGGCTGCTTCCGAACCTCCTGAGATAATTACATCTGCCTTGCCCAGACGAATAAGGTTGAAAGAGTCGATTAAAGCATTGGTAGCAGAAGCACATGCCGAAACAGTAGCATAATTAGGCCCTCTGAAACCATACTTCATTGAAATATGACCTGGTGCAATATCCACAATCATCTTTGGAATAAAGAAAGGATTGAACTTGCTTGCGCCACCTCCCAAAAAATAGACCTCACACTGGTCCTGGAAAGATTTAAGTCCTCCTATTCCTGATCCCCAAATGACCCCGCACCGATCAAGGTTAAGTTTTTCCAGGTCAAGGCCAGAATCTGCCATAGCTTCCGAAGAAGAAACTATGGCATATTGTGAAAACTGGTCTAATTTCCTGGCATCTTTGCGATCAATGTGATCATGAACATCAAAATTCTTGATTTCACACGCAAATTTAGTTTTGAACTCAGTTGCGTCAAAGCTTTGAATTGGTGCCGCACCGCTAACTCCGTTGATTAAGGAATTCCAATAATCATTTACATTATTTCCTAATGGTGTAAGCGCACCAAGCCCTGTAACAACAACTCTTTTAAGTTCCATAAACTAAACCGAAAATTTCTTGTAAAAATTTATTTTGCGTTCTCCTCGATGTAAGAAACTGCTTCTCCTACAGTTTGAATCTTCTCTGCTTGATCATCTGGAATTGCAATGTTGAATTCTTTTTCGAACTCCATAATAAGCTCTACAGTATCCAACGAGTCAGCTCCTAAATCATTTGTGAAGCTAGCTTCTAAAGAAACTTCACTCTCTTCAACTCCTAGTTTATCAACAATAATTGATACTACTCTTGATTTGATATCAGACATTTTAAAAAGTTTTAATGTTTATTCAAGCCACAAAGAAATAATTTCTGCCAATTAAATCAAAGATATTTTTCACTTTTTCATACGCTTAAAGTGCTTTTTAGTCTAAAAATCAAGGTTTTGATATGTGATTTTCTAGTCTCTCAGAAAAAAAGACCTAATTTTGCCGAAAATTTAAGAGAAATGAAGAAAATCGCTGTATTTGGTAGCGGGTCTGGCACGAATGCTGAAAATATCATTCGTCATTTTAAATTAAATCCCAAGGTTCAGATTGGACCACTGGTGAGTAATACATCAAAATCGAGGTTCAAAGAAATAGCGAAAACCAACGGAATCGAATATTTAGAATATTCAAATCAAGATTTTGCGGAATTTCCAGAAAAGATTTTGGCAGATTTAAACTCCAGGGAAACTGAATGGATTATTCTAGCAGGATTTCTTCGAAAAATTCACCCCGATCTGATTCGTGCATTTTCAAACAAAATGATCAACATTCATCCTAGTTTGTTGCCGAAATATGGAGGAAAAGGGATGTATGGGATGAAAGTACATCAAGCAGTTTTTGAAAACAATGATTCGGAATCTGGAATTACAGTTCACTTTGTAAATGAAAATTTCGATGAAGGGAAAATCATTGAGCAAAGAAAGGTGAATGTCAGCTCATGTCAAACTCCCGATGAAATAAGAGGGAAAGTTCAAGAATTGGAGCAATTAGTTTTTCCTGAAATAATCGAATCAGTAATACTTTAAAATTATGGACTTTTTTACGTCATTCAATTTTGTGGAATTGGGCACAGCAACGATGATTTTGTTTGCTGTAATAGATATTGTTGGAAGTATCCCCGTCTTAATTAAGATTAAAGGCGATGTAGGCTTTATAGAAGCACGAAAAGCCACACTCGTAGCAGGTTCGATTATGGTTGTTTTCCTTTTTGTCGGAACTAGTATATTAGAACTGGTTGGGATAAATGTAGAGTCGTTTGCCGTAGCTGGTTCTCTTGTTTTGTTTGGTTTGGCTATTGAAATGATCTTTGGAATAGAAGTTTTTAAAAGCAGTGATGATGAAATGGGAAGTAAATCAGCTTCCATTGTTCCAATTGCATTTCCTTTGATTGCAGGGGCAGGAAGTATGACCACTATCGTTTCTCTTAGGGCAGAATTTCAATCGATCAATATAATTGTGGCCATCATTATTAATATGATTATTGTCTATTTGGTTCTTAGATCTACCACAATCATTGAGAGAATTCTTGGCAATACAGGTATTATTGTGTTGAAAAAAGTCTTTGGTATAATTTTAATGGCTATAGCGGTTAAGCTATTTTCAACCAATGTGAAGTTGTTATTTTAAATGAAAAGCCCCGGTTATCAACCAGGGCTTTTTTTATTTCTTTTTCTTCTTTTCCTTAGCGAAATAGACTCTTGTAAAATCACGATATTCCAGTGAGTTCATCGGGAAATTTCTCACTTGAGGATTAAGCAATCTGATATAATCATCGTAATAAAGTGGCATTACCACCGCATCATCCATTAAAATTTGATCTGCTTGGGCAAACAACTCCATTCTCTTAACAGGATCTGATTCTCTTCTGGCAGCCACAAATGCTTCATCAAACTCAGGGTTGGTGTATCGCACCGAGTTTATATAAGCATCATCTGTAGCGTTTTCCGGAAGGTTCTTGCTGTAAAATAAGTTAAGGAAGTTTTCTGGATCTGGGTAATCAGCAACCCATCCAATTCTCCAGAATGCCGATCTTCCAGATTCAATTTCATTTTGATGTTGGTTCATTGGAAGCACTTTTACTTCTATGTCCACATTCAAATTCTTTTTAAGCTCGTTCATGATAGCAACAGCCAATAACTCTTGAGTTTTACCACCACTATTCAAATTCAACTGAATTACAGGGAAACCTTTTCCATTTGGATAACCTGCCTTTGCTAACAATGCTCTCGCTTCATTAGGATCATAGGTATATCCTTTTACTTTTTCCTGAGGATATCCTTCCATAGGTGGAACGAATCCATGGAAAGCTGGCTCTCCTTCCCCTTGTAGGGTAACCTCAACCAATTCTTCTCTATCAATTGCCATGTTGAAGGCTTTTCTCACATACACGTTGTTGAATACCTCATGCGTGTATCTGAATGCATAATACTGAACTGATAAACTATGAGAAGACTGCAAAATGAACTCAGCATTTTTACCTTCTTTGGCTTCATCTAAGGAACCAATAATATTTGGAATTTCATCAACTGGTATTTCCCAAATCATATGCAGATTTCCTTTTTGAAATTCCTTTAACTCTGTACTTTTTTCAGGTATGAAAGAAACTTTGATCCCATCTAGATAAGGTAACTTGTTTCCGTGTTCATCCTGCTCCCAATAATTTTCATTCTTAACAAGGATAACTTCTCTTCCTTCCACGACTTTCTTCAATTGAAATGGCCCCGTTCCAACGCAGTTAACGCGCATGTCCTTTCCATATTTGTCAAATGCCTCTTTTGGGTAAATAGCGGTTCCCATATGAGCCAAAATTTGATCAAAAGCTCCAAAAGGTTCCACCAAAGTGATCTTAATTGTATAATCATCCACTACTTCAATTCCTTTTACTCCTTCGGCATTAGGTGTTCCCTTTTTTGATGATTCAAAATATTCTTGCGCACCAACAACCTTGTCTTTAAACAACCAATACATTTTATTTTGAGGAATCGACTCGCAGGTCTTATCATAGCAATACTTTACATCTGAAGCCTTCAGTTCTCTTCCTTTTCCTCCTGAAAAACAATCATTGTCCTGAAAGTAAACACCTTTTTTCAGCTTGATGGTATAAACCAGCTTGTCCTGGCTAACTTCATACGTATCTGCTAGGTTGGTTTCTACCTTCAAATTCTCTTGATTAAACTTAAATAAAGATTGGTAAACTTGATTGGCTATTCTGTATGAATATACATCCGTAATCGTTAGTGGAAAAAGAGATCTAAAGGTTTCGATTTCATTCACTTTGAAAACTCCTCCCATAGTAATCCCACCTTTCCCCTCTTTTAAAGTGAGTTCGTTTTTATCTTTTCCGCCTCCACAAGCAGTTAAAAATAGTATTGACGCTGTTAAAATAAATGTTGTGTATCTTTTCATTACGACCCGATTGATGTATAGCAAATATATAAGATTAATCCTGCATTCAAAAATTATTGTTATGAATGGTTAGAACTTAAAAAGATGGTACTCTGTGAGTTGGTCTTTGATAGTAGTATTTATCATCTAAAATGTATCTGAGTGACAACTCCATTCCTCCTTGTAGATTTGATGCAGTTGATAGTTTTGAGATATTTACATCATAAGTAACACCAATTCCTACTCCTTGAATTTCAAAATACATTTCAGGAATGATCGCATCAAAAGGAGAAGAAATTCTGAAGTGGGCTCCAAATGATAGCGCCATTTCTTTTCTAAATCCTGTAATTCTAGCTTTGCCGTTAATTGTAGTTCTGAACAAAGTTCCAACCATCAACTCCCAATGCGGTTTTTGATATAAGAATGAAAAACTAGGCCATATGCCAAAAGTGGTGTTTTTCACTCCGAAATATCCGTTTCCATGGATAACAAACTTCATAGGGAGTCTTTCATCTGTATAATACGCGTTTCTTGGCCTGTTTAAATGGTGAACAGCAAATCCAATTCTGAAGTCTTTCGCATCGTCGTGAGTTACTCGATTTCCTGAAGAAGAGAACCAGTAGGTCATCCCGGCTGATACATCAGCAAAGCTAAATGGATTAAATTGATTGGTTTCTCCACTGGGCAAAAATGGGTTGTACTGTAGTCCATCATATTGTGTTCCCCATCGCATTCTTGTGGGATCAACGCCTACTCTTCCCCATCCTGCTTGCAGACCCAAAGAAATTCTTCCTCTTCGACCAGCCCAGATATAGGCCGCTAAACTCCCTAAAACCCTGGTTGTTCCAAGTTTTACCTCTCCTGCAATATCCTGATAAAAATTTATTCCATATGCAAAATATGCCTTTCCAACTTTCGTCTTCAAAACGTTTTGATCAAATGAAAATGCATAGGTCTGAAACGATTTGCCAACCGTTCTCCACTGGTCTTTCCAATTTAAATTCACTCTTAAATTTCCATTAAAAGAGCCGGTTAATGCCGGATTTAAATTCAGTGCAGAATTGTATATCTGAGAATAATGTATGTCTTGTCCGTGCAGACTCCCAGTCCAGAACAATACAACTAATATGAGGCTACGAATTCCTTTCATAACACAAGTGTGATTAATTAATGCTACAACTTATACTGTAAAATGAAAGATTTTGTTACCAAAAAAAACGGGAACCGAAGTTCCCGCTGAGTATTATGACAAAGTAGTAGTAGAGATTTTTGAACTAAATGACTTAAATCTCTTGTTTCAAACTTGAATTAAATTACGGGAATTCCTTTTCTGGAAAAAATCATATTTTTAATTTTTTATATGGTCTAAATTGTAGATGTTTTAATTATATCCCTATTTTTAGAGTGTTTTTAGTTTGATTTTAATCAAATAATATAATTTCTAAATGGATCAACTTGTAGAATTAATCCAATCCATGTCTAAAATGGAGAAAAGACAGTTTGTTTTGGAACAAAAGAGCCTGTCACCTGAAAATCACATATTTACTCTTTATAAAGAAGTAGTTAAGGCCGATGCTTATGATGAGAATGCTTTGAAGAAATTATTCAAGGGAAAAACCTTTGTGAAGATTCTTCCAACCATTAAAAATCAACTTTACCGAGCTTTACTATCAAGCATGCGTGAGTTTCATAAAAAATCAAATATAGATTTTATCATCCGAAATGAATTAACCGAGATCGATATTCTCATTAAGAAAAAATTATATACTCAGGCCTTAAAGAAATGCAATGCGATAAAGAAAAACATTGAAAGTCACGAAAGATTTACTTATTACATGGAGGTAATCTTGAAGGAGACCGAACTAAAGTTTTACACTCAAAAAAACAAAGAATTTGTCAATCAGATCAATCGTTCCATAACCACCGCAAGATGGGTGGGAAGAAGTTATTATCTATATGCCTATCAAAAACTTATGTTATTCCGGACTCAGTCGATGCTTTGGAACGGTAAAACATTTGACGAAATCAAATATGACCCAACAAGAGAAAAAAAGTTTTTGGATGTAAGGTCAGCCTACTATTACAATCTCCACCATTCCTTATTGTATCATGTGCAAACAAAAAACTATCAGGAAGCACTAAAAGTTTCGGATTCGCTTATTCAATTAATGGAAGAAAACCCTCACGAATTTGAAGACAATCCTGAACAAAAAGTAGATGTTTGGTACGCTTGTGGGATGGCCTACCTTTTTAATGGGGAACATGAAAAATTAGATAAAATTCTGTCAGACATAGAAGAATTAAAAACAGATAATCGAAGAATTGCCATCCGAAAAAATGAGCGTTTGATAGATTTAAAATTGCAGCAAATCCTAGTTCATAACAAAGGGGAAGAGGAATTAGACACTATTCGAGACATTGTTGAAGAAGAAAGCAAGGATTATAGTACATTTTATGCTCAGAAATTTTGGGATGCCCTTTCTACCATCTATATGAAAAGAAATGAGTTTAGAGAATCCTTAAAATGCAACTACCACTTATTAATTTACAAGAAAACGCGGCGTGCCAACCACTACTATATTAGAGCTACATTAAGAGAGATCTACCTTTATTACGTTCAAGGAAAAGAAACCATTTTTGAGTCCAGATTGAAAAGTGTTACTAGATCAAATATGCCCTTAACCGATCAGGAAAAGTCTTTGTTGAAAAACATCAAAAACGGCGAAAAGATTGCGGCTTATAAAGCTTATCTAATGCGTAAAAAGAAAACCTAAGGCAAGTCTTCAACAATTGCCACTTTAGCTAAATAAGGAAAATTTTTACCTGTGATATAAACCTCTTTAGCATCCTTTTTGTAGGCTATCCCATTCAATACATCGGATTTTGGGTTTTCCATTTTTAATTCTCTATCCACATCATAGGCATCAATAATCTGCTCCACTTTCCCGTTTTCTGGGTTGATAACCAAGATGTCTGTTCTCTGGTAAACATTTGCGTATATTTTGCCATCAATCCATTCAATTTCATTAAGCAAGTTCCATTCTTTGCTGTGATCAAAAGCATAAATCGTTTTAACTATTTCGAAGTTCTCGGGATCTCTAAAAACAATTTTTGAAGAGCCATCTGTCATGATCAAATGTTTCCCATTATTGGCTAATCCCCAGCCTTCCCCGGAATAAGTAAATTCATTGATCTTCTGCATGATGTTTTTGTCGTAAACAATACATCTCCCAGCTTGCCAAGTAAGTTGGTAAATCTTATCTCCTAAGATTGTGATTCCTTCTCCAAACAGGATTTTCTCCAATTCTGTTTTTGCCTCAATGGCTCCTGTTGTTAGGTTTATTTTTGCAATTTTCGACTGCCCTCTTTGCCCAGTACCCTCCCATAATTGAGAGCCATCAAACTCGAGCCCTTGAGTATAACTCGTTGGATCGTGAGGGTACTTCTTTACTATTTTTAAGGACTTAGTCTCTGGAACAACATTTGAAAACAAAATGATTTGTCTATTGTCGATTACTGGATTTTTTTCGCCTTCATATTCAGCTACCATTTTTACGTTAACAAATCCCACTTTCACAGAATCGGTATTGATACTTGTGACATGTAAATCAGATTTAGGTTTGCCAGAATATACACTTTGGTTTTCCAGAAACAACTCAAGATTTTTGACTTTATCCAATTCTTTGAGTTGAACCTTAATAATCAGATCGTTTCCAGCGATAAATTGATCATTGTTTTTAAGTGAAACAAATTTCGCCTTTACATCTACTCCCTGAGTTGTTGCCGTCTTTGGTTTGTCCTCTCCCGGGCAAGCTGTCAAAACGAAAAGCAGAGAAACAAATAACAGTTTTTTCATTTTCTATAAATTAGATAGGATGTCCATTACTTCTGGCCTTTTCCTTGTAGATACGGGCACTTTTGCACCGTCTTTCATGACAATGTATCCGCCGTCAAGTTTGACAAACTCTTTCACAAATTCTAAATTGATCAAATGAGATTGGTGAGGCCTTAAAAACCCTTGAGGGGTTAGCATTTTGTCGTATTCCTTTAATGTTTTGGTAACCAGTATTTTCGAATTATCACTAAAATAGAACATCGTGTAATTCACATTCGATTCACATCTTACAATATCTTGGATATTTGCAATATGGATTTTTTCCAAGGTATTAAGCGCCAATTTCTTCGGAGAATTAAAATTGTCTCTTAATATTTCTAGTTTCTCCTTGCCGTCAGATTCTTTAGAAGCCTTGTCCACTGCTTTCACTAGGTCATCTGGATCAATGGGTTTAAGTAAATAATCTATCGCTGAAAATTTGAAGGCTTTAATGGCATATTGATCAGAGGCAGTCGTAAAAATCACATTTGAATCCAGTTCTGGTAATATTTCTAATAAATCAAACCCGCTGCCGTCGTTCATTTGTATGTCCAGGAAAATGATGTCTGGTTTTGTTTCTCTAATCACTTTCGCACCGGAAACAACTCCTTCTGCTTCACCAACGATTTCTACACTAGAACAATAGTGTTCAATATCATCTTTTAAAGATTTTCTTGCAGATTCAATGTCGTCAATGATTACAGCAGTTTTCATAAATTTTGCTTTACACTTCTAAATTCAATTGCATTATGCGAAGCTGAATATATGCATTTTCCCTCTTTAATCAGTAAAACCTGTGGCGATTCGTGTTTGATGCCAAAGTCTTCTGCAATTTGATTTGAAATTGATCTATTTTTGATCAAATCCAATAACCAAATCGACATGCCCATGTCTTCATAACCTCCTTCGAATCGACTTTTTGCCATAAAACTAATCGAACACCTAGTTGAGTGTTTGAAAATAAGTACAGGTTTCTCTTTTGAAAGTTCAATAATGTCTTCTAACTGACCCACTTCTTGCAAGTCCTCCCATGGAAACGCATTTCCATCTTCCTTCTTCTTCCAGAACATTTATTAATATGCTGATTTAAATTGTTTCAAGAATCTCGCGTCATTTTCAAAAAATAACCGCAAATCTTTTACCTGATATTTGAGCATGGCAATTCTTTCGATTCCCATTCCAAAGGCAAATCCACTGTATTTTTTAGAATCGATACCAGCAGCTTCCAAAACATTTGGATCCACCATTCCGCATCCCAAGATTTCTAAAAATCCCGTGTATTTACAAACATTACATCCTTTTCCAGCACAGATATTACACGAAACATCTACCTCAGCAGAAGGTTCTGTAAATGGGAAATAAGATGGTCTTAATCTGATTTCTGTTTGATCTCCAAACATCTCTTTTGCGAAATACAAAAGGGTTTGTTTCAAATCTGCAAATGAAACGTTTTCATCAATATAAAGTCCTTCTACTTGATGGAAGATACAATGTGCTCTTGCAGAAATCGCTTCATTTCTAAATACTCTGCCTGGAGATATGGTTCGAATAGGAGGTTTAGAATTCTCCATCACTCTTACCTGAACACTTGAAGTATGCGTTCTCAAGGCCATTTCGTTTTCTCCTTTTTCCACAAAGAAAGTATCCTGCATGTCTCTTGCTGGGTGCTCTGGTGGGAAATTTAAAGCAGAGAAATTATGCCAATCATCTTCCACTTCTGGTCCTTCCGAAACCGTAAATCCAATTCTTGAAAAAATTTCAATGATTTCTTTTCGAACCAAAGAAATTGGATGCCTTGCTCCTAACTCAAATGGCGTTCCTGGTCTTGTGAGGTCTTCTCCTGACTCAGATCCACTATCCGTTGATGAAAGAGCTTCTTTTACTTCGTTGTATTTTTCTTCAGCTAAATTTCTGAATTCATTAATCAGCTGACCAAATTCTCTTTTCTCTTCATTGGCAACCGACTTCAAATCGGCATACAATTCTTTCACTATCCCCTTGGATCCTAAGAACTTAATTCGAAAAGTCTCCAAAGCGTCTAAAGTGTCTGCTTTTAGGTCTGATAATTCTTTTTTATAAGATTCTATCTTTTCTTTCATTCTTTCAGCTGAATAATTTGCGCGAATTTACGAAAGCTTTGTTAGAATGGCAATTTGATGTGTTGATGCTCGATTTTTCTAATTCAAATTGCCTAGTTCCTGATTCAAATTTAATCCATGTGTAACTTTTGCACCCCTCCAATTGTCTTACTACCAGAAACATAAACTACCGATTATGAAAATTGTATACGTTCTTCTCCTTTTTATTCCTACGGCCCTCATAAACTTGACTTCATGTGTGAAGGAATCAGACACGATTGCAGTGATCCAAATCAGAGATACGAGCAACGTGGCTGTTCCCGATGCACGGGTAGTACTTTTTGGAGTACAGAATCCCAATTATCCTAATTCTTTTGTAGAGCGCTATGACACTTTATTTACCAATCAATCTGGTCAGGCAATTTTTAATTATACAGAAGCCTACAAACTAGGTCAGGCCGGCTTTGCAGTATTAGAAATTAGGGCAAAAAAAGGAGTGCTTGAAGGATCAGGTACAATCCGCATCAATGCTCAAGAAACCAATTCAGCAACCGTTATCATCGAACCGTAAAAAAATATTTTGTAAAAATTTTAGCCAACTTTGTAACTTTTTGATCGTCTATATTGTTAATAGAGTTAGTGAATTGTTAATTATTTGAGAATTTTGTCGTAAGATTGTAATCGAAATCGGTAAGATTTTCCATTAAATAAAAAGGATTATGAAAGCATTGCACATTAAACTTATATCGCTAGTTGGATTGTTTGCTCTTTTGTTGGTTGTTATGCCATCATGTAGAAAAGAAGGAGACACGATTGCAATCATCACTGTTATTGATACTTCTGGAGCTCGTGTTCCGGGTGCAACTGTAATTCTTTATGGTACACCTTCTTCTCCTGATTATGCAGGGTTGGAGATTATCAGAAAAGATACTGAATTTACTGATGCTGCTGGTCAAGCAACTTTTAACTACACGGAGGCTTTTAAATTGGGTCAGGCTGGTTTTTGTGTTTTAGACATCAAAGCTACCATGGATACTTTAGAAGGTTCTGGTATTATCAAAGTTGAAGAAGAAAAAACCAGCGAAGAAACAGTGATCGTTCAGCCTCAATAAGACTGTGCGTTATATCGGTTTTTTAGTTTTTCTCATTTTATTTTCTTGTAAGGAGGATCCAACAATTGTTGAGCTTTCGGTCTATGATGCTAATCTTGACCCTGCTGATTCTGCCATGGTTATTTTTACAGGAGATCCTTATGATACTTCATATTCAAATGAAATTATCTTCAACGATACTTTCTATACTGAAGCAGATGGAACGCTAGAAGTAAATTTCTCTGATCGCCAAATTAATGGTCAGACTGGCTTTGTCACAGCATTGGTTAAAGTTTACTATCAAAGTTTGTACAAAGAATTTAACCTACGTATTTTTCAGTTTCAAACAACTACGAAGAAAGTTATCTTGCAATGAATTCGGATGAAGAAGAAAAGCCTATTAATTTGAGGAGACACCGTCAATATGGGTTTATTTCACCAAGATATATTTTTCGAATTCTTTTAACCGTAGTAGCGATGGGGTTTTTGATTTACATGGCCTTTGATCTTTTCGAAACGCGCCAGCAAATCAATCAAAATAAGGTCCCTTCAAAAGATTCTATAAATAATGAAATTCAAGTCGAAATCGACACTTTAAAATAATTCACTGTCTTTGAATGAGGGAATGGTCTTAAATGAGAGATCTTTTACTGGTTGGTAAAGCAATGAATTCTTTTTCGCTTCTCCTGGCAACACATCCCCTTTAATTTGAAAGGATTCCTCAATCAGCAAAATAATTGAAATTACATAGATGAATTTGACAATCCCAAAGAACATCCCTGCCAATTTATTGAGGAGTTTCAGTCCTGTCAGATCAATTACTTTTTCTACTAGCTTGCCCAGAAAATAAACCATGGCACCTACCATCAAAAAAACCAAAATAAAAGAAACTGTGGGTAAATATTTCCAAGTAATATTTACGTGTTCTTTTAATACAATGCTAACTTGATCAGACAAATGCACTCCAGCATACACTCCTACCAACAAAGCCAATAGGGTAAAGATTTCGATGATAAACCCTTTTTTAAAACCTTGCCAGCCCCCATAAATGGTCGGAATAATGATCAAGAGGTCAATAAAATTCATTTCATAAAGGTAGTTTGCCTTTAGTTGCATTCGAATTATCGCAATTTGATTTTTCCCACACAGAAGTGTTTATGTGGGCAATTCTATTTGTATTTTTGCCTCATGGATTTAGAAACAGGAAGACGATTTAATGCGTTAAAAAAACATTTGGAAGAGGAGTTTGGCCCAGACTTAAACGTGCAATCCATCCTGTTTTTAATTGGGGTTCAGGAATATGGCAAGGGCTATCAGAAATTTTCCAAGGATCAAAAAGTAGATTTGATGCATGTTGCGATTTGCACTTTATTGGAGCCTCATGGCTACTACGAATTTGTAGGTCGAGATGAAGACAATTGGCCTCATTTCGAAACAAAAGACACCCTTCCTAATTTAAAGCCTGACGAACAGCAGGAACTGATCACTTTAGCGATTCTGGACTATTTTGGTTTTTAAGGTTTTTTCACCTTTTTTATTCTGCCAATTCCCTTATCTTTGCTGCTCTTAAAACTTACATAAATGGAGATTCTGGTTAAAGCCACACAGTTTATTTTGTCCCTTTCCCTTTTGATTGCATTGCACGAATTGGGGCATTACGCTACAGCTAAATGGTTCAAAATCAGAGTTGAAAAATTCTATTTATTCTTTAATCCCTGGTTTTCTCTTTGGAAGAAAAAAATTGGAGAAACGGAATGGGGAATTGGTTGGCTTCCTTTGGGTGGTTATGTGAAAATTTCAGGGATGATCGATGAGTCCATGGACAAGGAACAAATGAAAAAGCCACCTCAACCATGGGAATTTAGAAGCAAACCAGCCTGGCAAAGATTAATTGTAATGCTTGGTGGGGTAACCGTTAATTTACTATTAGGATATTTCATTTTCATGATGATTCTTTTCGTTTGGGGAAATGAAAGATTAGAGCCGCAAAAAATGCCTTTCGGTATTTATGCAGATGAATTGGGTCAAGAGTACGGTCTAAAAACTGGAGACAAACTAGTAAGCTTAAATGGTGAAAAACTGAATAGTTTTAAAGATTTCCGCTCTGGAATTCTGTTGGACAATAAAACAGAACTCATTGTGGAGAGAAACGGTCAAGAAGTAAGTATTTCCCTTCCTGAAGACATCGAGTACCAAATGATTAAAAAAGATGGAGCAAATGCCTTGTTTACGATGCCCATTCCTTTTATTGTAGACGACTATCCGGAAGACATTCAATTCAAAAATGCTCAGGAGGCTGGAATTCTTCCTGGTGATAGCATTGTTGGGGTGAATAATCAAGCCACACCCTACTTTCAGGATTTTTCACTTGCTTTAAAAGACAAGGCCGGAGAGAAAATCAGTGTTAAATATTACAGAGAAGGAAAACTAGACTCGGTTACGGTTGAAGTTGCTGAAGACAAAAGAGGAGATGAAACTGTGGGTGTTATTGGGATTAAACCTGTAGACGACATCACACGATGGTATGAAATTGAAGAGGATCATTATGGCTTTTTTGCTTCCATTCCTGCTGGTTTTGCCTATGGGAACAAAGTATTGAGTGGCTATGTAAAACAAATGAAATTCCTATTTACTTCAAAAGGGGTTTCACAATTAGGAGGTTTTGGATCTATAGCTAATATGTTTGGTGAAATCTGGGTTTGGGAAAACTTTTGGAGAATGACCGCCTTACTTTCCATTATTTTAGCTTTCATGAATATTTTACCTATTCCGGCTTTAGATGGTGGACACGTAGTCTTTCTGCTTTACGAAATGATTACGGGTCGGGCACCGCATCAAAAAGTGTTGGAATATGCTCAAATAGTTGGATTCGTGATTCTTTTCTCGTTGATTTTATATGCCAACGGAAACGACATTTATCGCTATTTCTTTAAATAGTATAAGTAGCACTTACCAATAATTTGTACACTTCGTTTTCCGATCTGTAAACCATTTCATAATTGTGCACCGCATCCTTTTCGTGTTCTATTTGATAGGATTTGTAGGTTGTTATTTCCTTGTTTTCCAAAACAAACGGGGCATTATTTTGTAGCTTGAATTTGCTTTCACCATCTTTCATTTGATAATAATATAAATCCAAATATTCAGGCACCCCATTAGATGGATTGTTTTTTGCTTTGTAAATTTCTGAATATGGTGTAGAGTGAATTTGAATAAATTCTACTTCGTTAAATTTAGGCTTTTGTTTGATTCTCAGTTGATCGTAATTATAAAGTTGTGAAAAAAGATCTACCTGATCCTGAATCTCTTTTATTTGAGTAAATCCTGAGTCTGTTTTGATATAATAATGGTAAGAAATATCCACTAATCTGTTTTTGATGATTTCATTGGTTAGTACATTTCCAAAAGCCGTGATGGCTATATCCTTTTGTATGGTCGGATTTATTTCTACTCGGGTTGATCTTTGACTATCTCTTGAATAAATAATGTTGATGAGGGCGATGGATACGATTCCAAAAATCAGTAACAACAGAGGCGCATTTTTCTTCATTTGTATCAATTTTCATACAACGCGCTCACTAAGTTGAAATTCCGCAATAGAACAAATTTGTAACTTATTGTTTAGTCTGGTATTATATGTAAAAGCTTACTGGTTTCAGGGTCGACTTATATTTTGGGGGTCGGCCTTTTTTTATGACTTGTAATTGTCTTCTTCCAGTTTTTGAATGATCTCTTGTAGGTGTTGGTCTTTTTTAGCTTGTCTTAATTGAATAGCTGATTTCGTGAAATATTTATGCAGATTGAAAAACTTCACCTGTAATTCATCCCATTGCCGGTCTCCTTGGATTTTTCCGTGTTCCATTAATTCCTTTTTCAGCTTATTTGAAATCTCCCAGAAATCGTCTCTTCCTAAGTAATCCAGATCGGCGTCACAAATAATTTCCTCCAAATGATTTTTTGGATTGTGAGGCACCGTCGTGGCATGGATCAAATTCTTAATTACTTCAATATGCTGTTGTTCATACCCATATTTTGGTAGAATCTGCTGAGCCATTCGGACTCCAACAGGTTCGTTGGCATCATATTGTTCAATAAAGCCCGCATCATGATAGTTTGCCGCCGTTTTAAGCAAGAAAATCCCCTCATCGGTAATTCCTTCCATCAACGCAATTCTTTCTGCCGCTCTGGTTACATCTTTTGTATGATCCAACCCATGATAATGCAGGGATGGAGAGAGCCTCTTTTTAAGCAGTTTAAGAATATATCTTTCTGCTTTGGAATACATGATGTTGGAACGTAACAAATAGTTCTTAATGACTTCAAATTGGTCATTTGGAACCATTCCTTCCCCATTAACAGAAAGTTCTGGTTTGATTCCCATGACAAAGTACATGTCAAGTAACCCTTTCTTGGTCTTTATTTTTCCTCTGTACTCACAATCGAAAAGAGGTTCGATCTTATCAAATGTATTTCCAGAGATATTTACGACTCCTGGTTTTCCGTGTCGCTCCATTTGTTGAGCTTCATTAACGGTTGATCCCCAAATATCATAGGCGTATTTCTTTAATCCTAAAACTCCAGAAACCACCTCGCCCGTGTTGATTCCAATTCTAAGATCCCATTTTTGTTCTCCTTTTCTTTCAGCCTCATCATTATAGGCCTTCATGAATTTCTGAATCTCTAAAGCGGCAATGACGGTGTCCACAGGGTTTTCCGGATTTCGAATGGGCACTCCCCCAACACACATATAGGCATCTCCAATGGTTTTAATCTTTTCTAAGTTCCTTTTCGTAATGATTTCGTCAAATTTGGAGAAGAAAATATTCAACATTTGCACTAGCTCCTCTGCTTTGTATTTTTCTGTGATCTTGGTGAAACCTACGAAATCTGTAAACATTACGGATGCTTCTTTGTAATGTCTTGCCTGAACATTTTTTCTCTGTAAAATTTCCTTTGCCTCTTCCTGAGGTAGAATATTGTGAATGATGCCAACTACTTCAGATTTTTCCTTTTGTAAAAGTTTATTTTGTTCTTCGATCTGTTTCTTTTGCTTGTCCACCTTCTTCATCTCCTCAGCCAAGCGTTCCGTCTTTTTCTTTAGCTCGCGAGTTCTCTCAACAACCTGGAGTTCCAGTCTTACTTTTTGTCTTCGAATGCTCTCAATTCTTCTCTTGAAATAAAAATAGATCAAAAGCAGGGTAAGCATTACGGCCAAAGTTTTGAACCACCAGGTATTCCAGAAAGGAGGATTAATGATGACTATCAACTCTCTGGGTTCCGTACTCCATTCTCCGTCAGCGTTGGCCGACATCACTACAAATTTATAATCTCCTGCAGGCAAATTGGCATAATGAGCCCAGTTTTCTCCTCCTTCAACAATGGTCCAGTCCTGATCTAATCCTTCAAGTTTATATTTGAATTTGTTTCTCTTGGTATCACTATAGTGGGTAGCGGCAAAATAAATCGTGATATTATTGGACTCATGATCCAAGACAATCTCATCCAAATATTCCGGTTGTTTAAATTTTTCTTCCCCTTGTAGCTGGTATTTTTGACCATACAATCGTATGTCAGTAATCAATGTAGTGGGCGGTCTGTTGTTTATTCGAATGTCTTCCGGTTTGAAGTTGCTGTAGCCATCAATTCCTCCAAAATAGAGCCTATTGTCTTTTGATTTAAAGTAGGCTCCCGAGTTAAACTCGTTGGATTGTAATCCGTCTTTAATCGTGTAATTTTTTATCTTATCTGTTAAAGGATCAATGGTAACTAGTCCGCCATTTGTGGAAGCCCAAATCTGCTTTCGATCATCTACCAAAATACCATAAACAACATTATTACTCAGTCCTTCATCTGTGGTATAGTTAGTTCTTTTCTCGGTTCGAATATTGTACCGTACAATCCCTCTTCCATAAGTACCTAGCCAAAGATCCTTATCTAAAAGAATCATTGAGGTAACTTGAGAACTAAACTGGTGCATGACCTTAAATTTGAACTCCTCTGATTCCAAATCAATATGATATTTGACCAGAATTCCTCTTTGACCGACCGTAAAATAAATGTCTCCTCCAGATTTTACGGCTGCCCGAATCATGCCTTCTCCGATCAATTTATCGTGTCCATCAGTCAGGTATTTTTTAACAATAGCTTTTTTATTGAGATCGTATAAGCCAAATCCCTTCACTCCAAACAACCAAAATTGAGTATCATTTTGTCTAATGATCTTATAAACTCCTCCAAATCCATTCTCAAATGTGAGAAGATTTTGATAGGTTCCAGAGATCGTATTTAATCGGTAAAATCCTGTTTTTAATCCTACTAGAACCGTATTTCCATCTAATGCATATAGTGACAAGACTCTTGGGTTCAAGCCCATTTGTTTTTTATCCAAAGGAAAATGCTCAAATGTTTCTTTGGCTTTGATATGCTTACTTACATCATCATCTGTTCCTATGAAAATGGTTCTTCCCTCTGGGCTTTCGGCAAATGCCCAAACACTGTTTGAGGTTAGTCCAAGCTCTGGATTTTCATTGATGGACACGTTTGAAATGAACTGTTTGAATTTATCAAAATTAGAAACTCCTCTTTCGGTAGCTACCCAAATCACTCCATTTCTATCCTCAAAAACTTTTTGAACGTGGTTATCCAAAATGCTCGTTTGAGAATAAATATCATGTCTGTACCCTTGAATTCTATTAGATCCTTTGTGGATTTTGATGAGTCCTTGATTTTGTGTAGCAATCCATTCAATGTTTTCCACTTTATCCAAATAGATGTCATTCACTAAAATATCCCCATAAACCGAATCTAGTTTCTCATTAAATTTATTCCCAATTTTTCCTTCTTCGAACCAATAAATGGATCCATTATAATTGATTAAATATTTGTTGGAGTCGTAGCTTACGATATTGTTGAACTCGCCTTTTAATATCTTTTGAGCCTTTCCTTCACTAACTTCATATAATCCAGAAGCGTGAGTAAAATAAACTCGCTTATTGATATAAGCGATGTCAATGATGTTTTCCCTAAGGTATAGGGCGTGTGTTTCTTTGGTTTCAGTAAAGAATTTAATGATTCCATTCTTTGTGAGCGCAATAAACCCTCCTTCTGCAGGCAGAAATTTGGTAACTGAATAGTTCTTTTGTTCCGGGGTGAAGTTTTCTATTCTTTCTGTTTTGGGATTCATTCGGCTTAACCCTCTTTCGGTACCTAGCCAGATAGATCCATCACCATCTAGAAATAAATCATGAATATAGTTATTGGGTAGCGAATAATCCAGTTTCTGGTTGTGTTCAAACTTGATGAATTTATATCCATCAAATTTATTCAGTCCATCCTGAGTAGCAATCCATATATAGCCACGATTGTCCTGTAAAATGTCTGTGGCAAAACTTTGGGAAAGGCCTTCGTTGATGGTAAAATTGTTAAATTTAATGTCGTTGTGTTGAGCAACAATAAATTGTACTAAAAAGAAACTGAGACCAAATACAAAATGCTTCAATTGCATACTTAGATTTTCACTCCGAATACTAGGATGTCGTCCACCTGTTCATAATTTCCTCTCCACTCCTCGATGCGTTCGTCAAGCATTGCTTTTTGTTCAGTTGTTGGTTTTTGGTGTATTTCGACAAGCAAATCCCGGAAATTACTGTAGAGAAATTTCTTGCCTTTATCACCACCAAACTGATCTGCGTATCCATCAGAGAAAATATAAATGACATCTCCTTTTTTCAATTCCACCACATTATTGGTGTACTTTTTCTCCCCATTTTTAAAAGAACCAATAGCGAATTTATCCGCTTTATATTTGATGATTCTTCCTTCTCTAACCAAATAAAGGGGGTTGTTTGCTCCACTGTATTCCATTTTAGTGCGATCCTTACTCAGAGAACACAATGCGATATCCATCCCATCCGAAACCGTCTTGTCAGTAGCTTCCTTGTTGAATGTTTCAGAAGCCGTAACATTTAAATCATCTAAGATTTCTGCTGGAGAGCTCTTTTTATGATCTTTTACCGCGTGATCCAATCCGTTTGACCCGACCAAACTCATGAAGGCCCCTGGCACCCCGTGACCTGTACAGTCTACTGCAGCAAAGAATACTTTATCATTTTTTTCTTCGATCCAGTAAAAATCACCCGAAACGATGTCTTTTGGTTTATAGAGCACAAAACAATCCTCCAAAAGATTTTGAAGCTTGCTTTCTGGTGGCAAAATGGAATCCTGTAGTCTTTTTGCGTACTTAATAGAATCTGTAACATCCATATACAGTTCCTCCACCCTTTGCTTTTGTTTTTCAATTTCACGCGTTCTTTCCTCAACTTTTTCCTCCAGAATTCTTTCTGTCTCGGCAAGTTCATCACGCATTTTTAGCAAAGCCTTTCCTAAGGTGTCTTTATCACTTAATGGCTCATGAGGGTAATCAAAATTAGACTTCCCTACTTCGGCGGCAAAGTCGGAGGTTCTCCTCAGGGCATCCACTAAATCATTCATGGATTTGGACATGTCGCCAATCTCATCATTTTTCACATTTGTGATTTTTTCGGGAAGATCCCCAATTCCCATTAGCTGAAGCATTTCTCTCAGCTTTCTTACCGGCATCACAATCGAACGAATGGTTAATATTGCAACTACTAGTCCGCCTGCTCCAAGAGCAATTCCAAGAATGGTGATGATACGAATTCCGTACTCAAAATTATCCGAAACCTCAGCCATGTCTTTTTTGAAGTTGGCCGTGGCTTCTTCAGATTTTCTTTGTTGAGCTTTAAGAATTTGTTTAAGAATGTTAATGGCGTCGTTTGCATTTACCTCTACTTCTCCTTCGTTACTCACGAAAATTCTCAGATACATCACATTAGATGCGTTGTTGTAGGCTTCAAGGTCTGACAACATGGTCATGATCTCATCGTAATACATGAAAAGATCGTCAATTTTTTTGAAAGCAGTCAACAATTGGGCTTGTTCGGTTGAATCTTCCCATTGCATCATGATGTCTCCCAACATTCTTTTTGTTCTAGGGATTTCATTGAACACCAAGTCTCGAAACTCAGTCTTAAATTTGGCCTCGTCCTTACTTTGATCGTTCACCCATTGAGATGCACGACCTTTCGATTGCTCAATTTGGTAAATCAGTTTGTTTAATAATTCTTCTGATGGCTGGTATACCTCTTCAATTTTGGTGTATCTGGTCTGACCTGATTTGATGGCTTTGTCCCCAGACTTAAAATTGGTAACGGAAAAAATGAAAACGACAAAAACTGAGAGAAGAGAAGCTCCAAATCCAATCCCAATCTTACGTGATATGGTATATCTTAATGCCATGGGAGCAATTCCTATTCTTCAAATTGTTTTAGTTTCTCAACAAATTCCTTTGCTTTTTCCTTATTGTTTAGGTTCGTATAAATTCCGGCTAATCCTTCAATGATTTCCTTTTTGTTTGGGTTGACTTCATAGGCTGTAAGAAAATAAGGAAGAGCAATGTTAAAAATGCTCACACTTTTTTTGTTTGTTTCAATACAATCCTCAATGCTTACATCAGGTGTTAATCCCAAAATTAATTTTACTCCACTATTGTAGTAAATGATCCCCAATCTTAGGTTGGCATCATAATTTTTTTCATCCAATTTTAAAACTTGGAAAAGCGCCTCGATGGCTTTCTCCATGTAGGCTTTCATCTTGGTTTCATCCTGCTCGGCCTTAGCTAAATTCTCATATTTAGAGGAAAGGGCTAAATAATATTCGATGTCTTGTTTTTTGAAGTCTTTATTTGGCTCAACATGTTTTAAGTATAGCTCTTTGTAGTATAAATACGATTTCAAGGATTGTTCACATTTCCCTGTCTTCAATTCCACTACTGCATCGTTATAGTACTCAATAATTATATTCTTTCTGTATCCAGCAATTTTTTCCTTGAAATCTCCTTTAGCATCTAATTGGTCCGCCTTATCTAAGCTGCTCATTGCAGTGTCTCTGGCAGCAAGACCCATGTCATCAATTAGCTTTTTATAAATAAGTGCTCTTAATTGCCATACTTGAGGATCTTGATTAATGCCTTCTTCTTGAATTACCTTGTCAATGTAATTTTTTGCTTCCGTGTAATTCTTTTCCTTGAAATTTTTATACGCCAGATCCACATTTGATTGGCCATAGAACACAACTGCAAGAAGCAATGCACAAAGGGTCGATATGTATCTCAATCGAATCATTCTACCTTTTTGGCAAGATTTAATAGCCTGGAAGCCACTACAAGGTCGTGCTTCTTCGCATTGGTTTTACTTATTTCATAATTGACACCACCTGGTCCAATAAAATTGATGATCGCTCCTTTCGAAAGCCCTCCTTTTGCTTCTGATACTAACAGTGTATTGTAACTACTTGTTTTGCTTTTAGCTGTGCTCAAATCTTTCCCTTTCTCTTCACCAACGAATAAAATATGAGATTTTGCAATTTCAGTAGCAGAAGAATATTTAACGATTTTAACTTTTTGTGATCCAACAGACTTAACAGAGTATCTTGTTTTTAGTTCCTGATAAACGTTTTCGTCACCATACACGGCAATGACAAAATCCCCTGTTTTTCTATTGCTTGGCCAATCAACCAAGGTGGCAAAATTGTATATAAATGCAGCCTTAAGCCTATAGCTATAGTCCTTTACATCCACTTCTGGTTTGGTTTCTTCAAACCCAGTCAAGGAAAATAAAATGAATATGGCAATGAGTAATCTCAAGAGTTTATATAGGGTTTTAATCTATCAAAAATAACATAATCTTGCTAACAGTGAAATATTTAAGACAAATATTAGGCCATATTTGGGTTGGATTGTTGTCCTTCCATTTTTTCCATGTCACTATCAAACATGTATAAGGCCCCTTTGTCTTCCCCTGCAAGCTTTAATTTATCTAGGACTTTAGAGATTAATGCTTCCTCTTCCAATTGTTCAGAAACATACCATTGCATAAAGTTATGTGTTGTAAAATCCTTTTCTTCTAAACAGATTTGAACAATTTCATTGATTTTGTTCGTGATCATTTGCTCATGAGATTGAATTTCCTCGAAAATTTGTTTCATTGAAGCAAAATCCTGAGCAGGCTTTTCAACACCCGGTATGATGGCTTTCCCGCCTCTTTCATTCACAAATCTTACCATTTTCAGCATGTGTAGTCTTTCTTCGTCTGAATGACGGTATAAAAACTCACTCGTTCCCGCGTACCCATTGGTATCTGCCCAGGAAGCCATGGCTAAATATAATTGTGAAGAATGATCTTCTCTTACGATTTGTTCATTTAGTGCTTCTTCTACTCTTTTGTTCAACATTTTCTTACTTTTATGTTTTAGTTTTTTAAAACATCCAATTTATTCAAAATTAATGGGCAGGAAAAGAAAATCGAATAAAAAATCCAATAAACTAAAGGAATTTCTTACTAGTGAAATCATTCGTTTTTTCGAAGAAGCTCAGGATAAAAACTACTCACTCAAGCAAATATCCGATGAAGTAGGGATTCACGACCGAGAAACCAGAAAGCTCGTCTACTTTGTTTTGTGTGAACTAACCGATAGAAGAATTCTTAAAGAAACGGAACATGGTACGTTTGCTTTGGCTCGAGCTCCTAGAAATTTCCTAGGCAGGGTAGATATTAATGCCTCTGGAAATGGGTATGTGACTCCAGAAAATGGAGGAAATGATGTCTTCATTGGTAAAAACAACCTCAACAAAGCTTTTCCAGGAGATTTAGTTCAAATTAAAATTTTTAAGGAGGGCCGACGTCCTGAAGGAAAAATTCTTGAGATTGTGGAAAGAGCTAAATCACAATATATTGGGGTGATCGATGTTACCGCAAATTTTGGTTTTGTTAGACCCGATAATCCAAAAATTAATGTGGATTTTTATGTCCCAAAAAGCAAACTAAACGGTGCTGAACAAGGAGAAAAAGTGGTAGTTGCCATTACAGACTGGCCGAATGATTCGAAAAATCCATACGCGGAAATTATTGAAATCATCGGTGCTCCTGGATCAAATGAAGTAGAAATGAAAAGTTTACTATTGGAAAATGACATTCCAATAGAATTTCCAAAAAAGGTCTTGGAAGAGTCGGAATCCATAGCGGCTAAGTTAGATCCTAAAGAGGTCCTAAAAAGGCGAGATTTCAGGGAAGTAACTACCTTCACCATAGATCCTGATACTGCTAAAGATTTTGACGATGCTTTGTCAGTAGAGTTTTTAGAAAACGGCAACATCAAAGTCGGTGTTCACATTGCAGACGTTTCTCATTATGTTCAAGATGATTCTCCACTGGATGCAGAAGCCCAAAAAAGAGGAAACAGTGTTTATCTTGTAGATCGGGTAGTGCCTATGATCCCCGAAAATCTTTCAAATATTGTTTGTTCCTTGAGGCCTAACGAAGAAAAATTCACCTATAGTGTGGAATTCGAAATGACTGAGAAAGGGGAAATACAAGATATTTGGTATGGCAGAACGGTAATTATTTCGGACCACCGATTTACTTATGAAGAAGCTCAGGAAGTTATCGAAAGAAAAAATACAGAATGCCCTTATGAAAAGGAAATTCTGGTACTAGATAAGTTGGCAAAGTATCACCGCAAAAAACGTTTAAAAAATGGTGCGCTGAATATTGAATCTGAAGAGTTGTATTTCAAACTAGACAAAGAAGGGAATCCTATTGGCACCATTAAAAAAGTATCCAAAGATGCTCATAAACTAATCGAAGAATTCATGCTTTTAGCAAACAAATCTGTGGCAAAAAGAGTTGCTTTTGGTGCTAAATCGACCATCCCAATCATTTACAGAGTGCATGATTCGCCCGATATTGAAAAGGTTAACACTTTTATCGTGTTCTTACGCAAGTTTGGACTAAAATTGAACATCTCTGGGGAAGATGACATTACACGAGGAATCAATGAGCTTTTAGATAGCATCAAAGACCGGGAAGAATACGGCTTTATACAACAAATGGCGATTAAAACGATGCAAAAAGCTGCATACGATGTGAAAAACGTGGGTCATTACGGTCTTGGATTTACCCATTACGTGCATTTTACATCACCTATTCGTAGATATGCGGATCTTTCTGTTCATCGCGTCCTAGATTGCGTGTTGCATGGAGAAAGCTACTCTAAATCAGGAAAATTAAAAGATATTGCCAAACACATTTCCGCAACTGAACGCAGAGCTGTAAATGCTGAAAGAGAGTCGAGAAAGTACTTTGCTGCTAAATTTGTAGAAGATAAAATTGGCGAATCTTATGATGGAGTAGTAACGGGTGTAACCAACTGGGGATTCTATGTAGAGATGTTTGAAAATTCCATCGAAGGCATGGTTAGTATCAAAGCTCTGGAAGGAGATTCTTATTATTTTGATGAAGATGCTTTCGCTATCATTGGGCATAATACAGATCACACGATTTCACTTGGGGATCATGTAAATGTGACAATAGCAAAAGTGGATTTAATGAAACGGCAGATCGATCTAACTTTAAATTAAGTTGATCTTTTTAACCAGCTCGTCTTTGTACAAACCTCCAATTGGAATGACCTTTTTATCGTCTTCTAATTGAAGATTTGGGTATTCAATAGAATAGATTTTATCCAGTCTAACAATGAAAGATCTGTGAACTCGAATGAAACTGTCTCCGGAAAGCTTTCTTTCCATTTCTTTCAACGTTGAATGTATCGCATATCGATTTTTTAAGGTGTTGATTACTACATAATCCTTTAGCGCTTCAATAAAATAAATCTCCTCTGTTTTTAATTTGATCAACCTGGAGTTCGATTTAACGAAGATGAAGTCTTTGGAGTCTTTGTTTTCAACAATCGAAAATAAAAGATCTCTTTCCTTCTCGATTTCTTTCTCTTTGTCGTTTTTATACAAAGCCATTTCAATAGAAGTGTGCAAGTCTACTTCCTTGAAAGGTTTAATGATGTATCCGTAAGGCTCTGTAACTTTAGCCTTTGTCAATGTAGACTCATCGGCATAAGCGGTAAGAAAAATTACGGGAATTTTTAGTTCTGATTTGATGATTTGAGCTGTTTCAATCCCATTCATGTCGCCTTTCAACATAATGTCCATGATTACGATGTCTGGGGTGTGCTCTCTTGCCAAGTCCAAAGCCTTTTCACCAGTTGCTGCTGCACCGACAACATTGTAGCCCAACTTTTTCAAGCTGTACTGAATGTCTTTCGACACAATGCTCTCATCTTCAACAACTAATATATTGGTTTTAGGCATATTATAATTGAACTTTATGGTGCGAAGATAATTAAAATTTTCGTTCCTTCCTTATTCTCAATATGAATAGTCCCATCAATCTGCTCAACAAGAGTAATAATAAGCTGCAAGCCTAGAGTATTGCTCTCGTAAATGTCTAAATCTTGCTTCATTCCTATCCCGTTATCCGCTATTTTTAAGTGAATTTTGTCCTCAATTGTTTTCATTTGGACAAAAATTTCTCCTTTTTCCTTGCCTTCGAATGCGTGTTTAAGTGAGTTTGATATGATTTCATTTACGATTAATCCACAAGGAATTGCAATGTCCAAATTGAGGCTAATGTCATCAATATCCTTCTTAATTTGAATCTCTTTTTGACCCATTGAATAACTGTAAATCAAATTATTGAGCAGCTTATCTATGTGTTCTGAAAAATGTATTTCCGCAAAATTCTTGGTCTGATACAAACTTTCATGAATAAAAGACATGGTTTTAATCCTATTTTGACTTTCAGAGAGTATATTCTTCACTGTTTCCTCTTCAATAAAACTAGATTGTAGATTAAGAATACTTGAAATCACTTGAAGATTATTTTTAACTCTGTGGTGGACTTCTTTCAATAGTATGTCTTTTTCTTCCAGGCTTGATTTTAATTGATGTTCGTATTCATGTTTTTGGGTGATGTCGTTGTTGATCAGCGAAACCTCTCTAATTTCTCCCCCTGAAGAATAAATAGGATTGATATAGGATTCAATCCAAAACTCTCTTTCGTTTTCCTTAATTTTTCCAAGAACATAATGTCCTTTTCCATTGAAGGCCTCCTCAATACCCTTTCTCATTTGATCGAAGTAGTCCTCTGCATAATAGCCTTTCCAAACTTCAAAAAAACCATCCCCAATTTTTAAATCATTTTTGGTCACATCACGAAATGCTTTATTTGCTGTATCGTTAAAAGAGGTGATTTTAAAATTCTTGTCCAAGGTATATACGATTGTGGTTTTCAGTCCATCAAAAATCGCATTTAATTTAAGGGTTCGATCATCAAAAGCTTTTTGAGATTTTTCCTTTTCTTCAATCAGCTTATTTTCTATTGCCTTTTTTGCGGTGATGTCAATTATAATTCCACTTAGACTGTTTTTTTTCTCATTGAAAACAATATTATTCAACACGAAAAAGGCCTCCCCGTTGCTGTCTATTTGTTCCGATTCAAAATTGGTTAAGTGTTTTTCTTTCTTTAGCAATTTGAGGAATTCCATTCTGTTTTCAGGGTTTTTGTAGAAGTTGGTAACATCTTTCCCGATGATTTCCTCTTTGTTCATGTACCCAAATATTCTTGCAAAAGAATCGTTGGCAAGTAAGATGGTGCCATTTACATCTGTTTCATAAACTCCCGCTAGGTTTTCTTCAAAAATATGGTTGTAAAATTCAATTGAGTTTTGCTCGTCAGTTAAATCATCAACTCGAATGATGGAGTGGTGTTTTTTGATTAGAATATTTGTGAACCGCAATTTTCCTATTTCCTTCTCCCCATTTAGAGGAATGTCCAGTAAAAATTCCGCTTGTTGTTCCGGCCACAATTCCTTTGATGTGTCATTTGCATAAAGAATCTTCTTTTTTCTTTTGTCGAGAAAAACATAGCCAGACAGCTCGTTATTGATAAACCTTTCAAAATTCATAGATAGGGTCGAGACCTTGGCAATTGCGTTTTTGGACAAATACAGATACGCATACAACATGACAAAGAACATAGAAAATAGAACTAAAATTCTTGGTGAATGCGAATCTAAAACAAAATAAACTCCAAAAACAATCAAAATACTGGTTCCCATGAATATTCTCTGGTAGAAATATTTGTCTATAGAAAGCACCAAAGAAGCATGAAGCAGAATAATGATTCCCTGATATTTTTCAGGATCATCTGCAGAATATACAACCAGTGAGTTGTATAAGAAAATGAAAATTGTGAGACCTAAATAAAACGTTTCCAGTTTTAGAATGATGTCTTCGTTTTTTGTAAAAAGTAGGCTTAGAAAAAGAAGGAAATAAACAGCTGTAACAGAGTAATTTATAGCGGAAATATTGTATTCGCTATTTGGATATAATATCAAATAATAGCCTATGGAAAATATAGACCCAAGCAAAGAAACAATGATCAAAATCGACCTGTTCCTTCCGCTTATGTTGTAATTTAAGTCTAACATTTATTCCATCTCTTTCAATAATTTTTCTACTTGGCGTTGATTAGTGATTGATTCTCCGTCGATATAAACAGCTCTACCGTTTTTGAAAATGATTTCCATTGCAATACTACCATCCTCCCTGTAATACCTCCAGGTGCCATGGCGTGAGCCTCCTTTATATTTTCCTATGTATTTAAGCTTTCCACTTGGGTAATACGCTTTATGCCTTCCTTTTGGAGTTCCGTAGGTGTATTCTCCTTCAAATCTTTTTCTTCCTGTCCTTAAGTAAACCTCTACCCACTTTCCATCTCTATCTCCATCGGAATAACTCCCTTTTTGATAATGGTCATTGTATTGATAAGTCCACTCTCCTTCTTCCTTACCGTTTAAAAATTCGCCTCTTACGATTTCATTACCATCCTGATCGAATTCCACATATTCTCCTTCTGATTTTCCTTTTCGGAAATACTCTTGTTTCTTTATTTGACCATTTGGATAATACCACATCCATACCCCTGTAGGCAAGTCGTTTTTATACTTTCCTTCTTGCTCTTTTTTCCCGTCCTCGTAGTAATATATCCACTTTCCTTCTTTGATGGAATTTTGGTAATTTCCTTTAGCTTGTAATTCTCCGGATTTGTAAAAATATTTCCAATCTCCTTGGTATTCACCGTCTTTCATCACTATTCCCTCTGCAATTAGAGTATCTCTTTCATAGGTGTAGGAATTAATTACACTGTCTCCTGTAATGTCAAATTCTCTGAATACCCCTTGTTTTAGTCCTTCTGTATAGCCTCCCTCTAATCGAATCTTGCCGTTAGGATGGTATTCTTTATGCAGTTGGAGCATGACAATCTCCTCGGCATTTTCATCTATTTCTCCGTTTCGGAATTTCTTTAGATCTTCTATCCCACCTTTGGAGTTGTATTCTTTGATGATTCCATCTGGTTTC
>JAGQYP010000001.1:132814-179547 GCA_020436025.1 Crocinitomicaceae bacterium
CCTTCTGTTTTCACCTTCCCATTGGGATATAGTTCTTGCCAATATCCCGTTTTCAAGCTGTCCTTGTCGTAGCGATTGAGTTCTTTTACGTCTTTTAAGTAGCCCTCATCGTAGGTGTTTTTAGTAATCAATCTTCCGTCTTCTTCAGCATAAATCTCCTCGACACCCACCTTTTTGCCTTTTTTCATTTTTACAATGGCTTTCAAACAACCATTTGGGTAATATTCTTTTTGAAGACTATCCAACACATCGTCAACATAATAATTCTCTTTTAAAACAATTGTTCCTGTTGAATCATATGTTAGAAAATACCCGTTTTTCTTATCTAAGTGATAACTAATCGATTTGTTTAAAACTCCTTCTTCCGTGTAAAATTTCCACTCGCCTTCCAATAGTGCATTTTCTCTATTTCCTTCAGACTGTAGGTTTCCGTTTTCATAATAGCTTTTCCAATACCCTTCAGGTTTTCCATTAATCAACATTCCCTCACTGCTTATGGCGCCCGAGGGATAGAAAAAAGTTTTTATATTTTTATTATTAAGAGAATCTTCTTGTGAATAACCCTTAAAAATGAAACCAAAGAGAAAGGAAAAAAGCAACACTATTTGAAAAGCGTGTCTCATGTAATATAGTATAGTAATTTAATTATTTAAAGTTATATTATTATTCCTTATTAAGGCTGTGAATATGTGTGAAACTAAAGTCAAAATTACTTTGAATAATGTCTTTTTAATAGTTAATAACATCTTTTTAAAAGAAAAATTGAGTCATAAGTTCGGTAAATTAAGGAATTACAAAAGAATTAACAATTATGTTGATAAACTTGAATGTGCATAACTAGTCTGTTTTTTCATAAACAAAATCAGTTTTTGGATGTTTAAAAAGGACTATTAACTTTTAGTTGAATTAATGCCTTCTGTCGAATTTTCATCTATATGCAATAAATAGGAAGAATTCCAAATTAAGTTTTCACATTTCTTTGAGTATTAATTCACAAGTAATGAGCAATTGATGTTAATTTAACAATTCACCTAAAAGCTCCTATTTAAAGCGTTTCCATGAATATGTTAAAAACTCCTATTAACAAGAAAAATTAAGAATGTTAATATCCATTATCTTTGAAAAATAATTCAAAAACAGAAGGAAATGACTATTGTACCCATAGGATCGGATCACGCTGGATATCAATTAAAAGAAGAAATAAAAGCGTATTTATTAGAACTAGGTTATGAAGCAAAAGATTACGGTACTTTTTCAGAGGAAAGTTGTGATTATCCTGATTTTGCACATCATGTTTGCGAGTTTATCAAAGAGCATCCAGGAAGTAAGGGAGTGTTGATATGTGGAAGCGGAAACGGAATCAGCATGGCAGCTAATAAGCACCAACATATTCGAGCAGCGCTTTCTTGGACACCGGAAATTGCAGAAATGGGAAGATTACATAATGATGCAAACATTGTTTCCCTCCCAGCCAGATATATTGATTTAGCCACGGCAAAACAAATCGTTAAGATCTTTTTTGAGACTGAATTTGAGGGTGGACGCCATCAAAGAAGAGTTGATAAAATACCTGCTTGTTAATTTCTTATTCCTTAAGCAGATCTTCAATTAGTTTATAGGTTTTCTGAACGTATTCTTTGTAATGCTTGTTTGTACCAGGACCATTAAACCCAGTATGAATTCTTCTAACCTTGTTTTCCTTGTCTACGAAGATGGATGTTGGAAAAGAAATAATCGAATTTAAGCTTGGAAAAATATCAGAAGCAATTTTTTTACTGGCATCTCCACCCACCAGAATTTTATATTGAATATCGAAATGATTCTTGAGTTTTTTCAACATCCTGGCTTTTGATTGAAAGTCTTTTGGTGTTTCAAATGCGATAGCAACAATTTCCAAACCTTGATCTTTATATTTCTCATAAAGTTCTTTGTAAAATTTGGTTTCATCCATGCAATTAGGGCACCAGGAACCCATAATTTGAATAATGGTAACCTTAGCTTCTTTTTTGGCAGCAGGAAAAGAATAAATGGTTGAATCTAAGTCGGGCAATTCGAATGAAATTTGTGATTCTTCTTTTTGTTTGGTGATCGAATCCGGATTTCTCAATTCATAATCTTTATTTAAGAATCCCTTCCAATCTGTATGGTAATGATTACCAGAATAAAAATCCCCTCGAATCGTATCGTCCTCTAATTTTCCTGTAAAGACAAAAGCGTGGGAACCATCAAAACAAGAAAGGTAGATTTCATCCCCATATGCATTTCCTTCAAGGAATCGAAAATCCCCTGTTTCTGTTAAAAAAGTTCCAGTGATTTTGTTCTTTTTTTGATTAAAAAGTCCAATAGCTTGCCAAGGATCATCTGAAGAAAAAGTTACTTCATATTTTCCATTGAAATTGACACTCTTTTTTAACCCTTTAAATTGAAAACGATCTTCTGCGGTTTTGAAACCTACTAAAGGAATATTGTAATCTTTGCTTTTGGCGTAATTATACCATTTTCCGCAAATGTTATAAGAATCTAAAACTTGAATGTGAAATTCAGAATCAAAAACAGGTAATTCTATGTAAAGAGAGTCATCTTTAAATTTGTGATTTTGTATTTCAATAATTTCCTCTCCGTTTACAATTGAAAAGCTATAAGTCCCATTCGAATTAGTTGAAACATCAAAAAAGAAAGGAATTGAAGTAGAATCATTAGGAATAAGTTTGATTTTCCATCTACCTTCTTCTAATTTATTGGTCTGAGAAAAAGATAGATTTAGGAAAAGGACCGACAGAAAGAGTAATAAGTATCCTAAAAAATTCTTCAAAATGGGGTTTCTTTGTGTGCAAAAAGAAATATTTTTTTTTATATATGCAACCTAATATGGAGAATTCTTGTCTTACATATAAAATATGAGCTTAACTGAGGAGGATATTGTAAAAGGATGTTATGATAACTCACCAAAAGCTCAGAAGATGCTTTATGAGAGGTTTGCATCAAAAATGCTAGGAGTAGTGTTGAGATATGCAAAAGATGAAGATGAAGCGTATGATATATTACAGGATGGATTTGTAAAAGTTTTTAGTAAGATTCATTCCTTTAATATGGAAGGTTCTTTGGAAGGTTGGATTAGGCGTATCATGGTGAATACCGCTTTGGATCAGTACCGAAAGAATAAGAAATATCAGAAAGATGTAAAGCTGGACGATGTTAGTTTCTTTTTGGAACATGATGATTTTATAGTGGAATCACTGGCAGCAAATGATCTTATGAAGATTATCAATGCCATGCCAAGAGGGTATAGAATTGTATTCAACATGTTTGCTGTGGAAGGGTATTCGCATAAAGAAATAGCGGATAAACTTGGAGTAAGTGAAAACACGTCTAAATCGCAATATTCAAGAGCCAGACAATTTGTAAAAAAGATTTTAGAAGAACAGAATTTAATATAAAGTGGCAGGAAACGATGAAATAAGAGAACTCTTTTCGAAGTCTTTCGAGAACTTTGAAAAGCCGGTTGATCCAGGTTTGTGGGATAAAATCCAAGCAGACATGAATGGAGCATCTGGTTCTGGATCCGGTAATGGCGGAAATGCTGTTGCGGCTAAATCTGGCTTCGTAAAATCGATTATTATTGGAACAGTTTCAGTGGCTGCGATTACTACGGGTGTTTTGATTTATAACTACTCTGGAAGCGATGCAAATAAAACAGATAATCAACAAGAAGAACCAGTAGTTCAAAATGATACGGAAGAAAAAACTGTTTTGAATGAAGACTTGGTTGTTATTGACAATAATGAAAAAATTGTTGATGAGATTGATAAGTCTGTCGATCCAGTTTTAATTGAGCATAAAGATGAAATCAAGAAAACGGTCATCTCTGATTTTAATGAAAATACTCCAATAAATACTGCAGATATTAATGATCTATTGGATCAGAGTTTGTTAGATGAATTATCGAAGAGAGATCAGATTAAAAAAGATAACCCAAAAGTAGCTCAAAACGATAATAATGTGAATCCATCACAAAATGAGCCAAAAGTTGAAGAAAATGAGGTACATCACAACGATGTGATTCAAAAGGATCAGGAACCTGAAAAAACGGAGGCAGAAATTTACATGGAAAATATTCCAAATGTAATGACTCCAAATGGGGATCGTATCAACGATGAGATTATCTTCTCTTACAAATCAATCACTGAATTTGAAATTCAAATTTTAAATGAAAGAGGAAGTGAATTGCTTTACAAAGAAAGAGGAGCAAAAATCAACTATTCTGGAACTGATTTTGGAGGTAAAACTCTGGAAGAAGGAAAATATATTATGGTTTTAGTTGCTATGGATACAAATGGCAAGAAGATGGTTAGAAAGTCCTTCCTTTACATCAAAAAATAGGATTGTCATTTACTGAACTGATTAAGCCCTTAGAATTTCTGAGGGCTTTTTTGTTTTCGAAATTAGCTATAAAAAAAGCTCTGTGAATAACAGAGCTTAATTGGAGAGGTTCCGAGCGGATTACTCCCTGTCGGTCGTGATCGCAATTGACTTTTTTAGTGCGTATATCTGAACGAATTTGCTCAAAGTTCGAACCGCTGTAACCACTTAAAAATTGGAATAAAAAAAGCTCTGTGAATTACAGAGCTTAATTGGAGAGGTTCCGAGCGGATTCGAACCGCTGTAACCGGTTTTGCAGACCGGTGCCTAAGCCACTCGGCCACGGAACCATAAGGGATCGGTGCCTAATCCGTCAGCTGACGGACACGGAACCAACATATGTGGGCAAAAGTAGGTAAAAAAATGTTATTCTTCAATAATCACGGCAACATTATCCACATTTCCGTTGATGGGCGGACATATTTTAGTGACTTTCACTGTGGCACCAATTACACTGGTATATTTTTGTTTAATTCTATTGAGGATTCTATACGCCACGTGTTCAATTAGTTTGGATCGGATTTCCATTTCCTCTTCAACAATTTGGTTGATTTCCACATAGTCGATGGTGTCGTCTAAATCATCTGTTGCGGTGCTTTTCATGAAGTTGGTGGTTACTGCAACATCAACGATATAATCGGAACCAATTTTGGCTTCTTCTTCCAAGCAGCCATGAAAGGCATAGATCTTTATTCCTTCAACCAATATTTTATTGATCATTAGGCTTCCTGTGATTTAAGTTCGTTGATCTTTTCGATACCTAATTCCATTCTTTTGATGCATTCGTCTTTTCCAAGAATTTCTGCTATGCTGAACAAGGATGGACCGCTTCCCACACCAGTAAGTAAAAGTCTGAAATTTGGCAATACACCACCCAAACCTAGTTCTTTTTTGGTGATAAAATCTTTAAACTCGGTTTCAACAGAGTCTGCTTTAAACGATGAAATATTTTTTAGAATTTCTAACCATTCACTCATCAAAGCGGAGGTATTCTCTTTCCATTTTTTAGAAAGGGTTTTTTCATCGTATTTATCTACCTCTCCAAAGAAATAGTGACCGTCTTCATAAATGTCCTTAATGAAAGTAGCGCGCTCCTTCATGAGTTCACAAACGGGTTCAAGTTCAAAAGGTGAAGTTTTTAAATTGTTCTCACCTATGTACGTTTGGAGTAGATCCGCTAGTTCTTTTGCTGATCTTTTTCTTAAATACTGTTGGTTGTACCATTTAGCTTTATCTGGATCGAATTTAGCTCCTGACTTTCCAACTCTTTCAAGTTTGAATTCTGTGCTCAATTCTTCCAAAGTGAACAATTCTCTTTCATCCCCAGGATTCCACCCCAAAAAAGCCAAAATGTTTACAAAAGCGTCTGGAAAATAACCACTCTCCTTGTATCCAGAATAGATTTCTCCATCTGAGTTAGTCCAGTTTAATGGGAAAACAGGGAAACCTAAACGATCTCCATCTCTTTTGCTTAGTTTTCCTGGACCATCTGGTTTTAGAATTAATGGAAGATGAGCAAATTTTGGAGCTTCCCACCCAAAAGCATCATACAGAAATACATGTAACGGCGCAGAAGGTAACCATTCTTCGCCACGGATAACATGTGTGATTTCCATTAAACGGTCATCAACAATATTTGCAAGATGATAGGTTGGCATTCCGTCAGATTTGAAAAGCACTTTATCATCTAAATTATTTGTATTCACTGAAACCCAACCTCGAATAGTATCTTCAAATTTAATATCCAAATCACGTGGCATTTTTATTCGGATCACATAAGGGTCTCCTTTTTTTAATCTCTCTTCAACTTCTTCAGCCGACAAGCTTAAAGAGTTCTTCATATTACTTCGAGTAATCGAGTTGTATTGCCAATTTGGCATCCCCATTTGTTTGGCATTTTCGCGCATTTGATCCAACTCTTCTGGAGTGTCAAAAGCATAGTACGCTTTTCCATCTGCAATTAGCTGATCAGCATAAGGCTTGTACATGGCCTTCCTTTCCGATTGTTTGTAGGGACCATACTCTCCTCCAAAGCCCTGACCTTCATCAGGAGAAATTCCTGCCCATTTAAGTGATTCAATAATGTACTCTTCTGCTCCGGGAACAAAACGTGTTTGATCCGTATCTTCCAATCGAAGGATGAATTGCCCTCCATGGTGTTTGGCAAAAAGATAATTATATAAAGCTGTTCTCACACCCCCTACATGCAAAGGTCCTGTCGGACTCGGTGCAAATCTTACGCGAACTTTTTTCTCACTCATCTGTACAATTTTGTGCAAAGATATACAATCCGTCGATTATGGAATAATTTTGGCTTTTGTACGTTTATTAATAGGGTTTTTCATAAATTAGTTAGTTGGTCTTACAAGCAACAATGGAAAAGACGAAATACGAAATAGTATTAGATCAAATTGAAGCCTTTAAAAACAAGTATTATTTGAATCAGGTTTTTAAGGGAGGAATGTATTTTATAGGATTGTTCATTTCCTTTTTTACTGTCGCCGCTATTTCCGAATATCTATTTGAGTTCTCTACTTTCTGGAGAGGAATGATTCTGGCTTTTTTCGGATTGGCAAATGTTTATTTGCTCTTGAGGTATATAGGTATCCCTTTGTTTAAAATGTTCGGCGGAAGTGGAAGAATGTCGACAGAAGAGGCTGCGAAGGAAATAGGTACTTTAATTCCTGATATTGATGATAAGTTATTGAATACCATCCAATTAAAGGAGAGTAATATTCAAAATTATGATTTGATTTTAGCCTCTCTTGAGCAAAGAACAAAGACCCTTTTAATCCATAAATTCAGTTCATCCATTAAGCTAAGTGCAAACCGAGATAAATTAAAATTTGTTTTAATTCCAATCTCTATTGTCTTGTTAATTGTTCTTTGGGATTCCAGTATTTTATTGAAGAGTACGGAAAGACTCTTGAATTATCAGGATGAGTATATTCCAGAAGCACCGTTTGGTTTTAATTTAAAGAACAATGAATTAGTTGTTTTACAAGGAGAAGATCTTACAGTTGAAGTTGAATTGGATGGTAGTGAATTCCCAAGCATCGTAAAAGTGATGACCGATGATGGTCGATTTTCTATGCTTAAGGAGAAAAGTAATCGGTTTACACATAAGTTTAAAGGAGTAAATGAATCGTTTGATTTTAGTTTTGAGGGTAACGGTTTTAAATCGAAAAAGTACCATGTAGTGGTGATTCCTCGACCTCGTATCAATGAATTAAAGGTTGAACTTCAATATCCAAAATACTTAAACAGACCTAATGAGACGGTTATAAATAATGGCGACCTGATTATTCCAGAAGGAACTGTCCTGGCTTATAAACTCAGGTTGGAGAATATCAATGAGTATAAATTTGAGTTTAAGGATACCACTATTCGAAATAAGTCCGCTATTGGTTTAAATCAGTTTTTGTATGCACCTGGGGCTTCTCAAGATTATCTTATTTCCTATAAAAATGATCAGATTGATAGTTTCAAAGTCAAACACTTTCATATGGATATCATCAAGGATCAGTATCCTAACATAGCAATCTCTGAATCTATAGATAGTGCAGATGTTTTTAATCGCTATTTTTCTGGTAATGCTGAAGATGATTACGGATTAAAAACAGTGAAATTTTATTTAAGATCCATACGGGATGGAAAGATGGTTTTTGATACCAGTATAGTTGTGCAGTCAGGAATCAATCTAACTAAATCTCGTTTCTTTTTTAATATGAATTTTTCGGATATAGACATTCAATTGGAGGATGATATTGAATACTATTTTGTTGTATGGGATAACGATGGTGTGAATGGTTCGAAGAGTTCAAAGAGTCGCATTTTTAAATACAACATTCCTGGTCAGGCGGAATATCGTGAAGAGATCCAAAAGAATCGCGATAAGGTGAAGAATGATCTTGAGGACGCAATGAAGAAGATGAAGGACTATCAGAAGAAGGTAGACAAGCTAAAGAATAATTTCTTGAACCGAGAGGAACAGTGGAAGAATAAAAAATTGCTTGAGGATGTAATTAACCAAAGAGAGGAATTGAATCAGGATTTGGAAGACATTTTGAATGATTTTAATAAGAATGAATCATTTAATGAGAAGTTTGATCAATACAATGAGGAGATCCAAGAGAAGAGGGAAAAGATTCAGGATTTGATGGAGTCTTTAATGGATGAGGAGTTAAAAAAACTTCTTGAGGAAATGCAAAAATTATTGGATCAGGAGCAAGAAAACATCAGTGAGGATGATTTGAATGAACTAGAAATGGATGTTGACAAAATGAATGAGGAGATGGAAAACACTCTGGAGATGCTTAAGCGAATGGATGTTGAGAAGGGAATAGAAGACAAAGCAAAGCAGCTTGAGGAATTAGCAAAAAAACAAGAGAAGAATGCAGAGGATACGGAGAATAAAAATATGTCCAATGAAGATCTAAAAAAGAAGGAAGAGGATATTGAAAAAGAGTACAATCAGATTAAAAAGGATTTAGAAGAATTAAAGAAGAAGAACGATGAGTTGAAATCTCCATTGGATATGGATCCAAAACTCAATCAAGATGCCAATCAGGAAATAAATGATTCGAAAGAACAACTTGATAAGAATAAGAATCAAAAGTCATCTGATTCTCAAAAATCGGCTGCTGAGAAGATGAAGGAGGACGCTCAGAGTTTGCAAAACATGTTGCAATCAGCATCAGCCCAGCAAGAGCAGATTGACATGGACGCTCTGCGTGATCTCTTAGAAAATGTTGTAAGATTATCTTTTGAACAGGAGAGTTTGTTAGACGAAATCAAGGAAACAGATGTAACTGATCCTCATTTTTTAGATTTGGTTAGGGCTCAAAGAAAAATTATCGACGACAATAAAATTGTTAAAGACAGTCTGAATGAACTCATGAAAAGAGTGCCAATGATATCAACCACTATTGGTAATGAAGTGAGAGATATTGATTACAATTTAAAGAAGTCGCTTGATAATCTTGAAGAAAGAAAGACAACGGTTGCATTGAGTTCTGAACAATATGTAATGACTTCATACAATAACATTGCGTTATTATTAAGTGAAGCATTAGAGCAGTTGCAGAGTCAGATGAAAAGTAAAATGGGTGGAAATGGCTCTTGCAATAATCCGGGAGGTCAAGGTCAAAAACCAGCTTCGGGGAACATGTCGTTACAACAAATGAAAGATGCTCTTAAAAAGCAAATGGACCAAATGAAACAAGGTTCAAATCCTGGGGGTCAGAAACCGGGCGATATGCCAGGACCGGGTGGTAAAAAGCCGGGTGAAGGTTTGTCTTCAAAAGAGATTGCAAAAATGGCCGCTGAACAAGGAGCTATAAGAAAGTCATTAGAGAAATTAAGACAACAGAAAAACGCTGATGGATCTGGAAATGGGAATAAATTAAATGACCTAATAAAAGAGCTAGAACAAATGGAAGAAGACTTGGTGAATAAGAGGTTTGACCGAGATCTAGTAAAGCGGCAACAAGATATTTTAACTCGTCTTTTGGAACATGAAAAAGCAGAGAGGGAAAGGGATTTTGATGATAAAAGAAAAAGTAATTCAGGAAAAAATCGTGACAATAGTAACCTTAAATCTTTTTTAGAGTATAAGAGAAAGCAAGAGGAGCAGATTGAGCTTTTGAAGACTCTTAATCCTGACTTAAGATTTTATTATAAATCGAAAGCAAATGAGTATTTCAACACAATTGAAAATTAACTAATGGAAGAGAGAGTTACGATTTCTAGTTCTACAACAGAAATAGCAAAAGTGGAGTCCCTTATCGATAAAGTGTGTGAATCGAATAATTTCTCAGAGGATAATTATGGGAATGTCCTTATTGCCGTAACTGAGGCTGTAAATAATGCCATCGAACATGGTAATTTAAATGTTCAAGAAAAGCAGGTGACGATTAATTGTGTGTACGATAAAAACGTTTTGAGATTTAGTGTAAAAGATGAGGGTAGAGGTTTTGATTTTAATAATCTACCCGATCCAACCGATCCTGAAAATCTTGAAAAACCTAATGGAAGAGGAATCTTTCTTATGCGAAATTTAGCAGATAAAGTGGAGTTTTCGGAGAATGGAAGTAAGGTTGATATTGAATTTGTTGTGGAATGATAGAGGTAATCCAACACCTTCCTGCCCCTAAGGGGTTTTCTGAAAATATATTAGAGGTTGCGTTAAACAAATTGATTGGCGAAGAGGGTTTCTTAGAAGGAGACCTTATTTTTGTTTTAATGGATGATGAGTCTCTTTTAGAGTATAATAAGGAGTTGCTCGATCACAATTATTACACGGATATTATTACAATAGATCAGAAAATTGGCGATGTTATTTCGGCCGAGTTACTTATTTCTGTTGATAGAATAAAAGAAAATGCCGAGCAGCTAAACGAACCGTTTCTTAAAGAACTTTATCGAGTTATGTTTCATGGTGTTCTTCACGTTATTGGGTATAACGACAAAAGCGAAGAAGAACAAAAGATAATGAGAGAGCGTGAAAATTTTTATTTATCCTCTCTTACTTTCTAATTTTGCGTTCCACGTGAAACATTTTTATGGAAGAACATTTTGATGTAATTGTTGTAGGAGCCGGACATGCTGGCTGTGAAGCTGCAAACGCTGCCGGTAAAATGGGTAAGAAAGTTCTGTTGATCACAATGAATATGAACACGATTGCTCAGATGTCGTGTAATCCTGCAACTGGTGGTGTGGCAAAAGGGCAAATAGTGCGTGAGATTGATGCTCTTGGAGGTTTGTCTGGCATTGTTTCTGACATGAGTTCTATTCAGTTTAGAATGTTGAACAGGAGTAAAGGTTCTGCAATGTGGTCTCCTCGTGCTCAGAATGATCGTTTTCTTTTTTCGAAATATTGGAGAGAATTTTTGGAACATAATCCGAATGTGTCGTTTTGGCAAGACAGCGTAAATGGACTTCTAATTGAAGGTGGTTCTGTTATTGGGGTTGTAACTAAGATGAATGAAAGAATTCATGCCAAGAAAGTTGTGATCACCGCCGGAACGTTTATGAATGGCCTGATCCATGTCGGTTTGAAAAATTTTCAAGGTGGCCGGGTTGGAGATGAAGCTAGTTTGGGGTTGTCAGATTCATTGGTGGATTTCGGCTTTGAAATGGGTCGTATGAAAACTGGGACTCCACCGCGTGTAGACGGTAGGACATTGGATTATTCGAAGATGGAAGAGCAACCTGGTGATGAAAACCCAGGAAAATTTTCATTTGATCCTAACATAAAGCCTCTGAAGGAACAAAGGTCTTGTTGGATTACCTATACGAATCAGGATACACATGAAATTTTAGAATCGGGTTTTGATGAAAGCCCAATGTATACAGGTAGAATTAAGTCTTTAGGGCCAAGATACTGTCCGTCCATTGAAGATAAAATTAGTCGATTTAAAGAGAGAGATCGACATCAAATATTTGTAGAACCTGAAGGGTGGGATACAATTGAAATTTATGTTAATGGTTTCAGTACTAGTCTACCAATGGAAACACAATTTAAAGCTATTAAAACTATACCTGGTTTTGAAAATGTTCGATTTTTCAGGCCTGGTTATGCCATTGAATATGATTTCTTCAATCCTATGGGGCTGAAGCATACCTTGGAATCTAAAAATCTGTCTGGTTTATATTTGGCGGGTCAGGTTAACGGTACAACAGGTTATGAAGAAGCAGCTTGTCAAGGCTTAATGGCGGGTATAAATGCTGCGCTTTCCGTAGACAAAAAAGATCCATTTATTCTAGGTAGGGACGAATCGTATATTGGGGTTTTGATTGACGACCTAGTGTTAAAAGGCACGGATGAACCGTACAGAATGTTTACCAGTCGTGCAGAGTTTAGAATATTATTGAGACAAGATAATGCTGATGCTAGGCTGTCATATAAAGGTTACGAATTAGGCTTGCTCTCTAGAAATCGTTATGATCATTTTGTTTCGAAATATGAGCGTATTGAGTCTGCAAGTCAGAATATAGAGGCGTTAAGTGTGCTTCCTGATTTAGTTAATGATTATCTTGTTAGTAATGAGAGCGCACCTTTAAAACAAAAAGTGAAGTATAATAAAGTTATTAGCCGTCCAAATGTTAGTGTTTCTGGTTTTGCTAAGGTGGATCAGAAATTGGCTTCTATAGTGAAGGAGCTTAATGAAGAGGAACTAGAATCTTTGGAAATAGCGATAAAATATGAGGGGTATATAAAGAGAGAAAAGGATTTGGCCGCAAAAATGAGAAGGCTGGAAGATGTTTATATTCCTGAAAGTTTAGATTATAAAGATCTAAAAAGCCTTTCAACCGAGGCGGTAGAGAAATTAACAAATATAAAACCACAAACAATTGGAGAGGCTAGCAGGATTAGTGGTGTTTCACCTTCCGATGTTAGTGTCTTGTTGATAGCTTGTGGTAGATAATATGTTTCACGTGGAACAATTTAAAAAAGATCAATGTCCGGTTTGCGGATCTAAGGATATAAGTCCTTCGTTTAAAACTAAAGATTATATGATAACTCAGGAGGAGTTTTCTATTGATAAATGCAGCTCCTGTGGTTTTCTGTTTACAAATCCAGTTCCTCAAGAAGAGGTGATTGGTAGGTATTATGAGTCTGAGGTGTATGTTTCGCATTCCAATACTAAAAAAGGGTTTAAGAATTTTGTCTATCACCTCGTGCGTAATTTTACATTGCAAAGAAAGGTGGTTCTCGTAAAAAGATATAGTCCAAAGGGTGTTTTGTTAGATATAGGTTCAGGCGCTGGATACTTTTTAAATAAAGCCAAGCAAGAAGGTTTTGAAACTATTGGTTTAGAACCAAGTGAGGAGGTGCGAAAAGGAGCCATTGATGAATTTAATCTTGATATTCGTTCGTTAGATAATTTATACAAACTGGAGAATAATTCCGTTGATGTAATTAGTATGTGGCATGTGCTTGAACATGTGTATCACCTAAATAAAGATCTTGAACAAATGATGAAAGTCCTGAAAAAGGATGGAACCATGATTGTTGCGGTTCCAAATCCTGATTCTTGGGATGCGCATTATTATGGTGAGTTGTGGGGTGGATGGGATGTTCCTCGTCATCTTTACCATTTCAGAGCTAAGGATGTTGAAATGTTATTTTCTAAATTCAATGCAGAGGTGGTTGAAATTAAACCAATGCAATTCGACCCGGTTTATGTTTCTATGCTAAGCGAACAGTACAGGGGTAAGTCTGTTTTCCACGCAATTTGGTTTGGTATGATTTCTTATTTCAATAAGAATAAGTATGGTTGTACCTCTCAAATTTATGTGATTAAGAAAAAATAATCATTTTAAAGCCATTTAAGCCGTTCTTTTAGCGTCAAACGTGTTGTTTGTTCTCTTTTTAGTTTTTTCGCCTAAAAATATAGTTTCTGAAAGCCGAATTTTTATGGTTTTAAAATTGTTCGGTATCTACCTGCCTCATTGCAACAAAGAATTTCAATATTTTTTCTCCCCCATCAGGAACTTTGATGTGAATTAAATATACGCCTGAAGCAATTGGAACACCAATATGGTTGGTAAGATCCCAATCGAGAAAGGTTAAGCTGTTGTCCTTTTTAAAGGTGTGAACTAATTTCCCTCGAATATTATAAATTCCAATTTCACATTCCTGGGGTAGATTGGTGATTTTCGCAACATACTCTAAAGCTCCTTGTTCGTAGGATGAATGACCATAATAAGGGTTGGGTACTATATAGATATTTGACATGTTGTCGATCAATGATGGTCGATCTTCATTAATTACATTAATTCCTTTTGTAGAAAATTCATATGTTGGAAGTCCATTGCGTTCTCCAGTTGCTATGAATTCTTCATAAGGTTTTTTTGTTCGGATTTTGATAATGGCGTTTGACTCTAGTAATACTCGTCCTTGTGCTAAAAGAGGATAATAAACATAGACACATTCTTTCCATACGTTCCTGTAATTCAATATGTTACCTCCATTTAGGTTGGTGTGAATAAACTGTCCTTCATCATATATGGGCATTCCAGTAGGATCATCACTCTTTCTGAATATGTAGATGGGATGTTGTCCTCCAAAGATGGGATACCCGTTGCTGTTATAATATGTTTTGGTTGGGTTCCACAACATGTCTCTTCCTTTGTCTGCTCCAGTATAAAGGCCAGAATTTTCTCCAAAAGCCATGTTGAGTCTTTCTCCTGTATTGATGTTTATAGCATATCCGGGAAAATAGCTGTATCCAATCGATCCAGAAATTTCGTTTCCATCACGATCTTTCGATGTTGATTGTCTTAAACTCATGGGTTCTACACCTCCAATTGATTGGTTTTGATCTTTGCAAGTTTCAATCACCGGGCATTTTGTCCATTTGTTATTATCATTAGTAATAACGATGTTTATGTCGTCATTGTAACTTATTGAACAAAAGCTAAATAAGCCTTGTGCTGAAGGAATTAAAGAGCTTTCTGAAAATGGCATTCCAACGCATTCATAGCCCACTAACTTGAAAGGAGCGATCGATCCATTTAGCATGTCTTGGTATTTTTTATCAGGATCTACACCATCACGATCAAAATAACAGCAAGGATCGAAATAATTGGTAATATCTGGTCCAGATGGACAATCTCCCTGACCTGGTAAATTTGTTCCGGATCTGATCCAGTTATTTGGATTGTTTGCATCTACATCAAATACTCCACTTAGCCACATTTTCGAAGAATCTTCGTAGGTGATTGTTGTGGCTATTGGTTCGGTAAACCAACCATTTACAGAAAGTGTATCTCTTTGGTATCTCAATTGATTGATGGTAATTGAAATCCCTAGTTCTGGGATAATTTGTTCGTTTCGCACATCAATACTTTGATCCGAGAAAATAGTATCCCCCGAATTTAAATTGATTAATTGCCAGTCTGATTGCTGTAGGGTGTTGTTGCTGTCGGATAAAAATTCCAATCTATAATCAGCTGGTAGAACAGCTAAAGGATCAATGACCTTAATTGTAACAGGTCCATAGTTTTCCTTGTAAGTGATTCTCTGTGAGAAATTATTATACAGAATATCTTCAATACTTTGTTCTGTTAAATCCAAGAAGTTTCCGCCATTCCCTTTTCCATCCACTCTTGTGATTTCAGGCATTTGTCCGTAATAGGAGTTGACACTTGTTCCATGCCCATTTGCCATGGGATTATGAGGGATACCTTCTAGTGTTTCAATGGGTCCAAAAGCACTTTTTCTACTAACTAAAAACGGTTCTTTTTGACCTCCAAGTTTAGTCGGGTCTTCTGGGTCGTATTCGTCAAATTCATTGTGTGCGTAGGCTACAGCAAGGTAGTAGTATTTTTTGAAGTTAACCAGACTATTGGCTCCTGTAGCAAACTGATCGGTCTTTATGGAGAAACTATGTGCCAAGCCCTCATCGGCTCCATCTACTTTTAACACCGGAGAAGTCACACCTATTTCCTGGTTGAATTCATAGTTAATCAATCTACTTATACCATCTTGGACATCACACTGAAAAACCAATCTAGCTTTATCCGTATTGTCTAAATCACTTAATGAAACCGAATTATCAACTAATTGATAGACCATGTAACCTTGAAATCTAAACTTATTATCACCTGCCGAGCTGTCTGTTGTGATAATGAAGGGATCGATTTCCTCGTATTCTTCATTTTCATTATTGCTTCCCAACGGATTGTATAGAGTAAAGATCAATTCGTTTTCTAATTCTGTGATTTCCATTTGAGGAGCATGCGGACCTTCAAGAATTTTGAAGCAGTTTTCAAATAAAGACTGAGCTTTATCGTCTGCCAACTTTAAAGCCTGGACACTTTCAAAAGGATCTCCCCCGCTTGCTCTTGCATAGGCCACTCCAACAGTAATGTTGTTCACGGCTCCTGGAAGCAATGTAAATGGACCTGCCGACTGCACAAAACGTCTGTCGTAAGGTAAATTTCCTGCGGTTTGTTCGTTCCAGACATTTTGTGGAATACCGTTAGTTCCCCAAGCTAAAGGGTCTGAGTCATCTGGAAACATAAAATAAGCTGGCTGATTTGGGTTGGCCAGAGCATCCGAAACGTGACCACTTCCACCATAAACCATCTGCGTACCATCTTTCCAAATGCCTTGTAAATAATAGTAATATTGTTGGGCTGTTGTTGGGTCTGTTTGTGCACTATTACCAACGCCAATATTGTTGTAGTAAACAAACCGACGCATTCCATATCGCTCATTGTCTACAATTCCATCTCCATATCCTATTCCGTTTAGGGCCTCGCCCGGACCAATCCCATAGGCATTATCAATTCCGTCGTTGTCTTGATAAGGGCCTTCAAAGAAATCTACCCCAATTGCAGGAGGGTTGGTTCCATAACCTAAAAACCCTTGTTCAGAGATGTCATTTGCTCTACCATTATAGGCATATGCCAATCCTCGTGAAACATCGCAACCCACGTAATCATCAAAAGGACCTCCTAAAGCTACATCAACAAATACTCCAAAGTAAGTGTTCGTAAGCGTTTGAGTAGATCGATTGATCAATTCGTAGTTATAAAATGTCATGTCGTTTACCGCATCGTTAGAGGAAAAAGCAAATGCTTGCGCCTTGATTTCCATTCCAATTGGCTCCGAACTGGTTTCTGTGTGGATGTTTCCCTTGTCGTTCATTACCCACCAATAAGTTTGGTCTCCATACAGCGTCAGTGTTCGGTCATTATTACATTCGATATCTCCTTCTAGGTCATACCATGGGTAATCTCCATCATATGGATTGTAGTTTCCATCTTGATTTCTATCGTAAAATGGAGCTAAATAATAGTCCTGATCAATGGAGATATTTCCATGAGCCGGCCAGTCCAAAATAGATTCAGGAATAGCATAATTTGGAAACTTTTCAGTTTGTGTATTTGTTCCGTTTTGAGCATCGTATTCTCCTGCTTTGAACCAGGCGTCAAACTGACTCACTTCATCTTTTGTGATAACAAAATGACGGTCATATTTTGAACACTCTTCTGCTGTTATCTCCGCTGTCCCGTCAACTGTTAATGGGCCTGTCCAATAATCTCTTCCGTCTAAATACCTTAGTGCAGCTAATTTTAACTGATCATTGACGTCGGTTCCTCCTAACCAAAGTGCGGAAGTAAAAAGCGCCATGATTCCAGATCCTTTTGGGACTTCATATTGTGCTCTGTTTTCCGAAGTGATTTGCCAGAGATTTCCACCAGTATGAATCAATGCGCGAACATTGTTAAGTTCAAGTATTGTTTTGCCAGCACTAGGAGCACAACCAGATGATTTTTGCTGATAATTGCTGTTTTGGTGGTTAATGGCATCTTGAAATGTTTGGCCAAAGCCCAACATGGAGAAGCAAAAACAAGTCAAAAGAAGTCTAATTTTCATATAATCAGATATTAAAGCAAGCAGCAAATTTGATCTAATTTACGGATACACGTTAACAAAATCAATTAACAAGGTTTTTAAATCTTCAAATTTACCCATGTCTAAAGTTTCATATTTGTCAAAAACATCGTGGTAGGCCTTGTTCTTTCCCATTGTGTAAATAAAAAAAGTTTTGATTCCTTTCTCTTGAAAAAAGAAATGATCAGAATTTTGAGTTTTACCTCTGGGTTTTACTACTGATAATAAGGATTTGGCTTCACTTAGGTCCTTCAATTTTTCAAATTCATTTTTGTAGATGGTTCCGTTTACTGCTGTAATTCCTTCATCTCCTGAACCCATGATGTCAAGATTTAAAAGAAATTTTATTCTTTGAATGTCAAATGTGGGGTGGTCTACAAATTCTTTCGATCCCACCAATCCGGCTTCCTCACCGCAGAAAGCGATGAAGTAAATGTCAAATTTGGGTTTGTTTTTGCTGTAATAATCAGCCAAGGAAATTAACATGGTGGTCCCGCTTGCGTTGTCATTTGCGCCAGGAAAATAGACCTCTGTTCCCATTCTTCCTAGATGGTCGAAATGAGCTGTGAAGACAAAACAACTATCTGAAGATTCTCCGGGTATTTTAGCAACTACATTTTTAGTTTCAAATTTCGAAAGAAACTTATTTTCGACATTCAGGTGTATACTTTTGACATTATTAAATACAGAATCTTGAACTAAAACGACCGGGTATTTTTTTTGCGATCTACCCACGCTCCACATGAATTTTTCATTTGTTATTAAAACCACAGGTCTGAACTGAGCAAGTTCAGAGGAAATCTGATGGAAAAGGCCGACGGTATCTCTGGAATGGTAAGGAGTAAGATCAAGAAGAATAGCCATATTACCCTTCAGTTTCTCTAATTTTTGAAGCTCTTTGGTGTCTTTGTTGATTAATTTAAAGATGTCAATTGATTTTAGTTTCAAGTCTCCATTATAAGAACCCGAATAGGATTCTACTAAATAATGCACACCTGGTTCAAAGGCTCTTTTTTTAGAAGACAATTCTATAATTCCTGGAAAAGTATTTACTTGATAAGTAACTTTTTGAAAATAGGAATCATTATTTCCTGCTGCTAAGGCACCGGTTTTTTGAAATTCTTCGCCAATAAAGTGTGCGGCCTTATTCATGCCGTCTCTCACATAACCTCTCCCATCAAAAGCAGGAGAACACAATGTTTTCATGATTGCTCTTTCCTTTTCGAGCTGACCCATGCATTGAGAAGCAATGAAACAAAAGAGAAGTAAAGTGATTGATTTCATATTTTGTAAGTTTGGGTTAAAAATAATCAAAGTCTTTGAATGGACTGAAAGCAAGAAAATGAATAGCGATTACCAAAAATATCTGAAAGATCCGAACGATCCCGCTTTAAAGAAAAAATTTCAGCAATTGCGCAAGAAGCGAAAGGAGTTGGACCGTTTGTTTCATGAGGAACACCAAAAGGTATTTAATGAAATGGACTGCTTGGAATGTGCGAATTGCTGTAAAACAACCAGTCCGATATTTACTTTACAAGACATTGCCAGAATCTCAAAGAAATTCAAAATGAAAGAAGGTGACTTCATTTCGCAATACCTGAGATTGGATGAGGAGAATGACTACGTATTACAAACTTCTCCCTGTGCCTTTTTGAATGAGGATAATACTTGTTTTATATACGATTTCAGGCCTAATGCTTGCCGAGAATATCCACATACTGACCGTAAAAACATGTATCAGATTCTCAACTTAACACGCACCAATTCAGGAATGTGTCCTGCTGTTGGCAAAATCATGGATGAAATTTTAAAAACGGTCTAGCTGATTGTTTTTCTCAGCATCTTCAATTCTTTGTACAGCTTTTAGTCTTCCGAACTTATAAGTAACACTTAGCTTAAATGTTGTAAAAGCCCATTGATACTGATTTGTTTGAATATAATTGGAACCGTAAGACGTACTTTTGTTTTTGGGTGGAACAATATTGTTTACATCAAAACGGAGGTTTAAATCGCCGTCTAACAGTTTTTTACCTATTCCTGCGCTCCAATATACCTGTGGTTTCATGAACATCTCTGAGTTTGCCCATGAATTCACATTCAAGCTGGTGTTGATTATCCAATCTTTGGGCAAGAAGAATTGTTCGTATAAGTATAAACCAAAAGCAAAATTCCCAAAAGGATCCCGACCAAAGTTGTCAGGAAAGTTGTATTTATTGTAATTCGCCCAAAAAGAGTTGTATCCTCTCCACCATTTAAAATTAATAGGAATAGAAAGATTAACTCCAATTTGATCAGAATACGAAGCATTGTCTGGGGTTGTCATCAGAATGTAGGTGTTCGAATCAATAAAAGTTCTATTGGAAATGGGTCGATTGGTTCGCGTATAAGAGAAACTTAATGAATAACCATATTTGTAGCCAAATTCGATTGAGGCAACATGAGCATATTCTGGCAATAAATTAGGATTCCCGAAAGTAAGTGATGTTGAGTCGGGTTGTCTGATGAAGGGGTCGTAGTTTTCAAATTTTGGTCTTGAAATTCTTGAATTGTAAGCGACAGTCATGCTCCAGTCTTTATTAAACTTAAACATGAAAGTAGCCGATGGAAATAGGTTGATGTAGAAAGTATCAATGATTTGCTTATTCAAAGCTTGGGAAAAACCATTGATAAAAGTTCCTTCCCCACGTACCCCCATTTTCATGGATACTTTTTTCCACTCTTTTTCAAAGTCAAAATATAGGGCAGCAATATTCTCCTTGTAGTCGTATTCATTGGAAAAAGTTGAATCCAATATCCAGTCCTGGTCTTCAAAATTGTATTGATTGTAAACCTTGTCATTGATCAAACCTGAATGAAACCCGCCTGCAGCGATTTCCCAGCCAGATTCTCCGAAAATATGAACATAATCAATGAAAGTGGTAAACACATGTGGACGATTTCGAGAATCTGTTTTCCTTCTAAACCCAGTTGTATTTGGTGTCAAATAATCATAGAAAGTGGAGTTGTCCAATGACTTTCCATCTCGAACACTAAAATTATACTGAAAACGGGTATTAAAATAGCTTCCAGAAGAGTCTGTTTGCCATTTGTAATTCAAATTGGCTGTAGGGTTGATCCACACATTTCCTTCATCGTGAAAGGAATTTTTAGACTGATTTAAGACACTGTGTTGTATGTAATCTTCATTTTCCTCGCTGTTCCCTTTATTGCCTCCGCCCCAGCCTTTAATTCCGGCTGTCAGAGAATGTTTTCTGTTGAAGTCGTATCTAATTTTCAAATTTCCATGTGCCCAATAATGCGCCCCTCTGTTTTCCGCAAGCATTTCCTGGGTTATTTCAGAAGAATCCGTATACTCCAAAAGAGATGAATTAGGGTTGATATATTTCCCATAACTACCATTTATACTGAAGTTTAAGCTGAATTTTTTCTTTTTGAAATTGGTGTTGATATTTCCTCCTAAGCTTGGTTGAGCCTTGGTGTTGATGCTTCCATTTAATCCGATAGAGGTAACAGCCCCTTCCATGTGGTAATTCAAAGTATAAACTTCTATAACTCCACCAGAACCTGAAGCCGAATATCGTGCAGAGGGATTGGTGATGATGTCAATTTTATCTACAAAGGCAGCTGGGATTGCTTTTAATTCATCCATAGATAGAATTTCCTGTCGGTCTACATAAATCGTGGGCGCTCCGCTTCCGACAATTGTAATTGTTTCGTCGTCGGGAGACATGATTTTTGGACTCGCTTTAAGGACATCGAATAAAGTTTGAAGTTCGGATAATGGGGTGTTGGCAACATTTACTTTGATCCCTTTCAAACTTCTGTCAAACATCGGTCTGGTAGAAGTTACGGTCACCTGATCCAAATTCTCTTTGGGTTGCAAGTTGATTGTTGGAATCGTGTATTTTCCATTTTGTGGTTCGGGATCAACACGAATGTATTCGTCTTTATGGGCAACTGAGAAAACTTTAATGAAAAAGGGCTTTTTACTGTAGTTGAATTCGAATTGATTGTTTTCGATCATGTCTCCTTTTAAAAAGGTTGTATCCTCTATGGCATAAATTCCAAATTGTGCACCAATTAGGGTGTCTCCTTCGGGGGTTGTGATGTTTCCTGAATACTCAATTTGGGAAGAGACGCCAAATGAAATGAGTATGGCAAATAAGAAGAGTGTCTTTTTCATAGTTTTCCTTTCGCGATATAAATAGAATCGCTCTTACGGTTACAAAACTAAGACATCCAAAAGCAGGTAAAAGTTAAAAACTTATAAATGGTTGTAAATTATGGTTAATAATTGTAAATATTTAGATAAAAGGCATCTATTGTCTCACAAATGGCCAGTTTTCCAAAGTGCATACCCACACCCCATTTTGAGAATCGAAATTGGGATATTCTGAAATCTTCAATTTCAGGTTTCCTATGATCAGCATGTCATTGCTATTGATTTTTGCCGTTCCAAGATTTGTTGTAATGGTATCATTGCTCATATTCAACCTATAGAAAGCAGCGGAATTGTCGCTCTCAATAACAAGAATATAGTTGTTGGTAAAATCTGTGGACGTCCAGGTTCCTATGAAGTCGGGGTTTTTATCACTTACTAATTTTCCACATGAGGAAATCAAAAAAAGCAAGAACAGGGGATAGAAGAATAGCAGTCTTTTCATCAGTATCGTTTTGGTAAATATACAAAACAAAAAAGGACGACCTCCGCTGAAGTCCGTCCTTTTTAAACCATTACTGTGTGTTGTTATGAAAAGAGTCTTTATTGCTTAATGAATTTCACAGATTGGTTGCTGGCATTGTTCAAGAAATACACTCCTGGAGTCAGGTGTGAAACGTCAACCAATTTTGTATTGGCAACTGTCTTCACTAGTTTTCCGAACATATCGTACACTCTGTATGTCCCAAATTTTGAAACATATAGATTTCCATCATTGTTTGGGTTTGGATAAACTGTGAATGATTCCGTTGCCATTATTTGTTCTTTTTCACCAAGACCTGGGTAATTGATTTGGTAAATGGTAATGGTTCCTGATACTTCATTCGCAGAGATCAAATAAGGATAAATCGTTGGCGATTCAGTTTCAGAAATTACAATTAAATCTTCTGGCGCAAGGTCTCCAGTTACCATTTCATTTGAACTGTTTATCGAGTCAGCAGGCACATTGAAGTTTCTGTTTAGCTCGTACAAAACAAATGTTGGGTTGTTTACATCATCGATGTCATATACCATGATTCCTCCCATTCTTTCCAAACCGATAAAAGCATAGTTGTTTCCGTCTATTTTAGCTACAGTTACAGCTTCTGGCTCGGTACCTTTATCATCAGATCTGTCATCAAAAGAAGCATTGTCGTCATTGGTTGAGTTAAATTGTGTAGGATGACTTACAGCAATACGTTGAGCAAAATCATCTCCTGAATCCCATACCAAGTTACCGTAGATGTCTCTGATTGAAAAAGAACGTGCACCGTATGAGTAAACATATTCGTTTTCTCCATCATTGTTGATGTCTCCTTGAGCTAAAGTAGTTTTTAGTCTTCCTAAATTTGCATCTTGCTGAAGCGTTGCTGCAGTTGGGAAGTAAGTGGAATTTAAAGTCAAATTTTTAACTCTTTCTTCTTCGCTGTATCCACCATAGTCTCTTGAATCACCTTCATTGGCCATCAAGATAAAAGATTCTCCATTTGCATCTGTAAAGTTTGTGATGGCATCTGGCATATAGTAACCATAAGTTGGCCAGTTTGTAATATTAATGTTTCCGTCACTGTTTGACGCATCAATTGCATTATTGCTTCCAAGATTCACAATCCCCAACACCGTGTTGTCTGTAACTCCTGCTCCAGCTAATCCGAAATCATTGTCGTTTACTACAGCTATTATTGAGTCATTGATGTAGGCAATTCCTTCTGGTTTGTCAGATGAAATATATCCAGCAGAAGGCAAGTTCAGCATCTTTCTTTTGAAAACAGGCTTGATATTGTTTGCAATCAATTCATCAGCCGTCATCATTTCAAGAGTTAAAGCTCCTCCAGTAGTATCTGTATTAATTGAAATGGCAGTTCCTAGAATATCAGTAGCTCCGTCAATACAGATTTCGTAAACGTATTTTTTACCTTTAACAGTTGTATTTGGATCAGAAGAATCTCTTTCTAGAACATAGAATTTTCCGTTTCCTACATACACTGCGTCACCAATTTTATCTGTTCTGTTTAAAGCATATCCAGCATCCTTGTTTCTTTCAAGCAAGTAAACATATTCCGCAACTGGGGCTCCTGTAGCAGGGTTGATTGCTAGGATTCGAATCACATCTGAATTATTTTTTGTTACAGGTCCCGGGTTATACATAGGTGATTGAATAAAAGCGTAAATCAAATTGTTTGTTGCATCATAAGCGATTGCCTCAAAACCTCTGTTTGCCCATCTTTTATTATATACTGCAGGAAGTGTTTCAGATCCATAATGTCCCAATGTATCCGCTGCTGTAGCTGGGTTGGCCAATTGATGTGCTCCAGAAGGAACGAATCTATCGATCATGTTACCATTTGCAGCAAACTTGTAAATCGCCGGTCTGTATTCATCACACATCCAGAAGTTCCCATTATTATCACGTACAATTCCTTCAAAATCACCACCAAATCTATCGTATGGAAGCGCCGTATATTCAACACCATTTCCATCTGTATAGTCTACAGTGTTGTAAATAGTCGCAGCATCATAATAAGCTACAGGAACCTCGTCAAATCCATTGATATTTCCTTTTCCAGAAATTGGAGTAGTTCCATTTGCTTGGAATAACATGATTTGATCTCCTGCGTTTAAAGTCACCGCTTGAGTTGTTGGGTTGTAATGAAACTTTACAATTCTAGACTGATAATCAGGCAATTTAAATGGTCTAAGGTTTCCTGAAGGCGTCGGTGTAACAGAAGATTTGCTTACAGCATCAGCATTTGGACCTCTATCTGGAATAGCATAAAATACCCAGTCAGAAGTTGTTGAATTGGCTGCATCATAAAATAAACCTGAAAACCCCCCTAAGTTTACAGTAGGCTGACCTCCATTATACACTGGAGTTCCAAGCGCAGGCATAGTAACAGCCTGGTTCAAAATAATGTTGTCAACAGTTACAAATCCATGATTATGATCTTTAACTCCAAGCGCATAAATGTCTTTTATCGTTTTTGAATTCAAGTTCAATACCACTAAGGCGTTGTTTTCCTGACATGCCACATATGCCATAGAATCGTTGTCAAGAACCGTAACATATTCTGGTTCCATGTCTTTGGAAACGGTTGCGTTTGGACCATAGATTCGGATTCCTTTATTGATTAAATGTTCTTTTTTGTTGTCGTAGGCATTGAAAGTTACTTGAGTCACTACACCGTTTGCGGCTCCAGCAGAAATGTCAAGGATGGTAATTGAACCTTCTGGATCATTGGAATAATCATCGCTTGGTTCACCTTCATTCGCTGTAATAATCAAATCCCCAGAGTGATCGAAAGTAATCATGTCAGGTAGTGCACCTGCTGGATAATCAGCAATATAAGTACCGTCTGTTTGGAAAAGAACTATTTTTCCAGGGTCTTGTTTCACATTTGCTTCCACAGCAGCAGCCACAACACCATTTTTTACTTTTACTGAATTCGCAGCGTGACCATAAGGTGTAAGGTCGATTTGAGAAATCAGCGTTGGGTTTGCTGGGTCTGCCAAATTAATAATATCCACAGTTTGTGCATCAGCATTTACACTGAACAAACGCATAGTTGTAGGATCGTATGAAACGATCTCAGTTGCTCCCCCATCAAATATTCCTGTATGATAGGTAGCAATTTTGTTTAAAGTGATTTGGGAGTGAGCCGAATTATTAGCTAAAACCAAACCGCCTAAACAACCTAAATAAAGTAGAATTTTCTTCATTCTTAAATGATTTTTTTGTTTGGGGCAAAGGTATTGGGGTGTTGGACCAAGAAGATTAAGTGCGAAATAAGTTTGGGTTTAATTTTGGTTTCAGGTATATTAAGAAATTCTTATTTTGATCATCTAATCCCTTTAAAATCAATAGAAATAAAAATAATTTGAAAAAAAGTGAAACCAAACAAAGAAACCCGACACTAAAGAAATAAAAACAAATAATTATGGCAGAAGTATTAGTACCGATTTCAGTTTTTGCGATGTCATTTGGAATAGCTTACATCGCGATCATGTCGAATCACAGAGAAAAAATGTCTATGTTGGAAAAAGGAATTAATCCGAAGGACTATGATTTGGAAAGAAAAAAACACAAAGACAGCAGAAAAGGAGCAATGGTTTTAATTGCTGTTGGTTTGGGCTTGTTTTTGGGAAATGTAATCCAAGAGAATCATTCAATTCCAGGCTCTGATGTTGCGATTCCTGCGTTAATCTGTCTTTTTATTGGTATCGCATTATTTGCTTACCACGGAATGGCAAGAAAAGAATCAGCAAACGATTGATTTGAAGGACCAAGAAGTAATAGAGAGCGTACTGAACGGGGATAAGAATCAGTTTAGAGTTCTGATCCAGCGTTACGAAGACAGGCTATTTGGTCTGTGTCTTCGTATGTTGCAAAATAGAGAAAGAGCGGAAGATGTTCTTCAAGAATCTTTTATTGAAATCTATAGGAATTTACCCGCCTATAAATTTAAATCTAGTTTTTCAACCTGGGCATACACCATAACTTACAGAAGGATATGCAAGGAGTTTAAGCAAGGAAAGAAAAACCTGGTACTAGAGGAATTTGATCAAATTGCAGGCAAGGAGGAAACTGCTTTTGCGCAACATGACGATTTAGAAGTGGATAATACAGAATTATTAAAAGAAGCCATTAAAACACTAAGTCCCTTGGAGCAGTCCCTTTTGAGTCTGTATTATTATGACGACCTGAATATTGCAGAAATTTCTGAAATCACGCATCATTCAGAAGGAAAGATTAAAACGGTTTTGTTTCGATTAAGGGCAAAACTAAAGCAAAAAATAAACGCATTAAGAAAGGAGGCAAGTTATGTCTGAATTGAAAAGAGATCTTCCTAAAGAAGCATTCAAAATAGAAGAAACCAGCAAATTGAATCTGGAAAATGAGATCATGAGAAAGATTGATAATGTAGAACGCGTCTCAGTGAAGCCTCTTGGCATGAAACCCCAGATGATGGGCGTTTTGATGGCTCTGTTTTTCTTTTGTTTGGCGTTGATCGGTGTTCTTGCAGATGTCACTACTGATTTTGAAGGATGGAATATTAATGGGTGGAACATGCAAAAAGTTTTTGGAAAAATTCCTGTAGAACTGCACATTACTTTGTTGATCATGTCGGCTGGATTTTTGCTTTACACCATGTATAGAGCAGTAAGAGATTACAGCACTGCCACAATTAAATCTTAATTCGGGTGGAAAAGTTGAATAGTATAGTTGAACAACTCACGGCCACCTGTTTTACCGTGTCCGGGGACGATAGTTTCAGCTTTTTTGAATTTATTCTGGACCTTCTGAACTGTTTTTGACCAGGTTTTAAGGTTAGCATCAGCTAAATTTCCCTTTTTAGCATTCATCTCTTTGATCATGCAACCCCCAAAAAGCACTTTTTCGCTTGGAATATAGGTGACGATATTGTCGGGACTGTGTGCCTCTCCTGGAAAGTAGTTGATGAGTTCTTGTTTGCCTATGGTCAAAACCAATTCTTTTTTAAACCCATTTTCAGGGACAGACAAGGAATCTCTTTTAGCCAATTCAATGCACTTCTCAGAAGCATAAGAAGGAATTCCTTTTGCATGGTAATAGTTTAGCGTATTTAAGCAATCGTCGTGATAGTGATTCACAATGACCGCCACGGGTTTTGCTTTTTTATCAATGGTAATGAAGTTGTAAAGGAGCATGGCGCCCATGGAATCTATAGGAGTGTCAATTATTGCTGCTTCACCTTCAGAAAGGTATACTAGACCATTGCAGGGAAATGTGCCATAATTTGGAATGTGAAGATAGGAGGTGTGTTGGTAGACATTTTCTGATATTCTTTGAATTTCAATGATTTCTCTTTGATTTTCATCTGAAAAACTTAAATTCAAATAGAAGGGAAATAAGAGTACAAACAACATCATGATCCTAAATTAAGGATTTTCTTTAAAAGGCATGCAATTTGCAACATTCAAAGGAAAAAAACGTTGAATTGAATATGTTGAGGTTTTTGATAATAGGATGTTTCAGCATTGTATTAGGTTCTGGATTTGCTCAAGTTCAGGCCAACGATTCGTTATATCAAAACTTTACTCGCCACAACAAAGTAGATAGTCTTTATTTATACCAGAAATTCAAATGGAAAGGGAATGAGTTTGAGCTAATAGGTGTAGAAAAAGTTGACCCATTCGTTTTTGAAATTTCTTCGAAAGGTGGATTGATTAACATCACGACCCCGTCAATGAATGAAGATTTCATTTATAAAGGTGAAAAATTGGACTTCATGGGTGTTCGTTTGGATTCAGGAAATGTTGTCATGCATCTGGATGTGAAGGGGTTTTTGTATGAAGATCAAAATCAAGGTGTGGAATCTTATTTTTACTTCTTTCTGGATCAAACAGATCGCATTTACAGAATGGTGAAAACCAAGAAAAGAGAAGACATCTTGCTGTACTTTATATCTCCAAAGGACAATTAGCCCTATTTTTTATAAGGCCGAATCAGACAAAACTCTGGGTTTTCGAATCGAATACCCGTGTAATTATACCCGGTTTCTTTTGTTCCTTTCATTTCCATGATCTGGGTAATGTGTACTTTGGAGCCGTTGTATTCCAGGTAGTAGTCGTAAGATTTCCCTGATAATCCACTTTTCACGGTGAGTAGAAACAGGTCAATTCCTTTTTTGTCTTTTACAGCTAGGATGTTTGTTATTTTGTAGACTTGAGAAATCATTTCTTTTTTCCCTTCCTTGCTTTTGTAAGGTCCTGGCGTGTGAACAAAAAGGGAGTCGCTAAACGAAATCGTAAATGTATTTTCTTGTTTGATTTTTGAAATAACTTCACCATTAGTCAAAGCAAATTGATCCGAGTTCTTTATGGCAACACTTGAACTTGTTTTTATGGTAAATCCAGGCACTTTCTGAGAAAATAGAAAGCCAGTTATTAGCAGAAAGCTTAAAAATAAAAGATGTTTCATAATGTCTGTTTAACCCTAAAAGTTAAGGATATTATTTAATTCTCAAATCCAAAGCGATGTTGGATTGTCTTAAATTTGGCCTTTGTTGTCCATGGGAAAGATAATACACCTGATTGGTCACATAATTTAATAATTCAAGAATATTGATGGAGCCGTCATTATCCAAATCACCATGATTTTCTTTTAGTCCTTTCAATAGACAATAGGTGAACAGACCGTTTTTCCATTTATCTCCTTCCATTGAAAATTCAACACCACTTGATGAGGAAAGAATTACGGCGCCGTTGTTGGTTCTTAAGTCACTAAAAAGAGCAGACATGTAGTTGGCTTTTTGCTGATAAGCATTGGAATAAGTGAGAGAGGTGGACCCTCTGAATGTCAATTCGCCATCACTTATTTTTTCTTCTGTTTTCACTACTTCTTCGTCTTCAAGTTCACCGGAGTGACATGTATCCATGAATAGAACTTTATTGATAGAAGCCACATTCGAAAGTAAATCTTCTAAGTCATAGAAGGAAATGCCATATTTTGCTGGGTCTTGGAAATCCATATCATGGGTTGCGTAGAAATAATTGAACTGATCATCCAATACTCCGTGACCCGCGATGAATACAATTACCACATCATTTTCTTTCGCTTTGGCCAAAAATTTCTTAATGTCTTCTAATTTTTCTTTAGTAACTAAATCGTTAGTTAGTAAAAGATTGTTCACTTTCCCAAAAGCTTGTGATTTACTAATTTCAGCATAAAAATCTTTCGTGTCTTTCGCGGCATATTTAAGGTTGAAACTCTTGTTGGAGTATTCGGAAACGCCCATGCACACTAAATATAATTCAGGTTTTTCTTCCACATCATAGGTGATTTCATAATAATCTTTAAGTCCAAAATTTCCTTCTTTTTTAGGACAGATCTCAAGCTTGTTTTTGCCTGGTATTAAAGTATAGGTAATTTCTACTTCGTTCCCTTTTTTCTTGATTTTTGGATGAACAGGAACATTGTTATTGAAGAAAGCCAAGTCTTCTGTGGATAGCTTGCTTGGTAGTGTACATTTCATTCTAAGCTCTTTTTCCAAGGTTCGAACAGAAAACTCATTTTTATTGTTGAACTCTAAGAATGGTAGATCAAGATTATACAAGTCACCTGTCTTTTTTACTCTGGATTGAACAATTTCAGCATAAAAATCGATGGTTTCCTGGTCAGAATAAGGTGAGTTTTTCAAAACTAGATCCGGACGGTTAAATTCCAAATCAAAATAGGAGCCTGGATACACTTTGTCGTTGTAGTAAAAAGCCAAGTTTTTATGGGCTGAATTGGAAGAAATATAATAACCCTCTTGGTTTACAGCTACGGCTCCATGGTCCTTTAATGTATAAATCTCGTAAACTTCATTTAAAGAATTTGAATTCGAATCGTTTTTAAAAAGTCGGATAATGCGATCATCACCATTAATTGCAATTAACTGATTGTCGGCCGAAATGGTCATTTCATCTGAAATAGTATTAGGAACAATTGTTTGGTATAACATTTTGCCCGAAAAAGGATCTACAACTTGAAGTTTTCGAGTATATCCGGAAGCAGCCACTTTATTGGAAGTACCTAAAAATTTTACGGTGGCTACTTCGCCTGGAGCAACTTTATTTCTTTGAACCAGTTTATTTTTCTCCAGATCGTACAACCAGTATTCGTCTTCAAGTGTACCTGCAACCAAGTAATTTTCAAAGATATCGGCATCATTTAAATCCCAAGGTAATTGAACAGACTTCCCATTGACATTCATACCTTTGGGGTCACCAGAAACAACATATTTACCTGAATTATCGACGCAAACGATTTTTTTATTGTTTTTATAAGTACCTACTAGACTTTTGTTTACCAAGTCAAAATGATAGATTTTATTATCACGCATATAGGCCAAATACTTTTCATTATCCGAAAGCTTCATGTTGTAAGGTCGATAGGTGAGCGTGTCGGCTTTGATTAAAAACAACATGGATTTTACATCATAATACAATTCGTGGTCTTTTTCTTTGATCGATTCAAATTGGTATGTGAAGTCCTCATAACTTTCTTCAAAAGCAGGCAAACTGGTAAATATCCCCGTTTTTAAGTCCCAGTGATTTGAATAATAACCAGAAAAAGCAATGGTAGAATCCGGATGAAATTGGATCCATTTTGGAATGTCAGACTCTTGTCTAAGCAATTTGTAAGGAACCCTTCTAGAACTGGTGTCGCCGTAATTCAATAAGTCTAAAATGGTAATGTTGAGGTCAGTTCCTGCTACTGCTGCATAGCGATCATTTCTCGAAAAGATGCATTTAGTAATAAAAGGATGTTTTGTCACCACAGCTTGTTTGATCATGGTTTCCAGTCGGACAATATCTACGTGACCTTTTTCTTGCCCGCTTATCAGCCATTCACTACTATTGGAAATAGCAATTTCTGAGACCACAGTTTTATTTGAAATTATTTGTTTTACAGGAGTAGGATATCCTCCAAGATCTTTTAAATCCGGCATTTGCATTAATTCAACTTTACCTGTTTGGAGATGTAATAACATTAAACTTCGGTCGGGAGAAAAGGAAATGCTCTTAATAGCTGTCTCAAAATTGTGATCGATATAAGTTTTGCCATCTTCTACCCCAATGGCTTTGAATTGACCGTTATTGTCCCCCGTGAAAAATAACTTTGAATTTGTTGAAAGGACTGCTTGATTCAAGAAATCCGCTTCTACATCGTAGTTTTTGTGAAGCTTGTTGGTTGTGGCGTCATAAATGCCCACTTTTCCTGTTGGAGATGAAGCAATCCAATACACGTCATCTCTGCCATAAGCCGCATGGTAAATAGGCGCTCCAAAAGGGATGCTTTCAAGGAGTTTGTAGGTCTTGGCGTCCCAAATTTTAATTGTAGAGTCTTCTCCGGCGGTTAAAAAGCGGTCCCCTTTTTCGTTGACACTAACCGCATGAATAGGTCTTCGGTGTTCGTTTAAAGTGATAATGGGCATTTTAGAAGCGATGTCCCAGATGACAATCTTCTGGTCAAAACCAACTGAAATTAATTTATCAGAGGAGGCCGTAAATTCAATATCTGAGATAAAGAGGTTGTTCCCTGAGGGAGGTAGAATTCTTTTTTGCTGACTAAAGGCGGTAAGAGAAAAGATGAGTAATAAGATGTAAAAGAAAATTTTCATATTGACAATATAAATTGCTAGGAATCAAACCGTAAGTCAAATTTAGTTAGATCTTTAGAAATCTCTTCCATTTCGGTTTATTTTCTGGAACATGCCCTTCAGATTTTAAATATTCCAGGATGACTTTTCTTCTGTTTTTTAAATGTTGGTCCAAGTCTTTTGAGATTTTTTGTCCATTCAATGACTCAATAAAGTTTAATGCATCTATTTGATGCTTAAAAACTTTGCCTTGAATGGGATTGTTTTCGGCATATTGAAAGTACAATGGTCTAAGGAACTCAGCTGTCTCAGAATTAATCTGAAGTAGACTTTTAGCTACGCCCCATCTTTTTCGAATCAAACCCATAGAGGCTTCATTTAACTGGAATTCATCAAGAGCAATTAGTCTGGAAATGGTTTCTTCAGAACAGGAGTTTTTCTCTAAATAGGAATTTCTATTGAATAAAAATTCATTTCTTTCCTCTTTCTGAGTGAGGAGCAATGTGAGTAAATATTGATATTCTTTCAGACTCAATTGAATAAAATGTTTTTGGCTCGTTTGGTTTCGGATCGTAAATCTAGCATGGATCCAAATTTGTTATCACGTTCTAGTATACTGCCTTTCAGGTTCGGGCATTTTGCTTTGATATAGGTCATAAGTTCCCATATGGGCTCCTGAGTGGGATAGGAATGATTGTCAATTAAAAAATCATCTCTTAGATCATGACCCACATAATGTATTTGAACTACATTGTTAGTTTCAATGGTGCTGAGCCATTCTTTGTAATCATAGTTATGATTCGTAGAGTTGATGTATAAGTTGGTAATATCCAATAACATACCTATATCGGGGTTGGCTTCAAATAGATTTTTCAAAAAGGCGGCTTCAGTCATTTGTTGAATGGGATCGTTCAAGATATAAGTAATATTTTCCAGAATTAAGGGGGTTTCGATAATACGTTGAGTCTCTTCTAAATTTTTAGAAAATACATCAAGAGCTTCCTGAGTATAGGGTGATGGGGTTAAGTGGCCAATCTCAATGCCATGGCAATTGGTGAATGCGATGTGTTCACTCCAATAGGGAGGTTTGATTTTCTCTAATAGTTTAGCTACGGACTCAAGGTACTTTAAATCCACCCCTTCAGCTGATCCTAATGAACATCCAATAAAATGAGGGATGACGGTGTATTCAGCCATCAGTTCCATCAGTTCTTGTTGCATATAGGCTGATTTTCCCATGAAGTGTTCACCAATCACCTCTACAAAATCCACCTCAGAATGATCAAAAATCAGTTCGTCTTTGATTTCATTGCGGTACCCTATTCCGGAACCCAAAACTGGTATTTGTTTCATGTTCTTCATTCAGAACAGCTGCAGGAATCACATGAGCTACAAGAATCCACCCCAACACCTGGAATACTTTCATCCAGATCTTTCTTTTCAGTTGAAACAGCAATCGGAAAGGGTCTTTGAATGGCGGCATATTCTCTAAATTTCTTGATTTTTTCGGATAGAATAAATTGTTCATCTAGGGATGCCAGAATGAAGTTTTCTCTTGGACTTCTTTGTTTGTTTTCCAAATCTTTTCGAGTGTTTTGAATGTATTTTTTTCCTTTTGGAGTGAGTCTTGGATGGTAAAATACGACTGCAATAATGAATAAACCGATGATGAGTAAGGTCATTTCCACGAAAATGGCAACCACCATTTTGTCATTCTCTCCCCTGCTCATGGCCACCATGATTGAAATCACGAAAAAGATTATACTGGCGAAAATGTAAATTCCATTCTGAAGCTTTAGTCTGCTTTTTGGGAACATTAAGCCCGCATTCAACCAGTTTTGTTTGTATCGATCTATAACATTGGAAGCGGCTCTTTCTAGCCCATATCCATGTTCTTTTAGAAAACTGAGGTAATCCATGTATTCTGATTTCATTCTCTGATAAACAAAATTTTCCAGAGGATGTAAATTTTCAATCTGTTCATTGCTGGCAGGAAGCCTTTTAACTCCAATCGTATTTGACTGAGAAAAGTGGTACTCAACTAAACCCTTTTCTATTAAATTTTGGACAATTCTGTGAATGACTTCAGCATCCTTTTTGGTCATGTATAAAATGACATATGCATCCAAAGGAGGTGGAATTTTGACTAGGGTTTTGGGATTAATCAGATGCAAAGATTTGCGAACAAAAATTAAAAATAGGGTCATGATAAGCGGGTAGAGCCACCAGATGACAGAATTCGGAATAGATGCTAAAAAGCTCATAATGTTTTAAATTATCCGCAACCTCCACAACCACTGCACCCTCCTCCACATGAGGAACATGAAGAACAGGATGAGCAAGAGGAACAGCTGGAAGCCGCTGCTGCTGCCGCTGCCGCAATTGCTGCCAAATAGGCAAGAGTTCCGATTTTTAATACTTTGGACGCATTTAATAAATTCCCTGTAAGAAAAAGCTCATTATTATTAACCGCAGCTTTTAATTCATCTTCTTCTGATAAAATATGTTTGATTCTTTGACTGGAATAATACTTTTCTTTGATCTGTTGAATATATTTTTTCCCTGCAGCTGTTATGCCTTGTAGGGGTTTAATGTTCTTCATGGCCACGGGAATAACAAATGTGAATATGATTATTTCAAATATGAGAAATTGGACATTGGTGTATCCTCGGCTCAGGGCTATGATCAATTTTATAACACCGGGCAAGGCAACAATTATTTGGAAAATCCTTAAATAATATTGTTGTTTTTTTCTAGCCTCATTTCCATAGATGAATCCTGCTTCTTCCCAGCCTTCTTCATAATGATCTAAAATAGGCTCTAATTTTTTTCTAACACTTTTAGAATCACAATGAGTAAGAAAACTTTGAAAATCTGTTTGTTTATTTTGTATTTCTTTAAAAATTACTCTTTCAACTTCTTTAAGCTCCTTCTCGCTTGGTCGTAAATTACTTGCAGTCGGTTTAATCGCTACCTTTGTTTTCGAACTGTTTAAATTAAGTTCAATATATTTCTTTGAGTACAAATTGAGAACTGCGAATTCAATTAATTTGTAATATTCCTTTTGAATATAGGTATAAGAATAGCCATCCAATCCAGGAACATCAAGTCGTTTAACTTTTGGAGGGCTTACTATCGGAACAAGTCTATAAACAAGCCAAATTATCAAAGCCCATAAAGCAAATACCCCTAAGAATACTGGGCCTTTTATACTACCAATGAAATCGATGATGAAATACATATCTAATGGGAGTCAACTATTTGAATTAATTGATCTAAAACTTTCTGATAAGATTGGAAAGCCGTTTTAAATTCAGTGTCCGAAATTTCCATTTCACTTTCATTCCATTTCAAGAAACTGGACAGAATAGTGGTATCAATTTTTAATTCAGAAGAAGCCAAACTCAAAAGTTGATCGTATTCATTTATGATCTTATCCTTTTTCAGCATGATCAAAACTTCTAAATTGTTCATCAAGGGGTAAATTGATTTTTTGGTTTCGAAACGCACAGCTCTTAAATCACCTTCACCTTTAACATAAATAAAACGCAATCGCAGAGCTAAATTCCTCAATTCCTGCTCGGCTCTAAGTCGCAGATTGTCCTTGTGAACAACAACTTGATCAAAGGGGTCTGCACCCAATAAAACTTTATGATTTTCGGATATGTCCATGAATTTTATTGGATATACATCTGCCGATTTTTGCAATTCATCCAAAGTCAAAATAAAGGGATCGATTTCTATATTTGTTTCCTTTTCAAATAGTGCACTTAACGCATCTAAATTGTTGACATCCAGTTTTTTGAAAACAAACAACAGATTGAAGTTCGGGCTATCATAATTTTTGATTCTGAGATGTTTGCCATATAACAAAACCCCTTCCAATTGATTGTTCAACTCAGAGTTTTGAATAGTGCCAATAAAAGCATGGAGATCTTCTTGATGTTTCATTGAAGCAAGTAATGTTTTGGTTTATCAAAATAGTGAAAAAATATAAACTTTAGAAGTTGACTAAATTTATAAGATCGATAGATGTTTTCGTCAAAGCAAAAATGCTATTACTAAAACAATAAATGCCAATCCTTAAAAAAATCTTTTTTCATTGACATAGAATAACTAGTTTCAGCGTATTCAAAAACAAAAATCATGAACATAAAATCATTCTTGTTGATTGGAATTTTCCTTTTTTGTAGCGGACTATTTGCCCAAGGGAAAGCAGAACCAAACAAAAACGTTTCCTTACACATTAATGGAAATAAAGTGGAATTGGTCGATTCCAAAGTAAAAATCGCGGATCTTAAAAACGCCACATTGGTTTTAAAATGTGAGAATCAAGAGGTGAAAATCAACAAACACGTGGTGACTTATTCCAGTAAAGATTTGAACAAAATTGCCTCTTTAGAAGGAGAAGGTGCGCCCAAAGATCTTTCGTCTCCAAACTGGGAAGCGACTGTGGATCATAAGCATATGCATGCAGGTAGTTTAGTATTAATTAAGCTGACTTATACTGTTGCTTATTTTGATGGGGATGCAGAGAAAGAATCTACCTGGATGATCGAGCTGGAATAATCAGTTGGAATCTACGACATTTCCGTCACCAGAAATATTTGTAGTGATACTAGGATAACCTTTGTAGAAGACATTTCCATATCCACTAATGTCTACGTTGAGAGTGCTGTCTACGCGAACTCGAGCACTTGCACTTCCACTGAAAACAACATTGGCATGAACACTATTCAGGCTAAATGAATTGATGTTTCCTGTGCCTGAGACTTGCAAGTAATTGGTATAGGTATCTCCGTAAAAGGCAATATCTCCAGCACCAGAAACGACTCCAGCATTGTTGGTCACATTCATGTTCTGAACGGCAATATTTCCTTGCCCAGATATCAGAGAAAACAATTCTATCGCATCCATTTGATTCACAAGGATGTTTCCAGAACCACTTACGATCATTTCACATCGGTCTAGGATACTATCTGTAGTTCTATTGATTTCAATTTTTCCAGTTCCTGAGATCAGATAATCTTTACACAATGGAGCTGAAACATAAATGGAGATCTCTTCAGGATTTTTGATCGAATACCCTTTTTCCAAGCCAATGACCAACTGGTTGTTTTCTACTCGAATATTCATCGCTTCAAAAACTTTGTCTGTGGTGTTGATCACAATGGAATACTGAGTTGAATCTTCTGTGTAGTAAAGGTTTCCTCCAGATTCCAGCACGATGCCATTAAAATTTCCATATTGGATCACATGATCTGATTTGGTGCCTTTCGCTGCATCAATTTTTTTACACGAAGAGGTGAAAGTCAAGAAAACTAACCCAATAAATAGAATTGTAATTTTCATATTGTTGTTCATGCTGAATTACAAAAGTACAAAAGCTGCCCAAAAATAGGGATCGTATTTTTTTGAAAAGTATCTCTGAGTATTTATAAAAGCCGAGGAGATACTTATTCCTTTTGCCATTTCTTCATAGAAATGAGACATGAATTCTGAAGTTTCTTTGTCTGGGACTTGCCACAAACTCATGACAATATTTTGACAACCAGCCATTTTGAAAGCTCTTTGCAAACCATACACTCCTTCTGTTCCTTGAATGTCACCAAGCCCTGTTTCACAAGCCGACATGACAGCCAGTTTTGTTTTTCGCATATCAATATGTGCTACCTCTAAGGCGGTTAGAACACCATCCTCTCCTTCCAACTCGTCATGATTCCAAACTTTATTTGCATTTGCAAAGACGAGTCCAGAGCGCATCATTGGGTTTTCGTTTTTTACATACGAATTCATGGCGAAGCCTCTTCCTCCCCCTCGAAAGGCAATGTTTTCTTCTGTAACTTCTAGTTGGTCCATTACTTTTTTAGGATCCGGATAGAAAAACCCGTGTGTGGAAACATGTATGACATCGCTAGATGAAGCTATTTTTTTGAATTGGTCTTCAGTTGCGTCAAATTCTTTATAGAGATTCACTTTGAATTTTCTTTTACGGAGTAGTTTTTCAATTTTCTCTGACTCTACTTTTGTTCCATTGAGATAGCTCCAAACTTGATGATCTTCTTTTCCATCGTCATAATTAATTCCTCCAAATATGGTTATTTCAGAACCTTTTGCTAAGATCGATTCTGATTGATTTATCCCAGCTGTACTTCCTTTTCTATGCAGTTCATAACTAGATGAAAGAAGCATGTTTTGATCATTTCGAATTCCAGAAAAACTTACTTTATGCAATAAGCCATCAGGTGAATAATAAATGGTATGAACGTCTTTTAAAGTGGACTCCATGGGTTTCCAAATAAGGTTGAATAAATCAGTTTTTGGATATTTATTTGTGCCGTAGATGTCTTGTATATATCGGAGATTGTTTCCACCATAATTGTCTATGATTTGAATAAGTGCTGATTCTTCAAATAGTTTTATCACATAGGGCTCTTTGCAGGTTTTTGTAATGATAAACGCAGCATAACAAAACTTGTCATTGAAATCATTTTTCCCACTGCCGTCAAATTCTCTATATCTTAAAAATTCTACAGCTGCTTCATTATTTTTAAGTTGATCTTTGATTTGCTTCCAATCGGCATTCAGTGTCTCCGTAAAATTTAAAAACTCATTTGATCGTTGAACGAGATTAGATTCAATCGAGTCCGCTTTTAATTCAATTGTTGTAGCATTTTTTTTGCGATATTTTTCTGGGATCGAATAGAGTTCGTCTAATTCTTTTTTTAATTCTAACCAGGCATCATATTCTTTAATTAAAGAGGAATCTTTCGAATTCAAAATAAAGTTTCGCATCGCGGTGGAAGATTTTAATAGAAGCCCTTTATTAAATAAAATAGTATTGTAAGCCTGTTTTGAAAGTTTGGCGTCTTGTTCGTGATTCTCCAGAACGAAGGAGTAAAACTTCATAAAAGCGTCACTTTCTGAAGCGATAAGGTTTTCTTTATCTTTTTCAGGAATAAATGAAAAGCTACTTTTCAGTTTATTTAAAGTCAGTTGTAGTTCTTCTAAAAGATAAAGCTGTGTTTTTTTGAAATCACCTTTGAACCAATAAATAGCTGTTAAATTTCTTAGTGCATCCCCTTTTCTGGAAGACGCCCCAATTTCGTTAGCAATATTGTAAGATTCCAGACCATGCATTTCAACTGAGTCAATGAATTGGCTTCTTATTGGATTGTCGATCGACATCCCGGAAACCATTATTCTGTAGTTTGAGGCAATACTGTTCTGACTTATAGTGACGGAGTATTGTCTGTTCCCGGCTTTATATAAGGAGTCGGATAAATAAATATATTTTAAGGATTCCGTTATTAAACTGTCATGTTTTTGTCGATTTGAAGCTCTGTAATATTGTGCCTTAGATTTAAGAAAATTTCCCAAATTACTTGTATTTGCAGCAATTCCAGCTAAGTCATTTATTTCTTCACAGATATTAAGGGCCTTTTTAAAATAGCTATAAGCCACATTAGATACACTGTCTCTTTTCCGTATATCCTTCTGGTTTGATTCAGCAATTTCCGAAAGCTCAATAGCTATGTTTTCATTGTTAATTCCTTGAGTAAATTTTGCACCTAGCTCTTCCGAAATGTCTAAAGCTTTCAAATGATATTCAAGTGATTTTTCATGAGAACCCTGATCGGAAAATATAATTGCGATATTTCCATAATCCAGTCCAACAGCTTTTTTCATTCCAAGTTTTTCGTGCAATTCAAGAGCAATACTGAGGAATTCATATCCCTTTTTTAAATCTCCCATGTCGACGTAAATATTACCTATGTTGCCGCAGTTGTTGGCATATATTTTTTCATTTCCCAGATCTCTGCTTATTTCAGAGGCTTTTGTAAGAAATTTAATTGCCTTGGAAAGATCTCCTATGTTTCTGTAAAGTGTGCCAATGTTATTCAGTACTTCCGCTTCACCTTTTTTGTAATTTTCTTTTTTAAATATTTTTAGAGCTGATTCAAAATTAAATAGGGCTTGGTCGTTGTTGCCCAATTGTTTATAAACCCAACCAATATTATTTAAGATGTTCGCATAATTAACGAGATCGTTTTGTGCCTCATAAATCGCTGCCGCTTCTTGATAATTTATCAATGCTTTTTCAGGATCTTTTTTCTTTAAAATATCACCAATACGCCAATTGATTTTTGCAACGCTACTATTATCCTGATTTTTTTTAGCCTCATTCATTTCTATTTTGAGAGAGTCCAGATTTGATTGCCCTTGAACTAGGGCCGAAATGAGAACAATGATTGAAAGAAGGATGAATTTCATTAATTGAGGATTTTCTTCTATTTGATTTACAAATGTAAAAGAGGCATTTGAAAAAACGCAGGAATACATGAAAGAAAAATACTCGCCTTATTTTTGGGCAGCTTTTGTTTTAGTGGAATAATCCTTACTTTTTGGGAAACAAATTTTTTGATTTATGAAAAAACTATTATTCATTTTTTTGATGCTAGGGGTAGGTTTGTTCACATCTTGTAAAAATTGCAAGAATGAAGACCCAAGGGCAAAAATTACTAACAATGGGACTCAAGTCGTAAGTGTGCAAATACAAACTTCAGGAGGAAATACCATTAACATCAACAATATTCAACCAGGAACAGGATCGGATTGGCAATCTTATGCTCCAGGAACCGTTACCTACAATGTTGATATTGGACAAGGTGGAGGATCTGTTACAAAAACAATTACAATGGACATGGCTGAGTGCTTTGAATACGAAATTGTTGTAGATCAAAATGATAGCTTGGTTTCATATCCAAAGGATAGAAATGAAAAATAAACACAAGTATTTTCAAAATGAAACTTCTAAAAGCCGGTTCATCCGGCTTTTATTTTAACCCATCCATCCATTTTATGGATTCTTTGGCAATGTTCGGATTGTATTTCGTTCTCAATGCCTGAAAATAATTTCCTGAGTTTAATGTTTGCACATTTTCATCCATGGAATTGAATGTTACAAAACCATGATCCGCTTTTTCAATAACGGCCCAACTACCTTTTTCAGGGTTGTTTGTATTGACAATGTTTGCTATTGTTTGCACATGATTTGAATTTAAGGCTTGAATGTCATATTCTCCATAAATCGCCAAAACATGTGATTTGACTTCAAGCCAAGTATTTACTAGACTTACTTGCTGCAAATCTTGCCAAAATGTATAGTGCCTTTGCATGAAAATTCCATTTTTGAAATCTTGCAAAGTTCCTTCTTCCTCTAACATCTCATAAATTTTTTCATTTGAAAGCAGCTCTTCATTTGATTTTTGCAGGATGAAATACTCATACCAAAATGGGGTGACTCTACGAATGTCTCCTTCGATTTCCGCATAGGGTGTGTGAAACATTTCTCCTTGAACACGGGTCAGTTCCTGCATGTATTCAAACCAAGAGTTAATTAATGTTCCGTAGGTCATTACTCCAAAAGGTTGGAATTCTTTTGCAAGTAAAGGAGCCACAACACCACCCATGGAATGACCAAAAAGAAAGATTCGCTCTTTGTTGATTTGTGGATATTGCTGCAATGCTTTATAGCCTTGTCGGAAAATTTCCAATTCTTCAGTAAAATTCATTTCCATACAGTGCTTGTCTCCTTCACTATCCCCAACACCCGCTTTTTCGATTCTGTAAACAGCATAACCCGCCGCAATCCAATCAGAATACAGTTGCATGGTAGAAATATCTGGAACCATTGAAAATTCAGTTGAAGAACAGGTGTAGCCTTGGATGAAATAAACAACTGGAGGGTTCTCAATTCCTTTAGGGGTGGCTAATATGGATCGAAGTCTCAAACCGTTTAATTCAACAACATCATAAAGCATTACGGCCTCACTTATTTCTTCTTCTGGCCTGCCAATAGCTTTGACCGTTTTGTTAATTGTTTTTCCATTTTGAAAATAGGTCAGCTTTACCGGATCTTGATCTCTTAAATTTCCGGCTGCTGGACCTATGTCGCGAATATTAAGTATTTTTTGATCATTGATTTGTAGTAGTACAGCACCTGGCTTCATTCCGGCTTTATCTACTGTAGAATTGGGAAGAACTAAATCGATATAAGCTCCATTATTTTGATCATATCCTGTGATTTTTTGCAAGGAATCGTTCATGTTTTGCATGCGAATTCCCAATGAAGCTCTTCGTTTGAGTTCTTGACTGAAGGTGTTTGCAGAGAAGAGAACTAATAGGATTATCAATAGTTTTTTCATAGTTGTTTGTTCTAAAAGAAAGGAACCTGAGTCGGGCGACTCAGATTCCAAACCAAGATTACTTGTTGCTAAAAATTATTATAAAAACTCTGTGATTACACTACAAAGATATAAAGGAGTAATCTTGAAAGGGGGTAAATATTGCTAAAGGCAAAATCCATCTTTTTTTAATGCTTTTCTAAGGTTTTTTGGGTCTGAAAATCCTGTCTCCAAGCAAATTTCATTGAACGAAAATCCACTTTTTCTTAAATTCTTGGCCGCCTCCAATTTTAAAGAAAGCAAATACTGATAAGGGGATTGACCATAAAACTCTTTGAAGGAACGTAAAAAGTGAAATTTGGATAAACAAGACAACTGGGCCACTTCATCCAAATTGATTTTTTCTTTGAAATTATCGGTTAGAAATTCTTTTGCTGCCGATATTCTCCTATACAATTCCTCCTTGGTAGCCACTTTTGTTGCAGAGTGATTCCCAAGTTGTTGGTTCAAATTGATTTGATCAATAACCATGTAGTCCACCAAATCCAAAAAGAAAGAATTAAGGTCTATTGATTCCCCTTTTTCGAGCTTATTAATAAGCTCGGGTAAGTGCAATTCAAGAAACTTTCCCGTTTTGGTTTTTGAGGTGGCATTCACCATATGCGTAAAGTGAAATGAATCAGAGCTTTTCTCTCCGGAAAGAAGTTGATCTAAAGATTGCGATTTAGCCTGGTAGGCCTGATGTATTAATTCCTGAGAGGGATAAATGCAAATTCCATCCGCTATTTCATCGCTTTCAAAATCAATCGTGAACTCATCTTCTGAATTTACGATTAGATAATTCCCTTTGCTCACTTCAAAATTATAGTGATCCAATTTATAACGTTCTTTTCCTGATTGAACATATTTAATGGAAAAAGGACTGTCTTTCACTTCTTTGTGAAATTGTCTGAGTTTGGAATGATTGATTTTTCCCAATTCAAACTCGTTGGAAATGAGTTCTTTGATCGTTTCTTGTTGCATAGTAAAATGAAAAATAGAAATAAAGCAATGGAATTGACCTCAATTTTTTATCGGCTGGCAAATATGAAATACAAACGGTTGCGAAAAGACATATTTTTTTGAAAAAATAGATTTGGGGATATGATAGGATTACGTTATATTGAACTTTGAACCCATTATTCCAAAGAACAGTTGCCTAGATATATTACAAAAGCTGATTAAATATGACGCCGAATACTTTAACATTAGATCAGATTTTAGAAAACCTATTGGATGAAATCAACGCGAATTACACTTTTGTAAGCAAAATTGATGGGAAAGAACCAAATTTTTTAAGGATGGTTTCTGTCTTTAAAAAGGGAATGGGGAAGCTAGAAAATTTTAGCTATGAAATCAAAGGCTCCCCTTGTGAGAATGTACTTTCAAAGGACATATGTATTTATCCTAGTCAGGCGGCCCAGAAATTTCCCGAGGATGAGATGCTCGTGGAAGAAGGTGTTCAAGGATATATCGGAGTACCACTATTTTCTGTATTTGATGGTAGTATTATTGGGGTTTTTGGGGCTCTTTATTTTGAGCCGATAGATGAGAAAATCTCAAAAGAAAGAGCTGAATTTCTTGAGACTTTGTCTCCAAGAGTAGAATTCGAAATGGATCGTCGAAACATTGCGAATGAACTAGCTGAGAACAACAGTATTTTCAATGCAATTTCAAATCAGACAACAGAAGGGATCACAGTAGCCGATCAGGAAGGAAATTATTTGTTCGTAAACAAAGCTTTTTGTCAAATGTCTGGCTATTCGGAAGAGGAATTACTGAGAATGAGGGTTTTCGATATGAAGGCCAAAAATCAGCCCCAGCAAAGTTTTTACGACAGTAAAGAAAAATATGAAGGGATTGCCATTCGTGTTAACTTACAGCGTAAAGATGGAACGGAATATTTATCGGAGATTATCGGAGACAATATTGAGGTGGATGGGAAAAAAGTAGTTCTCGGAACCATTCGTGATATTTCAGAAAAGGCTGCATATGAGAAGAAGATTGTACATCTCAATAGGGAACTAGAGCAGAAAGTTGACGAAAGAACAAAGGAGCTTGAGGAATCTTTGCAGATGAAGCAAATGTTATTGAATGAGGTGACTCACAGGGTAAAAAACAATTTACAGGTGATTTCCAGTATTTTAAATATCCAGCAAAACACCTCGAAAAATAAAGAAACCAAGCAAGTTTGCATGGAAACGGCAAACAGAATTCAATCCATGGCCCTGATTCATGAGATTTTATATAAATCCAACACATTTAGCCAAGTAACGTTCAGGGATTATGTCGACTCGCTAATTCACTATTTGAAAGATGCCTTTGGGGTAATGGGTCTGATCGATATCATCAATGAAGTAGAAGATTTTATCCTTCCAATCGATGAAGCCACATGTTGTGGAATGATTACGAGTGAAGTCGTTACGAATGCTATTAAATATGCCTTTGATGAAAGCCAAGAATACAGACAGATCATAATTAGCCTTCGTAAAGATGGTCAAAGATTCTCTTTAGAAATCAGAGATAACGGGATGGGTCTGCCAGAAGGATTTGACTACAATGAATCCCCAACTTTAGGGTTGCAATTGGTAGAAAGTCTGGTTGGTCAAATAAACGGAGAATTTGATCTGAATAATGATTCGGGTCTAGTTGTTTCCATTCAATTTGAAAGTTTGGGAGACAAAGTTTCTTCTGAGCAAAACGTATCATTCAACAACTAAATTTAGAATATGAAATCAGTTCATTTAATTATCATCCTACTCTTTCTAGCTTCTTGTAACAGAGAAAAAATCAAATTAGGCATCAAGTTAGAGCCCGGTTCAAAGCATATTACAGAAGCCAAGATCCTGATTGGAGAAAACGGACAATTTGGAAGAATGGAATTCACCATAGAAGACGAGGTGGTTTCAGCCGATGAGTCTGGTACTCACCAAATGAATTTTTACTATCGCCGCATGTCCATGGAAATTCAAGGGCAAAGCTATGACAGTGATTTTCCAGATCAAGGACAATTTTCAAGATTAGTACATCAACAACTCAGCTTTCTTTTTAATAAACCCATGAAAGGGATTGTTAAAAGCAATGGGGAAACAAAGATTATTGAAGATTTTACGCAATGGCCGGGATACGATGAATTAAATCCAAAAATTGCCAAGTCTTTTGAAGAGTCGTTTAGTCATCGTAATATCAGTTTGCCAACCGACGAAATTACGGAAGGAGATTCCTGGACAGCAAATGTTGAGAGAGAATCCAACGGAATGCTCATGGATATGGACATGACTTATACTTTAAAGAGTGTTTCTGATGATGAAATTGTTATTGATCTCAGAGGAACCATGAAGTCAAAATCTGGAATGAGTATGACCGGAAATATTACAGGTGAAATGATTTTAGATGGCCAAACGCATTACAATAAGTCTGTGAAAATGGATTTTGACATGAAAGCCCAAGGGCAGTCCATTCCCATGAGTATTGTTATGGAAACAACTAAAGAAGAGTAGTGTAGAGTATACAGATGAAAGGCCTAGTTCAGAATATTTACTATTTTTGAGATTATCGATAATTAAAACTGTTTAGACATGAAAAAGAAAATCGTTTTCGTTGCTTTATTAGGAGTACTTGGAATGACTACTTCTTGCAAAAAAGGAGAATGTACCTGTAATATTTTAGGTACAGATGTAACCACTCAATATGAAGCAGACAATAGTTCAGATTATAAAGATTTGAAAAATAGTTGTGAAAATGCTGGATGTAAATGGACAGCAAAACTGTAGTAGTTGAAGAATTTAGAAGAAAAGCCGGTGATTAGCCGGCTTTTTTTGTTTTATTCTTTGATGAATTTGTTCTGCCATATTCCAGATTTTGACTTAAGCTTGATATAGTAATGCCCTCTTTGTTATGACGAAATATTGACATGTTTTATGTCCTGATGATTCTGAAGAACTAACTTTCCTCTTGTATCGTAAATTTCAATTTCGGTTTTTTCATTAGCTATTGGAATCTCTATATTTAATAAGTTCTTAGCCGGATTAGGGTACACTTTGAGTTTATTTTGTTGATTGTTTTCCAAGATTGACAACTGTGAAAAATCAACGTTCGTAACAACATAGCCGTTTTCTCCTACACCCCAAACAACGGTATCGCTGTAGGAGGTCATGTTATGAATTGGAAAGTCTACCCCATAGGAATACCAAACTCCAAAATGTATAAAGTCAACATAATGTTTACCAGTTAAGGGATAAAGTTAAGTAATAGTTTATTACCTTGAAAGCTAGCTTTCAAGGATTTTGAAAAACCCTTAAAAAGTAAAATTATAAAAAAATAAAAAAAGAGAACTGCGGAAGCAGTAGTAAAAG
>JAGQYP010000020.1 GCA_020436025.1 Crocinitomicaceae bacterium
GGAGCCTTGCGCACACTTTGGAAAAACACCTCCTTGTGCAGATTTAATCATCGAAAAGCAAATCCCAAAAGTAGTTGTAGGAATTGTTGATCCCTTTGCTCAAGTATGCGGAGAAGGCATCAATAAAATGCGTGAAAAAGGAATTGAAGTGACGGTTGGTGTCCTTGAAAATGAATGTAGGGAACTTAATAAACGATTTCTATGGAATGTCAAAACCGATCTACCTTATGTCATTCTAAAATGGGCTGAAACCAAAGATGGGTTCATGGATCGTGATAGAGATTCTCATGAACAAAAAATCAATTGGATCAGCTCGCCTTCAACCAAAGCCATTACGCATACTTGGAGAAGAGAAGAAGCAGGGATTTTAGTTGGAATCAACACTTTACTAAATGACGATCCGATGCTAACTATTAGAGAGGTCGTTGGGTTGAATCCTGCTCGAATTATTGTTGATTCCAAATTAAAAATGAAAAGTGAAAAATTAAAAATTAAGGATGTCGATGGCCAGAACTTAGTTTACAATCAATTGGAAAGTTTTACAGAAGGAAATACGGAATATATTCAATTAAAGGACTTCACTTTGAAAGCCATACTTCAAGATTTGAAGCAAAGAAACATCTCCTCTATTCTTGTGGAAGGTGGAGCCTATACATTAAATCAATTTATTCAGGAAAATCTTTGGAATGAAGCAAGAGTTTACCAGTCAAATGAAGTTGAATTTGGTTCTGGATTGGCTGCTCCTACTCTACCCCAAGAATTTATTGAATCTCGAATTACTTTGGAAAAGGAGGATTTGATTCTATTTGTAAACACCACTCCCGGGCTTCTCGACTACCGCTCGAAGACCTAATTTTTCCAAAAACTAAATAACGAAAAAACTGAACAACCTAAGAACCTATCATGGCGCTGGATTCGGAATCACTTTATGAACTTCCTCAATGGCTTCAATAATCGAATCCTCTAATTCAATCTGAATGCTTCCAATGTTTTCTTTGAGTTGATCCATATTTGTTGCTCCAATGATATTGCTTGTAACAAATGGTCTGGAACTCACCCAGGCTAGTGACATCTCTGCTAAACTCATCCCGCTAGCCTCGGCTATTTTCATGTACGCTTCAGTGGCTTTCCAGGAATTTTCACTGCTATAACGAGCCATTTGTTTGAACTGATTGAGTCGGTCATTCGGTGTATCCTTTTTCTTATGAAATTTCCCAGATAATAAACCAAATCCCATCGGTGAATAGGCCAACAAGCCACATTTTTCTCTAATGGCCATTTCTGATAATCCCACTTCAAATGTTCTATTCAATAGATTGTATGGGTTCTGAATACTTGCCATTCGAGGTAAATCATGCATTTCGGATAAATGCAAATAGCGACTCATCCCCCATGGATTTTCATTGGAAATTCCAATATTTCTGACTTTACCCGCTTTAATCAAAGTATCTAATCCCTCCAGTATTTCCTGGAAATTATCTTCCCATTGGTGGTCAATATCCGTAACTCCACGAACCGAAAACATGTTCATCTTTCGCATGGGCCAGTGCAGTTGGTACAAATCCACATAATCCGTTTGCAATCTTTTCAGACTATTGTCGATTGTGGTTGTAAAAACATCTTTGTTATACCCTTTTCCATCTCGAATCCAAGTCATGGCAGATGGTCCAGTCACTTTGGTTGCAATTACCAATTGATCTCTGTCTTTACGATCTTTCAACCAGGTTCCGATGTATTTTTCGGTCAGACCTTGAGTTTCTTCTCTACCAGGCACGGCATACATTTCGGCCGTATCGATAAAATTAACTCCTTGTTCTACTGCGTAATTGAGTTGCTCATGTGCTTCTGACTCTGTATTTTGCTCGCCAAAAGTCATGGTACCCAAGCAGATCTTACTTACTTTGATATCGGTATTTCCTAGTTTATCGTATTTCATTCTTGTATGAGATTTGAGGGTTAAAAATAAGAAGAACAGAAGGACAGAAGAACAGAAATACAGAAAATTTGTTCACTTTCCTCCTCGCTTCGTAGGATTCCCAAATCCTGCGACCCGAATATCCTACGATTCGGAATACCCTTCACCACGGCGCAGGATTCGGAGATCCTGCGCAACTGAGAAAACGGGTAGCGCTTCGTAGGATTCCCAAATCCTACGACCCTGAATATCCTACGATTCTCAAAACCCTTCACGGCAGCGCAGGATTCGGGGATCCTGCGCAACTGAGAACGCTACCGACTTACAAATCAGTCCACATGTTAATATTTCTTAACAAAATCCGTTTCGGCACACAACTTGTATTTCAATAATCGTTTGTATTTTCGAACTAATTTTAAAAACCATGAAGATTCAGTTTGACAATTTAATGCCCAAACCTTTAGCGGAGATTCCACATGCTGAAAACAGTATTTGGAAAACCGGTTTTGTTGTGGAAGGACAAGATCGTGTCATGCTGAATGCACATTCGGGGAAAGGGAAGACCACTTTTACTCATGTGATTACTGGTATTCGAAAAGACTATACTGGAACTTGCCGCATCAATGATCAGGATATTCGAACCTTCAAATTGAAAGATTGGGAGAAGATTCGAAAATTTCAATTGAGTGTTGTTTTTCAGGATCTTCAGTTGTTTGATAAAATTACCGTTCGTGAGAATTTATTAATCAAAAACAGACTGACAAACCACAAAACCGAAGCGCAAATCAAAGAACGGTTGGACCAATTTGGAATGGCTGATAAATGGAATAGCAAATGCGGAATTCTCTCCATGGGTCAACAACAAAGAATTGCCATCATTCGCTCTTTGCTGCAGCCTTTTGAAATGATGATATTGGACGAACCCTTTTCTCATTTGGACAAGGTAAACCAAGCCATAGGAATACAAATGTTCAATGAAGAGGCGGACAAGAATAGTGCTGGATACATTCTAACCACTCTTGGGGAAGATCACGGCAATACATTTACTAACACTTTATTCTTGTAGAAATGCTGAGCAAATTACTTTTTCGAAATAGAAAGAAGCTATCGCTCTACATTTCATTCATTGGAGCGATACTCGGAATCAATTTCCTTCTGTTAACTACCGAAGTTTTCCAAAGACTGAAAAATATCTTGGAAGCCGAAGAAGTGATGGGAGAAAATACAGTCATGATCCATAAAATTGTCTCAGAACAACATCTGATAGGTCTTGGCTCTACTGATTTCAGTGAAAAAGAAATCAAAGAACTGCAAAACAAGGATTTTCTAACAAAGGTTTCTCCTGTAAAATTGAATCTTTTTAGTGCGTCTATTGGTCTGCACGAATCCATGGAGGGTACTATACCCTACTTCAGAACCGATACTTATTTGAACGCTGTTGCAGATGAATTTATCGATACGGATCGATCCCAATGGCACTGGGATGAAAAATCTGAATTCGTTCCTGTAATCATGCCGAAAGTCTATATGACCATGTTGAACCACGGTTTTGCTCAGTCCTATGGAATGCCAAAAATTTCAGAAGGTATTGCTAAGTCGATCTTATTTAAAATTGAGATTGATTATCAAGGTAAAACCTATAAATTCACTGGCCGACTTGTTGGATTTTCTCAGTCGATCAATGCCATTTTGGTTCCCGAATCTTTCATGGACTTTTGCAACGAAAGGTATGCAATCAAAGAAAAGATAAATCCTTCTCAATTGATGGTTCAGTTCAATGAAGGATCCTACGGCAAGTTTGCGGATTTGCTAAAAGATAAAAGAATGGAGATTCAAAAGAGTCAATTTGATTTAGCGAAGATTAAATCCATCTTAAACATCGTCATCTATTTTATTGGAATCGAAGCGTTATTGATCATCATTTTAGCCATTAACGGTATCATGCTCTACAGTGAATTGGTGATCACGAGAGCTTTATACGAGATTCGGACCTTGTTGAGAATTGGTTATGGAATCAATGCCATTTTAATGCGATTTATCCTGTTCTTCTTTTTAAGATTTTTATTGATTGTCATTTTTGCCAATGCCCTGGTTTATGCAGAATTTGCTTATTTGGGGCCTCATTTGGAAAGTATTGGAATGCATATGGATTACTCTATTTCAGAGCTTTCTATCATCATTTCAGTATCGATTCTGATCGGAATGGTAATTTTAAATTATATTGGAACCCGAATTACTTTGGTTCACACAGGAAAAGAAAAAAGTTAAAAATTTGTTAAAGCAGAAACGCTCTGAAATTATGAGCGTCTATATTTTGTAATCTTATTTTAACAAGAAAAAACGACAGACAAATGAAGATGAAAATTGTAGTTGGATTAGCGATGGTAGTGGGAATGTTCGGAACAGCATTGGCACAGAAAATCGAAGTGAGAATGACTGGAATGACCGACACAGTATACCTTGCAAAATACCGAGGAAAACAGTTATTATACGCTGATACAGTAGTTTCAAAAGCTGGAAAAGCCATTTTCGACACCAAAAGACTAGGCGATTACCAACCTGGAATGATGGCCTTTTTAACTAAAGACAACAAAGGTTTTTTCCAGTTCATTTACAATTTCGAAGATATCATCATTGAAGCTACTTTGGAAAATGCCATGCAAAATGCCAAAGTGATCAAATCTGAAGAAAACAAACAATTCTATGAATACCTTGGAAAAATTGCTGAATACAAAGAGAAAGCGAAACCAATCAGCATGGAAATCCAAAAAGAGCAAGATGAAGCCAAAAAGAAAGAACTGGAAAAGAAAAGAGATGATCTGAACGAAGAAGTTCGACAGTTTCAATTGGATTTTGCTGAAAAAAACAAAGAGAAATTGGTTGGAGCATTAATCAAGATGTCTGTAGATATCAAAATCCCAGATGCACCTGAAGGAGCTGCAGAAGACTGGCAATACCAGTGGTATATCAACCATTATTGGGATCACTGCAACTTAAAAATGCCGGGTATCCAAAACTCAGAAATTCTTCATGCTAAAATGGAGTATTATTTTGGCGATAAATTGCTTTTAGTTCCAGATTCCATCAATAAATATGCAGATCTACTCATCGATAAATGTGATGAAGGAACTGAAACATTTAGATATTTGGTAAACTATATTACCAGCAATTATGAAAGATCCAAAATCTTAGGAATGGATGCAGTTTTTGTTCACATGGCAACAAACTATTACTGCGAACCAAATGCCAAAGCTTTTTGGATGTCGAAAGAGCAATTGGCAAAACTATGTGAAAGAAGAGAAAAATGGGCTCCATTAATTCCTGGCGCAAAGGCTCCTTATTTGAAACTTCCAGATTCAACGGAGAAAAACTGGGTCGCATTCTATGACTTAGACGCGGAGTATAAAATCCTTTATTTCTGGGATCCAGACTGTGGACACTGTAAAAAGGCTACGCCCAAACTGCAAACACTGTATGAAAAGAAATTTAAAAAGAGAAATATTGAGGTTTATGCTATTGGAAAAGCTCAAGGAGAAGATTTTGATAAATGGAAGAAATATATCAGAGAAAATAACTTGCAGTTTTACAATGTAGGTCTTACCAAAACCGTTTTTGAAAAAGCGACAGGAAATGATGGTGCTGGTCAATTCATTGTTCACTTCCTTGAAAAAGGAGTTTCTACGGAAGAAAGTCTGAAAAGATTGAACCAATCCATGAACTACACCACAACCTATGACATATTCTCAACACCAAGAGTATTTGTGTTAGATAAGGATAATAAAATCGTTGCTAAATCTCTTTCCATTGCTCAATTAGAAGAGTTCTTAGATCGAAAGCAAGGAAAAGAAAACGAACCTAAAATATTTAAAATCGAAGACGAAAAGCCTGAGGACAAGATGGACCACTAGGAAGTTCGAAATACGATTTACGATTTTTTAAATTGAAAGCACTGACGGGAGTTGGTGCTTTTTTTCTTCAAATTTCCTTCAAAATCCTCTTTTATTTTGCGTAAATTTTGACAATGAAGGTATTGGTTATTGAAGATGAGGCGGCATTAAGAAATTCCATAGAGAGTTTTTTGAGAGAAAAAGAATTTCTTTGTGAAGTAGCTTCCAGCTTTGATGAAGCAGATTATAAAATTGGTCTCTATCCCTATGATATCATATTGGTTGATATTACCTTACCTGATGGTAATGGATTAGATCTTATTCAGAAAATTAAAATAGAGGATAAGGATGCTGGTATTTTAATCATTTCCGCCAAAAATTCAGTTGATGATCGAATTAAAGGCCTAGACCTTGGAGCAGACGATTACATCACAAAACCTTTTCACTTATCTGAAGTAAATTCCAGAATCAATGCCATTTTAAGACGTAAAAAATTCGAAGGGAGCAGTTTGTTGCAATTCGATGATATTGTTATTGATCTAGACGCAAAAACAGCAATGGTTCAGTCTGAAATTTTGGAACTCACCAAAAAGGAGTTTGATTTACTAATTCATTTAGTGGTCAATAAAGAACGCGTATTGACTAAAGAATCCATAGCTGAACACCTTTGGGAAGACCAAGTAGACCTATTGGATAATTTTGATTTCGTCTACACACATATCAAAAATTTGAGAAAAAAAATCTTAAGAATAAACGGAAAAGATTATTTAAAAACCATTTACGGAATGGGCTATAAATTCACTTCAGTTTGAAACTAATTACAAGAATAAATATCCAAAACTTGCTCATTTCGAGCTTATTTATTCTAATCGCAGGATTGGCACTTTACCATTATCTTACGAAAATAATTGACGAAGAAATCTCCGAAAGATTAGTTATCCAGAAAACCAGAATTGCGCAACAAATTGAGAAAAATGGGACTTACCAGAATCTTCCTCCAATATATGAAGTGAAGGAATTGCCTTTTGAATCCAGAGAGGATTACTCGCATTTCAACGACCTTTTCATTTACGATTCTTTGGACCAAGATGAAGAGTACTTTAGAGAGTTAATCGTCGAGGAAAACATCAATGGTAAAAGATATCAGATCATTGTCCGTCAAATCATTTTGGAACCTCATGACTACATATACACTATTGGTTATGTTATTTTTTGGGTTCTCATTTCCCTTATACTATTGATTTTCATTACGAATTATTTCAGTTCAAAGGTGATCTGGAAGACCTTCAATCATAATTTAGATCTTTTGAAGAAATTCAACTTGAATCATGATGTCCAATTTAAAGAATCGAAAATCAAAGAGTTTCAAGAATTGAATAAGGAACTTGGCCAACTGCTTAAAAAGATCAAACTAGACTATTTAAATCTTAAAGAATTTTCAGAAAACGCTTCTCATGAAATTCAAACTCCTGTTGCCATCATTCAAAATCAATTGGAAGAATGTTTACAGGATCTAAATCTTTCCTCCAATCAAAGTAAATTAATCACTGACTCCTTAAAGAATCTCAAAAAACTATCGTCATTGAATGAGTCACTTTTACTTTTGTCAAAACTTGAGAACAAGCAGTTTCAAGAAAAAGAAAAGGTAAATTTAAAAGCATTGATTGAAGAGCAAATTGAGTTTTTTCAGTTTTTATTTGAAGGCAAAAACATCCAAGTAGAACTAGATTTGAAAAATTGTGAACTCAACGCAAATTCTGAAACACTCCAAATCATGATTCGAAATCTATTCAATAATGCAATTAAACACAATATTGAAAACGGAAAAATAAACATGGAACTTAGAGGAAACGAGTTCATTTTGAGCAATACATCGGATATTCTGTTGGAAGAGCCTGAACTTATGTTTGATCGTTTCAAAAAAGCGAATCAATCTTCAAACTCTACTGGACTTGGACTTTCTTTAATCAAACAAATTTGTGATAATCATGGATGGGAAATCACTTATGTAATCCAAAATAATTTACATATTTTCAAAATCACCTTCTAGCTTCAAATTTCCCACAAAATCATCCCATAGATTTGATTCATAATTTTAAAATATATCATTATGAAAACAATTAAATTTCTATCATTAGCTGCTTTATTAGTAGCATTTACGGGGTGCAGTAAAGAAAAAGGATCGTCGAAGGAAGTCCCTACTCCGGTTAAAACCAGCTTCGCAAACAATTTTCCAAACGCTCAGAATGAAAAATGGTCTAAAGATGGATCGGATTATGAAGTGGAATTCGAAAATGACCGTGTTGAATATGAAGTAGTATTTGATGCAAAAGGAAATATTCTACAGACTGAAAAAGAAGTGGATATTGAATCTCTACCTTCAAAAGTGAAAATTTATCTAGCTGAAAATTTTGCACAGCATACTCCTGAAGGAGCTGTATTGAAATCTGAAGGTGGAAAAGATTTTTACGAAGTTGAATACGAATCTGAAGGGAAAGAAATCGAATTAGTTTTTGATTCAAATGGAAACTTCATCGAACAAGATACCGATGAAGAAAACGATGATCTTGAAAACGAAAACGAAGACGAAGAAGAAAATGATGATCAAGATTAATGTCAAAAAATAATAAGTACGAGGAACGAATTACGAAATACGAATTAGATTTTGAAGCACTGACAGAAGTTGGTGCTTTTTTTCATTCCTCCTAGCACTATTTACTTTGAACTTTTCATTTTTCATTTTTAATTTTTAACTTTTAATTAAATACTCTCTATATTTACCGCAAACAAAAATCGAATAACAATGAAGATCTCAAAACTTTTATTTGCTCTTATGATTGGAGCATCTTTGGTATCCTGTAAGAAGTATGGTGAAAACCATCATGAAATTTCACAATCTGCTAAGAATGCATTTTTGGCTGGTTATCCTGGAGCTGAAAACGCTGTTTGGGAAAAAGATGGTGATTTTTATGAAGTGAAATTCAACTACAACTATACTGAATACGAAGTGAAATATGACAAAAAAGGATATGTTGTAGAAATTGAATACGGAATCGGTACAGAATACCTTCCAGAAGGAGTACTTGCTAAAGTTGAAGCAAAATATCCTGGAAAAAAGATCGAGGCTTCTTATATTGAATACAGAAGATTCGGATTTTATGAAGTAGAAGTTTCTGAAGATGGCCACCACGAAGAGGGAGAGCACGCAGAAGGAGAAGAGCACGAAATCGAAATGTTCTTCAAGAAAAGTGGTGAAGAGTTTGATGCTGAGAAAAAAGTAGAGTGCATTGAAAAATGCCATGCAGGTGTTTGTACTCCAAAGAAAGATAAATCTTGTTGCAAATCAGGAGAAAAGAAAGCTTGTTGCGACAAGAAAAAAGATTCTTGCGAAAAAGATGCACATGCTGAAGGTGCTGGTCATGGTGAAATGAACATGGAAGCTCCAGCAAATGAAGTTGCTCCAGAACATGCAGACGAAAATGCGGATCACCACGAAGATCACCATTAGTCTTCTATAGATAACATTCTGAAAAGCACCAATTTAAGTTTGGTGCTTTTTTTGTTTCTATCTTTTTGCAAATGTCTATATTTGACGAACTAAAGATTTAAAACACAACTTTTACATTATGAAAAAACATCTTTCTATTTTATTTGTCCTAACCCTAGTTTTATTTCCATTAACTTCTACTGCCCAAAAATGGGTAAAGTATGAATGTCGAGATGCTAAGTTTGCAGCTCAATTTCCTATGACTCCAGAAGAAAAAGTGGAAGACTCAGAACAAGGGAAGTCTTATACTGCAACTGTAACACAAGGAAATACAGTTTATATGGCTTCTGCATTAATTCACACTACTAATTTGCAAGTAGCGGGATTAGATCAGCAAACTTTGGCAAGCACTTCTTTAGATGCCTTTGAGAAAGCTCTAGGAGCCACAAAAGTGACGAAGAAGAATTACTACAGTCGAAATGACGTTGGTTTAGATGCTGAAATTATTGTGCCTGGATTCGCGAATCCCATCTTGTACAGAGTTATTGTAATTGGTCAAATCCAATACCAGGTGGTGGTCATGCAGAAAGAAGGAAAGGCTAAAAAAGGAACGATGTACAAGTTCATTAATGCATTTAAAGTATTGAAATAATCCATGACTTTTAGGCCATTGCTAATCACATTTTTCCTCTTTTCATTTACAAGTGGAAATGCTCAAGAATTAGACAGTGTCCTCCAAAAATATTACAATCAAAAGGAATTTGCCGGTGTCATTGCCGGCATTTCTATTGATGGTAAAATCACTCATTTAGGTCAGGCTGGATTTGCTTATCTTGAAGACAGCACCCAGTTTTCACTAGACATGCATACCCGAATAGCTAGCATTGTGAAACCAATGACCGCTATTGCCATAATGCAGCTGGTTGAACAAAAGAAAATTCATTTGGATGATCCTGTGGCAAAACACATACCTGAATTCTCAAAAGGGAACAAAAGTAAAATCACGGTTAGACAACTTCTTTCTCATACTGCTGGAGTTCCAGGATATAAAAATGACAAGGAGCAGGAAGATCTAAAGCATTTCAAAAATCTCGAGAAAGCCTTTTCTGCTATTAAAAAAAGAGAGCTGTCATTTGATCCTGGAAGCCAATATTCATACACTTCTTATGGTTATCTCGTTCTAGGAATTTTGATTGAAAGAATCTCAGGGAAATCCTATGAAAATTACATGATGGAAAACATATGGTCCCCATTATGGATGGTTCAAACGCATTCGGAGAATTTGAAAACGCAATATTCCTTCAAAGCTAGGCTTTATTCTAAAAATGAAAATGGAACCATTGTAAGAGCATCAAAAAATGATCTGAGTGATCGAGTTCCAGGAGGTGGCGTACATTCCACACTGAGAGATTTATTGAAATTTGGAGACGGCATCAATAATCATCAATTGATTGGTGATTCTACCCTGCAAATAATGCTTCAGGATCCTCAAATAAAACAGGGAGGAAACGGATACGGATTAGGTTTTACCTTATATGGAAACAACCCGCTTGTGGGCCCGATCTTTGGTCATTCAGGATCACAAACAGGTTGTTCTGCTCTATTATTTATTCTTCCGGAAAAGAAAGCTACGATTTGCATTTTATCCAATACTTCGGGAGCGAATGCGGCCATTGGGAAAATTGGAATGGAGCTACTTCAATTTGTAAAATAGCCTCTATTTCTTTCCTTTTCCATTCCCTTGACCATTCCCATTGGAATGCCCATTGCTTTTTCCTTTACCTTTAGGTTTATTTTTTCCTTTTAACTCGTGGAATTCTGCTGATCCAGGTTTAATTCCCAAATCTTTTGCAATCACTCCCCACCCTTGTCCTTTGTTCTTTTTGCAGGACTCAATAACAGTCGAAATAGGCTTCTTCGTAATATTCGAAATAGAACAAGCTAATTGTACTTCTGCTGGTTCAATTTTTAAAGAAAAAAGTTGATCTACCTCTTTTTGGGCTATTCCAAAATCTAGTTTTAAACTCGTCTTAAATGCAGATAAGTCAGCTTTGGCTTCCACATTTACCTGGTTCAAACTTGCTTCCAGTTCCACATTGCCTGTTTTAAAATTAATTTGACCAAATAATGTAAATTGAAGGGTCAGTGCTGCGATAAAAATTAGTGTCTTCATAAGTTCTCTTTTCTTTGGAAGATAGTGATAAGTTTAATCTTAGTCAAGGAAGAGATAAACTTTAGTAAATCGTTAACATTTATAGGTCCCAGTCCCTTCTTATTGACTTCCTGAAAATAAGTTTGTTAGACCAAAAACAAACGAATAAATATTTACGAAAATCAAATTCCTCAGAAAAAGAGTTGAATTTTGATTTCTTTTTCGACTAAAACCTTTGTCAATTCGGAAAAATAATCGAATTTTGCGCCCTTATTAAATGTAAACAGAGGTTTCGTACCTCGATTATTATTAACGGAGGTTTCGTACCTCAAACAATAAATTAGCAAATGGCTACAAAAATTAGATTACAACGTCACGGTAAAAAAGGAAAAGCATTCTACCATATCGTGATTGCCGATTCAAGAGCAAAAAGAGACGGTAAATTCATCGAGAAAATCGGTGTTTACAATCCAAACACAAATCCTGCAACAATTGATCTTTCGTTTGAAAAAGCAGTTGAGTGGTACGGAAAGGGAGCTCAACCAACTGATACGGCAAGAGCAATTCTTTCTTACAAAGGAGTTCTTTACAAATCACACTTGAACAAAGGTGTTGCGAAAGGAGCATTAACTGAAGCGGATGCAGACAAGAAGTTTGAAGCTTGGTTGAAAGAGAAAGAAGGTAAAATCACTACTAAGTCAGACAAATTAGCTGCTGATAAAGATGCTGCTAAGAAAGCTGCTTTAGCTGCTGAAAAAGAAGCAAATGAAAAAAGAGCTGCAGAAATCGCTGCTAAAAATGCTCCTGAAGAAATGGTAGAAGAAGCACAAGCAGAGGCTGCTGCAGAAGCTACTGAGGAAGCACCAGCGGCAGAAGCTGAAGCTGCACCAGCAGAAGAAGCTCCAGTTGCAGAAGCAGAAGCTGAGGAAGTTGAAGCTGCACCAGCAGAAGAGGCTCCAGTTGCAGAAGCAGAAGCGCCAGCTGAGGAAGCTCCAGCTGAAGAGAAAGAAGAAGAAAAAGGAGAATAATTGAACTTCTTCGTTCAGAAATGAACCAACAGGATTGTTACATTTTAGGCCACATTGCGAAAAGCGTGGGTTTTAAAGGTCAGGTTTCTGCCTTTATCGATGCAACAAATCCTTATGAATATTCGGAATTGGAATCAGTGTTCGTTGAAATCAACAAAGCACTGGTTCCTTTTTTTATTCAATCCATTGACATCAACGACAAAGGTTTTGCAAAAATCAAATTTGAAGGTGTCGACACAGAGGAAGATTCTAAAGCTTTGCTTCAAAAACAACTCTACCTTCCTCTCACCGTTTTACCTCCATTAGAAGGAAATCACTTTTACTATCATGAAGTTGAGGGTTTTAAAGTATTCGACAAACAAAAAGGTTTGATCGGAATTGTCATTAAAGTTCTTGAAGTCAACAACAACCCTTTACTCGAAATTGACGCCAATGGCAAAGAAGTTTTGATTCCTTTACAAGATGAATTTTTATTGACGGTAGATCGAGAAAATCAAAGACTAGAAGTGGATTGCCCTGACGGACTCATTGACCTTTATCTGAATGAGTAATCAGCTCTTCAAACTTAAACATTTTGATGTAGCCCACGATCGAAGTACCATGAAAGTGGGAACCGATGCCATGATTCTTGGAGCAGTTGCTGTTCATGACCAACCCAAATTCATTTTGGATATTGGAACCGGATGTGGAATCTTAGCTTTGATGATGGCACAAAAATACCCTAATTCTAAAATTTATGCCATTGATATCGACGAAGAAAGTACGGATCAGGCTTTGGCTAATTTCATGCGATCCAACTTCAGGAACCTTTCCTCGATCCGAATTTCGTTACAAGATTTTGCAAGAGAAACAGCCCAGAAATTCGACTTAATCGTTAGCAATCCTCCCTTTTTTCAGGACGATCTGAAATCAGATTCGGAAAAAAAGAATTTGGCGCGGCATAATGACAATTTATCCTTTGAAGAACTCATTTCAGATGCCAAAAACTTACTAAGTGATTCTGGAGTTTTTTGGTTTATCCTACCAGCCAGATACGATTCAATTATCCAAAACATTACCGATCAAAATCAAATGTTTATCCAGTCTTTGATTGAATTAACTAATGATCACCAAGAAAATCCAGTGCGCATCATTTATGCCATTTCTAAAAAAGAGCAGTCCATCCAAAAGAAGAAAATGAATATTCGAATTGGTGGAAAATATAGTTCAGAATATATTGAGCTTACGAAAGACTTTCACGATCGAGATTTGAGTTAATTTCCTTCTCCTAAAACAGCCTAAAATCAAAACTCTTTCTTTGATTTTTCCTCTTTAATTGAATTACACCCTAACCCCAATTACGCAAACATCATCCAATTGCTCCATTTCTCCTTTCCAATCGAGAAAAGCTTTTTTAAGTGCATCTTTCTGCTTGTCTGAGGGTAAGTCTGCCAAAGTCAGCAACAATTCCTTAAAATTAGAAGTTTTCATTTTCTTCCCTTTCTCCCCTCCAAATTGATCTGCGTAACCGTCTGAGAAAATAAAAAACTGGTCACCCGAATTCAGCTTAATTTCATGCGTCGTAAATGGAACCGCATTTCGAAATTTCCCAATCGGTTGTTTATTTGCCTTAATTTCTTCAATTTCTTTGCTTCCTTTTCTTAGGATCCATAATGGGTTGTGGGCACCGGAATATTTGAGTTTTGAGCAAGAGTTTTGAGCAAGAGTATCTCCTCCCTCTTGCTGTTGCTCGAGACTCACAAGAGCTATATCCATTCCATCCTTTACTTCTTCTTCGCTTTTTTCAAACTCTTGAATGACAATTTCTCTGGTTTTATCCAAAATCTGGGCTGGATCTTTCAAACCAAATTCTCTCACCGATCGATTCAATCCATTATTACAAACCACAGATACCATCGCCCCTGGAACCCCATGCCCAGTACAATCCGCCGCAGCGATTAAAATAGTAGCCGGTTCCAAGTAGTCAGTTCCAAGTTTAGACTGACTATTGTCCACTTGGTACTTGGAACTACCAACGGTTTCCATCCAATAAAAGTCACCAGCTACAATGTCTTTTGGTAAATACAAAATGAAAGAATCGTCTAAATAGGATTTCACAACTTTTTCCGGAGGTAAGATGGCCGACTGGATTCTTTTAGCATAAGTAATCGAATCCATGATTTCCTGATTCTTTTCCTCCACTATCTCCTTCTGCAGTATGATCTCCATATTGGCCTTCTTCTTGGCTTGAAAGTTCCGAAAGGCAATAAATCCAAGACCTCCAACAATCACCAATCCAAAGATTAAAAAGTAAATCACCCTTTGTCTGGAACTGGATTTAAGTTGTTCTTGCGCGAGCTCAGATTCATGTAATTGATCAGCTACTAATTTCTGTTGTTCCAGATTTTCAATCTCCAGTCGATGCTTCTCATCCTCATGCTTTAGCTTTAAATCTGAGATCACTTTTGTGTTTTCCGTATTTACCAAACTATCTTGTCTGATCGTCAATAATTTTTGATACTTCAATGCATTTTTAAAATCTTTCTTGTGCTCATAGATTCCGGATAAAATCTCCAAACTTTTAATCTCACGGTACAAATTCTTGATTTCTCTAGCCAATTCTAAGGCTTTCAAACCGTACATTTCTGCTTTTGGAAGATTGTTGTAAGAATCCATTTCCAAAAAGGCTAAACTTGTATAGAGGTGACACAAAGAATTCCTGTCTTCAGTTATCGTGCATACTTCAAGTCCCTTATTCATGAAGTATTTTACGGAATCCAACTTTTCCTTTAATCGGTACATATTCGCTAAATTCACGTAGGTGATGCCCAAACTGTGAAACTCCTGTAAATCTTCTCTCATGGTAGCACATTTCCTCAAATAAATAATGGCAGAATCCAACTCCCCCATCTTTTGAAATACGGTACCAATATTCCCTAAATCATACGCCATCCCTGATTCGTACCCTACATTTTTATCCAATTTATAGGCTTCTTTATAATGATTAATGGATTCTTGGAACATTCCCTGCTGATAATAGACATTTCCACACTCAAGGTAGCAAGATGCCATTCCGTCTATGTCTCCTATTTCCTCATAGATTTTTAAAGCTTTCATGGAATAGGTTATCGCTTTATCCAGTTCTCCGAGTTCATCATAGTCTACAGAAATATTATTGTATGATCGTGCAATAAATTCTTTTAAATCATGCTTTAGAGCTAATTCCAAAGCCTCTTCGTTAAAAAAGATACTCGAATCATATTCCGATTCATAGTAATAATAACTTGCCATTTGCTGGTATGCATCGACAAGACCTTTTGGGTAATCAATTTTTTTCGCTTCTGCTATCGCTTTAATTGCATAGGATTTATTCACATCAGGATAGTAACCTCTGGCTGCGAATGATATTTGATTGAGATTATCTACTTTTTCTTTTTGACTTAATTTCCCTGATTTCTCCACTAAATATAGGGAATCAAGTTTTTCATCAACATTCTGAGTAAACCCATTGAAGTTATAGAAAAAAAGAAGGCAAATAAGATATTTAGCGAGTTTCAACACCTTCTAAATATAAAGTATTTTTGAGACAAATAAAATCAGTTTTAACCCCTTATTCCGATCACGCCCTGAGGTTAAAATCCTCTTTTGCTAGGCGCATCGATAAATCCAATTAACTCAGGGTAATCTTTTGCGCATCACTTTTATTGAATTAAACTTTTACCCCGATTACACAAACATCATCTAATTGTTCGAATTCTCCACGCCATTTTTCAAATTGTTGATCTAGCAACCTTTTTTGCTCGGCAATATCATGATCCTTAATCTCCAAAAGATATTTCTTGAAATTAGAAGATTTCATTTTTTTCCCTTTATCCCCTCCAAACTGATCAGCATACCCGTCAGAGAAAACATAAATCAAATCTCCGGAATTCAATTCTATTTCATGTGTTGTAAAGGGTTCTGGTTCCGCATACTTCCCAATCGGCTGCTTGTTGGCTTTGATTTCCTCAATATCATCACTACCTTTTCTGATAATCCAAAGTGGGTTGTGAGCACCCGAATATTTGAGTTTCGAGCAAGAGTGTTGAGCAAGAGCGCTCCCTCCCTCTTGCTGTTGCTCAATACTCACAATCGCAATGTCCATACCATCTTTCACTTCTTCTTCACTTTTTTCAAATTCCTTGATGACGATTTCTCTGGTTTTGTCCAAGATCTTTCCGGGATCCGTCAATCCAAATTCTCTCACCGAACGATTCAATCCATTATTACAAACCACAGAAACCATTGCTCCTGGAACTCCGTGCCCAGTGCAATCCGCTGCTGCAATCAAAATAAGCTCTTGCTCTTGCTCACTACTCTTGCTCTTGCTCTTGTCCTTGCTCACTTCCATCCAATAAAAGTCTCCTGCAACAATATCTTTTGGTTTATACAAAACAAAGGAATTTGGTAAGTGCTGTTGAATCAATTTATCTGGCGGCAAAATGGCAGTCTGAATCCTTTTGGCATAATTAATCGAATCCAAAATCTCCTTATTCTTCTCCTCTACCAATTCTTTTTGCTGCTCGGCCAAATTCCTCAATTCATCAGATTGCTTCTTTTGTACTTCAATAATTTTCTTCTGCTTTTGACTTACACGGAATCGATTAAAGATGAAAATTCCAAATATGAGCGAGAGTGCCAATCCGCCGTAGGAGTAATATGAATTTCTCTTTTCTTGCTCTGCTTTGAGTCGACTTTGCTCTTCTTTCATTTCGGCTCGTGCAACTTCTGCTTCTTGTTCCTTTTTCTGAGCAGCGGCTTCCATTTCAGCCATTTTCTTTGCGGCTCTCTCCGAACTCAAACTCTCCACTACATTGATGTAGAAAGACTGATAATAATAAGCACTATCGTAATCCAGTTTCTTTGCGTAATGTCGCGCCAAGGCTTTACTTGCATCTTTGATTTCTTCTTTAACTCCAATTTCTTCTGACAACTTAAAAGACTTGAGATACAACCTAAAAGCGGCATTCGATTCTCCCTTTTCGAGGTAGGCACTTGCTAATCTATTCAAGGTTAATGCTTGTCCCTGACTATCTTCCAATTCTATTTTCAATTTCAGGGCTTTCTCCAAATATTCAATCGCTTTATCGTATTCTTTTTTGAAGATGAAGTAACCTCCGAAAACATCTGAACTCATGGACATCAAATAGGTATCATTGTTCTTTTCAGCTAATTTGATCGATTTGCTTGCATATTCAAAAGCATCTTCAAAAGCCCCCATTTTTAAATACAAGCGCCCCAAATAGGTGTAAGAATCTGCATGTGTAATCGAATCTCCATGATTCAACGCATTCTTAAAATTCTCCTCCGCTTTCTGGAAGTTTTCCTGATCCATGTGAATGATTCCAAAAGAATTATAAGTATCTGCAATCCCTGTTTTGGAGTTGATCTTTTTATACAATTCCAATGCTTTTGACAGGTAATCAATTGCCGTTGCATATTCTCCAGTGTAGATGTGCAAATCCCCCATGATAAAGTAAGCCTCAGCTAGTACATCTTCATAATTACGCTCAATACAGACTTCAATGGTTCTTTTCAATATGGCTTTTGCCTCATCGTATTTATCCATATAGTAGGCCGTTTCTGCCAGTTTATTCTGATAAACCCAATGGATTTTTTCTTTTGGATCGGAGTTAGCAACTGCCTTTTTTGCTATTTCTTCGGCTTTTGCTGGATCAGAAAATATGATTTCAGAATACGCCTTTAATTGAGGATCATCCTCGTATTGACTGAATCCTAAACTGAAATAAATCAATACTAATGATAGAAAAAGTACCTTTTGCATCTGTAAAAAATAAGTGAATTGGAATTTAGGTAATTTTTAGATTGCTTGTATCAATTTTCTCCATACTTTGTTTTCCATCTCCTTGCTTCTCTTTGCAATAGCGATTGAAATTTATTTGGAGTTGGAATAGAAAGATCCATGATTTTTCCTGAAATCGGATGTATAAATTGCAACCCCACAGCAGCCAAAAAAAGACCTTTACCTTTATATACGTTTCCATCATCCCCATAGAGTTGATCGCCAAAAATGGGATAGCCCAATTGTGCTAAGTGAATTCGGATTTGATGGGTTCTTCCCGTTTTTGGCTTAACTTCTAAAAGCGATAGATGCTGATTTCTAAGCGAAGGCACCAACTCCAGAAGTTTAAACGCTGTCTCCGATTCCAAGCCTTCGATGTTCGAGTCTATTTTCCCTACTTTTTCAGTTTGACCGATCACTATCGCATGATAAGTCTTTTCAATTTTTCGATCCTGAAATAGCTTTCCCATTTCAATCAAGGTTGTGTATGTTTTGGCAAAAACAACTAATCCTGAAGTAGGAGCATCCAGTCTATGAACAGGTTTGGGCCAAGGTAAAGCATCATCTGATATTGATTTTTTTGCATTCCCGATAACCGCATTCTGAAGTGTTTTGAATTGATTTCCACTCACAGAAATTCCAGCTGGTTTATTGACAACAATGAGATATTCGTCTTCAAAAACAATTTCTAAGGTCAATCGATATTCTTTAGGTGCCTGATGCTGAATATCCAAAAGTTCGATCAGGTCATCTGGCTTCACCCAATCCCCTGTTTTACCTTTGTTTCCGTTCAATAGAATTTGCCCTTTTTCTATGGCCTTTTTGACTCCTTTTCGGGTTGGAATGGCTTTCAATTTTCCGACCAAATAATCAGATAATCTTTGCCTTTCAATTTCTCCATTGATTTTATGAGTCTCCAGAATGATCAAAACAATCTTGGCACAAATCGAGGTACTTTTTTCTGATATTCTTTATAATTCGGGTATTTGGAGGCACTTATTTCTTCTGAAAAATCTGAACTACTATTGAAAAGAAAGATTAACAAGGCCGCTCCTGTAATACTCCAATTAATCCACTGCCCAGTTGCAGCTGTACTGAAAAGATAAAAGGAAACCCAAGTCATTTGCTCTCCAAGGTAATTTGGATGTCTCATTTTTCCCCATAATCCTTTGGATAAAAATCCATCCGCGTAAATACCTTCCAGCTTTTCTCCCGCTTTAATTTTTCTATGTTTTTCTGTTTGAAAGATATAGTGCTGTTGATCGGCAATCGTTTCCAAAATGATAAAAAATAACATCAGTGCACAGGCTACAATATCCACATAATTGATCTCTGGGTTTACCGCATCAACCGATAATAAAATGGGAAGCGTAAACAAAAAAATCAGACTCATCTGGTAAGAGCTAATGAAAAACAGATTGAAGAGGGTCCAAACTACCGGTTTACCTTTAAACATAGGTTTATTTCTCAATACTTCCCATCTGTAATCTTCTTCGCCAGTCCAGAATTTCCACGAATACCCACCTCTTCTACCAAAATTGTAGGTTAATCGTGCGCCCCAAATAGTTACCAAAATGCTCATGATCACACCTCGATCAGAAAATCCTCCTTCATAGGTAATGTACCAAGCATAAACAATGGGTGCAATGCTCCATACCTTGTCTACCTGAGAATAATTTCTTACTATTTCACTGAGCATGAATGTGGCGGCTGTCAAACCAACATAAATGTACATGGCATGAAACAAAACATCTTTTTGCTTAGCAGTTAGAGGATCTGAAACATAAAATGCAACAGTTGGTACTACGGCAACTGTGATCAATAAAAAAGCTATTGTTTTTGCTAAATTCATGTTCTTAGGTAAATAATTGAGTCCATACAATCACTCCAATTCCCAGTAAAACCGTGATCAACACAAATCCTCTGGTAAAATCATTCATTTGTAATCGATTGTTAACAATGTAAAACATGAAAAGGTTCGGAATAATCCCAATGGTTAAAATTTTCAATCTAAATTGAGGTTGCTCCATTATAATGTAATAAAGCGTTGATAAATTCCCATTTGAGCTCATTACAGAGGCGTAAATACTAAGAACAATCAAGGGTATCACTACCGCAGCGATCATTCCGATCCACATATTATCTAGTTTATCTTTCATCTTTAAATCTTAAATATCCCATTGATTGATTTCCGAAATTGCGTGGTGAGCCGTCATGTCAAACTGTGTTGGAACCACCGAAACATATTTTTGCTGAATAGCATATACGTCTGTGTCTTCACCCCCATCAAAATTCTCAAACTTGCCGGTGAGCCAATAGTAATCTTGACCAAATGGATCTTGTCTTTTGTCAAACTTATCTTCCCAATAGGCTTTCGCTTGTCTACAAACTTTGATTCCGGCAATTTCCGTAATAGGAAGTTTTGGGATGTTGACGTTCAAGCAAACGCCTTTGGTTAATCCATTTTTTAATACTTCCTGTGTAATTCTTTCTGCGTAATATTTTGATGCGTCAAAGTCTGCATCCAGATCATGGTCCAAGAGCGAAAAACCAATTGACGGAATTCCTTCTAAAGCCCCTTCTACCGCTGCTGACATCGTCCCTGAGTACAATACATTGGTCGCATAATTGGCTCCATGATTGATTCCTGAAACAATAATATCTGGTCTTTCATGCAAAATCTCATAAATGGCAAGCTTTACACAATCTACTGGCGTTCCAGAGCAAGAATAGGCTTCAATTCCTTCGTACCGATCACTCTTCTGCAACCTAAGTGGGTGATTTACTGTAATGGCGTGTCCCATTCCCGATTGAGGTTTTTCGGGCGCTACAACCAAGATGTCTCCTAAATCTTTAACCGCCTCAATCAACGAAGCAATACCTTTTGCGTAAATACTGTCGTCGTTGGTAATTAAAATCAATGGTCTTTTCTTCATGCTTTCGAAATTAAGCAAAAATAGCTTCGATAAAACTTCCCGCTTCTCGAATTTTTAATGTGTCAATGTGAGAAAGTAACGGCACTTTACCTAAACATTTCAGCTTATGCTTATTTAAAATAATCTCTTCTGTAGCCGGATTAGAATCTCCGTTAAAAATGAGCCCCAAAATTGGAATTTTTCTCTTCTGCAAGGCTTCAATAGAGAGCATGGTATGATTGATACTCCCCAAATAATTCCGACTCACCAAAATCACCCCATCCGCTACCTTTGGAATCAAATCAATAATCAAATCTCCTTTATCATTTATTGGAACCATCAAACCTCCAGCCCCTTCAACAAGCAGATTATTTTCAGTTTCTGGTACTTCAAAATCTTCCAATTTAATCTGAATACCATCTACTTTTGCAGCAAAATGCGGAGAAGCCGGAGTTTTCAATCGAAATTGTTCCTGATGAAAAACAGAAGCATCATTTTTTACCCAAGATCGAACCTTCATGGTATCCGTAAAATCCAATTCACCAGCTTGAACCGGTTTCCAATAATCCATTGTAAATTTCTCGACAAGAATTGCTGAAACCACCGTTTTACCGACTTCCGTGCCTATCCCTGTTAAAAATATTTTCTTTGCTTTTTTGATGATGTATTGATTTTTGATTTATGATTCAAATTTTCAATCATTTTGCACTTTGCATTTTGCACTTTGAATTATTTCAATTTCTCCTTCATATACTGAGCCGTATACGACTCTTTCGATTTTAGCATTTCCTCTGGTGTTCCTTGAAAGACAATTTGTCCTCCTTCTTTTCCTCCTTCAGGACCAAGATCCACGATATGGTCTGCACATTTCAATACGTCCAAATTATGCTCAATGACAATCAATGAATGTCCCATTTTTACCAGTTCTTCAAAGGCAATTAACAATTTTGCTATATCGTGAAAGTGCAGCCCTGTAGTGGGTTCGTCAAAAATGAATAAAGTCTTGGCACTTTTCTTACCCTTAATTAGAAAGGAAGCCAGTTTAATTCTTTGCGCTTCTCCTCCTGACAAAGTCGAACTGGATTGCCCGAGTTTTAAATATCCTAGTCCTACTTCTTGCAGTGGTTTTAATTTATTGATGATCTTTTCCTCTTTCGTAGCTCTCCCTCCTTTTTTTAGGTGAGATTCAAAAAAAGTGATGGCTTCATCAATGCTCATGGCTAAAATATCAGCAATGTTTTTGTCTTGGTATTTTACCTCAAGTGTTTCATTCTTATATCGGCTTCCTTTACAGGTTTCGCATTCTAAATGGACATCTGCCATAAACTGCATGGAAATGGTTACTTCTCCTTCTCCTTCACACATTTCACATCTCCCACCATCTACATTAAAAGAAAACCATCCCGCCTTATAGCCGCGAATTTTTGAAATCTGCTGACTTGCAAACAAATCTCGGATTTCATCAAAAGCTTTCACATAAGTCACCGGATTCGACCTCGAACTCCTACCGATCGGGTTTTGGTCGATGAATTCAATTTGTTCAATACAGTCCTTAGGAAAACTAACAGAATCGAAATCTCCTTTTTTGTCTTTGAAAATCCCTAATTCTCTTGACACACCTGGTAATAATACATTGCGAACTAAAGTAGATTTTCCCGAACCTGAAACACCGGAAATACATGTCAACACTTGCAAAGGAATCTCTAAAGAAAGATTTTTCAAATTGTTCTCTCTGGCGCCTTCAATTTTGATGAATTGCTTTCCAGTTTTTCTTTTTTCCGGAATGGGAATCTGTAATTTTCTATTTAAATAATCTGCTGTTAATGACCCTTTGGCCTTTAGCAATTGCTTGTGATCCCCTTGAAATACAACTTCTCCACCAAATAATCCAGCTTCTGGACCCATGTCCAAAATTTCATCCGCCGCTTTCATGATGTCTTCATCGTGTTCCACCACAATTACCGTATTTCCAATCTCTTTTAAATTGTGAAGAATGTGAATTAGTCTTTCCGTATCTCTTGAATGCAAACCAATGGAAGGTTCGTCCAAAATATACATCGAACCAACAAGACCTGATCCTAGATTCGTAGCCAAATTGATTCTTTGGGACTCTCCTCCAGATAAAGAATTGGCTTGTCGATTTAATGTCAAATACCCTAATCCTACCTCATCCAAATAGCGCAATCGAGTTTGAATTTCAACCAAAAGTCTTTTAGCAACTTTAGAATCATGTTCATCCAATTGAATTTCATCAAAAATAACCCTAAGTTCCTTGATTGGTTTGAGCACTAATTCAATCAAATTATAGTTCCCCACTTTTACATAAGAAGCATCTTTTCTCAACCTAGTTCCTTTGCATGAAGGACATTCCGTTTTACCTCTGTATCGAGACAATAAAATTCGGTAATGAATCTTGTAGGATTTTGATTTTACGTAATCGAAAAAGTCATTGATCCCTTCGAAATTCTGATCGCCATTCCACATGAGCTCAATTTCCTCCGGACTAAACTCTGCTATGGGTTTGTGAATGGATAGACCCGATTTTGTACCTCCAATAATCATTTGCTGTTTCCACTCAGACATTTTTTCACCGTTAAACGGGGCAATGGCATCTTCATAAATGGACGCTTTTTTATTTGGAATCACCAAATCTTTATCAATTCCAATGATCGAACCATATCCATCACATTCCTTACAAGCACCTACCGGATTATTGAAAGTAAAAAAATGAACATCAGGCTCAACAAATTCAACCCCATCCAATTCGAATCTATTGCTGAACATTTTAGGTGATTTTTCATCAGTCCCTAAAACATAACATTCACCCCTTCCTTCTTCAAATGCCAACTGAACCGAATCTCCCAACCTGGAATTGTTCTCATCGCTTTCCTTTTCTACTGAAACGCGATCAATAACAATATACGATTGCTCAATATTGATTTTATCATTCTCTTTTAAATCTGTCAATTTATAGGTTTCCCCGTCCTTCCAAAGTCTGGAATAACCCTGATCAATCAGGACATCCAAAAAACGAGATCGAGCGATGTCTGATTTGAAAAAATTTGGCGCCAAAATGGTAAATCTTGTTCCATCTTCAAAGGAATTCAGATAATCAACCACATCTGAAACTCTATGTTTCACCACCTCCTTGCCTGATACCGGAGAATAGGTTTTTCCTACTCGGGCAAATAGAAGTTTTAGAAAATCATATACTTCTGTGGTGGTTCCTACTGTAGATCTTGGATTGTTAGTTTTTACTTTCTGCTCGATGGCAATGGCCGGAGAAATTCCTTTTATCTGATCCACCTCAGGTTTGTCCAATCGACCTAAAAATTGTCTGGCATAAGAAGACAAGCTTTCAACATATCTTCTTTGTCCTTCAGAAAACAATGTATCAAAAGCTAAAGAAGATTTTCCCGAACCCGACAAACCTGTAATTACAGTGAAATACTTGTGTTTGATGTTCACATCGATGTTTTTCAAATTGTGAACTCGCGCTCCTTTGATTCGGATTTCTTTGCTTTCTGACATGGTAACAAAATTAAGATTTTAGACTTTAGTTCATGATTTAAAATTGGATTTATTAAGCTTCAAAAAACTGAATTCTTAATTATTAATTATTAATTATTAATTATCCTGCCTATATTTGACACATCGATAAACATTTACACCTATGAAAAAGTTTCTTTTAATTGGTTTGTTTGGTACAGTTGCTTTTGCATGCAAATACGACTATGATTGCTACTGTACACAAAGTGGTTTTGGAGCAGGATCTAAAACTGTTCTGAACTCATCAAGAGCGGCAGCATTGTCTGAATGTAATGCACTTCAAGCTGAATTAGCAGCGGATACAACCAATACAGATTCAACTGCAATCACTTGCGATTTGGCACAACAGTATTGATTTCATGCATCTTAAACTTGGAATCATTTTACTGCTATTTGTTTTTGCTTCCTGCAAATCAGATTACCAATGTATTTGTGTCAATAACGGACAAGAAGTGGGTGTTCAAAACTATGAGAACGTAACTCGTAGTCAAGCTGTTTCGAGCTGCGACGCCTACCAGACTGTCATTCGATTAACCAATCCTGGAGCTATTTGCGCAAGTCCTTATTAAGTTAGTTTGTTGTTTTGTAGGACAGTTTAACGAAAAACTAATCAACTAAAAAACCAAGCAACCAACCAACATAACTACATATTCCTTCTGTACTGCCCTCCTACATCAAACAACGAATCCGTAATTTGACCTAAAGAGCAATATTTACACGCTTCCATCAATTCAGCAAACATGTTTTGGTTTTGTATAGCCGCTTTTTGAACCACTTGAATCGATTCCTCAGCTTTCTCTCCTCTTGCTTTATGAAGATTCTTCAACATATCAATTTGATATTGTTTTTCTTCTTCCGTTGCGCGAATAACTTCCTGTGGAATGATCGTTGGAGACCCTTTTGAACTCAAGAATGTGTTGACTCCGATAATTGGGAATTCTCCGGTATGTTTCAAAGTTTCATAATACAAACTTTCTTCTTGAATCTTCGAACGTTGGTACATGGTTTCCATTGCTCCTAAAACACCTCCTCTTTCTGTGATTCTATCGAATTCTGTTAATACAGCTTCTTCCACTAAATCAGTCAATTCTTCAATGATGAAAGCTCCCTGAATTGGATTTTGGTTTTTCGCCAATCCTAACTCTCTGTTAATGATTAACTGAATAGCCATGGCACGTCTTACGGATTCCTCTGTTGGAGTGGTAATCGCTTCATCATAAGCATTGGTGTGCAATGAATTACAGTTATCGTAAATAGCGTAAAGTGCCTGTAACGTCGTACGAATATCGTTGAAATCAATCTCCTGAGCGTGCAAAGATCTTCCCGAAGTTTGAATATGGTATTTCAACATCTGAGCTCTAGGGTTAGCACCGTATTTTTTATCTAGTGCTTTGGACCAAATTCTTCTTGCAACTCTACCGATTACGGCATATTCCGGATCGATTCCGTTCGAGAAGAAGAAAGATAAGTTCGGACCAAATGCATTGATGTCCATCCCTCTACTTAAGTAATACTCTACATAAGTGAATCCATTTGCCAATGTCAATGCCAACTGCGTAATTGGATTAGCTCCAGCCTCCGCAATGTGATAACCTGAAATAGAAACTGAATAGAAGTTTCTTACTCCATGTTCAATAAAATACTCCTGAACATCTCCCATCAATCTCAAGGCAAATTCAGTAGAGAAAATACAAGTATTCTGAGCTTGATCTTCTTTTAAAATATCTGCTTGAACTGTCCCTCTCACTTGCTTTAAGGTCTCTGCTTTGATTCTAGCATAGACATCTGCAGGAAGCACTTGATCTCCAGTAACGCCTAAAAGCATCAATCCTAAACCATCATTCCCTTCAGGTAAATCTCCTTGATAGGCGGGTCTGGCAATACCTTGATCATCGTATAATGCCTTTTTAACTTTTTCAACTTCCGCTTCCAGACCGTTTTCCTTAATATATTTTTCGCAATTTTGATCGATTGCTGCATTCATGAAGAATCCTAAAAGCATTGGGGCCGGACCATTGATTGTCATCGAAACCGATGTTTTTGGATCAGAAAGATCAAATCCAGAATACAATTTCTTCGCATCATCCAGGCAACAAATCGAAACTCCTGAATTCCCAATTTTCCCGTAAATATCTGGTCTTAAATCTGGATCATTTCCATAAAGTGTTACAGAGTCAAAAGCCGTTGATAATCTTTTTGCCGGCATCCCCAAAGAAACGTAATGGAATCTTCTATTTGTTCTTTCAGGACCTCCTTCACCGGCAAACATTCTTGTTGGATCCTCTCCTTCTCTTTTGAAAGGGAATAATCCAGCAGTGTAAGGAAATTTCCCAGGAACATTTTCCTGTAATTGCCATTTCAATAAATCTCCCCAAGCCTTGTATTTTGGAAGTGCCACTTTCGGGATTTGAAGATGCGATAAGGACTCTGTATGGGTTTCAATGGAAAGTTCTTTATCTCGAACCATGAATTTGTAGATCGGATCTTCATATTTCTTTACTACTTCCGGCCATTCTTGAATCAACATCCAGTTTTTTGGATCCAAATTCAATTTTACCTTTTCAAAAGTTTCTTGAAGTCCTTTAATCAATCGATCCTTGTCTTCAACATCCAAAGATTTTAAGGCATCCATGGACATCTGAATTCCATACAACTCCTGAGCAACTTTCACTTGATCTTCTACCCATTTGTCGTAAGATCTATTGTTTTCTGAGATTTCAGATAAATATCTAGTTCTGTCTGGCGGAATCACGAAGATTTTCTCAGACATCTCTTTCGTAATTTCAAATGTAGATTCCAGTTTAGCACCTGTCTTCTCGCAAATTGTATCCATGATCACCTTGTAAAGTGAATTCATTCCCGGATCATTAAACTGAGACGCGATGGTACCATAAACTGGCATGTCGTCCACATCCTTTTCCCATAATTGATGATTTCTTTGATACTGCTTTCTTACATCTCTCAAAGCATCCAATGCACCTCTTTTGTCGAATTTATTCAAGGCGATGACATCCGCAAAATCCAGCATGTCGATTTTCTCTAATTGAGTCGCCGCACCATATTCTGGCGTCATTACATATAAAGAAACGTCTGAATGATCTAATATTTCAGTATCCGATTGCCCGATTCCAGAAGTTTCCAGGATGATCAAGTCGTATTTCGCCGCCTTCAATACTTGAATCGCTTCAGCAACATGTTTAGAAAGTGCCAAATTGGATTGACGCGTAGCTAACGAACGCATATAAACTCTATCATTTCGAATCGAATTCATTCTGATTCTATCCCCAAGAAGTGCTCCTCCTGTTTTTCTTTTGGAAGGGTCTACTGAAACAACCGCTATCGTTTTATCTTTAAAATCAATTAAAAATCTTCTAACCAATTCATCTACCAATGAAGATTTTCCTGCTCCACCTGTTCCAGTGATCCCTAGTACAGGCGTATGCACTTTCTCTGCCATTTGATGTACCTCATCCAAGATCTCTTTAGAAGCATCCGGGAAGTTTTCTGCAGCTGAAATAACTCTGGCAATGGCCGGAATTCTTTTGGATTCTAATTGCTTGATCTCACCATTTAAATGTTCTCCAACAGGAAAATCTGCTTGTTTTACCAAGTCATTGATCATCCCTTGCAATCCCATTTCTCTTCCATCATCCGGGTGATAAATTCTGGTAATCCCATAATCCTGAAGTTCCTTGATTTCTTCTGGAAGAATAGTTCCTCCACCTCCACCGAAAATTTTAATATGATCTGCACCTTTTTCTTTTAATAGATCATACATGTATTTGAAATATTCAATGTGTCCCCCTTGATACGAAGTCATAGCAATTGCCTGTGCATCTTCCTGAATAGCACAGTTCACAACTTCTTCTACAGAACGATCATGTCCTAAGTGAATCACCTCACATCCAGTGGATTGAATGATTCTTCTCATGATATTGATGGCGGCATCGTGTCCATCAAACAAAGATGCTGCGGTTACGATTCTAACTTTATTTACGGGTTTATAAGGTGCAATATTCTCCATACTTCAGTTTGATATTCGGTTTTTTCGAGACGCGAATATAAGCAATTTTCGATGAAATTGAGCCTATTTATATGGTTCTGAGAGCTACTCGTTTACATCCTCTGCGGGACAGTCAGAACATTTCTTTTTCCAGTTGAGTTCTATTCCGAAGATCAACTTTACATTATAATCTTGTAGCTTCCCTTCTCTTCTTTCCGCCGAATAAAACTGATAAATATTTGGATTAGAAAGATCGATATACTGAACAGTTGTCCCACTTGGTGTAAATCCCAATTCCACTCCGACAGAGTAATGTTTTCCCTTTTTATCCCAAAAACTTACTCCAGCGGATCCATAATAGTTATTCCAAATTGCACCCACTTTTTTCATGTGTTCCAACTCAACATGACGGTCTTCAGGAAATGAAAAATTGAAGTCTGTCCGAAAACCAAACATCAATTCTAATTTGTCATTGATTCTTTGCTCCCAACCAATCCCAGCATTCACAACTTGTTTTCTTCTTTCTCCATAGGCCAGAAAATTCTGCAAGCCAAACAAAGTATCAATCTGTTCTTCAGTAATCCCCTGAGGAAATGCCACTACTTGATTATCTGGATTAAACAATAGATAATATTCCTGAGGAAAAAAGTACTCTCCTGAAATATGAAGCCAACTTCCTTTTCCTATTTTCAATCCCATACCTGTGGAAATAGAACCTGAAAATCTGGTTTTCGTTTTTATTTTTTTCTGCTGATCTGTAAACAGAAAATCTACTCCCTGAAATTGAGGGAAATTTAAAACTTCAACTTCTCTGTTGGCTTTGGCTTCACCATAAAAATTAAAAGATGGAATAGTCCCGCTTAAGCCCCATCTAAACCGGGGTTTTGAGATCGCCAAAGAAGGCTTAAAAATGCCTTTGAAATTCCAGTAAGAAAAGTCATAGTTACTTCTTAAACTTATGTAATTCGACTGACTTCCAGAAGGGATCACCCTAAAGCTCAGGTTATTAATAACACGTTCATCAATAAAAGAAATAAAAAAAGAACAGCCGACTGAAAAAATTGGATTCACGTTATATGCAACTGTTGCTCCGGCCCAAATCTCATTGTATTTGTGACTAGATTGATAAGTGGTAAAAAAGTTTTCATTTCCTGAGACACTATCCACATAGTTCTCTTGTCCATTGTAACTCAATGTATAATCGTGGTTGAAAGATTCTTTAGCCATGAGGATATAACCCAGTTTCAATTTGGGGGTTTTCTTAAGATCTATCATTCCCGATATGAGCTGAGGAAGTATGGTAAAGGCTGTAGTGTTTAAATCTAAATTATTTCCTAACCCATCTTCGACACGAATAAAGCGCAATGAAAAAGTATTTGCAGAAACGCTTAAATTTCCTCCGTCTACGAAGCCAAGAGAAGCAGGATTGTAATAAATTGAAGAATTATCGAGAACAGAGCCTACTGCCGCTCCACCTAAAAAGCTTGCTCGAACTCCATACTGATTCGCCCAGTAGGAAAAGCCTTGAGCCAATCCAGATAAGGATATGAAAATATAAACCAGAAATAGAATACGATGCATTCTACTAATTTACACTTCTTTCTCTACCAAATAATTATTTCTTGAAGAAGAATTTCGGTTGACCAACTCCGCAATAAAACCAGTCAGAAACATTTGAGAACCAATAATCATGAAAGTAAGCGCCAAATAGAATTCAGTTCTTTGTGCAATGAGTTTTCCTTCTGTATCCACAAACAACTTCATGATTCCTAGATAAATCGCCAACAAGAATCCAAGGAAAAACATCAAAGTTCCCATGGCTCCAAAAAAGTGCATGGGCTTCTTTCCAAAACGTCCCATGAATGTAACGGTAATCAAATCCAGAAATCCATTCATGAATCGATTCATTCCAAATTTCGTTTTTCCGTATTTTCTGGCTTGATGTTGAACTACTTTTTCTCCAATCTTCTTAAACCCGGCAAATTTGGCCAAAACAGGAATATATCTGTGCATTTCTCCATACACTTCCACGCTTTTCACCACGGATTTTTTATATGCTTTTAGTCCGCAGTTAAAATCATGTAAATAAATTCCAGAAAGCTTTCGAGTAGCCCAATTGAATAATTTTGTCGGAATTGTTTTGGTTATGGGGTCATATCTTTTCTTCTTCCAGCCACTGATAAGATCATATCCTTCATCTGTAATCATTTTATACAAACCTGGAATCTCATCCGGTGAATCCTGTAGGTCTGCATCCATTGTAATCACAACATCTCCCACCACTTTCTGAAAGCCCATGTGCAAGGCAGCAGATTTCCCATAATTTCTCTGGAATTTAATCCCAACTACGTTGGAGTCCTTCGCTTGGAGTTCTTCAATAACCTTCCAGGATTGATCACTTGAACCGTCATCTACAAATACAACTTCGTAAGAATATTGATTCTCATTCATCACTTTTTGAATCCAAGCATGTAATTCGGGCAAAGATTCTTCTTCGTTAAACAATGGTATGACAACCGATATATTCTTTGATGTACTCACGTATTCGAAATTTCTGTAAATGTACTCTACTTTTGATTCTCAACTCTTTAATTGACGAACCTTTGGCAAATATACAGGAATACGAAAAATAATGAGGAAGGATACTGAATTTTATGATTTTTTTAATAGTTTTGCGCCGGGTAAGTCTTGTACGACCAGCTCCTGTTAAATCCCCCAGGATGGGAACATAGCAAGGGTAGACGGTTGTAGCGGTGCGATACAAGTAGCTTACCCACTTTTTTTTCTAATAACTTTCTACTTCAGCTAAAGGCAATTTACTTTTCATGAATTGTCCAGTCCCAGTAGCAACTACTTTACCTCTTTCATCATAAAGGCTAGCTTTAGCAAAATATTCATCAAAAGATAAACGAATAACTTCTCCTACTGCTTTGACTTTTCCAGTTCTTAGAGGTCTTTTAATATCTACATGAAATTTGGCGGTCACAATGAACTGGTCCTCCAATTGCGACTGCACTGCAAAATAACAGGCATCATCCAGAAGTTTAAAGAATACCGATCCATGTACCGAACCTCCTGCGTGGAAATACTTTTCTTCGAGATCCAATTCAATCTCGCATTGTCCCCTTGAGATTTTGATTTTAAGAGTGTCGTAAAATTCATGAAGCGGAGCGGCATAATACATTTGCTCCAGTTTTGAGTAGTGCTCCTGAGTCATGAGTTTTAAATTAAAATTCTATTCTAGCCTTTGGTGTTATTCTTTGGTTTACAAAAGACCCCTCAAGATACTTAAAATATCCCAGAATTCCAATCATCGCAGCATTATCTGTACAATATTCAAATTTAGGGATGTAGGTATTCCAATCTTTCTCATTCCCAAGCCTTTGAATCTCCATTCTCAGTCTAGAATTGGCACTTACTCCCCCTGCAATCGCAATCTCTTTTATATTGGTTTTTTTGGAGGCTAAAATCAAATTTTTCAGCAGAATATCTACAATTGTTTTTTGCACTGAAGCACACAGATCATTCAGATTGTTTTGGACAAAATTCGGATCTTTTTCTACTTCTTTTTTCAAGAAGTATAAAACGCTTGTTTTTAAACCACTAAATGAAAAATTAAGTTCTGTAGTTTTCGGATGGGGAAAAGAAAATTTATCCGAATCCCCCAACTGTGCATATTTATCTACCAAAGGTCCTCCAGGGTAAGGCAAGCCCATTATTTTCGCAATTTTATCAAATGCTTCTCCCGCCGCATCATCTATGGTCTTTCCAAGAATCTCCATCTTTGTTGGCGAATCGACTTTTACTATCATGGTATGACCTCCAGATACCGTCAGACATAAAAAAGGAAAATTCGGAATGGCTTCATTATCCTGAATAAAATGGGAAATGATATGAGCTTTCAAGTGATCAACTGCAATCAAGGGAATTCCCAAACCAAGCGCCAAAGATTTTGCAAAACTCGCACCAACAATCAAGGACCCCAACAAACCTGGCCCTTCTGTAAATGCTATCGCATCAAGTTGTTCCTTTTTAATCCCTGCTCTCTTCAAGGCGGTATCCACTACTGGAATAATATTCTGCTGATGGGCTCGACTCGCTAACTCAGGTACCACTCCCCCATATTCTTTATGTACATCCTGAGTAGCGATAATATTAGAAAGAACTTTATCGTTTTCTAATATCGCAACAGAAGTATCGTCACAAGAGGATTCAATTGCCAGAATATATGTGCGTTTAATCGTCAAATTTATTGTATTTTTAAGCCAAAAAAAGAATCGCAAAGGTAGTCAAAATAGTAGGAAGGGGAAGTTTTATGCTTCTGGAATTCATCTTAATTTTGATTATCTCTCTGGCCTTTGCAATTCGTACTTCTACTTTTCAGACTTGGTTGGCCAATAGAGTAGCCTCCTATTTATCTGATGAATGGGGCACCGTTGTGACTATTGATCAGGTAGAAATAATATTCTTTGACAGTGCTGAAATCAAAGGACTTTATGCTGAAGATCAACATGGAGACACCCTGATCTATGCTCAAAATATTTGGGTAGAAATTGAAGATTTTTCGTTCAAAAAGAAGTTTTTCTACATTGAAAACATTGAACTGGAGAATACAACTGCTTACCTTGTCAAACACGAAGGTGAAGAAGATCTCAATCTCAAATTCATCATCGACTATTTTACTCCTGAAGTGCCTGACACATCCAAAATCGATTTTGACTTCCGAATTGCCAAAATTAGTCTGAATAATGTCCATTTTAAATACAAGGATGAAAATAAACCTGAACAAGACTTTGGTGTCAATTACAAGGATATTGATGTTAATGACGTTCAACTTGTCTTTTCTGATTTCAAATTAATTCCAGGAGGAGTTGAAGTACACATAGACCATGTAGAAGGAAGAGATAAAAGTGGTGCGGAAATATTTGCCATGCGATCGGATGTCGTAATTGACTCTCTCGGCCTTATAATGGATGACCTGTATCTCGAAGTTGGAACAAGTAATCTGGATCTCGAACAACTTAAATTCAAAACAAAAACATGGAAATCATGGACTTATTTCGAAGACAGTGTGAGGTTGTCGGCCAATTTTAGAGCAACAGAAGTAAGTTTACTTGATGTTTCTTATTTTGCTCCTCCTCTCAAAGGTCTTGACCAAAAAGTAAAAATTCAGGGAAAAGTTCAAGGAAAAGTAAGAAAGCTAAAGGTGAAAAACTTTGATCTTACCACTGGGAAACACACGCACATAGCGGGTTCTTTCAATATTCCTGATTATCGTGACTTCTACAATTCCTTTGTGGATTTCAATTTTAGTAATATTCAAACTTCTGTGGAAGACATAGAAACCTTCCCCCTCTACCCTTTTGATTCGGGTAAAAAGGTTCAAATTCCTTCCAATTTAAGGGGGTTGGGGATTGTCAACATAAACGACGGTTTTGTCTATGGTCCAATTTCAGGAGATGGATTCATTTTAGAAGCCTCTGTCAAATCTGGGCTAGGAAACGCTGTAGCCAAGAGAGGGATCAAGATCAATTACAATTTTGACGATTCGACTTTTTATTATCAAGGGCCACAAGACCCAACAAAGTTCGAGAAAAAAGAATACGACATCATTGTTGATAATGTCAATTTAAAAGCAGTTACAGGAAATGATGCGTTTGGAATCATGGACGGAGGAATCTTCATAAAAGGGAAAGGCCTTAATAGGAAAAACATGGATATTGATCTGTCCGGAAATGTGGATCTTTTGCAGTTTAAGGGATATTCCTATTCTGATCTTCAGATTACTGAAGGTAAAATTAAAAACAATCGATTTGTAGGTAAAATCCGTGTTGAAGAGGAAAATATCAGCATGTCTTACGACGGAATGGTGGATTTTGGTCCAAGCAATAATTTGGATTTCAATTTAAATATCAGTCGAGCCATGCTTACAAAACTGAACATTGTCTCGAAAGATAGTTCCCGAATGGAAACTGAATTATGTGCCGATATTCATGTCAAAACCTCGGGTAAAACACTAAATAATATCAAAGGAGACATCAAAATCTTTAATCTCAATTTTAGACAGGATACTTTGGATGTCTTTATGGATTCCATAAGTCTGCATATCGGTAGATCCAAGGAGATTGACTCTCTCATTCTCAAAAGCGACCTCATAGATGGGAAAATTGCAGGAAAATTCGACCTGACGGGTATTCAAAACACTTTGAAGAATCAATTCCAGAAAATTTTTCCAGATTATTTTCAGGAGGAAACGGAATACAAAGAAAAAAATTCAAAATTTAAATTCAATGTGACGCTTCATAATGCGCAACCAATTCTGAATTTAATCTATCCGGATATCCAAATCGCCAAAAAATCATCCATCAAAGGACGCTTTAATTCAGAAGACCATTCTTTTAAATTCGATATTAAAAGTAGTCGATTGGCTTACAAAGATGTTGTGTTTGATGATGTACATGTGAAAAACTCCGGTGCCCCTTTGCAGTTGGATCTTGTATTGGATGTTGGACATATTACTGCTACTGAGAAATTAAAATTCAACCAAATACACATGACCGCTCATGGAGAATACAATTTCATCAATGCGGATCTGGTTTGGCATGTGGATAATTACCCCGACAATTACGGCAGTTTGGTATGGGAAACTCAAATTATTTCTCCAGAAGAATATATTCTGGATTTCGATATTTCCAAAATTCCAATTCGAGGTCAAACCTGGAATATTGAAGATCGAGGAATGGTTTTTCTAAAAGGCAATGGTAGAACAATTGAACTTTCGAATATTCGAATCTCGAAAGAGAATAGAGAAATTAATCTAGACGGTACCCTTTCCCGTGATTCTGCACAGGTACTTAATTATATGATCAAAGACTTCGAACTAGAAGATTTAGATGAATTCTTAACTGAAGATCTTCATTTCGATGGAACGATGAACGCTTACGGTGAAATCAGGGATATTTTTACCAATTTCGATATTACAACCATGGCAGGTATCGATTCCTTCCGTATCAACAACGAATTTATCGGAGACTTGATGTTTAGTCAGCAATGGAACAACAACACCCTCAGCTTTGATATCGAAGGAGGGATCATGAGAAAGTTCAAACATGTCAAAGAAAAAATCAAAACCTTTGATTTTAGAGGTAAATATTATTTGTTTAGAGAGGAAAACAACTTAGACCTAGCCTTAGTATTTGACAAGACAGATATCAGTTTTGTTAATTCATTCCTTCCCGAAAAACATGTGAACAATGTTAGAGGATTTTTAAATGGACAGCTGGATATGGTCGGTACATTATCCAAACCAATATTTAAAGGGAAAGTTGATTTTCAAGCTGGTAATATTTTCATAGACATGCTCGGAAATAACTTCGGAGTCATGGGTGAAATTGAATCCGTGGAAGATGGTTTTTACATTAACCAAATGTACATCACGGATCCCGATGGAAACACAGGAATGGTCTATGGATCTGTTTACCATAGTAATTTTAGAGATTGGAACTTCAACGCGACGGTTGATTTATTTAATAACCCCTTCGAATTCCTTCCCTCAGGTTTCCCAAAACCATTAGAGCGTTTCCAATTATTGAATACAGAATATGAGGACGGAGACACCTACTATGGAATTGCTTATGTAACCGGAACAACAGAAATCTCTGGAGATGAGTCTCATTTTGAGATTTCTTCCAACATCAAAACTCTGGAGGGAACTAAAATCAGCTTCCCAATGTATGGAAGCACAGATTTATCTGAAGACGACTTTATTGTATTTACAATCAAAGACTCCACCCTATTGCATGACGAGGTTGACGATAGAATAAGCGGTGTAGATTTAAAATTGAAACTAGATATTTCGCCCCAAACCGAAGCAAGAATTGTATTTGATGAAACTACAGGGGATTTGATTAAAGCAAATGGAGAAGGGATTATAGATTTGAATCTTAATACTCTAGGGGAAATTACAATGACTGGAAAATATACCATTCAGCAAGGAAAATACTATTTCAGCATGAAAAATCTGATCAAAAAAGACTTTACTCTGCGTAAAGGAGGAACCATTGATTGGACAGGTTCTCCCTACGAAGCAGACTTAGATGTTCAGGCTGTTTATTCTGTAAAAGCCTCCTTCACAGAAGCCATTCCCGACATCACGAATTCATCCAATTCAACAAAAAGTCAAGTAGACTGTGTTCTTGAACTTTCTAAAAGTCTCTCGAATCCTCAAATGGACATTGATATTCAATCTCCTGTGAATAATGAATCTGCAAAAACGGTCTTATCAAGAATCAAAAGCTCTGAAGACGAACTAAATAGACAGTTTTTCTCTTTATTGATGATGCAAAAATTCCAACCCATCGTTGGGGTACAAAGTAATATTGGGGGTGGTGTTGCCAATGCGGTTGGAGATGCTCTTACGGGTCAGATCAACTCTATTTTGAATTCCATCGATGAGAACTACAATTTCAATGTGAACTATAATCAGGATGATGTAAACAAGACTGAGCGCTATGAAATTGGGATGTCAACAGAAGTCTTGAACGACCGTCTCGTTATTTCCGGAAACTTTGGATTAGAAAACTACTCTGGGGGAGAAGGTAATCAAAACAATTTTATTGGAGATGTGAAAATCGAATACAAGATTAGTAAGGATGGATCCTTTAGAGTGAGTGCTTTTAATCAGTCTAATGACACGAGAATCCTTCAAACAAAAGATCTAGGGCAATTTACTCAAGGAATTGGTATTCACTATGAAGAAGATTTTGACAAATTCAAGGATTTCAAACTATTAGGCTATTTTCTGGACCTGTTTAGAAAAGAAAAAATATTCTGGGATACTACTCCTAAATCTCAATCTCCAAAATGGCGTTCGGTTTATGATGATTTGGAACCAATGGAACTAGATTCCAACAAACAGGATTCGTCTAAAATTGACGATTCTACCAATGTATTTAACGGCTATCAAATAAAAAATACCCATATTTACACACCAAAAAATTACCTCGAAGGAAATAATAGATCGCCTTTTAAAGAGGAAGAAATGCTAGAATTTAAAACCATTTTACAAAGAGAAAATGAATACTAAAAATTTTTCCAAAATACTGGTTGCCAACAGAGGAGAAATCGCCTGTAGAATTATTCGATCAATCAAAAAAATGGGTAAAACATCCGTTGCAATCTATTCAGAGGCTGATGAAAATGCACTTTTCACCCAATTGGCAGATGAAGCTTATTTGATTGGGAAAGCAGACAGCGCAGACTCCTATCTAAATATTGAAAAAATCATCAGTATTTGTAAAGAACACCATGTAGATGCAGTTCATCCCGGATATGGATTCCTATCTGAAAACTCCAATTTTGCAAAGGCCTTGACTAATAACGGCATCACATTGATTGGACCTTCACCCGAAGCCATGGATTTGATGGGGTCCAAGCTTGCTGCAAAAGAAACAGTAGCTAAATATGACGTACCAATGGTTCCAGGAACTGAAGGGGCTGTAGAAAATCCGGACCTCGCATCCAAAATTGCGGACGAAATCGGATTGCCAATTCTGATAAAAGCATCTGCCGGTGGAGGTGGAAAAGGGATGCGCGTAGTTTATGAGAAATCAGAAGTAAAAGAACAATTCGAAAGAGCGGTTTCAGAAGCAATTAGTGCTTTTGGAGATGGTCAGGTATTTATCGAGAAATTCGTTGAAGAACCCAGACACATCGAGATTCAAATACTAGCCGATCGACATGGAAATGTAGTCTATCTGAATGAAAGAGAATGTTCGATCCAAAGACGACATCAAAAAGTCATTGAGGAAGCACCTAGTCCTGTCATCACCCCAGAATTAAGAAAGCAGATGGGAGAAGCAGCCTGCAATGTGGCTCGATCTTGTGATTACGAAGGAGCTGGAACTGTTGAATTCTTATACGACAGTGGAAATTTTTATTTCCTAGAGATGAATACCAGACTTCAGGTAGAACACCCGGTAACGGAATATATCACTGGAGTCGATCTTGTTGAAGAACAAATTAAAATCGCTCAGGGTGAAGAAATGAAAATTCGTCAGGAAGATGTAAAAATAGATGGTCATGCTATCGAAGTTAGAGTCTATGCTGAAGATCCTTTCAATAATTTCTTACCTGATATCGGAAAATTAATTAAGTATAAAGAACCTAAAGGAATTGGAATCCGAGTGGATTCAGGATTTGTTGAAGGCGATACCATTCCTCTTCAATATGATCCGATGATTGCTAAATTAATTGTACATGCTAAGGATCGAAATTCAGCCATTGAAAAAATGACTCATGCAATTAATAATTATAAAATCATTGGTATTTCGACTACCCTTGGTTTTTGTGAATTTGCCATTAATCACGAGGATTTCGTGTCTGGAAACTTCTCCACAAATTTCGTTAAGAAAAATTTCGAAAACCCTGAGGTCATGTATGATAGCAATCCAGATATCATGTTGGCAGGAGCGATTAAAACATTTTTAAACAAAGAAGAAGAACTTCAAAATATTGAAACCGCTTCTATCAGTCCACAAGGTGTTTCGGAATGGACTTCAAGAAAGTAAGAAAAACTTCATCCAATTAGGTTGAAATTTTAATTAATAAAATATACATTTGAGCAACAAAAATTATCAAAAATGAATCTTCACGAATATCAAGGAAAATCTATACTTAAAAGTTTCGGTGTTGCAATTCAAGAAGGAAAAGTTGTTGACAGCCCTTCTCAAGCCGTAGCTGCTGCAAAAGAACTTACTACTGAAACTGGAACTGAATGGTACGTAGTTAAAGCACAAATCCATGCCGGTGGTAGAGGAAAAGGAACTGTAACAGAAACTGGATCTCACGGTGTAGTTTTAGCTAAAGGAATTGATAAAGTAGAAGAAATTGCTGCTGGAATTCTTGGAGGACACCTTGTAACAGCGCAAACTAAAGCTGATGGAAAGAAAGTAAATAAAGTTTTGATTGCTCAGGATGTTTATTATCCTGGAGAATCTGAGCCTTCTGAATTCTATATGTCTGTTTTGATGAACAGAGAAAGAGGAAGAAATATCATCATGTATTCTACAGAAGGTGGTATGGACATCGAAAAAGTGGCAGAAGAAACACCTCATTTGATTTTCAAAGAAGAAATCGACCCAAGAGTAGGACTTCAAGGCTTCCAAGCTAGAAAGATTGCTTTTAATCTTGGATTGTCAGGAAAAGCATTGAAAGAAATGACAAAATTCGTTGCTGCTCTTTACAAAGCTTACGAAGGATGTGATGCCTCTCTTTTCGAAATCAACCCTGTTTTGAAAACCTCTGATGATAGAATCATTGCTGTTGACTCTAAGGTTACTTTAGATGATAATTCTCTTTTCAGACATCCAGATTATGCTGAAATGAGAGATAAGACAGAAGAAGATCCTACAGAAGTTGAAGCTGGAGAACATGGATTAAATTATGTTGCTTTAGATGGTAACGTTGGATGTATGGTGAATGGTGCTGGACTAGCAATGGCCACTATGGATATCATCAAGCTTTCTGGAGGAAATCCTGCAAACTTCCTTGATGTTGGAGGAACAGCAGATGCGGAAAGAGTTGAAAAAGCATTTAAAATCATTTTGAAAGATCCAGGTGTAAAAGCTATCCTTATTAATATTTTTGGAGGAATTGTAAGATGTGATCGTGTAGCGCAAGGAGTTGTTGACGCATACAAAAACATGGGAGAAATTCCTGTTCCAATTATTGTTAGACTTCAAGGTACCAACGCTGTAGAAGCTAAGAAACTGATAGATGAATCAGGATTGAATGTGCATTCTGCAGTATTGCTTCAAGAAGCTGCTGACAAAGTAAAAGAAGTTTTAGCATAGTATAAAACACAATATTTAAAGAGAAGGCTGTTCTAAAAGAATGGCCTTTTTTTATTTTTCCTATTTTTGCACAAAATTCAGTAAATGATTATCTATAAAACGCCCGAAGAAATTGAATTAATGAGAGAGGCCGCTCTAGTGGTTTCGAAAACTTTAGGAGAGGTAGCAAAAGCTATTCGACCTGGAGTTACCCCTCTGGAACTGGATGCGATTGCAGAAAAAACAATTCGTGATCAGGGAGCAATTCCTGGTTTTTTGGGTTTATATGATTTTCCAAATACCTTATGCACTTCGGTAAATGAGCAAGTGGTTCATGGAATCCCAACTAACAAACCACTTGAGGAAGGAGATATCATATCTGTAGATTGTGGAGCTATTCTTCATGGATTTTACGGAGATCACGCTTACACCTTTGAAGTGGGGGAAGTAGCTCCCGAAATTAAAAAGCTTCTTGAAGTAACGAAAGAGTGTCTAGAAATCGGAATTGAAGAAACTAAAGTAGGAAATCGAATTTCTGATATTGGTTTTGCCATACAACAACATGCAGAAAAATACGGTTATGGTGTGGTAAGGGAGCTTGTAGGACATGGAATCGGTAGAACGATGCACGAAGATCCTCAAGTGCCAAATTATGGTAGAAGAGGTCGTGGAAAGAAAATTAAGGATGGTCTGACTATAGCCATTGAACCTATGATTAATATGGGAACTGAAAGAGTCAATCAGCTTTCCGATAATTGGACTATCGTAACAGCAGATGGAAAACCAAGTGCACATTTCGAACATGATGTAGCTGTGGTAAACGGGAAAGCCATTAAACTTTCAACATTCGACTACATTTACGAAGCTCTTGGTCAAAAATAATGGAACTGGAAGTCAAAATAGTTCGAGCTACGATTTTAAGTTCTCTATTTTTCGGCTTATTTAATCTTGCAGGGCAATCCAAAGTATTTTTGACTCCTTTTCTATTTAATTATGTCCTTGTTTTTTGTATCGGAGTTTACTTTCTGTTCAAAACCTATAAGCATAGAGATTTCATTTTTCTAAGTTTGTTTCTACTTGGCTTTGGAGGGATTACTTATACTTCAGGTCAATTCCTAATGTTTGTCAATTTTTTCTCTTCTGATAATATTGAATTTCAATTATTCCCTGGCATACAATTGTTTTCTTACCTATTATTCTGGTCGATCATTCTCTTATTCTTACTTATTCATTTAAAGAGAAATAGAAATTTCAAACTCCCTTTTTTTCTCCTCATATCGGAGATCCTTCTTTTTTTGGCGTATGTGATCCTTCATTCATTGAATAGTCCACTATCATTCCCAATATTCGCTTTATTTTCATTGCTTTTGTCAAGCAATTTACTCATTCATCAATTCAAAATTTCAGATGGATTTTATCGGCTGACTTTACTGCTCTTCTTGAATATTTGTCTGGAACTAATGAAAATCGTCTCCCTTTATTTCGCATAAAAAAAGGCCGCTCGAAAGCGACCTTTGTATTATTTTCTAGCTATTCTTTTTAAGGTTTACTAATCAGATGTACAAATCCTTGTCCACTGAATTCGGTACCGTTTTGAGCTTTCGCGGTATAAACGAATGAATACACCCCGTCTGAACATGGTTGACCTGTAGTCATGTTCGTTCCGTCCCACTGATCTGTTGGACTAGTGAACTCATAAACTTTATTACCCCATCGATTTAAGAAAGTCGCATTGAGCTCTGACAATCCATCGGAAGGGAAGAAAAATAAATCATTCTCCCCATCATTATTTGGAGTAAACACGTTTGGCGTCTCAATATTTGGAACTGGGAACACCGTGATGTTCTTACACAAGGTATCGTAACATTCAAAGTCATTCGCAACAATTAAACAAATGGCGTACTCATCGTCATTTACAAAAGTTGTATCGAACGGTGGTTGTAAAGAGTCATACCCTATAATGAATGAATTTGAACTCGATCCATTATTCACTGAGAAATACTGCCATGTATTTGTTACTCTGTCTGAAGAATTATCTGTTACTGTAACTGTTACTGGCTGAGTTCCCTGCATTGGAGTTGCAGTAAAATTTGCAACTGGATTCAATGAATCAACATACACAGAATCAGAAATGATACATCCATTTTGATCTGTAACATATAAATGATACCACCCTGGCTCTCTATTTCCAACTGTATTGGTATTAACTGTATCTGTTGATCCTATCCAAGTATAAGTCAAGGTTCCAGTTCCGCCAGAAGCCGTACCAGAAACAGTTCCTGATCCAGGATAAAATCCGTTTCCTCTACAGTAAGAAGGTTGACTTGATAATGTTTGAATAATTAACTGAGCTGGATTTGAAATTTGAAATTGTTTTTCCGACTCACAGGCATTATCGTCAAAAATTTGCACTGTATGGGAACCAGCATATAAATTAGAAACTGGATTCGTATTTGTTGGATTTGGTTTATCTGTTTGCCAGAAGATGGTAGTCGGACCTTGAGCTCCGTGAATCTGAGAAACATAAGCGTATCCAGTACTATCTCCAAAACATAAAGCATCTTTAATTACCAACTCAAACCAAAGTGAGTCTGGCTGATCCAATACTTGAGTAACAGAATCTGTACATCCATTGGCATCTGTCACATACATGGTATAAGTTCCAGCCGTTAAAAATTCCGCCGCTGAGTTATTTCTTGTTGGATCATGAGACCAAGAATAGGTGTATGGAGTTTGTCCACCTGTAACACCTGTATTAATCGAACCATCATTCTCTCCATAACAAGTTGGATCGTTTGACGCTTGAATCAATGGAATTAATGGGTTCGGAGCTCCAATTGAAATCGGAACTGTAACATCACATCCGAAGTCATCAGAGAACATTACATTATGAATACCTGCACACAAGTTGGCAATGTTCAATGGGTTTGCAATTGTTACCGCATTTCCATCAACCGTAATCGCGGTAATCACTGCTCCATCTGGGTTCAACGAACCATCCACAGGTACTGCCGTAATTGTTGCGGATCCATCACATGTTCCAGGACAAGATTCAGCCACTTCAGCAGTCACATTTGTAAGGATGAAGTGGTTTGTTGAACCAATAGTTGTGTCTCCTTGAGTCACACATCCATTTCCGTCTTCAACTAAGAATGACACAGCATCTCCAGCAAACAAACTAGTAGCAGATGCTGGTGAAGGTGCACTTGCAATAGCTGGTGTAGTAAACGTAATGGAATAAGCTGCAACAGTTCCCGATCCTGTAACCGATATTGCTCCGTTATTCGTTGCTGTTGTTCCACAAGTTGAACCAGGAGTAATCGAAACGGAATAAGAAGGAGCACTAAATGCTTGAGTGAAAGTTTGGGAACAACCATTTGCATCTGTCACAATAATACTTGCAACATCTCCATCAGATAAGTTTGTAACTGATACACTTCCTCCTACACCAGTAGAATTTGATGAAAGAATACCAGGTCCATTATTTGTTACAATGTAATTCCCTCCTTCAATGGCAGGCAAACCTCCATTTATAGTAAATGATACTCCATTTCCAGCTAAAGACCCATCACAATCTAAACCACTGGTAGCTGTAATTGGACATGTCAAAGTAAGTTTAAAGGCTGCTGCGGTATCTAAATCATAACATCCATTGTTATTTTTATCATAGTGTGCAGACCCGTTTACATCTCCTGTGGTTAAACCATCATCTCCAGGAGTAGGAACAAGCCAATATTTACCACATCCGAAATTGTCGAAGATATAGTTACCAGCTGCATTCGTCTCTCCATGCTGGTTTCCAACCTTAATATGCTGCAATCCTAAAAATCCAGGATCAGAAGATGGATCTAAAGAAACTGGCTCTTGATCATAAATCAAATACATCATCTCTGCATTCCAAACTCCATCACCAGGAGGGTTAGGAATGGTATCATTTGGTAATGTATAATCTAGATTGGAAATCATTTGAAAATCATCATCCGGACATAAAACAGCAGTGTTCCCCTGAATGAATTGACCATTTACCTTGTACACAAAAGTCCCTGCATCAGCTACACATGGATCCGGTGTTACAATTGAACAATCCGTTTCACCAGTGGAGTTTGCATTAAGCGTCAAATCAATGTTCTGAACTTGATTTGCATAATTTGTAATCAGCATCACATACACTTCTCCAACTTGCGCATTTGGAATCACTGGATTTTCATTATTGGTAGCTGAATAAGAACAATCCACTTCCGGAGCTCCAGGAGCAACTCCCATCTGCCCACAATAGGATTGAGCTGTTGTTAAGTCTGCAAAAGGTCCCCAAATGATAAAGTCAATATCCTGAGGTGCAAATAACTGCATATCCAATAATCCAGATTGTGAAATTTCAAAATAATACCATGTTGGGTTAGGGCTTGTAAACAAACAACCATAATCATTCCCCGGATCTTGAACTGAAGCCGCAGGTACATTAGATTGTGCCTGGAAATTTAAACCAACATCAGTACATATTGGATCCATGTCCGCACAGTTCGTATTTTGCTGTGCATTTAGCGAAATTCCTAGGGTAATGAATAACCCAAATATTAATAATTTCTTCATAGTCTTTTCTATTTATTCTCAAGTTCTTTGATTCTTTTTCTCACTTCCGCTCTTGTCTTTTCTGCATTCGCGAACCATCCTGACTCCTCTGCTAACTTCAATTCCTCAGGATTTGATCGAATCCATGCCTCTTTTTTGTCTAACGCTTTTAAAAGATCTTTTTTGGATTGAAGCTCTGTTCTCTCTGCTTCAGTTAACCTCTGATTAACTTCAACACCATTCTTTTTAGATACGTTCACATTTTCCTGAGCATATCCAATCGATATTATTGAGAAAAAAATTGTGGTATAAATTAGTCTTTTCATAACATAACGGTTTAATAAATAAAAAACGACAGTGAGTTGTAGAAAGTTGCTTCGGTTTCCAAAAGATTTAAGGATTAATGATAAAATTTTCACAATAACCCCGACCTCTGTTTGATTTCACAAGCAAAATACAAAAAAAAGCGGAAGTTACACTCCCGCTTTCTAAGAATATTTAATAAAACAAATTAGGCTTCCTGAGCTTGTTGCTTTATCAGATTTAATGCCGATCCTGCTTTGAACCATTCAATCTGTTGTTCATTATATGTGTGATTGCACATAACGTTATCTTTAGAGCCATCCTTATGAACTACTTCTAAAGTCAACTGCTTTCCAGGAGTGAAGCTAGCTAAATCAACAAAGTTAAAGGTATCATCCTCCTTAATTTTATCATAATCAGACTCATTCGCAAAAGTTAATCCAAGCATTCCTTGTTTTTTAAGGTTTGTCTCGTGGATTCTCGCAAATGATTTTACAATTACTGCTCTTACTCCCAAATGTCTAGGCTCCATCGCTGCATGCTCTCTTGAAGAACCCTCTCCGTAGTTATGATCACCTACAACAATTGAAGGAACACCAGCAGCTTTATAAGCTCTTGCGGTAGCAGGAACCTCACTCTTTTCACCTGTTAATTGGTTCACTACTTCATTTGTAGCTCCTCCAAAGGCATTTACCGCTCCAATCAAACAGTTATTTGAAATATTATCCAAATGTCCTCTATATCTTAACCAAGGACCTGCCATTGAAATATGATCTGTTGTACATTTCCCTTGAGCCTTAATCAATAATTTGGCTCCCATAATATTTTGACCGTCCCAAGCTGGAAATGGAGACAACAATTGAAGTCTGTCCGAATCTGATTTAACAACTACTTCCACACCAGAACCATCTGCTGCCGGAGCTTGGTAACCATTATCATCCACAGCAAATCCTTTTTCTGGAAGTTCAAATCCAGTTGGAGGATCCAACATGACATCTTCTCCATTTTTATTTTTCAATGTATCTGTCATCGGATTAAAATCCAATCTTCCAGAAATTGCTATTGCCGCTACCATTTCAGGAGAAGCTACAAAAGCATGGGTATTTGGATTTCCATCTGCCCTTTTCGCAAAGTTTCTATTGAAGGAGTGAACAATACTGTTTTTAGGAGCATTTTTTGGATCAGAATATCTAGCCCATTGACCAATACATGGTCCGCAAGCATTTGTGAAAATCGTAGCATCTAAATCCTCAAAAGTCTTTAGTAGTCCATCTCTTTCAGCAGTATATCTTACTTGCTCTGAACCTGGATTGATTCCAAACTGTGCTTTAGTTTCCAATCCTTTATCTACAGCCTGTTTTGCAATAGATGCGGCTCTGGATAAATCTTCATAAGAAGAATTGGTACATGAACCAATCAATCCCCATTCAACCTCTAATGGCCATCCATTTTCAGTTGCTTTTTTATTCATCGATCCAACTTCAGTAGCCAAATCTGGTGTAAATGGACCATTCAAATGAGGTTTTAAATCAGTTAAATTGATTTCAATTACCTGATCGAAGTATTTTTCTGGATTTGCGTAAACCTCAGCATCTCCTGTTAAATGTTCTGCAATTTTATCTGCTGCATCCACCACTTCTTGTCTTCCTGTTGAAGCTAAATACCTCCTCATGGAATCATCATATCCAAACGTTGAAGTCGTAGCTCCGATTTCCGCTCCCATATTACAAATGGTTCCTTTTCCTGTACATGATAAGTTCTGAGCTCCTTCTCCAAAATATTCAACGATACAACCTGTACCACCTTTCACTGTAAGAATTTCTGCAACTTTAAGAATAACGTCCTTAGGAGCCGTCCAACCGTTTAATTTCCCGGTCAATTTCACCCCAATTAATTTTGGGAATTTCAACTCCCATGCCATTCCAGCCATCACATCTACTGCATCAGCTCCTCCAACACCAATAGCAACCATTCCAAGTCCTCCTGCATTTACTGTATGCGAATCGGTTCCGATCATCATTCCTCCAGGGAAGGCATAATTTTCAAGAACTACCTGGTGAATAATACCAGCTCCTGGCTTCCAGAAACCAATACCATATTTATTACAAACAGAAGATAGAAAATTGAATACCTCGTTATTCGTATTCATCGACTCCTGTAGATCTTTTGAAGCTCCCAATCTGGCTTGAATCAAGTGATCGGCATGAGCGGTTGAAGGAACGGCAACTTTGGATTTTCCAGCTTGCATAAACTGAAGAAGTGCCATTTGAGCAGTTGCATCTTGCATTGCTACCCTATCTGGAGCAAAATCTACATAAGAGGCTCCTCTTTCATAATTTTCAGTTGCATTTCCATCCCAAAGGTGAGAGTACAATATTTTCTCAGCCAATGTTAATGGTTTTCCAACGACATTTCTAGCCGCTTCAACACGCGAAGGAATTCTTTCATAAACCTTCTTAATCATATCGATATCAAATACCATATTTTGAACTTTTTGTTTTGTTTTTGTTATTCTAATTGAAATCCAAGGTTCGCGAATTTAAAAATTCCTGCATTCATTTAAAAACGAATCCGTAAGAATTTAGAGCCTTTTTCGACCAAATAGATGTGAAATGATTAAAAAACAATTTATCCATGATGAAACTTTTAATTTTTTTAGTAGCGTTCTCGACAATTACAGTATTTCAAAATTCAGGAAATGAAAAGCGTCCAATCAAGAAACGAGTAGTCAAATCGAATTCCGAATGGATGAAAATTCTCTCTCCAGAAGCCTACAAAATTGCTCGACTGAAGGGCACAGAAAGACCTTTCACTCACCCCTACAACAAGAATTATTCAAAAGGGATTTATACCTGCGTCGCTTGCGGGAATGTTCTCTTTTCTTCTAAACACAAATTCGATTCTGGAACAGGTTGGCCAAGTTTTTACGATGTAGCTACCGATACGAGTTTGTATAAGATCGAGGAACTATCGGCTTGGGATGTTTATTACGAACTTCTGTGCATGAAATGTGATGCACATTTAGGCCATGTTTTCAATGATGGACCTCAACCAACAGGGAAAAGATATTGTATCAATGGAACCATTTTAAAATTTAAAGAAAATGAATAATAGATATTTAATAGTCGTATTTTTACTCGCAATTAATCTTAGTTGTAATTCACAGACGAAAACAAACACAATGGATAACGATAACAAAAAAAACCTTGAAACAGCAACATTTGGAGCCGGATGTTTCTGGTGTGTGGAAGCTATTTTCCAAGATGTAAAAGGAGTATATTCAGTAAAACCCGGATATTCAGGAGGGCATGTTAAGAATCCTAGTTACAAGGAAGTATGCACGGGAACGACAGGACACGCTGAAGTAGCCCAAATCAAATACGATCCGAGTGAAGTTAGTTTCGATAAATTATTAGAAATATTTTGGTACACACACGATCCTACTACGCTGAACAAACAAGGAGGAGATGTTGGAACGCAGTATAGATCTGCCATTTTTTACCATAATGATGAGCAAAAAAATAAAGCAGTAGCCTATAAAGCAAAATTGGAAGAGCTAAAAGTTTACCCTGATCCCATTGTAACTGAGATTACCGCATTTGATGTTTTCTACGAAGCTGAGGACTATCACAACGATTACTATACCAATAATCAAGAACAGGGGTATTGCAAAATGGTCATCAAACCGAAAATTGAAAAATTCAAAAAAGCATTTGAAAAAGAACTCAAATAGTTTGAACAATAAAAAAGCCCTGAAACTTCAGGGCTTTTTTTTATAATTAGCTCTTTTGTTTAAACCAACATTCTTACTGGATCTTCCAAGAATCCTTTTAAAGTTTGCAAGAATTCGGAACCTACCGCTCCGTCCACAACTCTGTGATCACAAGACAAACTCAACATCATTACGTTTCCTGGAACAATTTCTCCATTCTTTACAACTGGAGTTTGCTTGATCTGTCCAACTGACAGAATACATCCATTTGGAGGATTGATAATAGAAGTGAAATCTTCAATTCCATACATTCCTAAATTGGATACCGCAAAAGTTCCACCTTGCATTTCTTCCGGAAGAATTTTCTTAGACCTTGCTCTTCCAGCTAGATCTTTAATTTCTTCTCCGATTTGTGCGATTCCTTTTGTATCAGTAAACCTAACAACCGGAACTACCAATCCTTCTTCCACTGCAACTGCAACACCTACGTGAATATGATTGTTGTATCGGATATAATCTCCCATCCAATCTGCATTTACTTTTGGGTGCTTTCTTAAAGCAGCTGCCACAGCTTTAATCACCATGTCATTGAATGAAATCTTGACATCTCCATTTGCATTAATTGCCTTTCTTGCCGCAATCGCATTATCCATGTCCACTTCCATCTTTAAATAAAAGTGTGGAGCAGAGAATTTAGAGGCAGTCAATGCTTTTGCAATCGCCTTTCTCATTTGAGAATTTGGAACATCTGTAAAAGATTCTTGACCTACAGGACCTGCAAAGGAGGCTGCAGGTTGATAATTTTCTACGTCTCTTTTAACTATTCTTCCTCCATCACCTGACCCTTGGATTTGATTAATATTCAATCCTTTTTCTTCTGCCATTTTCTTGGCTAAGGGAGAAGCAAAAACACGTCCATTTCCGCTACTTACAGGTGCTGGCAATGGAGTCGACGCAGCCACAGGAGCAACAACCTCTTCTTTCACTACTTGTGCTGCAACCGGTTCTGGGCTTGGAGATAATTTCTCTTCTTTCGGTTCTTCCTTTGGAGTTGCATTTGCTGAAGCATTTTTCAATACATCATCAATATTCTCACCTTTCTCACCAATTACAGCTAATACTGCATTTACTGGAGCTGAACCTCCTTTTTCAACACCTATGTGAAGTAGAATTCCATCATAAAATGATTCAAACTCCATAGTTGCTTTATCTGTTTCAATTTCAGCAAGAATATCTCCTTCTGAAACCTTATCTCCTACCTTTGCATGCCATTCAGCTACAACACCTTCTGTCATTGTATCTGAAAGCTTTGGCATTAAAATTACTTCAGCCATTTTTTAGTAATCCCTAATTATGATTAATCAATAAACTCTTTTACATATGGATAATCTTCCTGATCATACACATCTTTGTATAACTCGTCTGGAGTTGGTTCAGGTGAGTCTTCCGCAAATTTCACAGATTCTTCAACCTCCTTTTTAACCCAATCCTGAATATCCTGAATTTCTTTTTCTGTAAGAAGTTTGTTCTCTACAATAGTCTTAAGAACTTTTTCTATAGGATCTTCATCCTGATATTTTTTCACTTCTTCTTTAGTTCTGTATTTCTGAGGGTCAGACATGGAATGCCCTTTGTATCTATATGTTCTGATATCCAAAAGCATTGGTCCATCTCCCTTTCTAACTTTCTTACAAGCTTCCTCAATAGCTTCATGAACAGCTTCAACTGTCATCCCGTCTACTACCATGGAAGGCATTTCATACGAATCTCCTAATTTGGATAAGTCTACTACGTTTGAAGTTCTTTCAACAGAAGTTCCCATGGCGTAATTATTATTTTCAACAATAAAAATTGCCGGAATCTTCCATGTCATGGCCATGTTAAACGTTTCATGCAAAGCCCCTTGTCTGGCAGCTCCGTCTCCAAAAGAAACAAAAGTAACCGCATCAGACCCATTGTATTTGTCTGCAAATGCAATTCCTGCTCCCATTGGTATTTGAGCCCCAACAATACCATGACCTCCCATGAAATTGACATCCTTATCAAAGAAGTGCATCGAACCACCTTTTCCCTTGGAACAACCAGTGATTTTACCGTACAATTCCGCCATTAACTTTCTAGGATCGGTTCCCATTGCAATCGGGTGACCATGAGATCTGTATGCCGTCATGTGTTTATCATCTTTTTTACATGCTGAGACAGTTCCACATACTACCGCTTCCTGACCAATATACAAGTGACAAAATCCACCAAATTTCTGCTGGATATATAATTTTGATGCAGTTTCCTCAAATTTTCTGATCAATAACATTGACTTATACCAGCTAACATATTGATCCTTTGAATACTTTAATTTCGACTTCACTGCCTTGGAAGTTGTTGATTTTTTGTTGGTTGTAGCTTTGGGCTTAACCGCTGTTTTTCCTGCCATAGCAAAAGATGTTTTAACGTCAGAGAGCAAATATATAATATTTTTAGTTGAGCATAGAATTAAACCTGCAATAATTCAAAGGTATCCGAGGAAAAAAGCAGTGGTAATAAATGGGCTGCAGAATCAAAAACATAAAAGCCTTTTGACTTACTACCAAATACAACCTGAATCGATGTTTCCTGTCTTCCTTCTGATTCCACCATGAATTGCCTGCAATTTCCACAAGGAGATATAAATTCAATTTCTTCTTTTCCTTTTCTAAACGCCCTTACAACAATAGTTTTTATCCGCACTCCTTTCTTATTTGAACCACAATAACTCAGCACATTTACTTCGGCACAAATTCCGCTAGGAAAGGCTAAATTCTCTTGATTCGTGGCTGTCACCAATTCACCATTTTCCAATAAAACTGCAGACACAACCTCTACTCCAGAATAGGGCGAATAAGAGTTCCCCCTATTTTCTTCGCAAATATCTATTGCTCTCCGAATTTCAGGATCCGAAAACTGATCATAGGACTGAAAGGAATACTTAATTTCTAATTTCATAATTGCGATCTTGGTGACCTGAAACTTAAAACGAAAATGTTGTGAAAAGGTTATTTCAAATTAATCTGATATTCGCTTCAGCAATGCAACAACTCGAACTTCAATAGCCTTGTTTTCTCCAATTGGTCCTAAACCCTCTGCAGTAGTTGCTTTAATCGAAATGTTTTCAGCTGAAGTATTCAGTACTCTTGAAATGCTATCAATCATTTCAGGAATAAATTTTTGAAGTTTTGGCGAATCTATTATAACTGTACTATCTAAATTGATAAGTTCATACCCATTTTGCTTCATCAGGCCTTCTATTTTCTCTAGAAAAAAACGGGAATCTTTGCTTTTATATTCAGGGTCAGTGTCTGGGAAATGAAACCCAATATCTCTTTTGTTAAGAGCCCCTAGGATGGCATCACATATCGCGTGAATCAATGCATCCGCATCGGAATGTCCGATTGTAGAATATGGACTGGGTATATCTATTCCCCCTAGTCTCAAAGAAGAACCATTCTCAAGTCGATGAATATCAACACCATATCCTATTCGGATATCCATAGATTTAAATGATTATTCAGGAGTCTCTTCGTCCTGTTGCTTTCTGAGCTGCCCTTTATTGAATTTAAAGCTCAAGGTAAATCGGATCGTATTAGCAAGAGGACTATTCTGAGTCAAAGATGCTAAATAAGAAAAATCAATTCCAAACACTTTGTAATGAAGCCCCACTCCAAAAGTCAAAAATTGTCTTGCTCCTTTGGAAGGATGCTCATAAAAGAATCCTGTTCTAAAAGAAAATATGCTTTTGTACCAGTACTCAAATCCCAAAGCAATGTTGATTTCTCTTAATTCCTCCAAAGATCTAGATCCTTTTTTGATTTGCTCCGTTCCATCATCGTTATACAATGTTGCACCATTTTCATCTACTAATGCCTGACCAGGAGCATCATTAAATGATTGAAAAATCCCTTTTGCAACTCCCACATCTGGATCTTTACCCGCAATGATACCAATTGTAGTATCTCCATTTTCATATCTGTCTCCGTATCGAGGTGGAGTTGGAACTAATAATTTATTGATATCAAAAGCTGTTGTCAAAGAGTTATAATCGTCAAAATAAACTTTCAACGCCGACCCAATTCTCATGTTGGTTGGCAAGAAATCTGCTGTTGAAGTCTCGGTGTACTTAATTTTGTTTCCAATATTTGAAAAAGTAATTCCAGCGCTAACCGTTGCTTTTTTCTGTCCTAACTTGATTTCTTCATCATAGTAGATAAAAGAAACATCAGCCGCACCAGCAATCCCTGCTTTCGTATTGGCTCCTACCACAGAAATACCTCCAGTTAAATTTGAGTAAATAAAACTTCCATTTAATCCTAATGCGAATTTATCACTCAATTTAAACGAGTAAGCCAACTGAAGCGCAAATTCATTCGGAACAAAATTTCTAATGGTATTTCCAGTAATATCTGTGAACGTAATTTCACCCAAAGAAAAATATCTTAAGGAGCCCCCAATAGTATGTCTCTTTCCTATTTTGGTATAGAAAGACAAATAAGAAAGGTGAATGTCATTCGTTAATTGTCTCAACCAAGGTGAATAGGATAAGGCGATTTCAAAATTAGGTTTTGCGAATGCCAATTTTGCTGTATTCCAATAAATTGAATTTGCATCAGGAGACAATCCTAAGCCCACATCACCCATAGCTCCAGATCTCGAATCAGGAGTAATTAACATAAAAGGTACGGCGGTAGTAATGGTATTTAATTGGACGTCTTTTGCTCTTTCTTTCTGGGTAGGATTATTTCCTCCCTGACCGAAAACTCCGGAAATAAAAACAAGAAAGGCGCCTATTACTAAAATTCTATTCATCTCTGTTTGGTATAATTCCTCATGATTGAGGGCAACAAATTTAGTCTAATCGAACTAATAAAACAATATAAGTTTGCCAAGGAAAAACGACTAAAAAAAAACTTTATTGTACGGAATCAAATATTAATTTAAAATCACAAGTTTTTCCGTCTTTTCCACTGTTTCTCCTTCTGGAGAGGTTACAGAGATAATATAGATGTAAACCCCTTTCCCTAAAACATCTCCATAATCATCTCTCCCATTCCAGTGAATCCCTTCTGATCTGTACCCTTCAGTATGTACTAACTGATTGATTGTTTTAACCAATTTCCCTGAAACAGTAAAGATTTGAATCTGGGTCTCCAGGTTTTGGCAATGCAAATTATGCTCGAAATAAAACTCGGTACTTGTACTGAATGGGTTAGGATAATTCAACACATGATTTAATGCCAAACTTTCATCTTTCGCTACGATAAATTCAAGTGTGGCATCCGCAGAATTATTGTGAACATCCCATATCTTTAATGTAATAGTATGACTTCCTTCCTCAAGATCAGCCATTGGATAATTTACTTTACCCGACTGATAGGAATCGATGTCTGAAGAATAAAAATCATTCAATATTAATGGGTTCTGAGTATCACCATCTAATATTAAAGTGATGTCATGACCAATCCCATTTCCAACTGTATTAATTCCAGAACTGTCAAATACACTTGCGATAAGCACTGGACTTTGGTCCGTAACTCCCCCATTCACAAATTTCTCATCATTCAAATAAAGTCTCACGTCTGGCCCTGCATTATCTAATGAAGCTGAAGTATCGATTCCACCTATAACCACATTGAATTCATATCCTTCATTATCTATACTATCATTATCTGCATAAAAAGAAATTTTCCCATTTCCATAGTTGTAGTTGATATCTTTTGGAACAATAAATTCAAAACTAAAATCACCATTTGTTATTGAAGCCGCTCCCTTGTAAATTACATTATTTCGAATTTGGAAACTTGCTGGGATATCCGTACTCGTTTGCCCCAGAGTGGTAATCGTTTTTTCCTTATCAAACACTACAGGATAAGCCACTCCATTATAAAAAGTTTGTTTCACTCCTGAATTATCCTCAACATGCCCTGTGATTCTAATTTTTGCAAGCGCTTTTAAAGAGTCTGCATTTCCTGAGTTAATTGCCACTCCATTGATTGAATCTGCAACCACTTTAAATTCTGGTATTTTTAACTGAAGTGCCGGATCGCCTACTGTCATGAAACATCTATAGTTATCACTTCCACTTACTGAAAGAATTTTTGTTTCCTTCATTATCTGTCCAAATGTTTTTGGAGCCCCTAGAACATCTCTAGTCAAAACCAGTGACATCAAATTTCTATTCAAAATATCATTCGTATTGAAAGTTACAGGTCTTGTTGTAGAGAATAGAGCAATACTTCCACCTTTTTCAGAAAGTAACATTACCTCACCGGCAGAATACCTTGAAGGATCGTCAAATCTTGTAAACTCACATGTAGCAGAAACAAATAAATTGAGCTTATTGATATTATCCCATTCTTCAATCTGAGGAACAGTTACAATCCTTTCTGCCGCTAATCCTAGCTCCCCTCCATGTCCACAATAGTTTGCTATCAAGGTTCCCTTTTTAATTCTTTCATTCAATCTTAGAACCAAATCCGGAGATCTATATCCTCCTGTAGTCACTTCCAAAGGAAACGCATCAATATAGAGTTTGTCAAAATTAAATTCAGGGTAGTAAAAGGATAAAGAATCATAAACCTGTTCCTGTTGATCTACGAAATGGTTATTATGCTGATTATCTGCCAATAGAGTAATATAATTCCTCCATCCTCCTAAAGTGGACTCCCCTGTAGTATCTGAACAAGTTGTGTTGACAGAATTAAACAGTTTTGACCCATTTTTCATATAGTGTTCAATCTTGTCCACCACTATTTTCGCCTCTTCCGTATTTCGAACCACCAATCTTCCAATTCCCATATCTACTAGATCAATTGGAGCATCAGATTCCCCATCATCTAATAGAACAAAATAATCATCAATTGCCATGTCCGACACTTCCGACTCTGTATTCCCTCCTGTATTTTTCTGATAGGTCGGAATATAATTGGTATTGTTTGCCACCCTTGATTTGGGATCGTATGAACCGTCACCAAAAAGTAAAACGTCATTTGGAATCAGACTCGAATTCCCTCCAGCTCGATCATAAAACATTTTTAAAAACGATTTGATCGCTGTTGGATCTTGCATTCCACAAGAAAACTCTTCGAAAATTTGATTCACACTAACCATATGGACGGATTTCCCAGACTCAACATGCAATTCACCCAGTCTAATAGCTTGTGTTTCAAAATTTGGATGATAAATGATAATGTAATCTGCATATCCTAAAGCATGTAAATCCTGATGTTCAACTACACCAACATATTCAGGTTTTTGACCTGGAATACTTCTCATGCAAACAAATTCCTTTAGAGAATCATTATAAGATTTGAAAGTAGAGATATTCCCATTATGTGTCACGTAAACATTGATCGGATTGGTAGGATCAGTCACATTCCAAACTGTAGAGTTAAATGAATTCTGAATGGTATATTCTCCCAGAGTAAATCCATTTCCAACAATTTCATAATTCCTGAATGGCATTTGAGTTAAACCGGAAGCAAGAACCAAATCCCGCGTAACATTTAATTCGATATAGTCTAGCCATCCTAATAACACTGGATTTGTCCTATTCAGAGTAATATTCATGTTGATTGTGTTCCCACTTGGCACGTAATAGAACTCCGCAAAATTTCTTCGGTAACTAGATGAACTGGAATTGATCGGTAAACTATTTACCAGAGAACCATTGATTCTGGTCTCAAAAAAACAGCCCGGGGTTCCTCCATAAGCTAAATACCCAATATTCACCTTTACTGAATCGGTGAGATCTAAATCTGAAAACCCAAAAAGGAAATCATAGGACAACAGATAATCGAACTTTTCACCATACCAATTCTTCCCTCCTTTGGTCTGATTTTCTAATTCCTGCTCATAGAAGGCATAATCGTTGAACTTTGTAACAGTAAAATCAGGTGCTGCTACAATTTCTGCTTCATCTTGAATTCTAAGAGCAGATTCTGATGGATTAATATTTACATAATAATATGTATAATCATCATATAAATTAATAGTATGCCTAAATCCATACCCTACATTGTATTCCCATTTAACGGGTCCTTGCGCATAAAAAAGATAATAATCGTTCGTGTTGAATACCCCATCTGTTTCTCCAAAAGCATAAATCGCATTTTTGATTAAATCATTTGGTCGATCTATTGAATTAGAAATCGGGAGCGTTGGAGTAGCATTACCATAAATATTCAACGTTTGTGGATTAAAAGTAGAAAGATCAATACCCATTCCTTCTAGGAAATCTTTGTCTATCTTAAAAATTCCAGTAGAATTCACTCTAATTTTGTACCAATCACCAGAACCATCTTGCAAAACAGAATTTGGGGGATAGGTTGTAGCTCGAGATTGATTAAGATATTGCGTGGCAGGTACATCTGAAATTTGATAACTAAAATCAGTTACTTTTCTTATTTCACTACCTATTTTAAAGTAAGGGGTCAAGCTTACGATCAAATATCTTTGATTTTCACTTTTAGAAACCTTAGCTATGAATTGAGGCTCATTAGCCAGTATTACTCCATAACTATTGATCCTTTCAATTTCCCTGTAGCTTGCTGTAGTTGAATTAAATGACACCAATACACCTTCAGAAGTAAGATTTGAAGGCAATCTTAAAGGAGAAACCTCTGAAAAAATTGGTAAGCCAAATTGATCTAAACCCTGCCCTTCCACATAGTCATATTGCTCAGACTGATCATCAATAACATTGTTTCCCACTTTCCAATCAAGAACAACTGTGTGATAAGTTTGAGCAAATAAATAGGTTTGAGCAAAACAAAGTAAAAAGAAAAATTGTAGTCTTTTCATAGTATATAATCTTCCGCAAAAATATGTAATTATGAACGAAAATGAATTTTATTTATTTCATGCCGTTACTTCAATTGAAAAAAATTGTTTAAAAATCAATTGAGTAACATCCAATTCAGTTAATAAACAAAGTACTCTTAATAGAATTCCCAACCTTTTCTTTTGCTATGAATTTTAAATTATTTATTATTGCAAATTAGAGGAATTTGAAACCTATTTGGTTCACATGCGTAAACACGCTGGAATTGACTGTATTTAATTGAAAAACAAAAATTGACAGAATGCTTATTAGCAGATTTTTGAAAGTTCTTATTTTTGGTATGTTGACTTTTATAGTCATCAAACCAAACCAAGTCCAAGCACAGGACCCACACTTTTCGCAATTTTATGCGAATCCGTTGTACTTAAATCCTGCATTGGCTGGAACTCATGGTTGTCCCAGACTGAATTTCAACTATAGAAATCAGTGGCCTGCTTTGTCGGGTACGTTTGTGACCTACAGTGCCTCTTACGACCAATACTTCGATAACCTTTCGGGAGGTATTGGTGTGATAGCAACTTTGGACCAGGCGGGTAAAGGAACCATTAACCATTTAACTTTCAGCTTCATTTATGCTTACCACTTAAAATTGGGAAGAAAATGGAGATTGATTTTCGGTGCGCAGGCTACTTGGAATCAAAAGTTTTTGGATTGGGATAAACTTTCTTTCGGGGATCAGATTGACCCTAGAAGAGGTTTTATTTACAATACAGGTGACCAACCAAGAGGAGGAACCAGAGGATTTTTTGATGTTTCTGCTGGATTTGTGGTGTATAACGAATATTTCTATGCAGGATTTACAGCAAAACATTTGAACATGCCTAATGAGTCCATGATTATTGGTACTTCAAAGCAACCTATTAAAATGACAGCTCACATGGGTGCAGAAATCAAATTTGGAAAAGGATC
>JAGQYP010000021.1 GCA_020436025.1 Crocinitomicaceae bacterium
CAAACCAGACTTATCAAATTTTTTGTTTACTATCATACCTTCGTAGAGTAAAGTCCCATTTAAATAATAGAATTTTGCATAGACAGAGTCCGCTTTACACCATCCCTTGATAGGACGCAAATTGTTGTATAGAAAATAGGTGAATCCAGAGCAAATACCTTCACCATTCTGATAAATTGTTTGACTTTCGCAAAACAATTTATTTTCAAATACTCCATAAAATGATATGCTATCATTTCTTCCATTTTTATAAAACTCAATTGGGTTTCCCCATCTTTTCGAAATCCATTTCCCTTGCTTTCTTCCCAATTTATCTGTGTAATTGATAAGCTCCTGATCTTTTTTGGGAGGAAAAATGACTACATGAGAATTATAGTCTTGGTATTCTAAAAAGGGAGTTTTGACAAACAATTTTTTTGAATATTCGGAATCATATTTTTTGGAAGGTGCACCAATCCAATTGCATTCTTTTAGCGTATTATAGCGGGTAATCCAAGTGTGATAACCTTGATTGCTGAATCCCCAACCGAATTCATGCTGAGATAGGAGGGAGTCAATTTTGTTACTGTCTTTTTGAATAATGAATAGATTTTCAAGAGGAATATTGGGTTGTCTCCAAACAGGATAAACTTTTCTTTCATTGTATGCACGAGTACAATTTTTATATTCTGAGGAGTTTTCATCCAATATTAAAAATGCACGCCAATTAAAATATTTAACCAAAATATAGCCTATGCTCCAACCGGCATATTCATGATCATAGTATATTTTAGCGTGTAAACTATCTAGATAATCCCAATCATCAGGTTCCATTCCTGCTTTCAAACCATGAACGGCATAGATAGTGCAATGCATGCTATCGGTTCTCTGATCTTTCCAATATTCAGGATAATTTGTTTGAGAGGGATCCCATTGCGTACCGTAATATCTGCTGTTTCCTATTTCATAATCTCTGAAATATTCATTTTCGATATCAACAAGTCGATTGATGGCATCTACAGAATTAAAAAACTGATAAGTATTGGTATCCGTACTTCTTTCGGCAAAAGGTTTGATGTCTATTAATTCTTCTTTTTTGGAAGCTTCGTCAGATGCCGGTTTCCCTTCATTTTGACAGGAAAACAAAAGCAGAATAAAGAAAACAGTTACTAGTTTCATGCAATAAAAATGCAGATAAAACAAAAAGTAACACGAACTACAGCAAAGTTTCTCTGAGAAATTCTCCGTGAATCACCGAATCATCTCCGTGCATCACCGTGTAACAAAAAAAGAGAGGGAATTAGAATTTCGCTAAGTTTCACGAAGAAGGCGCAAAGTTTCGCTAAGAAATTTCTCTATAAAGCAATCAATAAAATAATTAGAACCCAAGAAAAAATCCATTGCTCTTGCTCTAAACTCTTGCTCCAAACTCTTGCTCAATCCTCTTGCTCCAAACTCTTGCTCAACTCTCTTGCTCAAATTTGTCCAACATCTCGTCTGTAAAATCCAAATGCGTGACAAAACGAATCAAGTTTTTACCGAATGCGATTCCCAGAATTCCTTTGGTTTTCAACTGATCCAGAGTAGCCTCAACATTTTCAACTTTTACCACCACGATATTGGTTTCAATTGGGAAAACATCCAAAGCCCAGTCTTTTTGCTGAATGATGGCTCCTAATTTCTTGGCTCGAACGTGATCTTCCTTCGTTCTTTGAACGTTGTTTTTCAAGGCAAACAAACCTCCAGCGGCAATAATTCCAGCTTGTCTCATTCCTCCTCCAAAAGCTTTTCTTACTCTTCTTGCTTCTTTGATAAAGTCTTTCGAGCCCAGAAGTAGTGAACCAATTGGAGCGCCTAAACCTTTAGACAAACAAACAGAAATAGAATCAAATTGAGCCGCATATGTTTTCGGATCGATGCCATTTTCAGCTAGTGCGTTAAAGATTCTTGCTCCATCATTGTGTAGCGGTAAATTATGCTTTTCAGCTACTTTTCTGATTCTTTTGATCTCTTCAAAATCATAAACTGCTCCACCTCCTCGGTTAAAGGTATCTTCGATAGAAATGACAGCCGTAACAGGTAAATGTACATTGTCAGGATTGATCCATTCTTCTACTTCTTCGGCGGTCATCATGCCTCTTTCACCCCTTAGCAGGCGCACAGACGAACCTGTATTTCGCATCAAACCTCCACCTTCATATTTGTACACGTGAGCATCTTCATGGCAAATCACTTCTTTTCCTGGACCTGAGTGAATATTTAAAGCAATCTGATTGGTTTGCGTACCAGAAGAACAGTAAATCGCTGCCTCGTGACCAAAAAGCTCAGCTCCGTATTTTTCCAATTCATTTACGGTTGGATCTTCTTCAAAAACATCATCTCCAACTGGAGCATTGAACATGGCTTCTCTCATCTCTTGAGAAGGCTTAGTAACCGTGTCGCTTCTTAAATCTATGATCATTGTATAAATCGATGTTGAACCGGTTTTTCTGGAATCATGCAAGATTCTTTCTGACCGAATAATTTGTATCTGTTTTGGGCAATAAAACTATAAACAAAATCTCGAATGGGTTTCGGAACAAGGATAAAAACATACAAAAGTTGCCACATATTTTTCAAATCCTTTGCAATTTCTAAGGCAGCAGATGACTTTTGAATTAATTCTCCATTTCTTAAATAGATAAAAGAATTAAAGTCGTTCTGATCCAAACCATGGTCTTTCAAAACCCGTTGACCAAAATCCGATTGCAATGAAGCAAATTTAAACTGCTCCTGATGATCCCGCATCAAAACAAACTGAACCGACCCATTGCAGAGATTACAAACCCCATCGAAAAGAATGATTTTATCTGAAACAAGAGTCATATGAGTGCTAAGTTCTAAGTTCTGAGTTCTAAGTTCTAAGTTAATTATTAATTCTTATCTAGCACTTAGCACTTAGCACCTAGCACCTAGCACCTAGCACTTAGCACCTAGCACCTAGCACCTAGCACTTAGCACTTAGTACTCCAAACTAAATAAACACCACTTCCGTACGTCTATTCTGTTTTCTTCCCGATTCAGTTGAATTATCGGCCACAGGATTGTTTTCACCAAAACCTTGTGATTGAAGTCTGTCGGCTGAAACACCTTGTTGAATAAGATAGTTTTTTACTGCTTCGGCTCTTTTTTCTGATAGAGTTAAGTTACTTTGATCATCTCCTACATTGTCGGTATACCCATAGATAGCCAAATTTATATCCGGATTATTCTTTAGGTAGGTTGCTAGTTGTTTTAACTGCTCAAATGAACTGGATTGAATGCTCCATTTTCCGGTATCAAATCGCAAATTATCTAAGGTCAACTTTTGAGGCATTTCGAAAAAGATCTGCAAAAGTGCTTCTGTATATTGAGCGCCTTCAGCCAATTCTGGAACGGTGATCTGATTGTTTTTTATCTGCATTCCAATAGCTTCAACATAAATATCGTAGGTGTGGCCCCCAGTTAGTTTTACTCGGCATTCACCTTTTTCATCACTCACTGTTTTTGCATGAATGGTCTTGTCTTCGCTTACAAATACCACGGTTTCACCGGATTTTCCTTTGTTGTCAAAATCCATCACTTTTACTTTTAAGTCAGCCACCGACTGACACAAAACGCTTCCAAAAATCATTATGGAAAAAATACTTGCTGCTGTTTTCATGGTTTTTTATTTAGACAATACAGGAGGGTGGGAAAAGTAACAGGAGGAGGAATTAAGAATTAAGAATTAAGAATGAATAATTAAAAATGAAAAATGAAAAATTTGGTTCGTAGTAATTTATTGGTGAGGATTTCAATCCTTGGATGAAAAGGGAAAAGAATATTGAACCAAACAAGTGGATTGACTCCCTGTGTTTCTGGATTTGTCAGAATAAAAAAATGCAAGCCAAAAACGAAAACTTGATTTGTAACCCTGTGACTTCAGTCCGGGGTGGAAAAAGGATAAAAATTCAAAATGCAAAGTGAAAAATTACACATTTCGATTTTTTAAACTCAACAAACTCTACATTCGAAAAACTCTACACTCAAAAAACTCTACACTCAAATAATTTCCATTTTCTCCATCAAGAAAGTTGCACTTTTATTCTTGCAGACTCCTTCTCTTAGTTTGTAATCAAAGTGTAGGTCTTCATTTTGTATTTCGACTTCGAAGTTTTTATTGCTTAGAATTCCTGGATGATCTTTGGTGATGTCGCAGACTTTCAAATCGTGGGTGGCGATGGCTCCGTAGATGTCTTTTTGGATGAGTTTTTTGATGACTCCAATCGTTCCTTCTCTTTTATCGTTGGAGTTGGTTCCTCTTAGAATTTCATCCAGCAGTACAAAGGATAGCGAGTTGGAGGCTTTTTCCATGGTTTCTTTTAATCGTTTGACTTCCGCGAAGAAGAAACTCTCATTCTCGTTGAGGTTATCTGTTACGCGCATGGAAACCAAAACCTGCATGGGATGAACATTAGCTGATTTGGCGCAGATGGAGGATCCGGCTTGAGCTAAAACCATATTCACTCCCAAACTTCTCAAAAAGGTTGATTTTCCTGACATGTTGGAGCCTGTCAGAATGATGAATTTGAACTGGTCGTACTTTAAATCGTTGCAGACTCTCACTTTTTCGTGAATCATAGGGTGACCCAATTCTTCAAATTCAAGTTGTTTTTGCTGATTGATTTCGGGGAAGCAGAAAGAAGGATTGTTGTAGTGAAAATTCGACAGCGAACTCAAAGCCTCCATTTCTCCAATTACTTCCAACCAAGATTGAATACTTGAAATATAGTGTTTTTTCCATTTTTCCAGATCACTCATGGTACGTACGTGGTACATGATTAATGCGTTGAATAACATGGCTCCGACTGGATTTTGAATGTTTTCCAATTGCCCAAAAATGGAGGATAATTTTGCAATATTCTGCGAAGCCAAAGAAGCATCAGTTTTGAGTTTGTTTTGCAGTTCTTTTAATTTTTCTGATTCGAAGTTTTGGGCTTCAATTTGTTCAATGATTCGACTGTAATTACCTAATATTAGATCGATTTTGGTCGTGTTCAAAAGTTCGCCTTTCACATGTTTGAACTGACGCATCACCAAAGCCAAATTGAATACTCCGGAAATCACAGTAATTTTTCCCCAAGGCAAATGATGACCTGCAATCAGAAATCCTAAAGAAACAAAAGTGAATACAGGTAAAATATAACTCAGGTAAACCAGCCATTTTGGGATCTCCACAATTTCCGAACGACTCCATTCGATCAATTCATTATGAATCTCCTGACTATCTTTTCTTGCCATTCCAAAAGCAGCAATCTTTTGTCTGAATTCAAGTTTATCTTCCAATTCGGCAACGGCTTTTTGTCTGTTTTGAATTTCTTCGATGGACTTAAGTTCCAATAAATATTCGGCTAGTTTCTGACTCCCAATGAAAGTAGAAGTTCGATTCAAAATCTGATAGATGGAGCGATCTCCAAATAAGTCTAAATCATAGGAGTAGGGGTGATGTGGATCAATAAACTCTTTTCCATTTGTAAAGGATAAAGTTCCGTTTTCAATGAAGGCAATTTCATTTTGATTGATTTGAATGAGCGCTCGAACAATCTCTCTTTGATTTTTCAAATTCACATGAATTCGAACCAGAAAAAGGAATGCAGTTAGTAAAACCAAACATCCAATCAAATAGGCATTTTGATACGTGGTTAGAAAAAAATAAAAGAGAATTGGAATGGCGAGTCCGATGACTAATCGAATGGATCCCAGTAAATTGTATCGGCTATTAAAACCTTTGAGTTCCTCCTCGAATCGGGCTACTTGTTCTTTGTATACTTTCGCTTCCAAGATTTTTTTGAGCGAAAATAAGGAATTATTGGCATTCTGAATTGTAATATTCTACGGCCTCTTTCACTTGTTTTTTCTTAAACTCTTTGTTTTCGATTTTTTTGGATAAGCTCGGGCAGTCTTTGAAATATTCGGATGCTTTTTCTTTAAATGGCTTTGAAAACTTCACTTCGATAAGACCTGTTGGATAATCTTCTCCCTCTCGAAAAGCATAGTATTCATTGAAATTCCCAAAGGTATATGGTCCCCAAATCCCCATTGGCATATTCAACCCTTGACCCGCTCCGGCGCCTTCCATGGTTGGAGCGCCCACTAGTGTGATGGATTGTTTGCGTGCATATAGCGTTGTATTCCCCCTTACCACAACTCGCATGAAATAGATTTTATCCTCAAACAATTCAACAAATTCAAATTCACTTTCCTCTCCACTTTTTTCATCTTTCAAAAACACTTTCCCTACTTGTGTATTCAAAAATTTCTCGGCATCAGATCCTTTCCCTCTTTTATATTTGATGAATTCTTTATTAGGTGTTCCATATTTCGCAATCTTGACATAGCCGTCTTTTGTTCCGCCACTAGCAAGTTGGATATAGCCTCGAGTCCAACCTTCCTCTTGAGAAAATAAATGGGTGAATTGAAATAAGATTAGGATAAGTAGTACATAGGTTTTCATACAAAATAGATTTACGTTCGGTCAAATGTAAAAATTATTTCTGAACAAATCCATTCTTCTCAAGCTTGTAGAAAATAACCTTCCCCGTAGCTTCAGCAAACCCAAATTCTCCTTCCAAGTCAAATTCTTTGTGCCGAATGGTCTCTGAAATAGGGTCGTAAATCAATTCTGTTTTGTCTCTCCGAGCCGCGACAATGATAATCTCTTTCTTTCCATTTAAAAAGCTAGGATGTTCTTTGAGTTTTCCTTCATCGAAATACAAAACTCTGACCGTATTGTGATGGTGACCACTGCCGTGAGTTCCATAAGCAAAGGTGAGGTAAAATGTTTGGCTATTAAGCTGCACATCATAAATAGCGAAGATACCAGAGTCATCGTAATTAATATATTCCGAGTCGCTATCCTGATTCATGTCGATAATCTGATTAAAAGACTGCGCCAAAACAGCATAATCATGCCAGGTGCCACCAGATACCAAGTCCCAGGAAATCGTTCTGACTTTTTGATCATCAGAATACTGCAATGAAACATATTCTTTCAGACTATCCAATGGATAATAAAAACTCGAATCTAGTTTAGCGAATTCTAAAAACAACTGCTTGGCATTGACTCGTTGCTGATAAATCTCCTCAAAAGGTTGAATGGTTTTAAGATTTCGAAGGATCTTCATCTCCAAAATGCGCATTTGACCTGCTTTTTCCGGACTCAGTTTTTGTCCATTTAGAAACAAAGGAATACACAGGATGAAAAGGAATAGATAGCGCATTATTTAACCAAAGTAATGAATCCGTTGAGCTTCTCTTCTTTACCATCAGCCCAAACCAATTCGATTTTGTAGAAATAGGTTCCTGCTGGTTCTTCCTTAGCTTGCCAGGCTTCATTTAAGTCTTTTGTGGAAAACAATTGCTTTCCCCATCGATCAAAAATGTGGGCATCAAAACTATTCATTTCGCAGGTGGATGAACACATCCATTGGTAGTCTTGACCCGTTTTACAATTCATGGTGACGGTCTGTGGAATATCCAGTTTGCAAGGTTCTTGAGCATTTAGATTTAAGAAAAATCCAAAAGCAAAAATTAAAATCAGTCTCTTCATAGCAGAGGAAAGATACGGAAAATTAGAGTTCGAAGTGCTTTTTGTTTCTATATATACTTTCAGCTAGTGTATTGCTAAGAAAAAAGTCAAACAGTTTTTAGAAATACTTCAAGGCGGTTATAATTGAATATATATAGCCCCATCTTCAATTGAATTTTGATCAAAGCTTAAAATCAATTGCTTATGTTTATCACCTGTTTCTGAATAGGTAAAAACGATATTCACAGTTTTTACTTCAGCTCTGTTAAAATTATTATCTTCGGCCAAGTAGAAAATCATTCTCCCTGAATCTATTTTTTCAATAGAATTTAACTTTTCCATTAATCTTGCCCAATCATCTGAACCAGCATAGTGGTTCTTAAGGCTTTCTGAGAAAATTTCAATCTTTCTATTTTTTTCACCATTGAATAATTTTAAAATCTTCTCGGATAGGTTATATATATAATTTAACTCTTCTATATCTTCTTCCAATAATTGGACAAATTGATCTTCATTTTTGTAAAGTCTAATAACTTCAATATTATCTTTTAAGAGTTTATTATAATTTGCTCCTAATTCATAAAAAAGAGGATATCTAACATCAGGTTCATTTTCTTTTTCGTTGGTCACATAGATATCCAAGACTGTCTTATTACCAACCTTGAGTACTTCACAATTGTTTATTTGTTCAATATCTTTACAAAATTGGACATTTATGTTTTGACTTTCGGTCGATAATTTTTGTTCTTTTACTTTTTCTTCAGGATGTTCAATTCTGATACAAGAAATAATATAAAACATACTTAGAAGTAGATAAATTGAAAAAATAGGTTTTATCAAATATGTCTTGAAAAGGCAGTTTCTTAAATTCAATTTATTGTCGTTCCAAAACATCAGTCTATGTAAAAATTTCATTTGATTTCTCATTAAAGGTCGATTTGGTTCTAAAGTAGTCAATATTTCAGTTATTCGATCAAATTAATTCAAGCAAGTCTGCCCTTCGACTGATATATTCAATATGCATCAGTTTTTTCAAGTTAAATATTTCTAGTTTTTTTTACATAATATTTTGTCATGTTAAAGAAAGAGGATTATATTTACATGAATCAGCAGTGATGTGAAATACTTTTACATCTTTTAACATTAGAAAAAACATGAGTTGGAAATTACAATATTTGCCTTTGCATGAGGACGTTGAAAGTAAAACTGTATTAAGAAAAGTTGCAGAAGCTAGAAGTGCACTTGCAGAATTAAAAGGTGTGGCTCCTAGTATTCCAAATGAAGCTATATTAATAAATACCTTGTCTTTACAGGAGGCAAAGGATAGTAGTGAAGTTGAGAACATAATCACAACTCATGATGAGCTTTATCGATCTCAGTTAAATCTTAAAAAAGAAATAGAAAGTAGTGCAGCAAAAGAAGTTCAGAATTATGTGAGCGCCCTTAAAATGGGTTTTTCCTTAGTAAAAAAGAAGAATGTGTTGACCAACAATGATATTTTAGTTATTCAAGAAACATTGGAAAAGAATAATGCAGGATTCAGAAGTGTTCCTGGAACAAATCTACAAAATGAAATAACCAAAGAAATTATTTATACACCTCCTCAAGATTCTAAAGAAATAATAAACCTGATGGTGAATCTTGAAGCTTACATCAATGACAATGAAATGTGTGACATGGATCCATTGATAAAAATGGCAATTATACATCACCAATTTGAAAGTATTCACCCATTTTATGATGGAAATGGAAGAACAGGACGTATCGTTAATATTTTATACTTGGTATTAAATAAGCTGTTGGACCTCCCAATACTTTATCTTAGTAGATACATCATCCAGAACAAGAGCGAATATTACAAATTATTGCAAAGTGTCAGAGAAAATGGTGAGTGGGAATCTTGGATTTTGTATATTCTCGATGCTATTGAAAAAACAGCAAAACAGACCATTGAATTGATTACCGAATTAAAGGAATTAATGCAAATATTCAAGCTAGAACTGCGTTTGGGGTACAAGTTTTACAGTCAAGAATTATTAAATAATCTATTTAAACATCCATACACGAAAATATCGTTCCTAATGGATGATTTAGGTATTACAAGACAAACAGCTTCAGTTTATTTGAAGGATTTAGTTCAAGACGGACTACTTGAGATGCATCAGGTTCATCGAACAAAGTTTTACATCAATACCAGACTTTTTGAATTGCTTCACAGAGAGCGAAAATTCTAGATTACCAAAAACCTTTCCCGCGATCATCGAACAGTCCAAAAGTCTAGGAATTCAAAAGTTGAATCTACAATCCAACAATCGCCTTCGCATAATTCTCCCAACTCATCTCCTTGGTTTTCTGCGCAATATTCTCACGATTGATAGGCTTTTCGATAGACTGAATCATCTTAGACGCCATGTCGTCCAAGTTTTCAGGTTCTGCCAAATACCCGTTAACACCATTTTCTATGGTTTCTGGGAAGTGTCCGACAGATGTCGCAATAACCGGTAATTTGAAGTTGTAGTTCAGTGATTCTACGCCTGATGGAGTGGCTCTCAAATAAAATAGCAAACCAACATCTGCCACTTGGAAATACTTGTGAACTTCTTCATTCGGAACAAATTCGTTCATCAGCATCACGCGATCTTGCAAATTCAATTCGTTGATCAAATCCAGTGGTCGGTAATCTTTTTCATCGTCTTCTTTTTTCATAAAGAGTTTCTTGACGATTCCGAAGATAAAATTCTTCACTTTGGTTGAGAACTTAGTTGTATCCAAGGTATTCCAGAAGCTTTCTCCGCAAATGATCAGGGAAACATCCTCTCTTTGATCAGCTACTTTTTTATACGCTTTAATCACATTGTGCAAGCCTTTGTACTTTCGGATAAAACCAAAATACAAGAAAACGTATTGTTGAAGATGGTGTTCTTTTTTATAGGCTGCAATATCAAAATTGGGATCGGGTTCGAATAGATCGTAAACGGGATGATACAATTTAATCACCGCATCTTTTTCCGTAAAATCGTCTTTCTCGATCAGCTTAAAATTACGATCTGGAAATAAGGCTTTCAATTCATTGTACGTCGATAAGGCGTGTACGATGAAGTTATCTACCTTATTCAATCCCATTTGAGTAAAGAAGCGATCGATTTTGGAATTTTCTTTAGGAACAACAAAATGTAAATCAAAAAATACACGAACTCCGGCTTTTTTCAGCCATTGGGCGATTTTTCCTAAAGGCCATCCTTGTTGAGCGTTGTACCACTGTATGACTACGACATCCGGTTTTTTCTCGATCATGAGATTGGCCGTTTGCTTCCAAGTAGACATTTTGTTGTAATTGGTAATGTAAGTCTCTGTTACTTTCGTGCCTTCCAATAAGTTTTTCTTGGAAGTATTGTCTTTGAATTCTCTTGGAACAATTGCAGGATATTGTTGCGTCCAGGAAATGATTTCGGTATCACAACCAATTTTGTCCATGGCTTTGGCCAATGAAACATTGTAATTGGCAATTCCGCCTTTAAAAGCAGTACCCGGACCGAAACAGATGACTTTTTTTGCCATTAGACTTGAGAACAATGTTTTTCGTAAACTCTTCTCATCCCTTCACGGATCGAAATTTTAGGTTCCCATCCCAGGTTTTCCTTCACCCAATCCATATTGCAGTATCTTGAATACACTCCAACGGGTTTGTCTAGTAAAGGCTTTATTTCAGGCTTGTAACCAGCGAAATCAGTAAAAATATCGATGATTTCTAGGAAAGAAGTTAATTGTCCTTGTCCTATGTTGATTGCTGTTCCATCAGAAATTTTATCCATGGCCAAAAGCGTACAATCCAAAACATCGTCAATGTGTACAAAATCTCTTCCTTGTTTTCCTGATCCCCAAACTTCAAATGGGTTTTCTTTGTTTGCCGCTCTTCTTGCAATGGCTGGAATTGGGTAAGTCAAATCCTGATCTTCTCCATAACCTGAAAAAGGACGAATACATGTCACAGAAACATCGTAATGTTTAGCTGTGATCATGGCTAAATATTCTCCAGTTAGTTTAGACCAACCGTAAGTCATGTCAGGCTCACCCATCTTTTTGAAATCGATATCTGATTCACTTAAAGCGATGGCATGCGACTCCGATTGTAAATCTACCGGATAAGCAGCTGATGAACTCGGATACAAAACTCTTTTCGGTTTTCTTCTGGTTACCCAGTAAAAGAATTCAGCATCAATTGAAAGATCTAAGGCCACCATCATTGGATCTCCATCGATTTTAGCTCTACCTCCAACGATTGCTGCAAAATGAAAGACATCATCAAATTGATCTATTTCTATTCCGTATTCTTTTGAAAGATAGTTTTCATCTGCTGTCATGTGTTGCAACAGGAATCTGAAATCTCTTTCTAAAAAGATCAAATTATCACCATAAAATTCACAATCTTTTACCTTTTTAGTTTGTTCTTTATTCAACCAAGTAGAAGGGTGTGTTCCTACAGAAAGGTCGTCTACAAAGATTACTCGATTGTTTGGATCGGAAGAAAGACGCTGAACCATGTTTCTACCAACAAATCCGCATCCTCCGGAGATCAAATGTGTCTTCATTTTTCTTAATTTAGGGAACAAAAATAGGAAAATTCCTTGCCTCAGGGGTACAATAATTAAATTTGTGACAAAAAGTATGATGAACTTCCTTGAACAAATCAATTCGGACTGGACGCTTTTCTTGGATCGCGATGGAGTGATTAATAAAAAAAGAGACAACGACTATGTGAAATCCATCGAAGAATTTGAGTTCATTGAAGGTGTTTTGGAAAGCTTGAAGGTTTTTTCGGAACTGTTTGGAAAAGTTGTTGTGGTAACCAATCAGCAAGGCGTAGGGAAGGGCATCATGACGGAAAGTAACCTTCAGGAAGTTCATGGTTATATGTTGGAAGAAGTAAAGAAACATGGAGGAAGAATCGACCAGATTTATTTTGCTCCTCATCTGGCTTCTGAAAACTCAAACGACCGAAAACCAGGAACTGGGATGGGATTGAAAGCCCAAATTGATTTTCCTGAAATTGATTTTGAAAAGAGCCTTTTGATTGGAGATTCAGAATCAGATATCGAGTTTGGAACAAAACTTGGAATGAAAACCATAATGTTGAAAAATAACAGGGAAATTGAGTCAAAAGCCGACTTAATTTGCCAAAATTTGAAAGATGTTAAAGACCAAATATTATTTAAATGATGATCAAAAAATTTAGTTTACTCTTACTATTTGTTTTCCCTCTTTTAGCTGTAGCTCAAATAAATCAGAAAGATGCGAATGGAAAAAAGCACGGGCAGTGGATCGGAAATCACGAAAATTCGACTCAAAAGGCCTATGAAGGAACTTTTGATCACGGAAAACGAACCGGATTGTTCTACTTCTATTATCCCAACGGCAAATTGAAAGCGGCCATGTTGTTCTCTAAAAACGGAACTTATGCCAAAGCCGAAATGTATTTTGAAGATGGCACGCTGATCGGAAAGGGAAACTATGTCAATGAGAAAAAAGATTCAGTTTGGACTTACTACGGTGGCACAGGTTACGTTAGAAAGACAGAGACCTGGAAGAATGGTAAGTTAGATGGTAAAACAACCATTTATTTTGAACCGCAACCTGGAGATACTAAAATGAGAGTTTTACAATATTTTACTTACAAGGACAGTGTTTTGAACGGTGAGTTTGCTGAGTACTACTTAAACGGAAAAAGAAAATTACTTGGAAACTATCTGGATGGAAATATGGACGGAAAAGTGATTGAGTTCTATGAAGATTCTGGTCGCAAAATGGTGGTGAAGAATTATAAATATGCTGTCAGACACGGTCTCTGGGAATATTTCGAAGAAAATGGTACTTTGATTAAAAGAAGGTATTTTGACAAAAACAGAGAGTTGGAAGGCGAAGTGTTGAAACTGAAACTCGCAGAAATAGACGGTAAATCCGGGAATTGAAAAAATTAATAACCATAGTGATCCTCGTGTTTGTTGGGTTTTCATGTAAGAAGACAGAACCTTACAATACGGATCTGGATTATTCTTATTTCCCAATTCAAGAAGGGCATTTTGTCGAGTACCATGTCCTTACCATTTCCCACGATATCAATTTGAATCCCAGTATCGACTCCAACGAGTATTATTTGAAAGTAACCGTCGGAGAAAAGATCTTGAACAATGTGGGAGATTCGGTAAATAAATTAAACTTCTATGTGAAGCCACATTTGGATTCCAGTTATGTTTTGGATAAAGTGAACACGGTTTACAATAATGGTTTTCAAGGGATTTATAATCTGGATAATCAGAAATACATCAAGCTCGCTTTTCCGGCCTATTTGGATTTGAGTTGGAATGTAAATGCCTACAATACTTACGATGAAATGACTTCTACAGTGGTAAAAAGAGATTACTCAGGAAGTGTTAATGGATCCAACTTTTCTTCCCTTTTGAAAACCCAGCAACTCGATTTCTTTTCCTTAGTGGATTACCAAAAGGCTCATGAAGTTTATGCGAAGGATATTGGGCTGGTTCAAATCTATTTCAAAGATCTCACAATTCAGAATTTCGATACGACTCAAATTAAGAAAGGAGAAGAAGTGTATTGGGATTATTTAAATTCGGGAATGGAGTAACCTAAAGTTGAAAAATCTGTATCTTCCAACAATAAATTGCAATTTCCATATAATGGCAAAACATATTGTCTTTCTTTTTATCCTATTCCTTTTCTCATGCTCCAATGATTCCGAATCTGGGAAGTCCATTAAAACCTATAAATACGAGATCGAATTAAAAGCGAATGAGCAAGATGTTCAGAGAAGTAAAGAGAATGGAAGCTATGAACAAGATCTTGAAAATTCCATGTATGCTCTTCAAAAAAGATTCCTTATTGCAGGGATGCAAGATCTCAATCCAATCATTGATTTTGACAAAGGGGAAATCATCTTTCAATACAATGGTCCAAAAGAAATGCCTGATGAAATGTTAGCGAAATTGCTAGGATCTAGCTCCGAAGTGGGATTCTATGAAACCTATGATGCGGGGAAGATACTTGCTTTAATCTATGGAAAACCTTTGCAAAATTATGTGATTGGCAAATGGGTGGAAGATCAAGATGCTTTAGATGTTCTTATTGATTCCAATCAAATTATGAGTGATTATATGCAAGAGTATTTTCCAGCATATCCAGCCGTCGATTTCAGTGACTTAACTTCTTTTTCAATTCCTTATGTTTTTATAGCTAAAGCAGAAGATACGGCAAAAGTAAATGCAATTCTAAAGGATACAGTTTTTCTCAATCCTCTTGCAATATATCAAGATTTGGAGATGCACTGGGGAAAGTATGTAATTAAAGATAAGTTCTTCGGGCTTTATTGTTTGAAGACAGATTTTGGAGATGCGATGATGTCTTCTTCCAGTATTAAGGAGGTAACTCAGAATTTTGATAGTCAGACACAAGAACCCGTTGTTCTAATTAATTTAACGGAAGAGGGCAGAAGAGAATTTGCGGATTTAAGTTCTAAAAACCTTGATAAATACCTTGCGATTGCGCTCAATGATCAGGTAATCAGTGCTCCAAAGGTTCAACAAATAATTGAAGGGGGACAAGTTCAAATTTCGGGTAATTTTAATAAGGAAGAAATTCAGGAGTTAGTTGCCATGCTTGGAATGGGAAATTTGGCATTTGAATTCAAGAAGAAAAACTAAATTCTACCTATCTAAACTGCCTAATATCAAAGCATTACTTTCTATTCTGTTCGCCTGATTTTTCAATCTTTCTAATATATCTCAACAATAATTGATATTTAAAAATGGAAAGTCTATATTTGCAGGCTCTAAATCAAGTTGAATTAATAAAAACTAAATGAGAAACAAGAGTTTTTTCTGGGTACTAACGATCTTATTAGTAGTTGTTACGATCTGGTCCCTTTCCCTTACTTGGGTTGCTGCAGGTGTAGAAAATGATGCGGATAGTTATGCACAAACGCAATACGATTCCATCAAAAATGCCATGGCTGATAGTAATGACAGCATGGTGCTTTTACCTAACGGTTCTGCGGTTAATTTCTATGACAAGAAAGCGGAAGATGAGATCAAGTATGCTTATGTAGATAGCTACTTGAAAGAAATGGCAGAGAAGCCGGTTTACCCAATCTTAGGTCATACCTATAAGTATTGTAAAGAAAGTGGTTTAAATTTTGGATTGGACCTTCAAGGTGGGATGAGTGTGACATTGGAGATGTCTATTCCTGAATTCGTTCAAAACAAATGTGATAACTACAGAGATCCAGAGTTTTTTGCAGCTTATTTGGAAGCGAACAAACAATGGGAAGAAGGGAAGAGTGATAAATACTTAGAGCTTTTTGTTTCTATTTTCCAAGAAAAGAATGGTACAGGAAAACTAGCTGCACATTTCCACAGCAATAATGATGGAATTAATGCGGGTGATTCTGATGAGAAGGTAGTTGAATACTTAACTAAGCAAATTAACACGGCACTAGATGGTGTTGAGGTGATCTTAGAGAAAAGGGTAAACCAATTCGGTGTAGCTCAACCTACTATTACAAAAGAGCCTTTAACTAACAGAATTACAGTTGAACTACCTGGTGTAAAAGATCAGGAGTCTGTTGAAAGAAAATTAAAATCAACTGCCAACATTGAATTCTTTGCGGTTCATGACAACGGTGAAATTGGTCCGCTAATCTTTAACCAAGCTTGGCCTCAACTTATTGAGAAATACAAAGCCGAAGAAGGTATTGCTGATGTAGAAGAAAAAACAGCGGATGCCAATATTGAAGAGAAAGCTGATGATACTACAAAAGTTGAAGAGAATAACAATGCGCCTCAGATTGATTTAGGTCTAGGAGATGATTCAACAAAAACAGCGAATGATACGGTTAAAACAAATGTAGCTGAAGACAATACAATCAATAATGATAGTACTTCTGCAATCTTTAATCAAAAAATTGCAAGAAAGTATTTCCCATTGAGTCCAAACTTAGTGGAAGGGAAATTCAGAGTGGGAGATCCTTCAGTAGGTTATGCTTCTTATAAGGACACAGCTAAAATCAATAAGTCGTTAAAAGATCCAGCAATGGCAGATATTCTAATGGAGTATCCGAATTTGAAATTGATGTGGTCGGCTAAGCCTTATTATGATCCTAAAACAAATCAACCTACAGAAATCCATATGCTTTATGCAATTAAGATTCCAGAAGATGGAAGAGCAGAAGTAAGTGGAAAAGACATTGATAAAGCTTATAAAGACTACGATCAAAGAACAGGTTCAATTATCGTTTCCATGAAAATGAATGGAACAGGTACAGATAACTGGGCTGCGATGACTGAAAAATATGTTGATAAAATTGTTGCCATTACTATGGATAACATGGTTTGGTCTGCACCAACTGTTAATGAAATCATGACCACTGGATCGTCTCAAATTTCAGGAAACTTTACAAATGAAGAAGCGGATGAATTAGCTGGGCTACTTTCAGCCGGAGCTCTACCTGCGCCAATGATCATTGTGGATCAATCGGTTGTAGGAGCGACTTTAGGGGCTGATAATGTTAACTCTGGTATTTGGTCATTCATCATCGCTTTATTGATGGTGTTGGCTTACATGATTTTCTATTACGCTAGAGCAGGAGTTGTAGCGAATGTAGCTTTGGTAACAAACATCTTCTTGATTTTTGGAGCACTTGCTTCATTTAAAGCGGTTCTTACGCTTCCTGGTATTGCAGGTATCGTTCTTACGATTGGTATGTCGGTGGATGCGAACGTACTGATCTTTGAAAGAATTCGTGAAGAGTTAAGAGGTGGAAAAGGTGTGAAATTAGCGATCAAAGATGGATACCAAAAAGCTTTGGCGGCAATCTTAGATGCGAACATCACTACTTTATTAACTGCGATTGTATTGAAAGTATTTGGATCAGGTCCGATCGAATCTTTCGCAACATCATTGATCATAGGTATTTTTACTTCTGTATTTGCTGCATTGGTAATTACAAGATTGATCTTCATCGAGATGTTCGACAAGAAAAAAGAAATCACTTTCTCTACGAAAATGACTCGAAATTTCTTGACAAACGCGAACTATGCTTTCATTAAGAAAAGAAAGATTTTCTACATCGTTTCAGGATTGGTTGTAGCTGGAGGTATTGCTTCATTGGCAACAAGAGGTTTAGATTACGGAGTAGAATTTACGGGTGGTAGAACTTACCAAATCGAGTTCGAAAATGAAGTAGACTACCAAAAACTTAAAGTGGCTATTGGAGATGAATTTGTTGATCAGGATGGAAACCGAGTGGAGCCTGAGGTGAAGCAAATCAATAACAAGTTTACTGCATTGATCAAGACAAAATTCATGGAGAACAGTACTGCTCCAGATGTGGATTCATTGGTAAACACAGCACTCTCTACAGCTTTAGAAAAGAATAAAGCAGATTTCGGAGATTACGAGATTTTGGAGCAAAGAAAGATTTCACCATCCATTTCAAACTCTTTGAGAACTTCTTCGGTATGGGCAGTAGTGATTTCATTGATCATTATCTTCCTTTATATCTTAATTCGATTTAGAAAACCACAGTTTGGTGTGGGAGCCCTATTGGCGATGGCACATGATGTGATCGTGGTATTGGCTATCTTCTCTATTTTCAAAGGAATCATGCCTTTCTCCATGGAGATCAACCAAGCGTTTATTGCGGCGATCCTAACGGTTGTGGGGTACTCAATTAACGATACGGTGGTTGTATTTGATAGAATTAGAGAATACATCGGATTACACAAAAGAACTGACGAAAAAGAAGTAGTGAACAATGCATTGAACTCTACATTAAGTAGAACCATCAATACATCGGTTTCTACATTTATTGTATTGTTGATGATCTTCATCTTCGGTGGAGAGTCAATTAGAGGATTTATCTTTGCCTTGATGATCGGGGTAGTAGTGGGTACTTATTCATCACTTTGTGTGGCAACACCATTGGTAATTGATTTGTCTAGAAATATCAAATCGATTGCTAAGCCAGTTAAAAGAGAAGAAAGCAAGTAATATCAACACAATAAAATTGAAAAGCCTTTCCGTATTTGGAAGGGCTTTTTTTGTAACTTTGATGACCTAATTTAAGGGAGATGTTTTTATTTTTAAACAGTTTGGGAACAGGTGAGGTGATTGTTATTTTGATGGTCATCTTGATGTTTTTTGGTTCCAAAAATATCCCTTCTATCGCTCGTACAATGGGAAAAGGTATTCGTCAAATGCGAGATGCTTCTCAGGAAATTCAAAATGAGATCACAAAGTCTGCAAGTAGTATGAGGGAAGATCTCAACATCAAAAGAGAAATTGAGCAGTCGGTCAAACAAATGGACGAGAAAAAGCCAGAACCTCCTACTCCAATAGACCCCAAACCCGAACCAGATAAATCCACCGAAGCTTGAATATCTTTTTGTTGATCATTGGATTGGCTACCTTAATTGTAGGTGGTGATTTTCTTGTGAAAGGCGCGGTTGGAATTGCAAGGAAGTTTAAGGTTTCTACTTTGGTTATCGGTATGACCGTTGTGTCTTTTGGAACCTCCGCACCTGAATTAATCGTTAGTATCAAAGCTGCACTAGATGGAAATCCAGAAATTGCGATAGGAAATGTCATTGGATCCAATATTGCCAATATCGCTTTGGTTTTGGCGGTAACCATAATGATTTTTCCGATTGCCGTAGACCGAAACTCCAAGATCATCGACTGGCCCATGATGATGTTCTCTTCCTTGATTTTCTACTTTTTTGCTCTGAATAATGAGCTTGAATTTTACGAGGGAGTCATCATGTTCGTGATTTTACTGATTTTCATTGGCTTTTTAGTCTACAACTCAAGGAAAGCCTCCAAAAAAGTTGAAGCAGCTATTGAAACAGAAGGAGTCGAGGTCATTGAAAACACACATTTTACTTATTCTCTTTTATACATTTTAGGTGGATTAATCGCACTCTATTTCGGAGCAGAATGGCTTTTAGATGGGGCTGTAGGATTAGCCGAAAATCTAGGGATGGAGAAGAGAGTCATTGGAATCACCATTGTCGCATTTGGAACATCGGTACCTGAATTGGTGACTTCTGCCGTAGCAGCTTTTAGGAAGCAAACCGATATCTCCATTGGGAACTTAGTAGGATCCAACATTTTCAATATCATGGCAGTGATTGGAATCACCTCCATGGTCAAAGAAATAGACATCAACGACGTCGCCTTACAATTCGACATGATCTGGATGCTTGGAATTGCGGTTATTTTACTGCCACTAATGCTCTTCGGAAAGAAAATGGGTTGGACGAAGGGGATTTTGCTACTTGGAGCCTATGTAACTTACATCGTCATCTTATTGCTCAGCGTTTGATCTTTATTCAAAATGCAAAATGCAAAGTGCAAAATGCAAAATTGTATTTGTTCTCAGTACCAAAAAACTAGCACTTAGAACCAAAAAAAATTAACTTAGCACTTAGCACTTAGCACGTAGCACTTTGAACTTTTAACTTTGCATTTTGCACTTTCCACAATTTGCACTTTTAACTTTGCACTTTGAACTTAAAAACCTGGATATCAAAATTAGATCAAGCTCAAATCTGGGAAGAAGAAATCGAACTTGCTCGTAATGAATACCTGAAAGTTTCCGGAAGCGTAGATCGAAATATGTATTTTGTTGTCGAAGGTTGCTTGCGCGTTTTTGTCATTGAAGAGTTTGAAGAGCATACCATTCGTTTTGGTTATCAGGACAATATTATTGGGGCTTTGGATTCGTTTATTACTGGCAAACCCTCTGAATTTTATATCCAGGCATTGAAGAAGACAGTAGTCAAAAGAGTTTCCCGTGAAAAGTACATGGATTTCATTCATTCGAACAACGAGAATGTTGAAATGTGGAATTTGATGCTGGAGTTTCTAGTATTGGCCATGATGGAAAGAGAAAGAGATCTTTTGGTTTCATCTCCGGTAGAAAGGTATAAAAGAGTTCAGGAAAGATCACCTCAATTGTTTCAGGAGGTGCCAAATAAATACATTGCTTCTTACCTTCGAATGACTCCCGAAACTTTATCTCGCTTAAAAAAGTCTTGATTTGAATCAATTTTTTTCTTTGCTGTCCCGGCTATCTTTGAAATAAAAAAATGAAAGCAGAAGAATTAATAAATGATCTGATAGATCGAGTAAAAGGAACTATGAATGACGCTGAAAAGCTGAAAACATTGTCAGATGCTGAATTGAATCAAAGACCAAATGAAGGAGCTTGGAGTGCTCTAGAAGCCATCCAACATTTGAATCGATATGGAGATTTCTATACTCCTGAAATTAGAAAGCGTATAAAAGAATCAAGGCTGGCGAAAAGCGACGCTTTTAAAACTGGAGTCTTAGGAGATTATTTTGCGAAATCAGTAGCTCCGAAAGAGAAATTAAATAAGATGAAAACGTTCAAGAATATGAACCCAGCTGGGAGTAAATTGGACAGAACAGTTTTAGATGATTTTATTTTTCATCAGCAACAAATGTTGGAGCTATTGAAAGAAGCGAGAAATACAAATCTCACTAAAGTAAAAACCACCATTACCATTTCCAAAATAATCAAACTAAGATTAGGAGATACTTTTAGGGTGGTTATCTATCACAATCAAAGACATTTGGTTCAGGCTTTGAAAGCGGTAAGAATTAAGAATTAAGAATTAAGAATTAAAAGTGAAAAGTTCATTTTATGCTAAAATGGATTCCATTTCAATTTAAAACTGGAACTGCAGAAAACTATTTTTCAAATTCTAGCTTCCACATTCCTCTAAGTTCGCCCATGTTGTAGTCTCGTGCTTTGTCGTTGGGGTAGAGTTCGTCTAATTTGGCGACGGTGACGTCCATGATGTCGGTTCCTTGTTGTCCGTGGCAATTTAGACAAGTCGGGTTCGCAATATAAATAGGTCTGTAGAAGACTTTCTTTCCATTGAAATCAACAAGTGTGTCGGGCATCTGCACGTTGATTGCTCCTGTTTTGTAGTATTCCCAAATGGATAGATCTTCCTGAGCCAGCACATTTTTCTCATTTCTATTCTTTTCTGTAACTCGGGAAATTTTTACATGATTGGCTTCCGATAAAGAATCCGTGATAGAAAGGGCATTGATATTACAATATTGAATCGCCGCATTGGGTCCGCCCATTTTCATGGCTTGTCCAACATGCTTCAACAAAGTAGATTGTGCTGTATTGGTCACATCCATTCCAATCTGAATATAATCAGGTGCCGTCTCTTTTACTTCTTTTGAATTGTTTTTAGAATCTTTTTCTTTCGTCTCAGTTTCTCCGCAAGAAAAAACAAAAAGAGATATGGATAGTATCGCTATTAATTTCTTCATGCTTAACCTAAATTGTGGAATACTTGCTGAACATCGTCGTCATCTTCCAATCTTTCGATTAGTTTGTGGAATAACTCTTCGTCTTCAGGAGAAAGTGATTTCGTGTCTACCGGAATTCTTTCAAAACCAGCAGATTTTATTTCAATTCCTTTTTCTTCCAGTGCTTTTTGCAAGTTTCCAAAATCGGTAAAGTTTCCATAAATGATAATCTCATTATCCTCTTCATCTTTATCCACTTCTTCCGCACCAAAATCGATCAACTCAAATTCCAATTCTTCTGGATCAAGGTCTCCCGCGTCTATTTTAAACATACATTTTCTGTCAAAAAGGAAATCTGTCATACCTTGAGTACCCAACGAACCATTGAATTTATTGAAAGCGGCTCTTACATTGGCTACAGTTCGAGTGGAATTATCGGTAGTTGTTTCTACCACAATGGCAACCCCACCTGAAGCATACCCTTCATAGACCATCTCGTCATAGTTGGCCGTGTCTTTTTCAGATGCTTTTTTGATTGCTCGTTCAACATTTTCCTTGGGCATATTTGCCGCCTTAGCATTCTGAATAATTACACGGAGCTTTGAATTGCTTTCGGGACTTGGACCACCTTCTTTTACCGCCATCGCTATTTCTCTACCAATTTTGGTAAAGGTTTTAGCCATTTTACCCCATCTTTTTAGTTTTCTTGTTTTTCTAAATTCAAATGCTCTTCCCATGATTAAATGATTTTTCTCAAAAATATAAATTTTTCCCTTCTGAAAACTATTTGAATCGACTTTGCTTAGGGATAAATGTGCAAAATCTTCAGATCTAAGGAATTGCTTTATTTCAAGTCCTCCAAAGCGCTTTTTAGATCAGGGAATTTGAAAATATAGCCTGCGTCCAGCACTCTTTTTGGAAAAGCATTTGTACTACTTAATATGAGGTCAGCTTCTGTGCCTAAAATTTTGGCTCCGATCTTAATGGCGAAAACGGGAGCAGGGATTCCAATCGGCATTTTCATGACTTGCCTAAGTGTTTTCATGAATTGTTGATCCGAAGCTGGGTGGGGACTACATCCATTTAAAGGTTGGTTTAAATTGTCATGCTGAATTGCAAAATCGAAAATCCCAATCAAATCCTGAATATGAATCCAAGGCATCATTTGCTTGCCATTTCCATGTTTGCCTCCTAATCCAAATCGCGTTTGTTTTTTCAATATTTTCAGAGCGCCCTCATTTCCCAAAACAATTCCGATTCGGATGGCTAGCTTGCGGATGGGTAATTGGTCAAACTGATAAATTGCCTTTTCCCATTCCTGAGCAACCTGTGACATAAATGTTGTTCCTAACTCAAAATCTTCTTCAGTCATCTGTTTTTCATAAGAATCCGCGTAAACAGAGATACCACTTGCATTGATCCAAACTTCAGGAGGAAGCTGACATTTTTCGATAGCTTTCCCAATCAGGGTAGTTGAATGGACTCTAGAATCAAGAATTTCTTTTTTATTGGCTTCTGTAAATCTACAATTCACATTTTTGCCAGATAAATTAATCACAGCTTTGGCTCCTTCTAGTTCTTCGATCCAAGTCCCCAAGGTTTCTCCATCCCAATGAACATGCTGAATATTAGCAATTTTCAAAGATTTTCCTCTGGTTAGAACCACAATCTCATAATCTTTCAGTTGAAAGAATTTGATCATTTCACTTCCAAGAAATCCAGATCCACCAGCGATGATAATTTTATTCTCCATGATTAAATATATAAAAAGGCTAAAGGCCCTTCAGTTCATTTAACAATTTAATCACATATAAGTTGTAAGTCTTTCGAATACCGTGTTTTAAGTAGTTGATAATGAATATGTAAAGAAACAAAAGTTAAATAATTAACATAATATCAATCAAGTGTTAAGGTGATTGAGGGGGGAACCCTACTGTTTTTGACTTAACCTTAAATTAATTTTGTATTGTCATTTACTAGTTATTGTAGTCTTAAAATATACACTATGATCAAATCTCTACTGTTTACTTGTGCCATTTTGGCCAACCTTACGATTTTATTTGCGCAAAATCAGAATAAGTTATTCCAGCATTCGGCAATCGGAGATGCTGCTTTTGTTCCTAATTTAGGTCAGTTTGATAAAAGAGACTGGCAAGAAGACAAGGTCGAATACGGTTACAATCACAACCCTTTTTATGTATTTTTCACAAAGAAAGGTGTGACTTATCGTTTTGATAAGATTGTGCGAAATCCAAACCGAGACAAATCTCATCCGGACTCACCAAAAAGAACAAATATTTCTGAATTAATTCATGCCACTTGGGTAGGTTCAAATCCAAATGTAGAAATCGTTGCGGAAGAGCAAACCAATCATTATTTCAGCTACAGTGTGCGTCAGGGAAAATATGGTGCGAAACAAATAGCAGGAATCAATGGGTATCAAAAACTGACATACAAAAATCTTTATGATAAGATTGATTTAGTGTATGAATTCCATCCTGAAGGTGGGATCAAATATAGCTTGATCGTGCATCCTGGTGGAGATCCATCACAAATCAAAGTGCAATATACTTTCGATAAGACTTCTGTTGGAGAGGAACATATCGAAATGGTTTTGAACGCTAAAGGACAGATTGAAACCAACACATCATTAGGACAATTGATAGAGCATGCACCTTACACTTTTGATCAATTAACGAAGCAAGAAATTTCTTCGAAGTATCAATTGGTGAATGGCGTGATGACTTTTGACCTTGGAAATTATGATCCTACTCACACATTAGTAATCGATCCTTGGGTGATTTCTCCAACATTTACCACATCAACAGCTGTTTGGGAAGTGGAGACAGACGGAGCAGGAAATGTGTATTCTATTGGAGGAGAAACACCAATGCAATTAAAGAAATTCAACTCAGCTGGAGTACTTCAATGGACTTATACAACGCCTTGGGATACGGCTTCTGTTTGGTTGGGAACTCTTGCAACCGACAATTTAGGTAACAGTTATATTACTTCTGGAACTACTCCTGAAATTGAAAGAGTAGACAATGGAGGAACAATGACTTGGCACAATTCTAATAGTGGATTTAGTGTGGAGTATTGGTCGATTACCTTCAACTGTGATAAAACAAAATTGATTGTTGGAGGTACTGGTGCGACGGGAATTTTCGGAGGTTTCCAAGCTCGAATTTATGATATTGATATTACCAATGGTTCGGCAAATTCCTTTCAAGTTGTTGGAACTCAAGGAGGAGGATTTACTCCAGTTGAAGTGCGATCTATATCCTCCTCTGTCAATGCCAAATACGTTTACTTAACACATACTGAAGTTGGTGCGATCAATCAAAACATTGGAGCTTGTCCAACAAATTTACCAGTTTATCAAGTCGATAATACAGAGCATTTGGCGTATAAATGTGAAAACTACTTGCCTGAACAACAAAATGGAGGTGGTTTGAAAGCTTTGGTTGCTAACGACCAATATTTCTATACTCATGCAGGTGATATTATCATACAATGGGATTTGTTTAGCGGAGCCATGGTTGGTTCAGCTCCAATCCCTGGGGGTGTTGGTAATGCCGTGTTTGGGGGAGGAATTGTAGTGCAAAACAGTGGTTTGGCAGTGGATAACTGTGGAAATGTTTATGCCGGTTCGAAAAACCAAGTACATAAATTTGATCCGAATCTAAACCTACTTTCAAGTTCTCCGGTTTCAATATCAGTTTATGATGTGAGCGTCAACTCCAATGGAGAAGTAATTGCTTGTGGAGCACAATCCAACAACTCTTTAAATGGAAATAGAAACGGTAGAATTGAAGCGGTAAACATGTCGGCTTGTGCACAATACTCTCTTGTATGTTGTGATGCGAATGTTTGTCCGGCGGATACGGTTTGTGAGTCAGACCCTTCTTTCAATTTAATAGCAAACACACCAGGAGGTACCTGGTCAGGTGCTGGAGTGAATCCAAGTACGGGTGTTTTCGATCCAGCTACTGCTGGTGCAGGGACTATTACAGTTACTTATACCTTAGCTTGTGGTTCGGATCAAGTGACAGTGGTTGTTGATCCATGTACAACTTTGGATGCTTGTTTGGAAGCTAATGGAGATATTACAATTACTAACGGAACAGGACCTTTTGTTTGGGAAGAATGGGGATCATCAACTGTGACACCAACAACCAGTGCAGAATGTACAGCTTGTGGAGGAACATGGAATGCAGGTTTTCCACCATTTATTCCAGCTTCTTGTAGTGTGGCTAGCTGTACGGTGAGCGATTACGTTGTTTTTGGAGGTACTGGGGCTACTCAAACACCTTCAGGAAATGCACCTTACCAAGTAACGGATGCTTTTGGATCGCAAGTTACCATAGCAAACCCAGCGACACTTCCTGCTTGTTCATCAACTTGTACTCCTCCGGATTTGGGAACCTTCCCAACTCATGTGACTTGTGCAGGAGGTTCAGATGGTGCAATTAATTTAGTAGTAACAGGTACTTCAACCTATAATTTCTTATGGTCCAATTCAGCAACAACAGAAGATTTATCTGGGTTGGTGGCTGGAACTTATTCGGTAACAGTAACCGATCAATCTGATCCTACTTGTACGGCTACAGCAACGGTAATCATAAATGATGGATTTACACCTTCAGCACCAACTGCTGGTACAGATGCGACTTACTGTAGTGGTGATGTAATAGCAAATTTAACTGCAACTGCAGGTTCAGGAGGAACTTTGAATTGGTATTCTGATGCTGGTTTGACAACCAATATCGGAACGGGAACATCCCTTGCTCCTGGATCAACAATTGGAACAACAATATATTATGTAACAGAAACCTTAAGTGGATGCGAATCTCCGGCAAGCACAGTAACAATAACGGTAAATGACAATCCTGTTATCACAGCTGAAAACGCTACAGACATCACTAACTGTCTGGCGCCGGATGGTTCCATCTCAATCACCGCAAACGGAACTTCCTATGAGTTATTTACTTCAGGTGGAGCTTCAGTTTCAACTAATGCTACTGGAAACTTCACAGGATTAGCTGCTGGAAGTTATTACGTTGTAGTGACTTTAAATGGATGTACAACTCAATCTACCACTCTTACAATCAGCAATGCCTCAGCACCAGCGGCACCAAATGCTCTTGCAGATGCGACCTACTGTGTGGGAGATGCCATGTTAGATTTGACCGTGAGTGGTACAGGTGGTACTTTTAATTGGTATTCTGATGCAGGTTTGACAACCAATATTGGAACGGGAACTACTTTAACTCCAGGTTCTACTTTAGGGGCAACAATTTATTATGTAACTGAGACGGTTGCAGGTTGTGAATCTCCAGCGAGTACAGTTACTATCACTATTCAAAACTGTTGTGATCTTTCGGTTACAACGGCCATTACAGATGAATCTTGCGATGGTGCAAATGATGGTTCTGTAGATTTCACTATTGCGGGAACAGGAACTTATGATGTCATTATCGGCGGAACAACAGAATTCAACGATGTTACGGCGGGAACGCAAAACTGGACTGGTCAGGCTGATGGTACATTTGCAGTTCAAATTGTAGACATCAATGATCCTACATGTGACACAACATTTAACGTGACGATTAATGCGGGTCCAACGCTTACTATTGGATCAGAAAGTGCTACAGATATTACCGACTGTGTTAACCCAGATGGAACTTTCACAGTTACAGCGGCCGGAGCAACCTCTTATGAATTGTATACTTCAGCCGGTGGTCTGGTTACTTCTAACGCTACGGGTGTTTTCACAGGATTAAATGCAGGAAGTTATTACGTAATCGCAATTATGGGTACTTGTTCGGTTCAATCTTCTACATTGGCTATTAATAATGCCTCAGCGCCACCAGCACCTACAGCAGGAACGGACGCAACTTATTGTTCGGGTGATGCCATGATCGATTTAACAGCCACTGCAGGATCAGGGGGAACGTTGAACTGGTTTGATGATGCCGGATTAACAAATAATATTGGTTCTGGAGCGACTTTGACTCCTGGATCAACAGTTGGAACAACAATTTATTATGTTACGGAAACAGTTTCTGGATGTCAATCTCCTGCAAGCTCTGTGACTATTACAATCAATGCAATACCTGCAGCTCCAGCGGCTGGAACGGATGCAACCTATTGTTCTGGTGATCCAATGGTTGATTTAACAGCTACAGCAGGATCCGGTGGAACGTTGAATTGGTATTCTGATGCAGGTTTGACTACGAATATTGGAACAGGAGCAACGCTTACACCAGGTGCTACAATTGGATCAACTATTTATTATGTTTCGGAAACAGTAACAGGGTGTGAATCTACTGCTTCAATGGTTACCATTACAATTAATGACAACCCAGCAATCACTGCTGAAGCCTCAACGGATATCACAGATTGTTTGAACCCTGACGGAACGGTAACGATTACTGCTAATGGTACGTCTTATGAATTATTTGATGCTTCGAATAACTCGGTTGCAACTAATGCCACGGGAGCCTTCACTGGATTGAATGCAGGAGACTATTATGTAGTGGTGACATTAAACGGTTGTACGACTACTTCCTCAACATTTACTATTAATAACGCCTCTGCTCCTGCAGCACCAACAGCAGGTACAGATGCCACTTATTGTTCTGGTGATGCGATGGCAAACCTTTCAGCAACAGCTGGTGCAGCAGGAACATTAAATTGGTATTCAGATGCTGGATTGACAACAAATATTGGTACAGGAACCTCTTTGACTCCTGGAGTCACTGTGGGGGTAACTACTTATTATGTAACAGAAACTGTGGCTGGTTGTGAATCGCCGGCAAGTACGGTTACCATTACTATTAATGCTGTGCCTAACGCGCCAACAGCAGGTACAGATGCCACTTATTGTTCAGGTGATGCCATGACCAACCTTACTGCCACTGCAGGATCAGGAGGGACATTGAACTGGTACTCAGATGCTGGATTGACTACAAATATTGGAACAGGTACCTCTTTAACTCCTGGTTCAGCTGTAGGAGCTACCATTTACTATGTTACGGAAACAGTGAACGGTTGTGAATCAGCAGCCTCAACAATAACTATTACTATTAATGATGTTCCTTCAATCACTGCCGAAGTTGCTACTGATTTAACAAGTTGTACTGCTCCTGATGGTTCGATTACAATTACGGCAAACGGTACTTCTTACGAATTGTTCGATGCCGCGAATAACTCAATTGCAACTAATGCAACTGGTTCGTTTACAGGTTTGGGAGCTGGAAACTATTATGTGGTCGTTTCAAATGGAAACTGTTCTACAACAGGCGCTACATTATCAATTATTGATCAGACTTCAACATCGACAAATACATTAAATGATCAAGTTTGTGCAGGTAGCTCTTATACGTTCGCAGATGGAACAACTCAAACCATCTCGTCTTCTACTTCACATGTTTCTACTTTAACCAATTCAATTGGATGTGATTCTGTTGTTACCGAAAATATCACCGTTGTTCAACCAACAACTACAATTATTGATACCTCCATGTGCGAAGGTGGAAACTATACTTCTGTGGGGGATGCAGCAAACTTTGTGAATGTCTTATCGAGTTTCCAACATACTTCAGTTTTAACTGGTGCAAGTGGATGCGATTCTACAATTATTGAAAATGTAACTGTAATTCCTGGCGCAGATGTGAATTTGGGAGCTGACTTTACAGTTTGTTTTGGTGAATCAGTTACCATTACTGCGACATCCAATGCAGGTTCTCCACTATGGAACAATGGGGATACAACGGCTACAGTCACTTTTACAGCGACCATGGATACCGTGATTTATGCCTCAGTATCTGGAACTTGTGGTTCAGCAACAGATACGATTCATATTACGGTCTTAGATCCACCTGTAATTGATGCGGGATCAAATGTTACTATTCCTTTAGGAACAACAACTCAGCTAGATGTTACAAGTCCATCTGTAATCATTTCTTACACATGGACGCCGTCGGATTATTTGGATTGTGATGACTGTTCAGATCCAGTTGCAGGTCCGCTGGGAACAATTACTTATGTCGTTCAAGGTACGGATGAAAATGGTTGTGTGGGGTACGATACGATTACAGTTGTAATTGACGGTGAAGTACAGATTTATATTCCGAATATCTTTTCACCTAACAATGATGGTCAAAATGACATCTTTAAAGTGTATGGTCCAGCTTGGAAACATTATAAAATGGAGATCTATAACAGATGGGGAGGACTTATCTGGGAATCTGAAGACGCTAATGTTCAATGGGATGGAACACATAAAAATGGAGAAGAATGTCCACAAGCAGTATTTGTCTATAAATTCTGGGGAGTTTCAACAATTGGACAAACCTTCGAAAGATCAGGAAATGTAATGTTAACTAGATAAGATAATAAGATTTAAACTTCTAAAAAATGAAAAGATTAGTAGTAATAGCGGTAATGGCCTTGGGAATTGGTTCAGTAAAAGCTCAAGACATCCACTTTTCACAAATTTACAATGCAGCTTTGCACATGAATCCGGCATTAACAGGGAATTTTGACGGAAACCTTCGTGTAAATCTGAATTGGAAAGACCAATGGAGAAGCATCGGAAAGGCCTTCCAAACCTATGCGGCATCATTTGATCAGAATGTTTTGAAAACCAAGGTTGGTAAAGCTTATTTCGCTTATGGTATTTCCTTTTATCAGGATATTGCGGGAGAGGTGAAATTGGGAACCACTCGAGTTCAAGGATCTTTAGCAGCTTATTTATGGGCTGGGAAGAAAGGAAGAATTTCTCTTGGCTTGCAAGCAGGATGGGGAAGAGTAGGAGTAGATCCAACTGCCATGAGATGGGGAAATCAGTATGATGGATTACAGTACAACCCATACCTTCCAAGTGGCGAAACCAATCAGTTTAATCCATTTAGCTTTGCAGATGTAAGTGCGGGGATTGTTTATTGGTTTGCAGATGAAGGAAACAGAACAACCTACGACAATACAAAAGACTGGAAAATTGGGTTTTCAGTACATCACTTGAACAGACCAAGAAATGCCTACTACACGGATGAAAGATTGCCGATGGAGTTTGTAGCGCATTTTAACGGATATTTTGGAGTAAAAAATTCTACTTGGGGATTCTGGCCAAGTGCTTCTTTCTTGTACCAAAAACCGCACTGGGAGGTGATGGCCGGTTTGTTATTTAGAACCACAATTAATGGAAAAGCAAGAGTAACTGGATTTAGAAAAGAAATGGCGATCTCCTTTGGAGGACATTTCAGAGTAGCTTCTCCGTTTGATGCATTCATTCCAGAAATCTTCTTTGAAGTATCCGGATTTGGAGTAGGAGTTACTTACGATGTGAATATCTCAGAACTATCCTCAGCAACTAACTTAAGTGGAGGTTTGGAAATGAGTTTGAGATACATTTTGGACGATAAATACTATTACCAAAGACCAACGAGAAGGGTGCCTTCTTTTTAATTCGGAATTTTAAATTCGAAACCGAGCAATAGCGAGATCATTGACCTATAGGGAGATAATTCGGAATTAGATGTCGTGAATTCAATTCAACAAAATAAAAAACTTGGTACTTGGTACTGAGTACTTGGAACTAAAATAAGATACATCAATCATCAAGAATAAAAATGGGCGCTCCGGTTAGGGGCGCTTTTTTATGTACCAATTTTAATCTCTTAAAGTGTCTCATAGGCAAGTTCGTATAGACTCACTACTTCCCACTTTCATCTTAATCCTACTTTCTAGAATGAAGTATAAATAAACGCTACATATTTCGCACTGTAAGACTGATGGCAGATGAATACAATCAGAATAGCCGCAAGTCCTTTTACCCAGATTGGCGCTTGAATAAAGGAGCCTTGAATCCATCCTTTTGCCTTTTTAGGTGTCCAGTGTAAAGCATAACCCAATAGAATAGCCATTACGGGCCATTTGAAATACTCCCACAACACTTCGATAGAGTGCCAACTGAATTTTAAATTATTCATTACCTGATCGTACCAAATTAACGTTGAATCTATATCTGGCATTCTAAAATAGAGTCGGGTATACGTAATGAATAGCCAAGTAATCAAAATCTTAAATCCGATGACGGTCCAATGGTTGATCTTTTCATAAGGACTGATTTTTGACCAGTATTTGTAAACTAAAATTCCAATTCCATTCAATCCGCCCCAGATTACAAAGTTCCAGCTTGCCCCATGCCACAATCCTCCTATGAGCATGGTCAACATTAAGTTGATGTTTCTATTAAAATGAAATCGAAAGGGTTCGTATACGATTAATAAGAAAAACATGAGAATAAAGGATCCCATCAATACCGCTAGTACAATATGGTTTTCAATGGCAAACATGCAAAAGATCAAACTTAATCCAACGATGATCCAGGATCCCCAACTACCTGTTCTATTCCCTCCAAGTGGAATATAAATGAAGTCCTTCAACCAAGATGAAAGCGTAATGTGCCATCTTTTCCAGAAATCACCGCATGAAACAGCTTTGTAAGGCTCATTAAAATTGTCTTTGAGTTTGTAGCCCATTAATAGTGCTACTCCGATCGCCATATCCGTATATCCTGCAAAATCAGCATAAACTTGAAGAGAATAACCCATTAAGGCGAATATGTTAGTCATCCCAGAATAGGTCCCCGGGTCTTCAAATACTTTATTTAGGAAATGAATTGCAATAAAATCTGCTAAGACCATTTTCTTCACCAATCCTTTAAGAAACATGTAAGAAGCTAAACCAAACTCTTCCTTGGTAAGTTTAACTGTTGCATTTATTTGAGGAATAAAGTCTTTTCCTCGCATGATCGGACCCTGAATAAGTGAAGGGAAGAATGTGACAAAGAAGGTAAAGTCTGTTAAGCTGCGAACTGCAGGAATTTCTCTTTTCTTTACTTCAACCAGATAGGCGATGGTTTTGAAGGTGTAAAAAGATATCCCAACAGGCAAGATGATTTTGTCCACGCTGAAATAACCGTAATCTGAAAATCCATTCCCCGTAAAGGCTAAGAAATTAAAAACATGTGCATCTCCATTAAATAGACCGTTATAAATGTCTGTGAAAAAGTACATGTATTTGAAATAACAAAGAACCAGGACATTGATGATGATTCCAATAACCATCCATGTTTTGGCTTTCTTGGGGTTATCGTCCACATGCCTGGATATTTTGAGTCCAAGCAAATAATTATAGAGGGTTGCAAATAGAAGTACTCCTACAAAAAATCCCGATGATTTGTAATAAAAGAACAAGGATGCCAAGATGATATAGGCGGATCGCATTCGAGTCCTTTTGTACAGCAAGGTGTAAATAAAGAAGAAAACTGCAAAAAAGATCCAAAAGTTGGCCTGAGCCATGGTGATCATGTCTTTAGGATCGAAATTTATCAGGTCAATTAGTCTGTTCATTAGTTCTTTTCTGAATGTAAATCTTCTGGGTCTTCATCGGGTATTTCCGATCTTTGTTCATCCTTTCTTTGTAGGTAATCTCTTCTATATTTCTCAAGTGCTTCAATAAATAAATTGGCCTTGATTCGATATCCTTGTCTCGTAAAGTGAATTCTATCGTAGGGCATCAGTTTATTTTCATACCAATCCTGTGCAGATCCTAATCCTCCCATGATCTCAAAGAAATCCCAAACCACACAATTGTATTTTTTTGCAATGGCCAGAATGGCATTTTCCTGTTGAATAGTATTCGGGTTTTTGTATTTTCTTCGGTAATAGGAATCGTTTGGAACAGTAAGAATAAATGCACAATTCGGATTGATCAATAAGATGGAATCCATCATGTTGGTCAAGTTTGTCGCATATTTTAATGAATCATATTTTGCAGGCTTCATGTATGCATCATTGGTTCCAACAGACATGATAAAAACATCCGGAGGCATTCTTTGAAGCATAGGGTAGAAGAGTTCGCATCTTGTATAACTCGTGAAGGAAGCTCCATTGGCGCCTATCGAATTATAGGTAATACCGGGAGCACCAGAAGTGAATTCAAATCCAAGAACTTGAATTGGTCTATAGGTTCCGGTGTCATGTTTTACTACTTCCAAATCAATCAATTCCTTGTGGGTTTCCGATCCCAAAATCAAAGTTTCGAAATCTCCTCGAATGTATTCAACGATTTTAAAATTGGTGTCTTTAGATCTCCAAGTGTAAACAGAATCCCAGTCTTTATAATAGATTTTAACCGTATCACTTTCAAAATGATAAATATCTTTTCGATCCAAATCAAATTCAAGTCCCGCAATAGAATCGGTGGTTCCGCCGGTAACACCAGCTAATCCCCAAAGTAAAGTATCTTTAAAAACTGAACATCTTCCTCCTTCCCATTCTCCACTTAATATTACTTTGTAATTAAAAGGATTGTTTGTATTGGCTGTTTTATAAGGAAAGACAAATCCGCGATTTCCTCCACAACCGGGATATACATTTAGCAAATAGCTTCGAATGAAATTACTGTAAACATCGGCTTGAATATGGCTTCCTCCAATATGGTAGAAATTAAGATGAAGAGGTTCGCCAGCCTGAATTCTTTCGAGTTTGTCAATTACAGGATCCAAACTAGTTGAATCTTGAAACTTCTTGAACTGAACGGTATCTCCAAATCGAATAAAATCGTATTTAGAAATCCAAGCAGTATCAATTTCCCATTCATCAAATTGTTGTCCGAAAGTGAGCGTGGAAAGCGTGCAGAATATGTAAAAAACTAATTTTCTCATGGATTTTTACTATTCATTAAGGCTTTAAACAGAAGTTCAGATACAATTCTTGTTCCAGCTGGAGCAAAATGGGTGTAATCACCAGCTGCGTATCCTTTTTCAACCCATGTTGGCATCGAATTCAATCCTCCCATGGTAGCACATAAGTCAAAATAAGCTACGTTCTGTTGCCAACACATGGCTTTTAGTTCTCTAATCATGTCCCCTAAATACGGGTAAGATTGATATTGTTCTTCAATCAAAGTACTCATGTCTGAAGGACCTATAAACAAAATACAGGCATTCGGACAGGCTCTTTTCATTCGATTAATCTGGGACACCATCCATCGGGCATAGCTTTTGGCTCCATCCGGACTATCTAAATGCGGTACAGAGTTTCCACCGAATTGCATGATGACTAAGGCAGGATTTCTTCTTGCTCCCATTTGAGAGAGTAAAGTACTATTCATCTTGGTGAATATGGTACCACTAGATCCACGCATGGCCACGTTATCCATATAGATTCCAGGTCCTTTTTCAAAAGTGAAACCAAATAATTTTGCATTTCCTTTTCCTTTGAAATTGACAACAATATCAGAAGTAGCAGTGAAGTTGACTTTCATTTCTTTGTAATAAGAACCCGTGTCTAATTTGGCACTATAAACTGGAGCACCTGCTTGCGTGATTTCTACAGTTAAATCTCCTTCCACATCACCGTAATGTAAACTTAATTCAGAGAATGTTCGGGCATGGGCAAAAGCTCTTCCGGAGGCCGATATATTCACCTTGAATTCTGCACCGTCAGTGATTAAAGTCGAGTCTTTAAGTGAGTCTGGAAGTACAACTTTATTCATAGTGGTATAGGAACACCACAAGCCATAGCGTTTGTCCTCTACATTTTTTTGAGACTGATCAAATATGGCTTCACGTTTCCAATCTCCAATATTCTCAATTTTTACTGCGATCTGATTGTAGACTGGCATTACCGGAACAAATCCAGGGCCATATCCTCCATATGTAGATTGAAATTTCTCTCTGATATAACCTGTGATGCGGTCACCTTCTAATTGCGAGTCCCCGTAATGTATAATTCTTACTTTTTCTCCTTTCGCGCTGGCAAAGGTTTCGAACATTTTATTCCACTGACCTTTGAGACCGTCAGGCACTATAATAGGAACCTGAACCGGGTCTTTTGCTAAATCTTCAGGTTCGGTTTCTATAACAGTATATTGTCCTCCAGCACAGGTGTCACAAACCGTGTTGACTTCTAATTGTTGATCATCAAATTGTTTCTCTACTTTAGAAATGTCTTTATGAACCACTTTCTTTTTGGTCCAGAATTTCTCAAAGGAAGGGTATTTGATTTCATATCCAGCCAGGACTACTTTGTCTTTGGGGAACAAGAATGTAAGGCCCATTAAAACAAATAGTACAGAAAAAATGAATAAGCTAACTTTTTGAAAACTCATATATTCAGTTATAACCAGTAAAATTAGATCAAAATAGAACCTGAGAAAAGCAGATCAACTTAACTTAATAACAATTGATTTTTAACAGAAGGAATTCGACACATCAATTAAACCAAACTATTTCTTGTTGGCGCAATCGATCAATTCTTTTGTCATTTCCTCTTTACGTGTTGCGTCGGCAACTTCGTATTCGGCTTTCCATTGCTTTTGGAGCTCAAAACATTCATCCGGAGCCTTGTCCTTTTCCATTTTAGAGCAATCACATGGGGTTAAAGCATTTTCTGCTTCTTCTTTCTTTTCATCTTTAGATTCAGAGGAGCAGGCGTTGAAAAGCAGAGCGGAAAATAAAACTAGAAATGATATGTGTTTCATGAATTGATATTTTTAGTGCTAAAATAAAGAAATTAGAAATTATGTGAGAATCTTTCTTTTTATTGATGGAAATGATTTTACCATAATTAATTTTCTATGGATCCAATTTTCTTCATTCCCCACAATTTTTAGCTTGTTCTTCAATCATTTTGACTTCTTCATCGCTCAGTCCTTCAATTAATTTTGCACATAATTGACGTGGTTTTTCGAAGGTTAACTGTATGTTTTTTCTACGATTGATTGTGAAGCCTTTTTCTTCTAGGATTGATTTTTCCAATTTCATGATTTCAATACATGAACAAATTTCTATTCGACCTTCATGCTTTTCTAAAATTTGGTCAATTCCGTTTGCCGCATTTAGTTGATCGTGAAATACATGACTCGTATCCTTAAAGTACTTGTTTAGTTGTTCGCATTCTTGTGCTCTGTTCACCGTTTCAATCGTTCCAATCTTCAAACCTCTCATCACAAATAAGCATTTATTCTTCTCTGCTTTGTTGATCTTATCATACTGTTCAATTTTTTTAAGATCAGGATCTTCCTTTGTTTCCAGTTCTATTTTTCCACCATAATAATCCATGCAATCGCAAAAAAGATCATCAGGAACCTGACTTAGTTCATTGTCTTTTGCAGGAACATCTCTGGTGTTTTCGATTCCACAATCAAGTATTTCCTGTTTCATGTCTTTTTGCTTTTCCGGATCCGATTTTTGGTATTCTTTATCCCAATCTTTTTTAAGCTGCTTGCAGTTTTTATTCCATAGTTTTGGATCGATGGTCGCACACAAACAAATGGTTGGATTCGTTTCCATTTCGGCTAGTCTTTTACATTCTCTGTATTCCGCAACCATTTGACCTTTTAAGTCTGCACTGGCGGCTTCAAATTGTTGTTTCCAGTTTTGCTTGACTTCCTCACATTCCTTGGTCATTTCATTTTGATTCATGTTGATGCATTCACAAAGATTAGAAGATTCTTTTTGAGCGACTAGGAATAAGGGGAATAAGATGATAAGAAGTATTGTTTTATGCATATGAATTTGTTTGTAGCAAGCTAAAAATAATTAAAAAAAAAAGACGAACCTGCTGGATTCGTCTGAAGTAAATAAAATATCGTACCAATTTCTACAAACAGTTTTGTGCTTCTTCGATCATTTTCTTTTTTTCTTCTTCGTTCAATCCTTCCTCTAGTTTTTCACATGCTCGGATTTCTGCCTGATACTTATCTTCGATTGCCTTAACTTGCTCATCGCTTCCATCTGATGCGTTAAATTCAGCTCTCATTTGTTTGATTGCGTCGAGGCAGTCACAGATTGTAAATTCACTGTTGGATGAAGATTCCATCTCTGCCGGAACATTTTCAGAATCATTCGAATTGGAGTCTTCCGTTTTAACGTCTTCTTTTTTGGTTTCCTTTTTGGAATCTGCCTCACCACCACAAGAAGCAAGAAAGAAAACAGTTAAAAGGCCTGACAGCAAAATCTTTTTCATAAGCTTTAGTTTTGATTGAAGATATAAAATTATTCTATTGGAAAACTCAAGATGGAATGAAAGGAACAAAAAAAAGGCGAACCTTACGATTCGCCTTTTTTCAAAATTATTCTAGAATTAGCTTACTTTCCACATTTTTCAGCTTCTTCCATCATTTTTTTCTTCTCTTCGTCAGATTTTCCTTCGTCAAGTTTCTTACAAGCTTCGATATCTCCCTTGTATTTCTCTTCGATTTCTTTCATTTTAGCTTCGTCTCCGTTAGCTTCTTTTAATTCTTCTCCCATTTTCTTGAAAGTATCCATACAATCACAAATATCTGGACCACAAGACGCTAACAAAAACGATGCAGCAACTGCTGACAAAATAACTTTTTTCATAATTTCTTAATTTTTTTGGTAAATAACTGGGCCAAAAATAAAGGTTTTAATCTATACTGAAACAATTTGTTTAGGGAACAGAGTGTTTTTTTTAGGGGTTACGAAAAAACTTGTGTGAAAAGGGGAATTCTTTCCGTGAAAACAGAATTGGAAAACTGGCTCGATTTAAAAAAGGTAAGTAAACAAAAAAGGCGAGAAATTATCTCGCCTTTTTGTATGTTCTTCAGAGAATAGACTATTTTTCCTCTTCTTTCTTCTCGTCTTTTTTACAAGCTTTGATCTCTTCTCTCATTTTTTTCTTCTCATCATCACTTGCGTCTTTGTATTTAGACTTCCAATCTTCTTCCATTTTTTTACACTCTTCAGATGGCTCTTCCATGTTAACGCACTCACATACGTCTGGTCCACAAGATGCTAATAAAAACGATGCTGCTAAAGCAGAAAAAATTACCTTTTTCATATTTTCTAAGTTTAATAGTATTAATTCGCTCCTAATGTAAAGTTTTTAATTTTAAATATTCTCAATTCATTCGGGAATGAGAGATTATTTTTAGTCATTGGGTGGTTTTAGGTATTTGAAATTATGAAAAGAAAAAATGGGCAAAAAAAAAGCGAATCCAAAGATTCGCCTTTTTTATAATATATTCGAAATGAATTACTCAGCACATTTTTTTGCTTCCTCTTTCATTTTCTCTTTTTCCTCATCTGAAGCGTCTTCAACTAATTTCTTACACTTCTCTTTAAGATCTTTGTATTCTTCTTTGATCGCATCTCTTTTAGACTCATCGTCTCCAGCTTCTTTAAGCTTTTCTCTCATTTCTTTTCTTCCTTCAACACAGTCACAGATATCTGGTCCACATGATGCTAGCAAGAATGAAGCTGCAACAGCCGATAACAATACTTTTTTCATAATTTCTTAGTTTTATTTGGTAAATAATCAGTGGTGAATTTAAACATTATTCTAGACCAATTTGAATTAGTTTAGGGAAAGCCTGATTTTTTTGAGGGAATAAATTCACCGGAATTTTGGTCAGAAAAAAAGGGTTAATCTATGCAGACCAACCCTTTCTCTTGAAATATTGTAAATCCTATTTACCGATTTTCTTTTTGTACCACGATTTGTATTTTCCGTCTTTGATGATTCCTTTTCCTTGCTCAGGAGTTGGGAATTTAAAATAAGACTTACATGGTTTTTTATCCGTATCATATTTGTCGTAAGGAACAGTAGTATACAAAGGAGAGGCACTTTTTTCACCTGGATTATAAGTCCAAGTATAATTCATCGCAATCGTATACACATCAATTTCTTTTTTCTTCGAGGTCATCGCAGTTACATCCGGTCCTGCCTCTTGGTAAGGTAAATGTGCGATTACTACAACGTCAACAGTAACACTGAATGATTCTGGTTCCCAAGCGCAAGGCTTAATTTCAGTGCTAGTCACTTTCAACAATCTAACTTTAGCTGCGTAAGATCCTTCGTGACTACAGCAATCACAATAATCAAAGATATAAGGGTTTTCTTCCAACTCTCTGACAACTGCTTCTGCTTGTTCTTTTGTCAAATTGTCCCATGAATCAGCAAAGGAAAAATTAGCGATGGTGAGGAATAATAGTGCGATAAATAGATTCTTCATAAGTTAATTTTTAATAGTTCTAGTTAATTGTAAAAGTCTTTCAAATATAACTTTAATTTCAATTTGAATCAATAAATAAAATAGCTACTCATTTATAAATAGAAGTTCCACATTCGGGTCAAACTCAAGTTTCTGTATTTTAAACCTTGTTTTGTAAGTCATGGAAGTTTGTTTTTCCTGAATATTTGAGAGTGTGAAAACTTCCGAATTTTCCTTTCCGATAATTTTTATGACCAGACTATATTGGAAGATTTTGTCTTGATTCTGCTCGATATCCACAGTAAAAGATTTTCCCGATATTTTGGTGTTGATTTTTAGTTTGGGGATATCTTCACAATACAACCATTGCTCTTTGAATGTTTGCAAGTCCTTACCTGAAACAGCTTCAGCAACTTTAAAAAAATCATCCGTATCGGCATTTGAAAATTGGTATTTGGAGTAATAGTCTTTCAATATATCCCAAAATACAACCGGACCAACTTCATTTCTAAGCATGTGTAAAATCCAGGCTCCTTTCTGATAAGAATTCGCATTTAAAAGTGACATGAGGTCATCTGTTGGGTTCACCACGGCAGAGTTATCTCTTCGAGAAAAATTGATGACTTTGTTTCTTTCCTGATTCATTCGCTTAAAAAATTCCTCTTCACCATATTTATCCAATATATAGAGATCTGTGAGGTAAGTAGCAAAACCTTCGCTTAACCACAGGTGTTGCCAATCTTTTTCACTTGCTGAGTTGCCAAACCATTGGTGTGCAATTTCGTGAGCTAATAAATCTTCGTGGTTTCTTCTGCCGGTAACAGAATTCTCAAAATAAAAAATACAACCTGCATTTTCCATTCCCCCAAATATGGTTTTGGATTGCACATTGGCTAATTTTTCAAAAGGGTAGGGAGCAATTTTTTCTACAAACCAGTCCAAGACCTCCACTGCTTGCGCATAATCATGAAATCCTTTTTCTTCATTCTCGGGGAAAACCCAGCTCGTAACTGGAATGTTTCCGGAAAATCCAGCAGAGTCTACAGCAAAATCAGCTATTCCAACCACCATTACTTTTGTAGGGAGTTCAAATTGCGTTTTGTAATTCACTGTGCGAATAGAGTCTGTTTTTAGGCTGTCATAAATCAAACTTCCATTGGAAACCACTTTGTACTTCGAAGGAGTAGTAACAGTAACTTCCCAAAGTGCTTTATCTGAAGGATGATCATTACTGATTAACCAGTGATGTCCTCTATTCGGCCAATTATCAGCAAATATGGTGGGGTGCAGAAATTTGTTTTTACTGATGATCAATCCATCTTTTGGCTGACCCGAATAGGTCACTTCCAAAGTTGTTTCATAGTCTTTTTTGAATCGAATAGAGCGAATACGAACTTCATCCTCTTTGTGTTCGAAATTTAAGGTATCATCGTATTTTAAATCTACCACCTTTAAAATATGCATTCCTTTTCCATTCTTCCCTTCTTTGGAATGAAGGTCCAAATAGAGAGTTTCCAGATCAGATTTAAATAAAATTTGAAGTTTTGCGACAACAGTAATTTCTGAATCTGTCGGATTGGCTTGTAAGTCTACGGTGTATTTCTTTACATCATACTCCTCTAATCTGTAATTGCTCTTTTGCGACAAAGCAATGAAGTGGAATAAAATGAAAAGTATGCTGATCAGTTGTTTCATGAATACAATAATAGGAAAACAAAAAAAGGCCGACAAAATGCCGACCTTTTTTATTTATAAATCTTAAAAGATTATTTTCCTTTTTCAGACTTTTCCATTTGATCTTTCAACGCAGAAAGTGCATCGATATCACCAAGAGTTGATTTTTCAGCTGAATCGTTTACTGCTTGAACAGCTTTATCGTTTCCAACTTTCTTCTTTCCTTTAGCAGCAGGCTTAGCCTCATCTCCTTCTTCGAAAGTTCTTGTGTGTGATACAATGATTTTCTTAGAGTCTTTGTTGAATTCAATCACTTTGAAATCTGCTTGTTCGTCAACTTTCAAGTTAGATCCATCTTCTTTTCTTAAGTGTTTGTTTGGACAGAATCCTTCAACACCGTAAGGAAGAGCGATGATTCCAGCTCTATCTTTCATGTTAACAACAGTTCCTTTGTGTACTGAACCTTCAGAGAACTCATTTTCGAATACATCCCATGGATTTTCTTCCAATTGTTTGTGTCCTAATGAAAGTCTTCTGTTATCTCTATCTAATTCAAGAACGATAACTTCCATTTCGTCACCAACTTTACAGAATTCTGATGGGTGTTTGATTTTCTTAGACCAAGAAAGATCTGAAATGTGAATCAATCCGTCAACACCTTCTTCCAACTCAACAAATACACCGAAGTTAGTGAAGTTTCTCACTTTAGCAGTGTGCTTAGAGTCAACAGGGTATTTTTGCTCAATTCCTTCCCATGGATCTGGCATCAATTGTTTGATACCTAAAGACATTTTTCTTTCTTCTCTATCAAGAGTTAAAATTACTGCCTCAACTTCGTCACCAATGTTTAAGAAATCCTGAGCAGATCTTAGGTGCTGAGACCAAGACATTTCAGAAACGTGGATCAATCCTTCAATTCCAGGAGCGATTTCGATGAACGCACCATAGTCAGCAAGAACAACCACTTTTCCTTTAACTTTATCTCCAACTTGAAGTTTTTCATCCAATGCATCCCAAGGATGAGCTTGAAGTTGTTTCAATCCAAGAGCAATTCTCTTTTTCGAATCATCGAAGTCAAGAATAACCACATTGATTTTTTGATCCAATTCAACGATTTCTTCAGGATGATTAACTCTTCCCCAAGAAAGGTCTGTAATGTGAATCAATCCATCTACTCCACCAAGGTCGATGAAGACACCGTAAGAAGTGATGTTCTTAACAGTTCCTTCCAATACTTGACCTTTCTCAAGAGTTTGGATGATTTGTTTTTTCTGCTCTTCCAATTCAGCTTCGATAAGCGCTTTGTGAGAAACAACCACGTTTCTGAATTCAAGGTTGATTTTAACTACTTTGAATTCCATGTTCTTCCCAACATACTGATCATAGTCTCTAATTGGTTTCACATCGATTTGAGAACCTGGTAAGAAGGCTTCGATTCCGAATACGTCAACGATTAATCCTCCTTTAGTTCTACATTTTACGTAACCAGTGATCACTTCACCGCTTTCAAGAACTTGATTTACTCTTTCCCAAGCTCTGTGAGTTCTTGCAGTTCTGTGAGAGATTACCAACTGACCTTGTTTGTCTTCCTGAGATTCAACATAAACCTCAACAGAATCACCAACTTTAAGATCAGGATTGTATCTGAATTCGTTGATAGGAACAATTCCTTCAGACTTATATCCAACGTTGATTACAACTTCTTTTTTAGTCACAGCTACAACTGTTCCGTCTACTACTTCTTTTTCAGCAATTTGTGAAAGAGTTTGGTCGTAGATGTCAGACAACTCTGCTTTTTGAGCTTTAGTGTATCCGTCATTTTCCAATTCTTCCCATGAAAATTCAGCAGGAACAGCTACTTCTTCTTTTTTAGCAGCTTTCTTTGCAGGAGCTTTTTTCTCTTCAGCAACAGGTGCTTCTTCTTTTACTTCTACAACTTCTTCTACTTTTTCCGCAACTGGTTCAACCGGAGCTTCTTCTTTTTTAGCAGCTGGCTTCTTTGCAGCAGGCTTTTTAGCAGCAGTTTTCTTTTCTGCAGGAGCTTCTTCTTTTTTAGTTGTGGATTTTTTAGCTGTGGTAGCTTTCTTTGCAGCTGGTTTCTTAGCTGCTGTTTTTTTCTCCTCAGATTTAGGAGCTTCTTCTTTCTTTTCAGCCATTATGACTTAAAATTTGTATTCAAACGCGTGACGGCCCTTGTTTGAAGTTGTTAATAATTGCACTTTAACCGCCTATGTGCTCTAAACGAGGGCGCAAAGATAGGTTATTTATTTAAAACACTAAAATTTTTCATTGAATTCCTTTATATATGTATATCTTTGCCGAAAATTTTAAAAAAATCGCATAAGAAATGGCAACAAACAGAACGTTTACAATGATTAAGCCTGATGCAGTTGAGAACGGGCACATGGGAAAAATTATCGATATGATTATCCAGGCTGGATTTGATATCAAAGCAATGAAATACACTAGACTTTCAGAGGATAAAGCAAAAGAATTTTATGCTGTTCATGCTGAGAGACCTTTCTACGGAGAATTGGTAGAGTATATGTCATCAGGACCAATCGTTGCAGCTATTTTGGAAAAAGAAAATGCGGTTGAAGATTTTAGAAAATTGATCGGAGCTACAGATCCTGCAGAAGCTGCTGAAGGAACAATCAGAGCAAAATACGCAGAAAACAAAGGAAGAAACGCCGTTCACGGTTCAGATTCTGACGAAAACGCAGAAATCGAAGGGAAATTCCACTTCGCTGCGAACGAAATCTTCTAAAATACGAAGTACGAATTACGAAGTGGGAATTTTGAATTTTGCACTTTGAATTTTGAATTATAAAGGCGGTCTTTGATCGCCTTTTTTGTTTTGTTATGAAAACGTAAACCCAATTCTCCTAAATCCTTAACAAGCCTTTATACTTTCTTTAATTCTCTGTAAACCCGAATTTTGGATTTGTGCTTACTCTAATTTTGTGGATTAAAACCACATTTATGGCATTGATCGGACCAGTTGCAAAGAGTACTGCTAGAGTTCAGAAAATATATAATGACCGCATTCGAGTGTATGATTATTTCAAACAGTACGCGGTTTTGAGAAAACTTATTGAGAAATCGAAAGATACGGAGTTTGGTAAAAAGTATGATTTTGCCAAGATTTTGAAATCGAAGGATCCTGCCACTCTTTTTTCGGAATTGGTACCGATACATACTTATGATCAATTTTATGACTCCTGGTTACAAAGAACCCTGGACGGCGAACAAAATGTGTTTTGGGGTGAAAAGATTAAGTATTTTGCTTTGAGTTCGGGCACAGGAGGGGCATCTTCTAAAAAAATTCCAGTGAGTAAATCCATGATATATAATTGTCGCAAAATTGGGGTTTCTCAACTCTCTTCGATCTACAATTTGAACATGCCAAGTTCCTTCTATGAAAAAAATGTTCTGATGTTGGGAGGTTCCACGAATTTAAAGAAAGTAGGGGAGCATTATGAAGGAGATCTTTCAGGGATTTTAGTGAGCAATACTCCTAAATGGTTTTCCAGATTTAAAAAACCCAATGAGGACATTGCTCAAATCGAAAACTGGGATGAAAAGATTGAAGCTATCGTTGAAATGGCGCCAAAATGGGATATTGGAATTTTATCCGGATTTCCGTCCTGGTTTCAGATTTTGATTAAGAAAATCATGGAGCGCTACGAGGTGGATGATATCCATCAAATTTGGCCGAATTATAAAATCTTCATGCATGGAGGAGTGTATTTTGAGCCTTACAAACAGACGTTCCAGAGTTTCTCGGAAGAACCCGTTCATTATTTAAACACCTACTTAGCTTCCGAAGGATTCTTTGCCTTTCAAAGAGGAATCGGAACCGATGGAATGCAGTTGTTATTAAAATCAGGAGTTTATTTTGAATTTGTCCCCTTCAACGCGCAGAACTTTGATGGAGAAGGGCAATTGAAACCAGAAGCAAAAGCCATTCAGTTGAAAGACGTAGACCGTGGTGTAGAATATGCATTGGTGATTTCAACTTCATCGGGATTGTGGCGTTATTTGATAGGAGATACCGTACGTTTTACTTCCTTATTGAACTACGAAATAGAACTCACGGGTAGAATCCAAAGCTATTTGAATATCTGCGGAGAACATTTGTCATCCGCCAATTTACTCCAAGCCATTCAAAAAGTATCCGAAACACTAAGGATCAATATTCAAGAATTCACGGTACTCGCAGGAGAGGACAAAAATGGATTTTACCACCATTGGCACATTGGAACAGACGATACCGACTACAGCACAGAAACAATTGCTTATCTTTTGGATAAATATCTTTGCGCAGCAAATGACGATTATCAGACAGAAAGAAAATACGTCCTGAAAACAATCAAAGTAGATTGCCATCCAACTCAAAAATTCTACGATTTCCTAAAACATATCGGTAAAAATGGTAGTCAGAATAAATTTCCAATAACACTTAAAGGAGAAAGAGCGAAGGAGTGGGAAGGATATTTAATGCAAAATGAAAAAGGAAAAGTTCAAAATTAATTTAAAGGTATTTGACTTATTGACTTATTGATTTATGACGTAATGATTCATGACAATTTTGCACTTTGCACTTTGCATTTTGCACTTTGCACTTTGCATTTTGCATTTTGCACTTTGCACTTTGCATTTTGCACTTTGCACTTTGCACTTTGCATTTTGCATTCAAAATCACCCCTTCGCTTCCTCTAGTTCTTTGAACTGAATCTCGAACAAGTGTGCGTAGGCTCCTCCTTTTGCGATTAACTCATCGTGGGTTCCGGATTCAAGGATTTTTCCTTTGTCGAGAACAATGATTTTGTCCACATTTTTGATAGTAGATAAGCGGTGAGCAATGATGATGGAGGTTCTTCCTTTTGTTATTTGAGTCGTTGCTTTTTTGATCAATTCTTCGGATTCTACGTCGATATTGGCTGTCGCTTCATCCAAAATCAGAATTTCTGGGTTTTTGACGTAGGCTCTGAGGAATGAAAGGAGTTGTCTCTGACCGATAGACAAAATTCCACCTCTTTCTCCAATAACATAGTCAAGCTGACCCGGTAAATTTTGGATGAGCTGTTCGATTCCGATATCCTTGGCCGCTTGTAAAACTTGCTCTTTTGTAATACTGAAATCTCCCATCACAATATTGTTGTACAAGGTGTCGCTAAACAAAAAAACATCCTGAACTACGATACCCAGTTTGGTGCGAAGAGATTCTATTTTAAATTCGGTGATTTCAGTTTCGTTGATCAGAATTTGACCTTTTTGATATTCGTAAAATCGTGGAATTAAATTGATGATGGATGTTTTTCCTGAACCTGTAGCTCCTACTATAGCAATGTTCTGACCTTTTTCAATTTTCAGATTCAGGTCTTTCAATACCCAATTTTCATCATTATAGGCAAAATAAATATTCTTGAATTCAATGCTCAATTGATCTCCATTCAAATCTTTATCTCCCGTTTTTTGGATCTCCTGTTGGGTATCCAATACTTTGAAAACTCTTTCAGCTCGTACAACACCTCTTTGAATAGTGTTAAAGCGATCTGCCAATTGTCGAATCGGACGGTAAAGCATGTGGACCCATAAGACAAAAGCAAAAATTTGTCCGAACAAAACACCTGTGTTTTCTGGTTCGTAATTGAACATCAAAACACCCCAAAGAATAAGAAAAGCAATCGAAAGTGAACTCAATATTTCCACCACAGGAAGGAAGATGGAGAAAGCCCAAACGGCATTGATATGTGCTTGTCTGTGATCTTTGTTGATCTCTTTAAAATGATCGTATTCTTGTTGTTCTCTGTTAAATATCTTGATCAGGTTGATGGCATTTAATCTTTCCTGAACAAATGTATTTAATCGATTGACCTGCGTTCGTTCTTTTTGATTGGCCTTCTTCATGGCATTTGCAAAGATTTTTGTGGCGATGAAAAGGATTGGAATAGGGATGATGACAAGCAAACCAAACTTCCAGTTGGCCATGAACATAAGGTAGAAGACCAGAATAATTTTCAAGGCTTCGGTTAGAATGCTAAAGATTCCTTGTGAAAAAACATCCGCAATAGCTTCAATGTCGCTGATGACTCTGGTTACCAACGAACCGATGGGTGTTTTATCAAAATATTTGGAATTGAAGTGAATGATTTTTTTGAAAGTATTTACCCGGATTTCATAAATGATCTTCTGTCCTAAAAGATTGGATAAATACTGACTCAAAAACTGAAACAGAATCTCCCCGAATAACAAAGCAGTAAGAATAATCGACCATTCTTTCAATACTTCCCGATCCTGATTTTCAACGATGTGATCATTTACCAAATCACCAATTAATGCCACTCGGTAAGGTCCAAGAAAAGCCACAATCAGAGCGCTCACCAAAGAAATAGCGAATAAGGTTCTATACGGTTTGGTATAGGAAAACAACCTAAAAAATATATGAATGTCTAGCTTTTTCTTTTCGGACATGGTGCAAAAATAGAGTTTGTTGTTGGAACAAGCATCTTTATTTTAAAATTTCTGTCAAATGGAATTAAATGCTTTCCTGTTGATAAATAAAAGCGAAAAGCACCCTAAGGTTCGTTCAATTCTATAATTTTGTCACAAAAGGCATTAAAATGATTAAAATTGGAGTATTCGGGGCTGGACACCTCGGCAAAATTCATATCAAATTAATTCAGGAACTAAAAGATACTTTTGAGTTGGTTGGTTTTTACGATCCTTCCGATGAAAATGCAAAATTGGCAATTGAGCAATATGGCGTAGAGCGCTATTCTAATCTGGAAGATTTGATGGAGAAGGTAGATGCTGTGGATATTGTTACCCCAACTTTATCTCATTTTGATGTGGCTTCGAAAGCAATCAAAAGCTCTAAGCATGTATTTATTGAAAAACCCGTAACAGAAACTCTGGACGAAGCCAAAATTTTGCTGAATCTCTGTGAGGAAGCAGATGTGAAGGTTCAGGTGGGACATGTGGAAAGATTCAATCCGGCCTTTTTGAAAGCCTCGGAAACAATTCAAAATCCGATGTTTATTGAAACGCATCGTTTGGCTCAATTCAATCCTCGAGGATGCGACGTTCCTGTAGTTTTGGATTTAATGATCCATGATATTGATATCATTTTGAGCGTGGTGAAGTCCAACATCCGAAGAATCTCTGCTTCTGGAGTGGCTATTGTTTCAGATACTCCAGACATTTGCAATGCAAGAATTGAGTTTGACAATGGCTGTGTGGCCAATTTGACTTCTTCTCGAATTTCTCTAAAAAACATGAGAAAATCTCGCTTTTTCCAAAAAGACGCGTATATATCTGTAGACTTTTTAACGAAAGAGTTGGAAGTTGTCAAAATGAAAGACTTGGAAGGTGAGCCGGATCCATTTGACATGGTTTTGGAGCTGGGAGAAGGGAAGCCATCGAAATTAATCATGTTTGACAAACCGGAAATTGACGAGTTGAATGCGATCAAGGAAGAGTTGAGAACTTTTGCGGAATCCATTGCAACGAATTCGCCTACAAGAGTGAGTTTGCATGATGGATACAGCGCATTAAAAGTCGCTACAGACATCCTTGAAAAACTGCAAGTAAATATTTCTTTGGCTCAATCCATTTCCTAACAATATCTTTCGAAGTCCAACGTTATTTAAGGAATTACTTTGTTTGTATGAAACATATTTTTATTGGAATTCTTACTCTCTTTTTGTTTTTAGGGTGTAAAAAACAACCTATTCCGGCTTTTATCTCGATCGACAATTTTCAATTAGTGAACAATCCTACTGTCCCTAATTCAGTGGAAGGAGAATTGACTCAAGACATTGATTTTGTCTTGCTTTATGTAAACGGAAACAACTTGGGGTATTACGAATTACCCATTCGTGTTCCTGTTTTGGCTGAAGGTGTGGCGAGCATCAAGCTCTATCCTTGTGTGAAACAAAATGGGATATCCGGAACTGTGATCGATTACCCTTTTTACAAGTCATTTGATACGACATTGAATTTGGTGCCAGAAGCAGAATATAGTTTGAGTCCGACAACAATGTACACTGACAATATCAGTACCTGGATCATGGATTTTGAAGGAGCAAATAGCTTGAATTCACAACCCAATTCTGTGGTGGACATGATCAAAATTACAGACACTACGCATGTTAAGTATGGAACAGGTTGTGGCTATGTTCACCTGACAACTACAGATAGTATGTGGAACGCAAGAACCAGTAGTTTGGCTACTCCATCAGGAAAAATTTGGGTGGAATTGGATTACAAAATATCGAATACAGTCCTAAATACATTTGTGGCAGGGTATTCGGGAGGATTGAGTGATGAGTATCCTTACTTGTATTTGAACCCTGAAACTTCGAGTTTGACCGAGTGGAAAAAGATCTACATTGATTTTACTGAGAATAGATCTGCCATTACAGATGCACTTTACTATGAGGCCGGCTTTACTGCAATTCTGGATCCCGACAAGACCTTTTCTGACATCTATTTCGATAATGTTAAAATCATTTACTTTCAATAAGAAATGATCAAATTGCTATTCATTTTTTTCGATTACGTTGCAGCCCTAGTCGCTTGGGTGCTGTTTTTTCATTTTAGAAAAGAAGAGATCGAAGGAAGTGAAGTGATTTATACCAATGCCTTTTATTGGGGAATCGCCGTGATTCCAATTTGCTGGCTGCTTTTCTATGCTTTGTGGGGGGAATACAACGATGTGCTCCGAAAATATAGATTGAGTGTCCTGACTAAGACTGTTGTGCAATCCATCATTGGTGTCACACTGATCTTCTTCATTCTATTATTAAATGATGAGGTAATCAACTACAATCAGTATTACAGTCTGTTCTTTTATCTTTTAGGAACTCACTTTGTACTGACTTTCCTGCCAAGATTTACCATGACTTCCATGATCGTAAGCCAAGTTCACAGAGGAAAAATTGGATTTAAAACACTTGTCATCGGAGGAAATCAGAAATCACTTGAGATTTATGAAGAACTAACTCACGCGAAGAAATCAGCTGGGAATAAGTTTATTGGTTTTGTCAACATCAATGGTAGTGATACACTTTTGGAGAAGTACATGCCTAGATTGGGTAAAATAGATGATATACATACCATCATGCACAATGAAAAAGTGGATGAGGTTATTATTGCTTTAGAAACTGCAGATCACGGGAAAATAAAGCCCATTTTAACCGAGTTACTTGGTTACCCGGTAGTAATCAAAGTGATTCCAGACATCTTCGACATTCTTTCTGGTTCGCTTAAAACCACATCTATTTTCGGAACTCTTTTACTTGAGATCAAGGACAATATCATGCCCGTGTGGCAGCAAGTACTAAAAAGAGGAATGGATATTCTATTTTCATTAATTGCAATGATCTTATTATTGCCTGTGTACATGATTCTTGCCATTTCGGTTAAAATGTCCTCTAAAGGTCCAATTTTCTTCACTCAGGAGAGAGTAGGTAGACATGGGAAGCCGTTTAAGATCATCAAATTTAGAACCATGTATGTGGGGGCTGAGAAAAATGGGCCTCAATTGTCAAGTTCCAATGATTCTCGGATTACCAAGGTTGGAAAATTTCTAAGAAAGTCAAGATTGGACGAGTTTCCTCAATTTTGGAATGTCTTTATCGGAGAAATGTCTTTAGTGGGGCCTAGACCAGAAAGACAATACTTCATTGATCAAATCATGCAAAGAGAGAAGCAATACATCCACTTGAACAAAGTTAGACCCGGTATTACCTCTTGGGGTCAGGTGAAGTTTGGTTATGCTGAAAATATTGAGCAAATGTTGCAAAGAATGAAATACGATCTTTTGTATGTACGTAACATGTCCTTAGCACTGGATTTTAAAATCATGCTTTATACCGTCATGATTATCCTGAAGGGGAAAGGGAAATAGTTTACAATATAAAAATCAGCCTTTTGAAACAAGGGGAGGTAAAACTTCGTAAGTTTATTAAAAACAATCATCTATGAAAAGGATTTTAGTATTCGCTTTACTCGTTTCAATCACAAGTTTGGTTCAAGCGCAACTCAAACCAAATGACGAGTTCCATAAAAATTTAAATATTCAAAATAAGGTAGACAGTATCGCTGTTTTCCGAGTTTCCAATTTTGCACCCTTGACTTACGCTAAAGTTGCGGGAGAATTAATTGACGGAATGGAATTGGAATTGAGTAGTAGGGGAGCACAAATCGATGTGTATTCGCCTGGTGTAATTGAAAATTTCCAGTTTAAAGGAGAAACTGAAGAAATGTCTGTACTGAAAATGAACAATGGCAAGAGCGAAATTGTGGATGCACAAAAGGTATTTCTATACGATGATAAAAACTCCAACCGAAAGTCTTATTTCTATTATTTCCCTGATCAAAAGGGATTGTTGTATAGAAAAGTAAGTAAGAGTAAGAAATCAGATTACGTCGTTTATTATTTGAGTAAGAAATCGTAATCGAATATTGGATAAGAAATTAGGTTACTTTCTCCGCAACTGACGGTTAAATCGTCAGTTACGGAGGGATGTATAGTTGTTTGTCTTGTTCATTGTCTTTTGGGAGGGGGGATTACATTTCTTTTTGGTGACCGTTTGGGACACTACCGCGTGACGCTCGTACCAGTACGGGGACCGTTTGAGACACTACCAAAAAATCTTGAATAGGACAATAATTATTGGTGATAGTATTAGAAATGAAATCCAAACAATTGAGGTTATATTCATGAATCTTTTAGCCTTCACATATTCGTCATTATTAAGTAAACCTTGTTTATGCATATTTCTAATTTGTCGATATCTTTTGATGTTAGTATTATTCCTTTTATTAAAATCATTAATGAATCTAACCTCAGAAATAAATAAGCCAAAAAATAAAACAACCCCCGAAATTCCAATTATATTAATTATCATTTTTCATTTCTTTTACTCTCCTCGCTGCCGCACGAATCCCTTCGTGTGGCAAATCATTTTACAACGACGACCCCATCAAGTAGTCCCTTCTCTCCAGAATAATCAACAGCACTGCTATATGGATAATCCTCAGGTCGAAAAGCAAAACCTTCTTCTACAGGATTCATGTGAATATATTTAATTTTTTCAAAAACAACTTTACTACTCCAAAGTTGAATTGGCTTATTGTCATGTCTCCAGAATTGGAATTTAGAGCAATTGCTTGTTTTCTTTGCACTATCACGAAAACAATTTAGTAGAACTTCTTTTCTACTTTCTCTTGGATTATTTTGAATTGCATCAAGGACTTTTTTTGAAGTAAATCGTTTGAAATCACCGAGTAAATTTTGAGGAGGATAGTCAGTGGTTGAACGAAATATCAAATGAACATGATTGGTCATAATACACCAGGCATAAATTTCCATTCCTTTGTTCTTTTGACAATAACTTAGGCTATCGAGTAAAATTTGTTTGTATTCATTTCTAGTAAATACATCCAGCCATTCTACAACAGCAAAACTTACAAAATAAGGAGCAGTAGGGTCGTGAAATTTGTAGTTACGACTCATTTGATTTGGTGGTTTGAAATAGAAGACTAAGTTAATTAAATTTTGGTTTGGTCTTCGGTTGTCGTTTTACCACGCGAAGGGATTCGCGCGGTAGCGGGGGGGACACACCCAACTATCTGCATTCCATGAAACTGGTATTCATTTTGGTAGGATTGAACAAGGAAAAAGGGATGTGTCTATTACTACTATCTACAAGATCGCTGAGTACTTTGATGTTTCTGTTTCGGAGTTGTTGAAAGGGTTTTAACTAAAAAACGAGACCACTACAGTCCCGTTTCTTTTTCTTTCAGCCTAACCATCTGAATATCTTATTATCTTCTCAAAATTTATCCAAAGTATTAATCTTGTTCATTGTCTTTTGGGTAGGAGCTGCTACTCTTCTTCATCCCCACGCTTTTACCATCTTCAGTTGTCCCTTCCCTACACGAAGGGCTTTGCTTCACAGAGCTCCTTCATCGGTTCGTGCGGTAGCGGGGGGATTATGTATTAAAATATTAAAAGCTCCATTTGAAACACAAGGGTTAAAACGAATCATTTTAAAGCTTTTTAAGAAACTTTCTTTTGATCAGATGATTCTAACCCTTATTTGAAATTGTCTTCTTTACTTTCCCTTCTTGTTGTTTTTCAAAGCTTTAGTTATTACTTTCTTTTAAAAGCTCCATTTGGAACACAAGGGTTAAAACGAATCATTTTAAAGCTTTCTAAAATACTTTCTTTTGCTTTAATGAGTTTACCCCCTTATTCGAATTTCTTTGTATTATTTTATTTACTATTTGTTTTCCAACACTTTAATCATTGGTTCTATTTAAAAGTGCCATTTGGAACATTACCTGAATATCTTATTATCTTCTCACGAATTATCAAAAAGTATTAGTCTTCATCATCGTCATTTGGGAGGCGGGCGTTACTTTTCTTTTTGGTGACCGTTTGGGGTATCTTATTGGTTTGTTTTGGTGATTCTTATCCAATCAACTTTAAAATCACTTTTTTTACAAAAATCATCACAAATTAATTCTACAACAACTGCACTTTTAGGCTCACTTATTTCTATATATGAATATCCATTAGAAATACTGTAAATTTTTAATTCACCATACTTTTGGGATATCTCAGCATAAGTATCACCTATACCTATTTCCTTTTTAGTCTTCCCTGCAAATGGTTTCATTACATGTATGCTCTTCACAACCCAATTCTTGCTTGTCACTTTATCCATGAAAATAATAATTCCTTTTTTTTCATATGTATAAACTTTTACATAATTACCCTTACTAATCCATGGACTTTTTTCCCAATATTTGTCCTTTTTATCAGGTTCTCCAAGTATTTGCTCAACATTCTTATAGGAAGTAGAATCAACTACAATCCCATCAAGACCATTTTCGTTAATACCTATTTGATGTCCATTAAATTGTAACAAAATATAAATCATTGCCTTTATTATCATAGTCCTTTCTTTTCTTCAAATGTTTCAATTTTATCAAGCCTTTCTGGATTTTGTTTTCTTATGCTTTCTAAATTAATGTTTTTGGCAAAATGCTTGAATAACCACTTCATACCTTTGTCATAATCCGAATCAGCATAAATAACTTGATAATTTTCTGGAACTGTTCCTTTTTCGTAATCCCAATCAAAATTCCCTAGTAAAAGTTCAGTTAAACCATCTCCCCTTGTATGTATAATTAGCATATCATTTATTCCTTTTGCTCCAGCTGGATGTTCATCTGATTTAGGGTCTCTATCTGCTGGCGCATTTACTGTAATCACATTTACTCTATAGCCTTGCTTAGCAAGTTTACTAGCAGCTTGTAATGTTACAAGTCCTCCAGCACTAAATCCGATTAGCGTTATTTCTTCATCTTTTGTAATTTGTCCTTCATCTATCATTTTTTGACGAACCTGCAACACATGTTGTACAAACATATCTGAAGCTACATCTCTATCGCTTTTAACTTGGAAGGCAGCGTTTAATTTTCTTCCTTTTCTAACGATTGTCCCATCTTTCTTTTTCTTTTCCCTTCGACCTATATCCCAATCAAATTCAGTATCCATTACAGTATTGTTTGTGTAATTTTTAAACAAAAAATCTACCATTTCATAGTTTTTCCCCCCTTTTATATTTTCCTTCGTTGGCTTTGTATAATCTTCAGGTGAACTTAATGTTCCATGCACAACAAAAGACTCTAACCCCTCTAATTCAATAGCATCAATTACTCGATTCTCACTAAAAGCATAAGGTGAATTCCAAGGATAACTGCTAGCCAACGGGTCAACAGCAAAAAATCTACCTATTCTTGGGTCATGCATTCTATACTTATAATTTACAGAGTTACCCTCACCCTTTATCTCATCATCCTTCTCTTGACCTTGGAAGCCATATCTATAAGCACTACCATCACTACCTTTTCTACCAGGCATCTGCATACCAAAGGGGTTGATTCCAATTGCAAGCATGATGTTGGTTTCCTTCCACTTTTACTGAAAACTTGGGGTCTAAATCATGGGATGTTTTTCAAGTATGAGTAGTCGGAGTGGCTCATAGTCGCTCTCTAAGTACTTTTCTGTTGTCGAGATATATCTATGCCCAGAATTGTACTGAACTTGCCTTAGATTGTGTCTTTTGATCCAATTCATGACAACTGAGTGCCGAAGCTGGTAGAGGTTTTTGTAGTTGGATTGTTTTTTCAATTCCAGATCCATTTGTTGGATGATGTGTCGTCCTTGTTTGGCATCACTTAGTAGTCGGTAGAAAAGTCCTTCCTTTACTTTGATCTTGGTCATCACTTTGGTAAGTAGAATCTGTTGGACAGGGTGTGTAGGTAG
>JAGQYP010000022.1 GCA_020436025.1 Crocinitomicaceae bacterium
ATTTCCGACAATAATATGATTGTACTGGAATTAATTCTGAAAGATGAGACGAAAAAAAATCCTACAATTTTGTTTTTACCTGAAAATAAATACCCACCCCGATCTGTGATATATAATGAGAGAATCGAGAAGGCAGAATATTATTTTAAAAAAATAAAGGAAAAACTTCCCCAATAGAATTACTTCTTCTTCGCTCCTTTTTTCTTCAAATACTTCTTAACCTGGGCCCCTCTAGCAACTTTGTAGACCAATTTACCCATTGAGTTGGTTGCATTAATATCAGCACCCGCTTCAACATAAATCTGAGTTAATTCAAGGTTTTTTGTATCCACTACAAGATGCAAAGGTGAATCGCCAACATCATTTTTTGCATTTATGTTTATTCTGCTTGTAGCAATCAATAATCTTGCAATATCTGTTCTAGCTTTTGCTCCAGCGATGTGTAACAAATTGTTTTGTTTGATATCCGTATATGTCACATTACAACCACTATTAATCAAAATCTTCACGGTTTCAATTTGATTCATGTTGATTGGATTGACAAAAAGCGAACCATCACTGACCGATCCTCCTTTGCTGATCAAATACTTCAAAATGTCATTTTGAAACTTATTCACAGCTATTTTTATCCCAGCATTCGGATCACCTCCAAAATTGATTAGTTGGGTCACGATTTCCAAATTACCTAGTTCTACGGCTTTCTCCATTAATTGTGAGTCTGAAGGTGAAGCACCTCCTTGCAATAGAATTTTTACATTTTCTGTTTTTTGAGCTTCAATAGCGGGCATCAAACCATTTTGAGCCAATCCGCCTTTGTTCAATATCATTTGTAGAATTTCAGGACTACTATATTTTGCAGCTGTTTCTACCACTGTCGGAGCGCCACCACTGGCTCCATGTGCTAGAAGTAGTTCTACGATTTCTTTATTGTTTTTAGTTAACGCGGCTACCAATCCGTCTCCAGGTGCTGCACCTTTCTGAATAAGTAGTAAAACCATTTCTTTATTTTGATTGTCTGCCGCAGCAGCAATAACACTAGAAGTTTTTACTTGTGCTCCATTGTTGAACAACATTTGAACAACCGGCATATTGTTCTTTTTAACGGCCATCTCTAATCCCAAACTAGGATCCGCATTTTTGTTTAATCCATATTGGATGATGTTCATGTCATTACTTTCTACAAGTTTTGGGAAAACAGTGTTGATGCTTCCTCCATATTTAATGCAAATATCCATAGATACAGAGTCTTTCTTCTCAGCTGCATAATCCATAGCATAATCCTTGGTGTCCTTTTTTAAGGTCAGACAAAGGTCTAGGAGTGCCGAGTTTTTAGAATCAATGGCAAATTTGATCGCTTTTTTGGCATCTGCTCCTTTAGATAAAGAAGTTGTAATTAATTGGGTGTTGGATGTTTCAATACCCAGGTCCAATCCTTTTTCAGCAGAAGCTCCGTTTTCAACACAGATATTAGCTATGACCGGATTTTTCTTGGTAATAGCAATTTCGAGAATTTCGTTTTCTCTCAAATACTTGTCCGCATGAATGGATAGCGCATCAAAAGATTCTGTATTGTTTTGAAGTGCGGCTCTATTAAAATGGCCTGGATTAACCAAAGCTCCTTTTTCAACTACCATTCGCATGATGAGTCCTGCGTCTTTATTACTTGCTTTGTTGTAGTCTAATACCGCGTCCACAACATTCCCCTGATTGGCTAATGCTCCCGACTCCAATAAAAATCCAACAGATAAGGAATCCCCTTTCTGAATAGATAAAAGCAGAGGGGTCATGTTTAAAGTGTCTTTTTGATTTACATTGATTTTTTGGTTGACCAATAATTGAACAACTCGGTCAAAACCTAATTGACAAGCTGTAAACAAAGCATTTTGTTGTTTGTGATTCAAATGATTGATATTCGATCCTTTCCCTAAAAGCGTATAGATTCCTGGAATGTCGTTGTTTCTAACGGCTTTAAATAAACTAGTTTCTCCGTACTGATCTACTTGAGTTACATTGTCTCCATAGTTTACAGGTCCCGTATTGGTGTTTCCTGAAGAATTAGCATTTAACGGATTGAGCGATTTTTTAGCCCAGGTACTTCCTTGTTTTCTGTAAACCGCTCCAGAATTGTCTATTTTCCATAATTCTGAACTTGAACCAGCATCCATTTTAACCGCTCCACCTGTCTGCGCAACCCAGTTATTTCCGCCCCAATAATAAATTTTATATCCAGTTCCTTCCCATTCTTTAGAAACTATCCAAATCTTTCCAGATTCATCAATAGTCAAATCTTTTGCTTGTTTCGTTCCAAGAAGTGTCCAGTTCATCCCGTTTTGCTTGAAAACATAGCCAGAAGTATTGATTGAATACATTGTACCTGACGGATCAAAATCGATATGTGCAGAAGCAATTTGAGCACCATTGAAAGGCGTCCATTGTCCATTCATATAGCTGTAAATATTTCCATTTTGAACACACCAAATCATTCCATTGTTTGGAGCTACAGCAACTTCTGACATTTGTCCCGATAAATTTTGCCAACTAGTTCCGTTCAATTGGTAAGCCATCCCCTGAGCATTGATCACGATGGGTCTGTTGTCTTTTCCAACGAATATTTTTTCACCCGTAACTCCTGTGTAGTATTTCCAAGTATTTCCTTGATTGTAAAAAATACCGGCACCTTTCTCATCGGATTCACCGATCATCCAGACATGATTTCCGGTGACTGCAATGTCGCTAGCTTTAAACGGTGCAGCGCAGAATTGTTGAGAATATCCTACTAATGTTGTTAGTACAAATGAAGCAAAGAGTAATCGTTTCATAATGATAGTTTTCTATTAATGTTTGGAGTATTTAGTTCAAATTTAATACCAATCTGTAAAAATCAAAATTTTCAAGGGATTCAGGTGGATTAATAATAAAGAAAAAGTAGGTGTTTATTCATTTGAATGTAGTACCTTTGCGCCCTTATTTTAATAGTATGAATTTTAAAGAGTTAGGGCTGAGTGCCGATTTGGCAAGAGGAGTAGAAGAATTAGGGTTTGAAAATGCTACCCCAATTCAGGAGAAAACAGTCCCGTATCTAACATCAAAAGATTCTGATCTGATTGCATTGGCACAGACCGGAACAGGTAAAACCGCAGCTTTTGGTTTGCCTTTGTTGGAAAGAATTGAAGAAGGTAATGATCGTGTCTCAGGACTAGTGATTTGTCCTACACGGGAGTTATGTCTGCAGATCACTTCAGATCTGGAAAATTTTTCTAAGTACAAGAAAATGCGCGGTGTTGTAGCTGTATACGGAGGATCCGATATAGTTGCACAAATGAAAAGAATAAAAAAAGGTGTTGACATTGTTGTGGCAACTCCTGGAAGATTAGTGGATATCATCAAGAGAAAAGCAGTTGACTTCTCAGAAGTGGAAGTTGTTGTTTTGGATGAAGCAGATGAGATGCTGAACATGGGGTTCAAAGAAGACATTGACATGATCTTGGAGCAAACTCCTGAATACAAAAATGTTTGGTTATTCTCTGCCACAATGCCTAAAGAGGTAGCTAAGATTGCGACCAACTACATGGAAGATCCATATGAGATCACAATCGGAAATAAAAATGAAGGTTCGAAGAATGTGGATCACCTTTATTATTGTGTTCGAGAAAGAGATCGCTATTTGGCCCTTAAAAGAGTCATTGATTTTTATCCTGATATTTTCGGATTGATCTTCTGCAGAACAAGAAGAGAAACTCAAAAAGTAGCCGATCAATTAATGAAAGATGGCTACAATTCAGACGCTTTACATGGGGATATGTCGCAGGCTCAAAGAGACCGTGTAATGAGCAAATTCAGAAATCGTGAAATTCAAATTTTAGTAGCGACAGATGTTGCTGCGAGAGGGATTGATGTAAACGACATCACCCATGTTTTGAATTACAATTTGCCAGATGACGTTGAGAATTACACTCACCGATCTGGAAGAACAGGTAGAGCTGGGAAATCTGGTTTGTCGATTACGATTATCAATACTTCAGAAGAGTATAAGATTAGACAAATTGAAAAAGTAATCAATAAGGATTTTGAGCAAAAGCAATTACCAAAACCACAGGAAATTACAGAAAAACAAATGTTTCACCGAATTGAAGAAATGGTGAATCAAGAAGTGAATGTGGAAGGTTTGGCTCCGTTTGTAACTAAAATTCACAAAGAATTCGAAAACTTCACCAAAGAACAGATCATTGAAAGATTCGTTGCTGCTGACGTAAACCATTTGTTGGATTATTATAGAAAAGCGGAAGATTTAGACGCTGATCCAAGATCTGGAAAATCAAGAAAAGGAGAAAAGGAAGGTCGAGGAAAAGATAGAGATCGTGACAGAGATCGAGGAAGAGACCGAGATAGAGGTGAGAGAAGAAAGAAATCAGATCCGGATGCAGCTCGATTCTTTGTAAACATCGGAAAGAAACAAAATTTGAATCCAGGTGGGTTGTTAAGAGTAATCTGTAACGAGACTGGCCTTGGTAAAGGAGATGTTGGTGAGATTGAAATCCTTGACAAATTTGCCTTTTTCGAAACTTCCAAAGTAAACAAAGATTTAGTTCTTGATAAACTGAACAATTCAAAATTTGACACTTATTCTTTAAAAGTGGAATTGAGCGAAAAGAAGAAAGGTGGCTTTAGCAGTTCAGAAAAATCAGACAAAAGGTCAAGCAGAAGAAAAGACGGAAAAAGCAAAGGAAAACCGTCAAGTAAAGACAGAAGAAGAGTCAGACGAAATAAATAATTATCCTACAAACTTTTATTTAGAATGGAAATTAGAAATATTGCCATCATTGCGCACGTAGACCACGGTAAAACAACTTTGGTAGATAGAATGATCGAAGCTGGAAAAGTATTCGAAGACAGAAAGAAAACCGGTGATTTGATCATGGACAACAACGACCTTGAAAAAGAAAGAGGAATTACCATTGTATCAAAAAACGTTGCCCTAAACTATAAAGGAACAAAAATCAACATCATTGATACTCCGGGCCACGCCGACTTTGGGGGAGAGGTTGAGCGTGTATTGAATATGGCAGATGGTGTTTGTCTGTTGGTAGATGCTTTTGAAGGACCTATGCCACAGACTCGATTTGTATTAGGAAAAGCTCTGGAATTAGGTTTGAATCCTTTGGTTGTGATCAATAAAGTAGACAAAGAAAACTGTACACCTGAAGAAGTTCATGAGAAGGTTTTTGAGTTGATGTTTGAATTGGATGCGACAGAAGAACAACTAGATTTCCCTACTATTTATGGTTCGGCAAAGAATGGTTGGATGAGTACAGATTGGAAACAACCAAAAGACAATATTGAAGATTTATTGGATAAGATTCTGGAGTATTTCAAGCCGGCAGAAATTGAAGAAGGAAACACCCAAATGTTGATCACTTCCCTTGATTACTCTTCATTCCTTGGAAGAATTGCAATCGGTAGATTGAAAAGAGGTGAATTGAAGGCAAACATGCCGATCACCATGGTGAAAAGAGACGGGAAGCATGAAAAACACAGAATTAAGGAAGTGTTTGTGTTTGAAGGATTGGAGAAAAGAAAAGTAGATTCTGTAGCTCCTGGAGACATCTGTGCCATTACGGGGATTGAAGGATTCGAAATTGGAGACTGTATTTGTGATGCTGAAAATCCTCAGCCTTTAGAAACGATTTCTATCGATGAGCCAACCATGAGTATGTTGTTCACTATTAATGACTCTCCATTTTTTGGAAAAGATGGGAAGTTTGTGACATCCAGACATATTAACGACAGATTAGATAAAGAATTAGAGAAGAATTTAGCACTTCGCGTTCAACAAACAGGTTCGGCAGATAAATGGATGGTATTTGGAAGAGGAGTACTGCATTTATCAGTTTTGATCGAAACCATGAGAAGAGAAGGATATGAATTACAGGTAGGGCAACCTCAGGTAATCATAAAAGAGATTGACGGAGTGAAATGTGAACCAGTTGAAGAATTGACAATTGATTTGCCAGAAGAAAATTCGGGTACAGCTGTTGAAGCCGTTTCGCAAAGAAAAGGGGAAATGCTGAACATGGAGCCGAAAGGGAACAGAATGATCATCACTTTCCAAATTCCTTCAAGAGGTTTGATTGGATTAAGAAACTACTTAATTACACAAACCGCTGGAGAAGCAATCATGACACATAGATTTATTGCTTACCAACCTTATAAAGGAGATATTCCAGGGCGTCAAAATGGGTCGTTGATTTCGATGGAAAAAGGCACAAGTATTCCTTACTCTTTGAATAACCTTCAGGAAAGAGGAAAATTCTTTGTAGCCCCGAATGAAGAGATTTACGAAGGGCAAGTAATTGGAGAGAATTCGAGAGCTGGAGACTTGGTTGTGAACGTGACGAAAACCAAGAAATTAACCAACATGAGATCTGCAGGAGCGGATGATAAAGTAAAGTTAGCTCCACCTATTAAATTCTCTTTGGAAGAAGCTCTAGAATACATTGGATCAGACGAATACGTGGAAGTGACTCCAGTTTCTTTAAGACTTCGTAAAATTCTTTTAACAGAGAACGACAGAAAAAGAGCAGGTAAAAACTAAGGACTTAACGACTTGTTAATATCCTTGTTGATAAAGATTTCTGACAAGGCCAAAATCCGATGGCCACTTTTTTAAATTTGTTAGGAATCAAAAACTTGCAGCGCATGTTAGAGGACCACGAAAACAATGAGCAAGACCGCATAATGGCGGCTGTATTGGACTTTGAAGAAGTAATCAACTCAAATACGAATAAGTATTTTGACCCGGAGCTACTTGAAGGGATTATTGATTATTATATTTTTAAGTCTGATTACGAGAAAGCCCTGAAGTGCGTGGATTTCTGTATTGAACAGCATCCTAATTACATGGTTTTTCAACTGAGAAAAGCGCAGATTTGTTCTTCATTGGGAGATGTAAAATTAAGTCTGGAATTACTTTCAAAAGTGGAAGTTTTGGATCCAAACAATGAGGAGGTTTATCTTACCAAAGCAAGTTGTTACAGCCAGTTAAAAGATCACGAAAGAGCCATAAAATATTTTGAAAAGGTATTAGAAATCGCAGAAGGTGATGATACTTTGGACGATGTTTTGTTGGATTTAGCTATCGAATATCAGCATGTGGGAGAAATGTATAAAGCGATCGATGCACTTAAAAAGGCCTTGATGCTGAACCCACAAAATGAGACGGTTTTATATGAATTGGCTTATTGTTACGATCAAGTGAATAACTTGGAAGACAGTATTCAATTCTATAAATTTTATTTAGAAGACAATCCTTACTCCTTCACGGCTTGGTTTAATTTAGGGAATTCTTATTCTAAAATGGGGGATTTTGTAAAAGCTATTGATGCTTACAAATTTTGTACATCCATTAACGAAGATTTTGCACCTGCCTATTTTAACATGGCCACTTGTTACAATGAACAGGAAAGAATAGAAGAAGCCATCGAATCTTTAAACGAATGTGTGAGGGTTGATCCTGAGGATGCGCAGACTATTGGCTATTTAGGAGAACTTTACGAGAAAAAAGAAGATTACAATAAAGCGATTGAATTTTATGTAAAAGCCATTGAAATGGATGATCAACTGGCTGCTGCATGGTTCGGGATTGGCATGGTCAAAGTAAATTTAGAAGAATTTGATGAAGCCATTTCCTACATACTAAAATCATTGGATATCGAAGAAAATAATTCAGAATATTGGCAGTTTTTAGGTTTGTGTTACTACAAGGAACGCAGATTCAATGAAGCCGAAGAAGCTTATGTTAGAGCCATTTCGGCTGATCCAACCAATTCTGAAGCACTGATCGATTTCACCAAGATCAAAGAAGAATATAATAAGCAAGATGCCTTGGATTTTTTAGAGACCATTGTGACGATTTACAATATCAACGATGAGTCCAAAGCCTATTTAGTGAAGTTATATTGGGAACTAGGATTCAGAACAGATGCTATGTTTTGTTTCAGAGATTTGATCAGAACCAACCCTAATTCAATCAAATCATTATTTTTGCACTTTCCAGAAGCAAAAGAAATACCTGAATTCCGTAAATGTGTGGATGGGTATTAAAACAGAAAAAACTGAATGAATTTCGAATTATCTCATATACCAGAAAGAACAGAAAAAACCAGAAATGAAGGTGTAACCATGATGATGGATAAAGGTCTCAGCGTTCGAGAAGTTGAGAATTTTATCGATTCTTGTGGTAAATTCACTGACATTGTGAAGTTCGGATTTGGTACCGCTTATGTTATCCAAAATTTAGAACAGAAGATCCGTCTTTACAGAGAAGCGGGGATTCGACCTTATTTTGGGGGAACACTTTTTGAAGTATTTTACGCAAGAAATCAATACAATGATTTCAAGAAGTTGATTGATAAATATGACCTGGATCTTTGTGAGGTTTCGGATGGTTCTATCGTGATTCCTCATGATCAGAAGTGTGAAATCATTAGTGACCTTGCGAAAGACAGAACTGTGATGTCTGAGGTGGGTTCCAAGGAAGAAGGGATCTTAATTAGTCCGAATAAATGGATTAAAATGATGTCTACAGAATTGGAGGCAGGTTCCTGGAAAGTAATCGCAGAAGGTAGAGAAAGTGGTACGGTAGGTATTTTTAGACCGAATGGAACTGCACACACTTTGTTAATCAATAAGATTATCGCAAAAGTAAAACCAGAAGACATCCTTTGGGAGGCTCCGCAAAAAAATCAGCAAGTTTGGTTTATCAGACTATTTGGAGCAAACGTCAACCTAGGGAATATCGCCCCTCATGAAGTCATTCCATTGGAATGTTTAAGATTGGGTCTGAGAGGAGATACTTTCTTCCAGTTTTTACCAGAAGAGGTAGAAGAGAAATTGCGTCAACAATAGAGTCTTTGCACTAAATTTAATTCAATGACCAGAAGTTTTGTGGATTATCTGATTCTTGTTTTCAAAGGAATGGGAATGGGAGCTGCTGATGTGGTACCTGGAGTTTCGGGGGGAACCATTGCTTTTATTTCAGGAATTTATGAAGAACTAATCGCTTCAATCAAGTCGATTAGTCTGAATACTTTTAAAATTCTAAAAAAGGACGGATTAAAAGCCGCCTGGAAAAGTATCAATGGAAATTTTCTTGTAGCTGTTTTTGCTGGAATCTTTCTTTCAATTTTTACCCTAACCAAGCTCATTAAATATCTTTTAGAGAATCAACCTGTTGCAGTTTGGTCCTTTTTCTTCGGACTGATCATTGCTTCCGTCTATTTTGTAGGGAAACAAATACAGAAATGGGATGCTAAAACGATTACCGGATTGGTAATTGGAACTGCTGTGGCATTCTGGATCACAACGATTGGATCTGAAGCTCAAGTGGGGAGCAAAGCTTTCTTTTTTGTTTCTGGAATGATTGCAATTTGTGCCATGATTTTGCCTGGGATTTCAGGAAGTTTTATCCTTTTATTGCTTGGATCATACTACGCGGTATTGAATGCGGTTCACGATAAAGATTTTGTGATTCTTGGGATCTTTGCATTGGGATGTTTGGTTGGACTACTAGCTTTTTCCAGACTACTCGACTTTCTTTTTAAGCGGTTTAAAGAAGTGACTTTAGCTGTTTTGACAGGCTTTCTGATTGGTTCTCTTAACAAAATCTGGCCTTGGAAAGAAACAATCAAGTTCAGAATTGACTCCAAAGGAGAACAGGTTCCATTTATTCAGGAAAACGTACTGCCAGGGGATTATCATGGAGATTCCATGTTTTTATTGGCCGTTGCTTTGATGTTTGTGGGTGTAGGACTTATTCTAGTGCTTGAATCTCTTCCTCAACTTCTTGCAAAAAAGAAATAAAACATACGGACTAATCGGAAAAACTCTGGGGCATTCTTTTTCCCAGAAGTATTTCTCTCAAAAATTTGAAGCTCAAGGATCGGATGAAACCTATGAGAATTTTGAACTTGAGAATATTCAACTGTTTCCTGAATTAATTGCCTCGCGTAGAGATTTATGTGGACTAAATGTCACCATTCCTTACAAAGAATCCATCATCCCTTTTTTAGATGAATTATCCGAAGAGGCAAGAGCCATTGGCGCAGTAAATACGATTAAGATTGAGGGAGAAAAGCTAATTGGGTACAATACCGATGCCTTTGGTTTTCATCAGTCTATCAAGCCCTTTTTGAAGGGAGATTGTCATCGAGCTTTGATTCTGGGGACCGGCGGCGCATCCAAAGCGGTTGCCTACGTTTTAAAAGGGCTAGGTATCGATTGTTTTTTTATTTCACGCGAACCCAAAGGCGAATTTGAATACGGTTATGATGCGATCAATCAAATAATGATGAATTCAATGGGATTGATTGTAAACACCACTCCAGTTGGAACCTATCCCAAAATCGATGAAGCACCAGACATTCCTTATCATTTAATCAGTTCGAAACATCATGTTTACGATTTGATCTACAATCCTGAGAAAACAAAATTTTTAGAACTAGCTGAAAAGCAAGGAGCATCCATCCAAAATGGGTATCAGATGCTTATACATCAGGCGGAAAAGGCGTATCAAATCTGGGATAAAGATTAATAATCCGGATAGATTAACTCAAGGTTGCAAACAATAGAATCGCCCGGACTCCTCCAAGTCATTTTCTTTCCTTTCTTTTCTACATCAAAAGTAATGGTGGAAATGTAATTCAAGGTAACGAACGTATCTACATCTACACTGACAATGAAATTCGAAATGGTCAATTTTTGATTGTTTTTATCCAAGGAATAATTGTGTACCAATGGAGAAGTAGACCAATCCAAAGAATAAAGGCATTCAGGAGACTGATTAAAAGTCCAAACAGCCGAGAATTGAGTCACAGTCACATTTTGACCATTAAATGTCTGACTTGTAATCTGCCAATTTCCGCGAATGTTTTTCTCAGTTACCTTAGTACAGGAAATCACGAAGGTGGCAAATATGCTTATGATTAATAATCCTCTCATCTCAATTCTTTAGAACGGTAAAAATAGGCTTTAGGTTAAATTTTTCAAAGTTTTTTGAATCTCTAGGATCTTATTTTCTTTTCCTTTTTGCCTTAAATTGTAGGCAGTTGTCGTGTAATACTCGTGTTTTTCCTGCAAATAATTCAATTGAAAATTATACCATTCAAAGTCGGTAAATAATTTTCCATGACGACGCATTTCTTCACGAAGGTCTTTGGCAATTTTATTGTAATCTGGTCGGCCTAAATAATCGTGGTCTGCATCACATATGATCATTTCTAACTTGGATTGTGGTTTGACCCCATTGGCAGTAGCCAAAATTATTTTCTTAATGATCTCAATATGCTCAGTTGTATAGCCGTAATAGGGAAGAGTCTGTTCAGCCAATTTTACAGCTAACTCTTCATTATTATCATATTTATAGATGAAGCCAGTGTCGTGAAACAAGACAGCAGTTCTCAACAAAATGATTCCTTCTTCATCGATCCCTTCAAGAGTAGCCAAACGAACAGCGGCCTTTTCCACATTCAGAGTATGGTGTACATTGTGGTAAATTAACTTGCTAGATAATTCTGATTTCAATGTATTGATGATACTCGTTTTTGCTCCATTGAAATCCATGATGGGGAGTCCGCAAAGTTGCCTCATTTTCTGATTGGCAATCTTTCCTTCTCTATACAGTGAAAACTCTTCTTTGATCTTATCCAGAAAATACAACTCCAGTTCCCCGATATTTTTAACATCAATCGTTCCTCTTTCAGTAAATTCGAAATAGTCCTTCAACTCCTCATATACGTGTTTGGAAACGGTGATCTTTTGGGGTTCACTGTTCTTTTCACAGCGAGAAGCAACGTTAACGGAATGCCCCCAAACATCAAAAGTAAATTTATGCTTACCAATAACTCCGGCAATCAGTTCTCCTGTGTGCATTCCAATACGTACCTCCCAAAAATCCCTTCCAAAAGCTTTGGCGGTTTGTATTTCAGTTTCCATGATATCGCGAATCCGAATAGCTGCCAATGCCGTTCTAATGGATGGATTAGGGTTGGATTCAGTTACTCCACCAACCGCCATGTAGGCATCCCCAATGGTTTTAATTTTTTCCAAATGAAACATTTCAACGATCTCATCATACTTTGAGAAATAGTAGTCCAATTTTTTAATTAATTCTATCGGTTTATTCTCGGATGCGATTTTTGAAAAATCTTTGAAATCAGTAAATAGAATGGATCCGTTTTCAATTCTTTTCGGGCTTGATACTCCTTTGTTGTAAAACTCTTCTAGCGTTTTTTTAGGAAGGATGTTCTCCAATAATTGAATAATCCTTTTTTCCTTGAAATAAAGCTTCTTAAAGACTTCTATTTTAGTCTTAACCAGTTTTTCATTGAAAGGTTTTTTCAAATAATCTACAGCCCCCAAATTGTAGCCTTTAACGAGATCAACGGATTCTACATCATCTGCCAATACAAGTAAGAAAGTCTGTCGATTTTGTAATTGCTTGTTTAAAAATTCTGTGATGTCGTAGTTTTCTAATTCTGGAGACTCCAAATTGATGATGACGATCCCGATTTCATAGTTTTCAAACTTTTCCATGAAATCGGAAACATGATTCGTTTTGAAGATATTATGTCCCCTTCCTCTGAGAATACTGTATAAACTTTCAAGATCATTATGATTCTGATCGAATAAGAGTATGTTAATGTACTTTTCCATAATTTGCTAGGTGCATCAACGTACAAAATACATATTTATTGAGGATTAGGAAGGATGTTTTTTGAATTTTTCGGATTCCCTTGGCTTAATTATGAAAAATAGCCTTTTAATCTTAATTTTGCCGGATATTTCAACCAACAAATGGCAGAAAAAGTAACAAATTTAAAAGGAACCCGAGACATCCTTCCGCAGGATATGCTTAAACGAAATTACATTTTTGACACGATTAAAAATGTGTTTCAAAAGTTTGGCTATCAGCAAATTGAAACTCCTTCGATGGAGAAGACTTCTACGCTGATGGGGAAGTATGGTGAAGAAGGGGATAACCTTATTTTTAAGGTGATGAACCAAGGAGAGAAAGTTGGGAAAGCAGACATGGAAGCTTACAATTCCGGAAATTTGAAACGATTTGCTTTGTCTTTGTCTGAGAGAGCCATGAGGTATGATTTAACGGTTCCATTTGCCAGATTTGTTGTTCAGCATCAGAATGAATTAGCCTTTCCTTTCAAAAGATTTCAAATTCAGCCGGTTTGGAGGGGAGATCGACCTCAAAAAGGTAGATATCAGGAGTTTTATCAGTGTGATGCAGATGTAGTTGGAAGTGATTCTTTGATTTTTGAAGTGGAATTTATTCAGATTTTCGATGAGGTACTTTCTTCACTTCAAATTCCCGATTTTACAATCAAGATCAACAACAGAAAAATTCTTACTGGAATTGCGCAATTAATCAATAAGGAAGATCAGATTGTAGACTTGACAGTGGCCATTGATAAATTAGATAAGATCGGGAAAGATGGCGTGATCAAGGAACTGGAATCCAAAGGTTTCTCTAAAGAAAATATTAAAACCATCGATCCATTATTCCATTTTGAAGGATCCAATCAGGATAAAATAAAGGCTCTTAAGAATTTGCTTGAAAACTCAATTGAGGGTCAGAAAGGAATTGAAGAAATGGAGTTTATTTTGAATCAAATTGATTTGGTTGGATTGCAATCTGCAAAATTAGAATTGGATGTGACTTTGGCTAGAGGTCTCAACTACTATACAGGAGCCATTTTTGAAGTAAAAGCAAACAATGTTTCGATAGGAAGTATTTGCGGAGGAGGAAGATATGATGACCTGACTGGTTTGTTTGGTTTGAATGATTTAAGTGGAGTAGGAATTTCCTTTGGAGCTGATCGTATTTATGATGTCTTGGAAGAGTTGAATCTGTTCCCTGATAGTTTGAAAACAGACCTCGATGTATTGTTCATCAATTTTGGTGAAAACGAATTTGCTCATTGTTTCAAATTGGCAACCCAACTTAGGAAAGAAGGCTTCAAAGTGGAAGTTTACCCTGAAAGTAGCAAGTTGAAAAAACAATTTAGTTATGCAGATAAAAGGGGAGTTCGATATACAGCTTTAATTGGTGCTGACGAAATCAAAGCAGGAAAATTCCAGATGAAAAACATGGTTTCAGGAGAGCAAACGGAAGTAGATTATGAGGGAATGAAGGCCCTTTTGAAATAAGAAATTAATGAAGAATTACAGTATATCAAATCAACAGATCTCAATTGAGGAATTGAGTGAAATTCTAGGTTCTGAAGCCAATGTCGAATTGTCTGCAGAAGCCATAGGAAAAGTTGAGAAGTGCAGAAATTATTTGGATCAGGTTCTCGCTCAAGGAAACAGAGTGATTTATGGAATCAATACTGGATTTGGATCTTTGTGCAATACCATTATTCCAAATGAAGACCTGGAGAAATTACAGGAAAACCTTGTAATGTCTCACGCTTGTGGGATGGGAGATGAAGTACCAAGAGATATCGTGAAGATCATGCTCTTGTTGAAAGCCATTGGTTTGTCGAAAGGTCATTCTGGAGTCCAAAAAGCCACAATTGACCGATTACTTTTCTTCTACAACAACGAAATTTTACCTGTTGTATTTCAACAAGGTTCCTTAGGTGCTTCGGGAGATTTGGCTCCATTGGCACATATGTCTTTACCACTGATTCATAAAGGAAAGGTTTACGTGAATGGAGTGAAAAAAAACTCCGAAGACATGGAATCAGATTACAATATTGAACCTATTGTACTCCGTGCGAAGGAAGGATTGGCTCTATTAAATGGAACACAATTCATGAGTTCATATGGAGCGTGGATCCTCATTAAAGCTCAAAAGCTTTCTAAACTAGCTGACTTAATTGCAGCTTTATCCGTTGATGCTTTTGAAGGGCATCTTTCTCCGTTTACGAAAGAGGTAAATGAAATCAGAAACCAAGAAGGTCAAATCGAAACGGCTAGAGTCATTCGTACTTATTTGGAAGGTTCTGAGATAATGCAAGGAGAGAAAAAAAGTGTTCAGGATCCGTATTCTTTTAGATGTGTTCCTCAAGTTCACGGTGCTTCTAAAGATGCGATCAACCATGCTAAAGTAGTTTTTGAAAGAGAAATGAACGCGGTTACAGATAATCCGACCATTTTCCCAGATGAAGATTTAGTGGTGAGTGCAGGTAATTTCCATGGTCAACCTTTGGCTGTTTCTTTGGATCTGTTGGGGATTGCTTTAGCAGAATTAGGGAATATTTCAGAGAGGAGAACCTATCAATTGATTGGTGGGAATCGTGATCTTCCGGCATTCCTAGTGGCAGAACCAGGGATTAATTCAGGTTTCATGATTCCACAATATACGGCTGCTTCGATTGTTAGTCAGAATAAACAATTATCAACTCCAGCCTCTATTGATTCCATTGAATCCTCAAATGGGCAAGAAGATCATGTGTCCATGGGAGCCAATGCAGCTACAAAATGTTATCAAATCGTGAACAACCTAGAGAAAATTCTGGCAATTGAATTGATGAACGCAGCTCAGGCTCTTGAATTCCGAAGACCAAAAAAGAGTTCACCCATCATTGAAAAATTTGTTGCGGATTATCGCTCAAAAGTCGCTTTCACAAAAGAGGATGAATACCTGCATCCAAAAATGATGGCAACAGTAGACTTTCTAAATAAATATGAATTTTAAATGAAAACAAAACGACCTCCATTATTAATTGTCTTGTCGGTTTTGTCGGCCATTTTCATATTTTTCAATATATATCAGGAGATGGTTTATTTGACCAAGAAAGATTATTTCACGGGTTCAGAATATTTTGATCATCAAGAAGAGGCTATTGAAAAATTAGATAGCTCGGATAGTGAGGAATCAATGACTATCGAAATGAAAAAAGTAGAAATTGAAATGCGAAAGCTGGACAATGAAAACTACACTAGAAATCATGGTACATTTCTTTTCATTTTTACAGTTGGGCTGATTTCCTTGCTGTTGATGTATCAATTAAATATCAAAGGAGTGGGGCTTTATGCTTTTTATTCCTTGATGGAAATTTCCAACCGCTATTTCATTTACCGAGAAATTGATGGATTCTTCCAAAATTATGTCATACTGAATATTGTATTATCACTGGCTTTTATCAGTGCATATTACAGTGTCTTCTATAAATTAAAAAAACAAAACGAGAATGCTTAGTGTAAACAATATTTCCCTTCAGTTTGGGAAAAGAGTTCTTTTTGATGATGTAAATATCAAATTTGTTCAGGGGAACTGCTACGGAGTGATCGGTGCCAACGGTGCTGGGAAATCTACTTTTTTAAAGATTCTTCAAGGAGATCAGGATCCAAATTCAGGAAATGTTTCTTTGGAGCCGGGAAAAAGGATGGCAGTACTTTCTCAGGATCACTTTGCATTTGATGAATATGAAGTATTGAAAACCGTGATCATGGGGCACAAAAAGCTTTATGAAATCATGTCGGAGAAAGATGCTATTTACGCAAAACCAGATTTTAGTGATGCAGATGGAATGAGAGCTTCGGAATTGGAAGCTGAGTTTGCAGACATGGATGGATGGAATGCAGAAACCGATGCAGCTGGTTTGCTTTCAAATTTGGGAATAAAAGAGGATCTACATTACAGTTTGATGAAAGATATTCCAGGAGAACTAAAGGTAAGAGTTTTATTAGCTCAGGCACTTTTTGGAAATCCGGATGTTCTTGTACTTGACGAACCTACCAACGACTTGGATTTTAGAACCATCGGATGGTTGGAAGATTTCCTTTTGGATTTTAAAAATACAGTGATTGTTGTCTCTCACGACCGTCACTTTTTGGATACAGTTTGTACACATATTTGTGATATTGATTTTGGAAAGATCAACTTGTTTACTGGAAACTATTCATTCTGGTATCAGTCTTCTCAATTGGCTTTGAGACAAAGAGCAGACAAGAACAAGAAGATGGAAGATAAGAAGAAGGAATTACAAGAATTTATCTCTCGTTTCTCAGCAAATGCCTCTAAATCCAAGCAAGCAACAAGTAGAAGAAAATTATTGGAGAAATTGGATTTGGATGAGATCAAGCCTTCCTCTAGAAAATACCCTGCCATCATTTTTGAAAAAGAAAGAGATGCAGGAAACCAGATTCTGGAATTGGAAAACCTAACCAAGTCATTGGATGGTGAAATCCTATTCAAAGGGGTGAACTTGAATTTAGGGTCAGAAGATAAAGTGGCTGTCATGTCGAGAAACAGTTTGGCGGTTACTAATTTCTTCAAAATTTTGAATGGAGAAGTAGAAGCAGATTCAGGAGAATACAGATTTGGAACAACCATAACTCCAGCTTATTTGCCAAATGAGAATTCAGAATTTTTCAAACAAGATCTTTCTTTAATTGACTGGTTAAGACAATTTGCCCAAACAGATGAAGAGAAGGAAGAAGTTTATTTAAGAGGATTCTTGGGTAAAATGTTGTTCTCTGGTGAGGAATCTTTGAAATCTGCAAAAGTACTTTCAGGAGGTGAAAAAGTAAGATGCATGATTTCCAGAATGATGATGAAGAGAGGGAATATTTTGATGTTAGACGAACCCACAAATCACTTGGATCTGGAGTCGATTACGGCCTTCAATAATAGCTTGAAAGATTTCAACGGAAACGTGATTTTTGCTTCCCATGACCACGAATTCGTTTCTACTGTGGCAAATAGAATTCTGGAAATAGGTCCGAATGGATATTTAGATAAAATGATGCCTTTTGATGATTTCTTAACTGACGAAAAAATCGCAGAGCAGAGAGAAGCGCTTTATAGATAGTGCAAAATTAAAAGTTCAAAGTGCAAAATGGGGGTTTAGAAATGAAATTTTGCACTTTGCATTTTGAATTCCCTCCCTTTTTCCACCCCGGACTGAAGTCGCGGGGTTGTAAAATGAGATTTTCAGATTTTTAGATTCAAGACTTCCAGAGATTCTAGTTTAAAACTTCAAACTGATTTCGTTCGAGGATTCAAATCCTCCCAGTAAGTCTTTGCACAAAACCAATTTTTCATTTTGCACTTTGAACTTTGCATTTTGAATTCCTCCCTTTTCATCCCGGACTGAAGTCACGGGGTTACAAATTACGTGTTCGATCTAGAACAGGGATTTTTTTATTACGATAAAGCCACAAAGTTTTAGATAGGAAAAACGGATTCTGGCTTAGGACTTCAAATTTATTTCGTTCGAGGATTGAAATCCTCCCAGAAAGTCACTGACCAAAATCAATTTTTCATTTTTCACTTTTCATTTTTAATTTCAAATTCAACCCCTCACTGTACTTTCTTCAAGAAAAACTTTTGTCCTGAATTTTCTGGGATGATGATCAGATGTTCTTTTGTGAGTTTGAAGTCAAATTTCTTACTGTCTTCATGGCCGTCATAGGTTACTTCGAAGTATTCTTCCATGTCTTTGTAGGAGCCTTCAATAACTGATTTGGTTGTATTCCAAATGAATCTTCCTTCTTCAGTGAATTCAATGTATCCTCCAACTATTCCGTCGGCATGCGGACCATGTGCATTCTCAATATACCACATTCCGGGAAGGGGAGAGGTGTATTCTCTTTCTCCAACATTGCAGGCTCCTAACAAGAAGGTTGAAAGTAAAGTGATTAAAATTAAATTTTTCATTCGATCATTTTAAAGAAATGAATGCAAATCCCATACCAATAATCTCCTATCTTTGCATCACATTAAGAGCTCAAATTTATGAAATATATTTTTCAAATATTCATTGGATTAGGATTGATCGCTTCGGGATTTTTTCACCAATATTCCATGCAAGTCTTTGAAATTCGAATTTTTGAATTACTAGGTTTTGATTGGCATATCATTCCAATTTTTGGTCGGATATGGTCGGCTTTGGAGATGTACCTTGGTTTGACTCTCATTCTCAGAATCAACCCAAAAAAAATCCATACTTATTTGCTTGCATTGGTAGCTCTTTTTGTTCTATATGATACCATCTGGGATCTGTTCATCAATAAAAATCAGTTGTATATTGCCATTTGGCCTTTTTATAAGATTGTTGGGCAACATTTTGTTTACTATAAAATTCCGTTGGCAGTATTGTTATTGATTCAAGTGTTGATGGATTTGAGATTGGGGAAATCTACGGATTTGCCTTGGAAATGGGTGAAGTTTGTTTTTCCAGTAGGGGCTTTGGCTTTTACTTTTATTTACAATGCCATATTACCGAGAGATCTAAAATATGTTGAGTCCGTGCATGCTTCTCCATTGAATTTGGAAGAAATAAATCAGCAAATCAAAGAAGGTTTTGATAAAGTGGATCCTGAATCGGATTGCTTATTAATGTTTGTTTCCTTAGGTTGTTCACACTGTTTGGATGCAACAAAAAAGGTAGCCGCAATCAAAAGAAAACATCCGAATTTGAATGTACGACTGATGCTGTTCAACGACAAAAAAGCGGATGTCTTTAAACTGTATGCAAATGCGGAAGAATTGGATCACAGTGTTGTTGTTGGTAATGCTTTTCTAGAAGTAACTGGGGGTTCCGTGCCTCACATTATGTATTTAGAAAAAGGAGAGATTACTCATGAATGGAGTGGGAAATCTGGTTCCTTTAATTATGATGCGCTTAGTTTTGTGCAGAGCCTGAAGTAAGATCTCGTATGGCTTTGATCATGTCTGGACACTTCTTTTTAATATAAGCATTGAACTCTTCCTCATTGTATTTTCCATCCTGAATGTGCTTTTCAACCTGAACAATACTTGTCAAGGCTTTTGCTCTGGCTTCTTGGTAATAAGGGGAAGATTTAGGGAAATCTTTTTGTTGTTCAAGCTTAATAAAATCTTGGTAACAGCTGCAAACTTCTTTCACATCTTTCTTTAATTCTTTGGGTGGTAATACCAAATTAGAGGAAGAAAGAGCAAATAAAATGCACAGTAATAGGACAGGAATTTTCATTTTTCTAGATGTGTGTAAATAGTTAATGAATCTCGTATTCCATCACTTATACGGTAAAACTGTTAAAAAGGATGCAACAACTATTCCAACTACTTAAAAATCTGTAAATTCGACACAAACAAAATGAATCATGGGATTAGATAAAAACATGCCAATTTTAGTAACAGGGGCTTCAGGATATTTGGCTTCTTGGATCGTTAAGGATTTATTAGAAGATGGATATCAAGTTCGAGGGACTGTTCGGTCTACTAAGGCTTTCGCTAAAATTGCGCACTTGACTAAATTACAGGAAAAACATCCAGGGAAATTGGATCTATACGAAGCGGATCTGATGAAACCTGGTAGTTTTAATGAGGCTGTTAACGGGTGTCAGGTCGTGATTCATACGGCATCCCCATTTTTCATCAGCAAGATAAAAGATGCTCAGAAACAATTAATCGAACCTGCTCAACAGGGTACTAGAAATGTGTTACAGGCTGTTAATGATTCAGATACAGTCGAAAGGGTTGTGCTCACTTCTTCTTGCGCGGCAATCTACGGAGATAATATAGATGTTGAACTTGTTGAAGGAGGTGTATTTACAGAAGCTATTTGGAATACCAGTTCTTCGCTTTCGCATAATCCCTACAGTTACTCAAAAACAGTAGCTGAGAAAACAGCCTGGGAAATGCAGAAAGAATCTGGGAAATGGACTTTAACTACCATCAATCCAGGGTTTATCATGGGGCCATCTCTGAGTGATAGAACAGACGGGACTTCCGTGACTTACATGATGCAATTGATGAATGGACAATTTAAATCGGGAGTACCTGACCTTCATTTTGCTGTAGTAGACGTACGAGATGTAGCTCGGGCACATATTTTAGCTGCTGAGAATTATAGAGCTTCGGGCAGACACATCTGCGTATCAGATCACAAAACTTTTTTGGAATTCGGACAGATATTGAAAGAAGAGTTCCCCAAATACAAACTACCCACCAAAGTAGCTCCAAAATGGCTGCTATACATTATGGGGCCCATGATGGGAATCACTTGGAAGTTTCTAAATAAGAATATTGGATACAGATTAAATTTTGATAACTCTTACATCAAAGAAGATCTCGGAATTAAATTTACTCCCTTCAAAAAGACGCTTATTGATCATGCAAATCAGCTGATCAAGTCTGGATTGATAAAGGAGAAAGGATAGAGGGAATTAAGAATTAAGAATTAACAATGAAAAATTAAGAATTAAGAATTGAGTTATAATTATTCCCTGGTGTAGGATTTACTATTTCGAACTAAATTTCATAATTCATAATTCATAATTCATAATTGATAATTGATAATTCAAAATCATTCTTTCCCTTCAAGATAATCTTGAAGATACTCGTAAGGTTCGTTCAATTTCCCTTCTAGTGTAGTTTCGCTGGCTCTGTAGATTACCTCGTCTTTGTCTTCAACAAAAAGGCTATCAAAAATATTTGCCAGTAGCTCGTTTCCAAAATCAATGGATGCATCTTTTGGGAGTTCACAGGGTAAATTGTCAACGGCCATTACGGCTATTACTCCTTCTTTTTTGAAATCTGCTTCTGATTCGGTCTGTGGATCGTAGCCATAGATTGGATCTGCAATTTTTGAAGGACGTATGGTACTTGCAATCGGACCATCTATATCACAGGAAATATCTGCTACTACTTTGGTTCTGTTTAATTCTTTGGCATCCTCTCGGGTAAACAAAAATGGAGCATCCGAATCCCAGTAATGACAAGCAATGTACATGTCAGTTTTGGCTAAGAATTTCGGGAATGTTGATTCGTATCCAGAAGGATCATTGTAAAATTCCTTTTTGTCAAATCCTCCGTCAGATTTTCTTACGTTGTAATAATGGACATCAATATGCGCGAATACAGGATGATCGAATTCTTTGCTCAAATAGTCTTCTGCACTCACTTCTTTAATATCTAGCTGATCGATAATTTCTCTAGCTCCTTTGCCAACTCTGCCGTGACCAGTCAATAGGATTTTTGCATTGGACTCCAGTTGAATTTTTTTCAATTCTCCCTCCATTTCCTTTCGATCTGCGCACTGATTGGCTGGTTTTAGGTCATATTTACCCGTCTTTTTTCCGTAAGTCAAAAATCCATTGTAACAACCAACGATTCCTGCATATCTTCCAAATCCTATTAATCTTCTACCTTTTGGAGTTGTCATTACCTCATAATCGATCAATTGAATTTTTTGTTTGATGATCTCTTGAAGCAATTTTCTATTATAGGGTTGCAACTTAAAAGTATGTGAAAAGAAAAGGAATTTTTTACTTGGAATTAGATCATCCAAATTCACTTCCTTAACCCCCATGATGATATCACAGTCTGAAATATCCTCCACCACTTCAATTCCTAAATTGGTGTACTCTTCATCCTTAAAAGCTCTGATTGGACTAGTTTGAACCTTGATTTTTACATGTGGATATTTCTCCTGAACCTGAACACATTGCTGAGGTGATAATGGCACACGCATATCTGGTGGCACTTTTCCTTCTCTGATAATTCCAAGTTTGATCATAGTTAAACTAATTTGGATCTTTTAATAAGATATTTGAGTAATATATTGTGAAATCCTTCATTGATATCTGCTTCTACAAAATCGATATGGTAGTCACCGCATTTCAATTTCAATTCATTTTTAAATTCTTCGGATTTACTGGAAAAATACGCTTTCACCTGATTGGGATTCAGCTTGATCTTTTCTCCAGTTTCCATGTCTATGAAAGTATAGGGTCTGTTTTCAAACTCCAGGTCTACTTCATGCTTTTTGTCCACCACATGAAATAAAATTACCTCGTGTTTATTGTGTTTCAAATGCTGTAGTGCATTGAAAATTTTTTCTTGATCAGCGGAAGAGTCCAGCATGTCAGAAAAAATTAAGACAACTGATCTTCGGTGACATAGTTCAGAGATTTCATGAAGCGATTCAACAGTATTTGTGGTTACGTTCAAATCTACCTCATTGTATTTTAATTTACTTTCCAGTTCTGCGTAAATTCTTTGTAGATGACTCTGAGCCAAACCTACTTTTGTATGCATGTCCAGGCCTTGAGAAAATACACTCAATCCCACAGCATCTCGCTGCTTTTTCATCAGTTCAATTAACGAGGCGATAGCATAAACACTAAAACGCATCTTGTTCATTTCTGAATCTTTAGGGAAATACATGGAAGAAGAGGCGTCTAAAACAAACTGACAACGCAAATTTGTTTCTTCCTCGTAACGCTTGGTAAAAAGCTTGCCTGTTCTTGCGTACAATTTCCAATCAATGTGTCTGGTAGATTCTCCTTTGTTGTAGAGTCTGTGTTCAGCAAATTCAACCGAAAACCCATGGAAGGGTGACTTATGTAAACCTGTGATAAAGCCCTCTACAACTTGTTTGGCCAAGAATTCGAGATTTCCGAATTTAGAAAGTTCCTGTATGTCTATTTTTCCTTGCAAAATCGAGCGGATAAAGATATTAAATTAACCGGAAATCAATAATATTATTATTTTTAAAAGACGATAAAAAGAAGCAATACATTGCACCGATTCAATAAAAATTAATGTCCGATACTGAAATCAAACCTTTACTGATCTTAAAAGCCTCTGCAGGTAGTGGGAAAACCTATCGATTGGTAGAAGAATTTTTAAAAATCATTCTGAATCAAGAAAACGATACGTATTATCAGTCAGTATTAGCGTTGACATTCACTAATAAGGCAGCTAAAGAGATGAAGGAAAGGATCATTTCTGCATTAGAGGTGTTATCTAAGAACCACGATGAACCTGGATTTGACTCGGATTTCCTTACCGGTAAGGTCAATGCTTTGGGACTAAGTCCAGACCATATCCGAGAAAAATCGAAATCTTGTCTGAACGAAATGATTCATAACTACGGGAATTTATCTATCATGACGATCGATAAGTTTTCGCATAAAATTGTTCGTGCTTTTGCGAGAGATTTAGAATTGGAAAGTGATTTTGGAATTGAGTTGAATACGGATGAATTAAGAAAAGAAGTGATCGCTGAAATCATTGATTCTTATGGGAAAGACCCTAAACTATCGAATATTCTTTATAGTTATTCTCGGTCAAATATAGAAGAAGGAAGTGTTTGGAATGTAGCTCAAAACATTCTGAAATTTTCTAAGTCTCTGGATAGCGAAAAATATGACTTGGAACTGAATAATCTTAAAGCACTTAGTGATGAGGATTTTGATAGAATCAGGAAGGAGCTGGATGCCGAAGTAGCCAAGTTGGAAAAGTCATTTGAAGCCCAAGTAGAAAGGTTTATTCAGTTTTTAGAATCGGTTTCCAATGATGTACAGGATTACGGAAATGTGAATAGTGGCATCTATGCAAATGTTTTGAGAAGGAGGGGGAATAGAATTTCTGATTGCGACCCAATTCTAGATGGAAAAACATTAAAAAAATACTACGATAATTGTGATTTTGGAGGAAAGGGGGCAGGCGCAGCTTCTGTAACGGCTCAATCTGCAAAAATTTGTGAATACATTGATGAACACGATAACTTTTTATTAGGGCAAGGAGGCAGATATTCTACACTGAAAGGCATCCAAAAGAAGTTTTATAATATTCGATTGATCCGGAACATTCAATCTACCATAGATCAATTGAAAGAAAGTAAAAACATCAAAGAAATTGCCGACTTAAACAAGGAAATTTCCCAAATCATTCTATCTGAATCCGTTCCATTTATTTACGAAAGGATAGGGGAGCGCTACCGGCATTTTTTGTTAGATGAATTTCAAGATACCTCGGTCATGCAATGGCAAAATTTAGTTCCATTAGTCGAAAATGGAATAAGTGCCAACCATCATTCTTTAATCGTTGGAGACGCTAAACAATCAATTTACCGATTTAGAAATGGGGAAGTGGAGCAATTTATCAAACTTCCAGATTTGTACAATCCGAAGCATTCCGATACCATTGAATCGAAACGTCCATTTTTCAGGTCGATGGGTATTCAGGATTCCTTGAAAGAAAACTATCGTTCTAGAAGTGAAATTGTCGAATTCAATAATCAGTTTTTTACAAAGTTTGCCTGGAATTTAGCAGAGGAGTACCAGGAAATTTATCAAAAGGATTTTGAGCAGCATCCAGTAAAAGGTCAAGGAGGATATGTAAAACTCGAGTTTCGGGAAGAATTTGAATTGGAGGAAAAATTGAATGAAACTCTGGAGGTAATCAAAAGATGTATGTCGCAAGGTTTTGAACCGAAAGATATTTGTTTGATCATTCGAAGAAAAAAAGAAGGGGTAGACTTGGCCACTTGCCTAGAAATAGCAAATATTCCAGTCATTTCGGATGAATCACTGTACGTAGGAGCTGAGATTGAAGTGCAACTTGCCTTTACTTTTCTGAATTTGATTGAAGATCCAGAAAATTACGAGGTACAGAGCTTGTTTGCTGAAAGGTATTTGGAGGCGAAAAAGTTAGATACGAATCGATTAATTCACTATCAATACAAAGAAGATAAGGTAAATTGTTTTAAGCTGACTGAATTCTTGGTGGATCACAAATTACCAGAGTTAAAGCGGTTTTTGAGTTATGATTCTCTTGTCGAATTAATTTACAGAATCAAACAAGAGCTTCAATTACAATATGAAAACAATCCCTACTTGGAGTTGTTTTTTGAACAGATTTACAAATATGAAATTCAGAATTCAGCTTATTTGAAGGGGTTTTTGGATTGGTGGAAAGATGCTGGTGAAGAAGAAGCAATTACCATTCCCGAGTCTACGAACGCCATTAAGATCATGACGGTGCATAAATCCAAAGGATTGCAATTCCCTGTAGTAATTGTTCCTTTTGCTGATTGGGGATTTGGAGATATAGGTCAGAGCGGGAAAAAAGACACTCTTTGGGTTAATAGAGAGACGGGTGTGCTTGATACTTTTTGCATTGAAACTTCTTCTCCAGAAAAAGAACTTGATGAAGAATTAAAAATGATTTTGCAACATGAAAAGGATCAGATGATTCTAGATGAAACCAATAATCTTTACGTTGCTTTAACAAGGCCTGTTGAGCGACTCTATGTTTTTGGAGAAATTGTCAAAGTGGGGAAAGAGAAGAAGTTGAAAGAAGATAAAATTAGCTCGGCCATTTTTTCAGCTCTTGATGAAAACTTGATTTTCGAATCAGGAAGTGAAGAATATTACGACAAGTCTTTGAAAATTTCAGATACAGAGATTGGATTGGATGGAGAAATATCGGGAAAACAAGGTGTGGCATTTAGTTTTAAACCTATTTACCCGAATGAAAACATTCAGCATAACATAGACTTTGGAATACGTTTGCACAAGCTCATGGCCAAAATCGAGAAGCAAGATGATTTAGAACAATTAGAGCATTTTTTGAAGCATGAGGAATTGGATTCAGAAACGAAATTGGCATTGAAACACTCGGCCAAGAGCTTGTTCAGCAATCCAGAGATTAAAAAACTCCTATTCGAAGACAATATTGAAGTACTATCCGAACACGACTTAATAACCGAAACAGGGAAAATGCTTAGACCAGATCGCGTATTGATAAAATCAGATCGAGTTGTAGTCGTCGATTTCAAATCAGGAGAGCCAAGACCCAAAGACCAAAAGCAAATTGATCAGTATGTTCGTATTTTGAATGAGATGGGGAGTCCAAATGTGGAAGGGCGATTGGTTTATTTGAATCAAAAATAGTAGGATAGAAAGCTGAAATCAATTATTATTGTTCAAAATTCTAGAAAGTATATGGCAAATTATGTTCAATATGGTTGTGGCTTAAGCGCTCCAAATGAGTGGGTGAATTTTGATTCCTCGCCGTCATTAAGAATTCAGAGAAATCCATTGTTAAATATATTTTTAGGTAGGAAAACTGGTGTTCGTTTTCCAAAAGAAGTTAGGTATGGAGATATTGTCAAAGGTTTGCCTGTGGAAGAGAATTCATGTGACGGATTGTATTGTTCTCATGTATTAGAACACTTAGCCTTGAATGATTTTAGAACAGCGCTTCAAAATTCATATGTTGTATTGAAACCCGGAGGAACATTTAGAATGCTGATGCCAGATTTAGAGGTTGTTGTAAATCAATATATTACAAACAAGGAACAAGGAGATCTTCATGCTTCAGAAAAATTCATTCGCTCTACTCATATGGGAAAGGAAATACGAGAAAGAGGTTTGAAAGCTTCATTTGTTTCCATGTTGGGGAATTCTAAACATCTGTGGTTATGGGATCATGCTTCTGCTATAGAAGAATTTGAAAAAGTAGGATTTAAAAATATTCGCAAGTGCGAATTCAATGACTCTTCTGACAAAATGTTCCTGAAAGTGGAAAGTGAGGAAAGGTTTAAGGGAGCGATTGCTTTAGAAATGACAAAATAAAAAAGGCTTCTTTTAAGAAGCCTTTTTTATTTTCTAGAATATTTTTTTAATGTTAGTTCGCTATAAATACTTTTTCTGTAGTAAGTTCTGAACCATGTAAAATTCTAATAAAATGTACTCCAGAAGTACCATTATCTATGGAAATAGATTTGGTTCCTTTCGACATATTAAATTCCCCCGAATTATATACGACTTGTCCTAAAGAGTTTAATACTTCAATGCTGGATCTTTCACCAGTTGGATAGTCAAATGTAATATTAAAGAAGTTGTTCATCTGCTGAACCTTTACACTTCCTGATTCAATTTCCTTGTTTAAGCTACCTAACATATCCCCATCAGTAGTATTACAAGTTCCATCATTTGAGCAAACCAATAAGAACCTAGTCTCATCAGATTTGGTTTGATCCACAAAGAAGGTATAAGATCCTTCTTCTCTTAAATTGATCTTTTCGTTTGATTTTAGATCAAGTAGGTATACACAAGTGTATTGGTTGAAATTCTCTAAGTTTTCAACAGTTACAGTGTAATAATCAGTAAAAGGAGTATTTACGTAAATAGGATGTGCCACAGTGATTTCGTCTTCGGGGAAGTAAGAAACTGTTAAAGAGTTACCATATTCATCAGTAGTTGCAATATAAGGTGCAAACTCCTGTGGAGTAACCAAATGAGGGATATCAATTGTATCAGCACCAACTAAAGCATCCGGATGGGTATTGAAACAAATTCTATTACCCCAATTATTATGAACAGTGGATACCTTTAAGTAAAGTCCATTGGAACTAGATAGTGATTTCCATGTCGGTGTTTGATCCGTTTTTACTAGTTCATTATAATTGGCTTGTAAGGGTTGAGTTGCACCGCTTGGTGGCGCAACCCAATAAGCTTGACCCATACTAATATATTGATCTAAATTCCCAGTACCCCCCGTTCCATCGTACCAATCGTAAGCTCCCTGGGCAGGATCATATACGTAGTAATAATCATCCATCCTGAAACTTACAGTTTGAAGAGCGGAAAAATCAATAGCAGAAGGATATGGATTTCCTAAGAAATTCCAATTTGTATACCCTACTTGGGAAAATGTTCCTTTGTTTATGGATCCAGATGATTCCAAAACTGATCCTCCAAATGTATTTAAGTCATCACCAATAAATGCATGAAAACCAGTTCCAACTGTGTGCGTATTGTTGATAGCAGGGATATCGAAAAATGCTGAGCCATTCCATTTCTTAAAACTATAAAAACATGTTCCTCCACTAAGAGCACATCCATCAGGATATCCATCTCCTGAGATTACAAGCTCATCATCCCATTGTTGAAGAGTAAATGGGAAAGTAGTAGGTGTAAGATTTCGGTAATCAGCATTTCCAGCAGGCAAATAACGCCTGATTGTAATAGGATCTGAAAAATTTATAGATCCAGGAATTGCCGCAATGCGTCCATCACCAGAAGCTGATGAATTAATGATAAATTCTGTAGCACCTGAATTGTCAATGTTTCCATTCATAGAAAATGTTCCATTAATTACAAAAGTTCCACCAGATAAAGCTAAACCATTTGAATTACTAACGGTAAGGTTGTCAATGTTTGCAATTCCTGTAATTGTGAAAGTTTGTCCAATACTTGGACCATCAAAATCCAAAGTTCCTGAAGTCACATTCAGGGTTCCATTAGAAATTATATTCTCTTCTATGGTCAAATCTCCACCTGTAAAATCAAGTGTCCCAGTTGTCTGGACAACGATAGTTCTAGCAATTGCTCCGGCTGCATCTACATTGACAGTGTGTCCATTTAAAATTGTTACTGAGTCGGATAATGAGGGTAAACACCCACAATTCCAGGTTGTAGTTAAACTCCAATCAGATGTCACGCCCGTTGATTCAATATCTCCTTCAGATCCACAGAAAGAAATGTAATCTCCGTCATTTAAATTAATTGTAAAGGTCACGGTTTCCGTACCAGCATCATACACTCCAGAAGTAGCATTACCATCTGCGGAAAAATCACCTGAAGCACTAATCAAAAGCTTTGTGGTAAGTGGATTTGTGCCAGGTCTATATGTGGAAATGTCTAGTGTTAAAGTAATGGTTCCCACATCTCCTTGATTTTCTCCTACTCTCCAAACTCTTTGGAATCTATTGGTACCTATGGGTTCGCTGGCAGGTACATCTGGGGATGTGTTAGCTAGACTAACATTGTCGTCTCCCAGAATAAGATATTCCCCATCCTGTAAATCATTTGCACCTGAAATTGTTACAATACCTTGACCAGTTGCAGTCAAATTAGATCCATTTGCTTCCTGGCCTATTCCAATTAAATTTTCTCCATGATTTGAATCATAAGCGTACAAATCTAGACCAATGGGAGTAGCATATTTAGAAGAAATATAATTTGATAAAATATTGATTTCAGCATCATTTAAAATACCACTAAATGCTATAGTCTCGTATATCTTACCATTAAAATAATAAGTTGGTGTAGGTCCCGCTATTGCACCAATTCGCATATGTTGATGACCGGAAGGAGTATAAGATGCTAGAGTTGAGTTTGTATAAACATAGCTACCATTAGTATACGAAGAAAGATTAGTCATGTCTCTAATCGTCATATTAAAAGTTGTATTGGTCGAAAATGGAGCACTGTGAACTGCTTTGTAAGTCGGAGTGTAAGCTGCATTACGAATACCATTTAAAACATGATTGTAAAAAGTCACATATTGATAATTATTACTTGTATAACTTTGGCTGATAACCATTTCATAGGAAGTAGGAGTACTATTAAAACTACCTACATAGAGCCAAGTAATTTGATCTGTTTCAAGATCAGGAATCGAACCACTTGTCATGTAATCCGCTGAAAATTCAACATATGGCTTACTGTTTTGACCACTTTGGAAATAAGTTGGTCTTCTTGTATTCAACAATTGAATTAAATGGTTTCCATTTCCAGAAACATCGTCCCAAAGTGAAATCGTGCCACCATCTGAGGCAGAAGTTATCCGATTAGCATCCAGCCAAACTTCAACTTCAGCTGAAGACAAAATACCTCCCGGACCCGTTTGAGAAAAAGTAATAAGTGAAATTAATAGTGTAAAGAGAGTAGAAAGTAAAAGTTTCATAATGCTAAGTTTAAACCTGATATATAGCAAAAGTAACATTTTTTTTTGATTTTAGAAGTTTCTAATTACATATGTACAATGAATTGGATATTAAAAAGGTTGGAAATGTTAATAATAAAAAATAAGTAGTAACAATTATAGTAGGTTTTTCGTAATTGTTTAGAATACTTAAAGTAATTTTGCATTCCAACAACGTATATGACTAGCGAATCAGGGAAAATTTTAAATAGAAAAGATCTAAAGTTTATTCGGAAATTAATTACCAAGAGCTGGATTCTTATTATAGGTGCACCTGTTTTATTCTATTTGCTTGGGTATATTTATTCATACAGAATGGTAGATATTTATGCAGCAAAAACTCAAATTCTTCTTAATACCAATGATACATATGACTATCAAAACACAATCTATTCTGGTCTTGGTTATTACGGTCTTTACGCGGATTTAACCAACCAGCAAAGAGTATTAACTTCAAGAGATTTGATAGGGGAAGTTGTAGATAGATTAAATCTGAAAGTTTCATATTTTATAGAAGGAAGAGTAAAAACGACTGAGCATTTTGAAAATGTTCCCTTTTCTGTGGACATTGAAATAATCAACAACTTGGTTTACAAAGTTCCAATTTATTTTAGTTTTATCTCTGCTAAAGAATATAGAATAAATTACGAAATAGATGGTCAATCTCGAGAAATGATTGGTGTTTTTGGAAAGTTACAAAAAGAGGAAAACGGGGATTTTACTATAAACATTAGTAAAAATAGAGAGGTAAATCATTCCACTTTGGGAGAATTATCAAGTATTCGCTATTTTTTTATTGCCTACAGCAGAGGTCAATTAGTTTCAAAATATAAGAGTTTAATGGATGTCAAGAACAGTGAGAATACTACCATGCTAGAAGTAACGTTGAATGATGTTTTGGTAAAAAGAGCGATTATCTTTTTAGATACTTTAAATAAAGCATATGAGGAGTCTACTTTAGAAGCAGAATATAGAATAAATGAAAAGACGGTTCAATATATTGATCGACAGCTTGATACTATTTCTTTTGACCTGAATAAATTAGAAGAAGAAATAGACCAGTATAAAAAGGATAAAGAGATACTAAACCTTTCTAAACAAGAAGAACTGTATTTTGATGAATATACTAAATTTGAAAGTGATATCCGAATCCAGAATTTAAATGTAAAAAATTTAAATGATCTGGAAAGTTATATTACTGGTTTAAAGGAGGATGAAAAGGTTTTGCCAGCTGCTTATTATATGCTTAAGGATGATGATTTTTTAAAGAAATTAATCGATGAATTATACAACAAACAAATAATTTTAAATGGAATCTTGTCTTCAGTTACGGCAAAAAATAAAAATGTTGAACGTTTAGAGAAAGAAATGCGCCTGTTAAAGGCAAGTATTCTAGAGCTTATTAATAATGATAGAAAAGCTATTAAAGATCGAATAAAAAATCTAGTAGTAGAAAGAGATTTTTATAAAGAAAAAATTAAGCAACTACCAAGCAGTCAAAGAGATTTACTAAGCATTGAAAGAGAAAGGGTTGTAAATGAAAAAATGTACAATTTCTTATTGGAGAAGAAAGTGAATACAGAAATCACAAAATTAAGCATAGCGCCAAAGTTTAAGGTAATCGAACAGCCACAATCTGCGGGGATAGTTGCTCCAAATAAAAATCAAATAAAATTAATATTTGTTTTAGTTGGAATATTATTTGCCTTGGGGATATCATTTTTAAGAGTTCAGTTCTTCAATAGAATTGATTCTCCAAACGATCTGAAAGAGATAACCTCTAGACTAATTATTGGTGCTATAAACTTAGTAGAGGGTGCTGAGAAATCTGATATAGTAATTAATTCTGGAGCTAAATCTAATGTCTCAGAAGCATTTAGGGGAATTAGAACTAATATAGATTTCATGGGGAATCATGACTTGAATAAGGATTCTGCAAAAACACTATTGTTTACATCGTTACACCCGGGCGAAGGAAAGACTTTTTGTTCGACCAATGTTTCAACTTTTCTTGAAAAAGCACATAAGAAAGTTGTAATACTTGATTTTGATATGCATAAGCCAAAAGTACATCAAAGATTTGGTCTCCAAAATAATGATGGTTTAAGTCAATATCTTTCTGGTAAAATTGAAATTGAAAAACTTTTCAAAAAAATTGAGGGGTTTGATAATTTACATATTGTTAATGCAGGTCCGGTTCCTCCCAATCCTTCCGAATTGGTCCACTCTTCTCTAGTTGAGGATTTGATAATTAGACTCAAAAAAGAGTATGATTATGTAATTATTGATACCCCACCAATTGGATTAATCTCTGATTCGAAAGTGTTAGCCAAGTATAGTGATATTAATATTTTCGTAGTCAGAGCTAAGGCTTGTACTAACAGAGGAATAGAATTTCTTGAATCAATTGCTCAGGATAAGAATATTAGAGAGTGTGCGTATCTTATGAACATGGTTAGGCAGAAAAAATGGAGGTATTATTACAGCAAATATTCATATAAATACGGATACGGATACGGATACGGGTATGGATATGGATATGTCGAAGAATATGGAAAGGGTGATGAAGGATAAACAAGAAGGTTTAGAAGAGTGGTCCACTATAATTAAGCCCAAAACTTCAGTTTGGAATTTATATATAAAAGAAATATGGGCGTATCGTGATCTGCTTATTTTGTTCGTTAAAAGAGACATTATTACAGTTTATAAGCAAACCGTCTTAGGACCTATTTGGTTTTTTGTTCAACCAATATTAACTACATTAGTCTATATTTTTGTTTTCGGAGGAATTGCGGGTATATCTACGGGTGGGATTCCCAAACCTTTGTTTTATCTTTCTGGGATAATACTTTGGAACTATTTTGCAGATTGTTTTACTCTAACATCGGATACATTTATTAAGAATCAAAATATTTTTGGCAAAGTATATTTCCCAAGACTTATTTTACCACTAAGTATAGTTGTGTCTGGTTTGATTAAACTCGCTATTCAATTTACTCTTTTTATAGCTTTTTATGTTTATTACTATTTCCAAAGTGGAATTGCACCCAATTATTCCGCTATATTAATACTCCCTTATTTACTATTACTAATGGCTGGATTGGGGCTCGGATTTGGTCTCATTTTTTCATCACTAACGACAAAGTATAGGGATTTGAAATTTTTAATTGTATTTGGTGTTCAGTTATTTATGTACGCTACTCCGATTATATATCCGATGAGTTCAATAGGTGTAACGGCTAAAGAGATTTTGTTTTACAATCCTCTCACCCATATCATCGAGGCATTTAAATATGGCTTTATAGGGGAGGGAGAATTCAATGGTTTAGGATTAGTTTATTCAGGAGTTGTGACATTTATAGTTTTGACCTCAGGAATATTGCTTTTTAATAGAACCGAGAAAAGTTTTATGGATACTGTTTAATCAGCTTATATGTCAAAAGTAGTATTAAAAATAGAAAATTTATCAAAACGGTATAGATTAGGGGAAGTTGGGTCTGGAACTATTTCACATGACTTAAATAGATTTTGGGCAAAATTAAGAGGAAAAGAAGATCCTTTAAGCCAGGTTGGACAAGTTAATGATAGAACTGCAGAATCCATTTCGGATTATGTATGGGCCTTAAAAGACATTAATTTTGAACTAAGAGAAGGAGAAATTCTTGGAGTGATAGGGAAAAATGGTGCAGGAAAATCTACTCTACTAAAACTTATTTCAAAGATCACCTCACCCACTACTGGAAGTATAAAAGCAAAAGGAAGGATTGCTTCTTTACTTGAAGTTGGCACTGGAATGCATCCTGAAATGACTGCTAGAGAGAATATATATTTGAACGGCGCAATTTTAGGAATGACAAAAAGCGAGATAAAAAAGAAATTTGATGAAATTATTGAATTTGCTGGTGTAGGTCTCTATGTAGATACTCCAGTAAAAAGGTTTTCCTCAGGAATGAGAGTAAGATTAGGTTTTGCTGTTGCTGCATTTCTTGAGCCTGAAATACTGATTGTGGATGAAGTCCTAGCTGTAGGGGATATAGAATTTCAGAAAAAAGCAATTGGTAAAATGAAAGATGTCTCTTCAAATTCTGGTAGAACAGTGTTGTTTGTCAGTCATAATATGTCAAGTATTAAAACTCTTTGTGATTCTGGTTTAGTGATGTCTAACGGAACAGTCTCATTTAAAGGAGATATTGATTCATCAATTCAATATTACCTCGGTAATAGCAAGAATTTAAATAGCTTTAAAAGTTACGAAAACTTAGACGAAAAACCAGGGTCAAAAGACGTCGATTTGTTAGAGTATAAGTTAATTGATAAAGAAGGAGAAGTAATTGATTCATTCAATTTATATGAAGAGGTTTCAGTTCAAATGAAATTTCATATTAAAAAGTTGAATGGTAAAATTTATCCGAATATTCATGTTTTAGATAAATATGAAAATTACTTTCTTGTAGATACTATTCCTGAAAATGAAATTCCTAAAGAAACTGGAATTTTTATAAGTACGTTTAAATTTCCAAAATATATATTTAATACCGGTGAATATTCAATTGGATTAGCAGTTACTTCATTTCCTGGTTCCATAGTTCATTTTTTTGAAAACCCAGCAATTATATTTAATGTAACAGAAGATGATTTATCATTAAGAATTGGACCTTCCACTGGAATGCTTCCTGGTGTAACTAGAATGCAATTGCAAACCAAAACTTTAAAAATTTAATTTAATATGAAAGTTGTAATTTTTGCGGGTGGATTAGGAACTCGACTAGCAGAAGAAACCGGAACTCGACCAAAACCGATGGTCGAAATAGGAGGTAAACCTATTTTGTGGCATATCATGAAGATTTATGAGCATTATGGTTTTAATGAATTTATTATATGCTTGGGCTATAAAGGTTATATGATAAAAGAGTATTTCATGCATTACTATCTTCACAATTCAGATTTAACGATTAGTGTAGACAAGAATGATGTAAAAGTCCATTATAATAAGTCTGAGTCCTTTAAAGTTACTTTGGTTGATACAGGAGATAAAACAATGACGGCAGGTAGATTAAACAGAGTCAAACCCTACATAGATGATGAAACATTTATGCTAACATATGGGGATGGTTTGTCAGATGTAAATTTGAAAGACCTTTTGCATTTTCATTATGAACACGGAAAACTGGCAACACTCACAGCAATCCAGCCAGAAGCTAGATTTGGAGGGATGGAAATTCAAGAAAATGGAGAAGTTTCAAAATTTAAAGAAAAGCCAAAAGGAGATGGAGCATGGATTAACGGAGGTTTTTTTGTATTGAATAGGAAAATTTTCAATTATATAGATCATCCAGATATAGATACAGTAATGTGGGAGGATATGCCAATAGAAGAGCTGACTAAAGCAAATGAATTAATGGCGTTTAAACATGAAGGGTTTTGGAAATGTATGGATGCAATGAGAGATAAAATCGAGTTAGAAAGAATTTGGTCCTCTAATAATCCAAAATGGAAATTATGGGATTAAGGAAAAACATGAATTTTCTTAACAATTATAAAGGTAAAAAGGTATTAATTACTGGGCATACGGGGTTCAAAGGAGCTTGGCTCACCCAGATATTACTTGATTTAGGTGCTGACGTAGCAGGTTATGCACTTGAACCATATCATGAAAGAGGGCTATATAATGAATTAAGACTATCGGAGAAATGTAGAAGCATTATTGCTGACATTAGAGATCAAGAAGAACTTGAAAAATGTATTGTTGAATTTCAACCAGATTTTATTTTTCATTTGGCAGCTCAATCACTTGTACTTACATCATATCAGGACCCTATTGAAACATATGGTGTAAATGTGATGGGAACCGTACATTTATTGAATTCTGTTCGAAAATTAAATCAGAGATGTTCAGTTGTCGTCATTACAACTGACAAAGTTTATAAGAATAAAGAATGGGAATATCCATACAGAGAGAATGATCCATTAGGAGGATATGATCCTTACAGTTCAAGTAAGGCATGTTGTGAGATTGCAATGACGTCTTTCAGGGATTCATTTTTTAATTTTAATGAAATCGCGAATCATAAAAAGTATATTTCAAGTGCTAGAGCTGGAAATGTTATTGGAGGAGGAGATTTTTCTGATAATAGACTAATTCCTGATTTAGTGAAGTCTTTGGAAGCTAATGAAACTTTAATTTTAAGAAGTCCTAAAGCAGTAAGGCCCTGGCAACATGTGCTTGAACCTCTATTCTTTTATTTAAAACTTGCAGTTCTGCAATTGTCAGATCCGAGTAAGTATTGTGGAGAATACAATATTGGCCCTGAAAATGATGATATCTTAACAGTTGAAGAGTTGGTTCAAATTGCAATAGAAGTTTTTGGGAAAGGACATTATGAATGTACTGGAGAACAACTAGTTCATGAAGCAACAACCTTAAAATTGGACATATCAAAGTCTAAAAAGATGTTAAATTGGTCCCCCTTATATAATTCTCGAGAAGCAATTCAAAAAACTATGAGTTGGTATGAATCAAAAGACAAAATTAAAACCACTAGATCGCAAATAGAAGAATTTATACGTGAATTTTGAAGAAACTGAAATAAAAGGATGCTACTTAATCTCTCCTACTGTATTTGAGGATGATAGAGGTGAGTTTTTTAGGTATTTCTGCGAAAATGAATTCAAGAAAGAAATTAGAAATTTGAATTTTGTGCAGTTTAATCAGTCAATAAATTTTAAGAAAGGAACCTTTCGAGGATTGCACTATCAAGTACCTCCATTTTGTGAAGCTAAGTTGGTTCGTTGTGTTAGAGGTTCGATTCAAGATTATATTTTGGATATTCGGGAAGGATCGGAAACATTTTTGAAGCATCTTAAAATTGAATTAAGCGAAGAGAATAAAAAGATTTTATTCATTTGTGAAGGTGTAGCTCATGGTTTTCAAACTTTGGAAGATAATACTCAATTACTGTATCATCATACGGAGGTGTATAATAAAGATGCGGATAGGGGAATCCGATATAATGACCCAAGGGTCAACATAGAATTGGCCTTACCAATTAGTCAAGTCTCTGAAAAAGATTTAAATTACCCAGAATTAAAAGAATTTCAAGGAATCAAATATGAAATGTAGATTTTGTAATACCCAACTTCAAACCGAATTTATTGATTTAGGATACTCTCCACCATCAAATTCCTTTATGAAGGATTTGGAATCAGGTGAAGTTTCTTATCCATTAAAAGCTTTTGTATGTGATAATTGTTATCTAGTACAACTGGATGAATATGAAAAAGCTAATGAAATTTTCTCTGAAGATTATGTATATTTTTCTTCTATGTCCTCTACTTGGCTGGCTCACTCAAAAGATTATGTTGAAATGATGATTTCCGAGTTTGGAATAGGTCAAGATTCATATGTAATGGAAATCGCTTCCAACGATGGATATTTGCTTCAATACTTCAAGCAAGAAGGCGTAAAAGTAATTGGTGTAGAACCAACTTTGTCAACTGCAACTGTTGCAAGAAATAAAGGGATTGAAAGCATAACCGAATTTTTTGGGCGTGATTTTGCAAGGAATTTTGCTTCTGAGAGAGGAAAATGTGATTTAGTCTTGGGAAATAATGTTTTGGCACATGTTCCTGATATAAATGATTTTGTTTCCGGAATCAAAGAGGTTTTGAGTGATGATGGCATCGTTACAATGGAGTTTCCACATATTCTAAATTTGATCGAGCTTAACCAATTTGATACAATCTACCATGAGCATTTTTCTTATTTATCCTTTACTACGGTTCGGAAAATATTTAAATCTCATGGAATGGATATGTTTCATGTTCAGGAGATTACAACTCATGGTGGATCATTAAGGGTATTTGCTAAACATGAACAAAATAAGTCCTTGGAGGTTAGAACTACTGTTCAAAATTTAGTTGCAAAAGAAGTAAAGTATGGGATTACAGATTTAAAATACTATGAAAATTTCCAAGAGGTTGCTTTCAAAATCAAGACAGATCTTCTAAATTTTCTTCTTATTGCAAAATCAGAAAATAAAAAGGTTGCAGCATATGGTGCAGCTGCAAAAGGAAATACTCTTTTAAATTATGCAGGTGTAAAATCTGACCTAATCGATTTTGTTGTAGATAGAGCCGAAAGTAAAATTGGAAAATTTCTTCCTTTTAGTCATATCCCAGTTTTAGAAGAATCAGAATTGGAAAAACAGAAGCCAGATTATATAATCATTCTTCCTTGGAATATTTCAGGTGAAATTCAAGATCAATTAACATATTCAAAGAATTGGGGAGCTAAATTTGTTACATTTATTCCTGATCTGAAAATATTTTAAACGTACAATGGATAAGATTCAAATTACACAACCTTCAATAACACAATTGGAAATTGATTATGTTAATGATGCTGTAACAAATGGTTGGGGAGCTAAATGCTATGATTACATTTATAAGTTTCAAGATGCATTTTCGAATTATATTGGTTCAGATTACTGCCTGGCTACTTCAAGTTGCACCGGTGCAATCCATCTTGGACTCATGGCGCTTGGAATTAAGGAAGGAGATGAAGTTATTGTGCCTGAATCTACTTGGATCGCATCTGTTGAGCCTGTTATGTATATTGGTGCTAAGCCTGTTTTTGTTGATGTTCTTAAAGATACATGGTGCATCGACCCTAAAAAAATTGAAGAAGCAATCACTCCAAAAACAAAGGCGATTATAGTAGTCCATTTATATGGAAATGTCTGCGAAATGGATGAGATAATGGGAATAGCTAAACGGCATGACCTTAAGGTACTAGAGGATTCTGCAGAAGGTTTAGGTTCAGAGTATAGAGGCAAGAAATGTGGGGCAATTGGCGATTGTGGTGTTTTTTCATTTCATGGAACTAAAACAATGACTACAGGTGAGGGCGGTATGTTGGTTACTAATAATAAAGAAATTTATGAAAAGGTATCTGTTTTAAACGATCATGGACGGAATCCTAAGGATCCAGAAAATAAAACATTTTGGATGCGTGATTATGGATATAAATATAAGATGGCCAATATAAATGCTGCCTTAGGTCTTGCACAGATTAGCCGAATGGACGAATTGGTTGAAAAAAAACGTTTAATTTTCAATTGGTATAAAGAAGAATTAAGTGGGAATGAAGGAATTCAGTTAAATGAAGAACAAGAATATGCATTTAATAGTTATTGGATGCCGACTATTGTTTTCTTAAAACCCTTAAATATTAATCGAGAATTATTGTTTTCGAAATTCCAAAGTGAAAATATAGATTCTAGACCATTTTTTTTACCATTATCCTCTTTACCTATGTTTGATTCTGTAAAGGAAAATAAGATTTCGTATCAAATAGGATATAATGGAATAAATTTGCCTAGTCATCACGCTTTAAAGAAGTCTGAAATTGCAGCAATTTGTGATGTATTGAGAAAATTTATATTAACGAATTAAATATGACATTTAAAGAGCTAGTTATTTCTAAACTTACTTCACTTGAACTTCCTGTTCATAATGAAATGGGTAAAGAAATTGCGAGACTAAAATTAATTGAAGAAGAGGATTTGAATGATCAACAAATGATTGAGAAAATCACTGAATGGCGAAACAAATATAAATCCTGTTTTTTATCCGAGTTTATTCCGACAAATGAGAGAACAAAAAAATGGTTGGAATGTATTGTTTTACCTAGTGATGACAGGTTGTTATTTAAAATTTCGACACTTGAGAATGAATTTGTTGGACATATTGGGGCCATCAATAGAGGTAATTACATAGAATATGATTATTACATTGTCGGAGTTAAATCGAATATGAAAAATTTTGCTCTTAGCATAGCTAGAAATTTTTTGAAATGGATTGTTGAAGTAAAAGACTTTGAATACATATTAGGAAATGTAAGATCTGATAATGAACATGCATTAAAGTTTCATATTCGAACAGGGTTTCATATTTATAACAGAGTTTCTCTAGTGAAAAAAATAGATACCGAGAATGAATTTAGTTTTGAAAAAAGTGAATCTAAGGATTTGTCAACGATACATTTGGTTGAAATAAGAGCAACAAAGGAAGATTTAAGTTAAATAATAAATATGAATAAGAAATGGGACCTATAGAAAAGTTTGAACAAGAAAAGAAAGAAAACATAGATAAACTTGGCAAAAACAAAACATTGCAAAATATTGCTCAAGATTTCATCTTAGAAAGTGCTAAAGATGGATATACATATAACTTTTCTTGGATGGGAAGACCAATAATTGCATTTCCACAGGATATGGTTGCAATGCAGGAATTGATTTGGGAAATCCAGCCGGATTTAATAATTGAAACTGGAGTAGCTCATGGAGGTTCTATAGTATATTATGCCTCATTATTGGAGCTAATTGGAAAGGATGGGTTAGTATTAGGTATTGACATTGATATAAGAAAACACAATAGAGATTTAATTGAATCTCATCCAATGATGAAGAGGATAAAGCTTTTAGAAGGATCATCTTTAGATTCAGAGTTAATTGATCAAGTGAAAGCTATTGCTTCTTCAAGAAAGAAAGTCTTGGTTTGTCTTGATAGTAATCATTCTCACGAACATGTGTTGGAGGAATTGAAAATATATGCTCCTTTTGTGACTAAAGATAGCTATTGCGTTGTTTTTGATACGGCAATTGAAGATATGCCTGAGGATTATGATTGGGGTCAAAGGACTTGGGGTAAAGGTAATAATCCAAAAACAGCTGTATGGGAATATTTAAAAATGAATTCCGATTTTGAAATAGATGAGACCAAGCATAATAAACTATTGATTACTGTTGCTCCCGATGGATATTTAAAAAGGATTAAATAGTGCAACCAAAAGTTACCATAGGAATCCCCTTATACAATGAGGAGAAATATATAGAGGAAACGGTAAAATCTGCAACGAATCAAAGCTATACAAATATTGAAATATTAATCTCTGACAATGGTTCGACAGATGGGTCTCTTGAAATTGTTAACCGGATTGCATTATCAGATTCTCGAATTAAAATAGTTTCGCATACCCAAAACAAAGGGCCCTTTTTTAACTTTAAGTATCTATTAGATAATGCAAAAGGAGAGTACTTTATTTGGCTTGGTGGTCATGATGTTATGCTTCCTTCTTTTATTGAAGAAGCAGCTGATACATTGAATAAGGATAAATCGATCTGCGCGATTTTTCCAAAAGTATATGAGATTTTGGATGATAGTATTGAAGAAAAATTTATTCATGCTCAATACAGATTTAAGAACCCAGATGATATTGGGGAAAGACTGATTCAACTTATTAAAACAAAAGGGAGGGGATCAGCGGTGCATTCTGTATATCGAATTTCGGTGTTACGTAAATCACTTACCGATATTGATGGAGGCGATTTGATGATTTTTTTGAAGGCAGCAACTTATGGCAAATTTGTTGAGAGTGAGCATTTAGCATTGTATATGAGAAATGTACGACCTTCAGAATCTTCGACTAATCAAAAAAATAGATATAAGGCTTATGGCTTTAAGGATAATTGGCGTGTTATTAGATACATGTTTCCTTTTAAACTGATTTTAAGTTTGGATTCGTTGAGTTTTAAAGAGAAGATTAAATTATTTTCAAAAGTGCGAAAAGAAATGGCTATTCATGGAGCTTATGGTACGAGAAAAATTTTTTTGTACTATTTGTATAGAGGGCAGTTTAAAGTGTCCTTTGTTTCCTTATTAGAAAGAGTCATGATAAAATAAGTATATGGATAGCAAATTTATTTATTACATTTTTGAGTACAATTCTAAAATGCCGGGTGTAAATAAAAAGGTTGCTAGCAAAATAATTGAATTAAGAAAAGTTGGAATTCCTATAAAGGCTTTGCTAATCTATACAAATGAGAATGAAGACTTGTCCGAATACCCTGATATTATATTTGAAAAAGTATATTTTAATGCTGTTGGTAAGACTCGTAAAATTTTAAAAAATAGATTCTTAAGTTTTATTAATGTTTATTCAGAGCAAAAGAAATACTTTAGGTTTATTTATAAGAAATTAAGAACAAAAGAATTTTCATTGGTCATTAAACGATATGGTAATCTTGATATAAGTGCTTACTGGTTTGTTAGAAAAATTAAGGGTAAGATAATCTTTGAGCTGAACACAATTCAATTTGAACAAAATAAAAAAGAATGGAAATTTCGTAGTGTATTAAGTTCACCCTCATGGATTTCCTATGTGCTTTATTCAGAACTTTTATATGGTAGAAAATGTTTGGATAAAGCAAAAGCAGTAGTAGCAGTTTCTAAAGAAATTGCAGACAACACTATTAAGAGATTAAGAGAAAAAGAAAGAAACAAAGTACATATTGTTTCGAATGGAATAAATACTAATCAAATAGATTCAGTTACACCTAAATGGAATGATGAATTGAATATGTTGATGATTAGAGGAGTGGATTCTGATTGGCATGGAGTGGATATTGTTTTAGAGTCAATGAAACACTCGAGTAAAAAATTACAGCTTTTTGTAGTTGGAGAAGTATCCAAAGAAAAAGAAAATCCCAATGTTATTTATACTGGTAGATTAAACGCTGAAGAAATTTCAGCACTAATCATAAAGAACAATATTCATATAGGTTTAGGTAGTATGGCTTTATTTAGAGCTGGCTTAAACGAAGCATCTCCATTGAAAGTAAGAGATTATCTTTCTAGAGGACTTCCTGTGGTTCTTAACTATTATGATACTGATCTTTCTGAAGATGAGTCCTTTCTCAAGGAATATTGTTTTTCGTTTAATGATGAAATGAATCTAGATGAAGTTTATGATTGGTTTAAAAATCTGTATTTCAATAAAAAGGAGTATGTAAATAATATCAAAAATTGGGCTGAGAAAAATGTTGGAATGAATGTCAAAATTAAACAATATGCAGATATAATCAATAATGCACTATTGGAATGAAATCAGAAACCCTCATACTATTCACCAACTCCTATCCCTTTGGGAAGGGAGAACAATACCTGGAAAATGAACTTCCATATTATTCTAATGATTTTAATAGAATAATATTCGTCCCAGTAAATCTTAATGGCGAAAAAAGAACTATCCCAAAAAATGCTGAAGTTTTAGACATTCATCCAAAAGTAAACTATTCGAAATCTAAGTATCTCAGCTTATTTCCAAAATTCAATTCATCCTACAAAAGAGAAAAGAAATTAAGAAATAAAATAGGAGGTAGCAAAATACAACATTACAAGCTATTCTATAATGCATCGGTTTATGCTGAAGCCATTGATAACTGGTTAATGGAACAAGGTTTGGAAAGAAATCGGACAGTGTTCTACTCTTATTGGTTTTATCATTGGGTCACTGTAATGTCCGAATTGAGAAACCTGAACCATGATGGAAGATACATTTCCAGAGCACATTTATACGACACTTACGATTTTCTGGAATATAATTATTGGGGAGGGAAAAAGCTTTCAACATTGGATTTATTAATTTGTATTTCAGATCATGCTAAGAAATATTTTAATGAAAATTATTCTCGAAATCTTGATAAAATTCGAACTATAAGACTTGGAGTTGCAAATCAGGAATTATCCATGTTTGGGAAGGAAAAGACTGAGTATACTTTGGTTTCCTGTTCATCAATAAGAAAAGATAAAAGACTAGATTTTATTCTAGAAGTTTTAAAAAACCTAAAAATCAAGGTTAAGTGGATTCACTTTGGAGATGGTCCATTGAAAGCTGATATCGAAAATGGAATTCAAAAACTTCCAGAAAATGTAAATGTGGAACTAAAAGGGTTCGTTCCAAATGCTGAACTTTTGGAATATTATAAAAACAATCAAATAGACTTATTCATTAATCTTTCCTCACGTGAAGGAATTCCCGTATCTTTGATGGAGGCAATAAGTTTTGGAATACCAGTTTTAGGTACAAATGTTTTTGGAACGCCTGAATTAGTAACAAATGAAACTGGAGCTTTAGTTGATTTGGAGGATTCTGCTCAGTGTGTAGCTGAAAAAATTGCAAATCTTCTTAAATCTGAAATGAGCCGAGAAGAAATAAGGAATTTTCAACGGGATTATTTCTCTGCTGAAAAAAACTATTCAGAATTTAGGAAGATACTACTGGATGATTGATAAACCACTATTAATACTTCAAGCTCGAACAGGCTCTACAAGATTGCCGAAGAAGATGGTCAGACCATTTTATCAAAACAAGACTATTCCTCAAATCATCATTGAAAATTTGCTAAAACACTTTGATTCGAATCGAATCGTATTAGCAACTTCTACAAATAAAGGAGATGATGAATTAGAAAAACTTTGTTCAGAGATAGGAATAAGTTGTTTCAGAGGATCTGAAAATAATGTGCTAAAAAGATTCATCGATTGTGCTATTCAATATAAAGGAAATAGACTTGTTAGAATTTGTGCAGACAATCCTTTTTTGCTTCCTGAGTTCATTCTAGAATTGACAAAAGAACTAGATGTTTCAGGTAAGGAGTATATTTCTTTTCAGTGGAAAGACCTTACTCCCGTTATGCTTTCTCATATTGGTGTATTTGCTGAAGCAATGACGCTTAACTTCTTGAAGAAAATCCAAAATTCAACTGAAGACCCGTTGTACTTAGAGCATGTTACGAATTATATTTATACGCATAAGAATGAGTTTGACCACAAATTCTTAAACCTACCCCAAATATTGGAAGGTAGAGAGAATATTCGACTTACTGTGGATACAGAATCAGACTTCAATACAACTCAAGAACTTTATTCTAAAATGATGGAAAAAAAATCAGATTTTGAATTAATGGATTTATTAGAACTTATTGACGAAAACCCCGTATTAATAGATAATATGGAAGCGCAAATTGATCAAAATGCAAAATAATACATACTTAATTGGAGAAATAGGGCAAAATCATAACGGATCGGTGGAGCTCGCTAAAGTAATCATAGACTTAATTTCCAGACCTATTCATGACGATGTCTTCGGGAATGAACTAAGAGGGATGGACGCGGTAAAGCTGACAAAAAGAGATCTGAAGCAGGAATTGTCACAATCTCAAATGGATCGAATTTATGATACTCCAAACTCTTTTGGTAGAACTTATGGTGAACATCGGGAGGTATTAGAATTGAATGATGAGGAGCATTTTGAGGTTTACAAACATGCCAAAGAAAAGGGTCTCGATTTCGTTGAAACCTTATGTGCGGTAGGATGTCTGACCATGTTCAAATATTTTACACCGGATAAATTGAAAGTGGCTTCCAGAGATTTAACAAATTTACCATTATTAGAAGCTTTGGCAGAGACAAAAATTCCAATTATTCTTTCAACTGGAATGGCTGGACCTAAAGAATTAGACGATGCATTGGAAGTAATTTCAAAACATCACAATGAAATTTCTATTCTTCATTGTGTATCGCAGTATCCAACAGAACCAAAGAATGTAAACCTAAGAACTATTGATTACTTAATTAAACATTATCCTGACTATACAATTGGTTATTCAGATCACACAATAGGAATTTCCACTCCAGTTGCCGCAGTTGCAAGAGGAGCTAAAATAATTGAAAAGCACATTACCCTGGATCGAAGAATGAAAGGAACAGATCAGGCAGGATCACTCGGTCCTGATGGGGTATACAGAATGGTTCGAGATATTAGAATTTTGGATATGTCCATGGGTGAAGAGAAAATGTATATCGTGGAAGACACAAAATCAGCAAAGGATAAATTAGAAAGATCAATCGCAACTAAGAGAGCTATGAAAGCTGGGGAAGTTATTCAAGAGTCTGATCTGCATATGTTATCTCCTGGAGATGGTTTTAAATGGGCTGAAAAAGAAGAAATAATTGGTAAGACTCTGAGCGAGGACATACCTCAGGATGAAATTATCTACAAAAATATGATCAAATGAGTACAGTAATAAGATCTATAGCTTCAAACAACGAGAAAGATAATAGAGGTAAACTGAAAGAGCTTTTTGATCAGAATCCGATATTTGAAGACGAGAAAGTGAACCAGGTTGGACTGTTTCAAAAGAGACAGGAATTATCCAAAGTTTTATTTTTCAATGAAATCTATGACCAAATTAAAGATGTTCATGGTGTGATAATGGAGTTTGGAGTTAGATGGGGGCAAAACCTTTCAACCTTAAATAATCTAAGAGGCATTTATGAGCCGTTTAACCATTCAAGAAAAATCATTGGGTTTGACACTTTTGAAGGTTTTTCACAGGTTTCAGGGGAAGATGGTGATCATGATTATAATAAAGAAGGAGCTTTCAATGTTTCCGAAAATTATGAGGAATATTTGGCTCAAGTTTTAAGATGTCATGAGAATGAGTGTCCATTGAGTCATATAAATAAAAACATATTGATCAAAGGAGATGCAACTCAGACCTTGAAAAAATACCTGGAAGAGCATTCTGAAACAATAATAGCGTTTGCTTATTTTGATTTTGACATTTATAAACCAACGTTGGAGTGTTTGAAAATGATTCAACCTTATCTAACAAAAGGCTCAGTCATTGGTTTTGATGAATTATGTGATCCTGGATTTCCAGGTGAAACTCAGGCCTTGAGAGAAGTATTTGGAACTCATAATTTTGAGATCAAAAGAAATCGTTTTTCTGGAATCCAATCTTATTTGATTTTTAAATAGAGAATGTACGATTTACCTAAAATAGTTTTAACTGATATTGATGGAGTATGGACTGATGCAGGAATGTATTATGATCAAACCGGAAATGAATGGAAAAAATTCAACACTTCGGATTCTGCCGGTGTAATCTTTTGCAGAAAACTTGATATTCCTGTTGGAATAATTACTGGAGAAGATACCCAAATAGTTAAAAGAAGGGCCGATAAACTTAAAATAGACATTCTATATCAAGGAGTATCCGACAAAGTTTCTGTGGCAAAAGAGATTTGCTCAAAATTCAATATAGAATTGAAAGATGTTGCTTATATCGGAGATGATTTAGGTGATATGGAACTATTAAAATTGGTTGGAATTTCTGCAGCCCCAGCAAATGCACCAGATTATGTAAAGGAATTGGTCGACTTCACGACAAAAAAGTGTGGAGGAGATGGCGCTTTTAGGGAATTTGTTGAGACAATAATAGGTTTGGATAGGCTGAAATCAATATTAAATGGATGATTTTTGATTTGTTTTATATTCTAAAAATTCTCTTTCTTCCAACTTCCGATGATGAGATAAAAACTAAAAAGGATCTAATGGATCAACACAGTTTTTATTATCCTGAAGCATCTAAACAAGGAAAACTTATAGGGTTAAGATTATTGAAATTTCAAATAAAAACACTTCTTGAATCAACGAAATCAAAAGTAGTAACTGATAAAGCCGATTTTGTTTTTTATACTTTATTCCCTGGGTCTAAAGAGAGCGATCTTAACCTTATATTGGCTAATAAAAAAGAACTGACAGGAAACAAGTATTTCGCATTTCACAGAGAAAATATTTTTACAAACCTAAGTAGTTTCGAGATTTATTGTTCAATTGTGTTTCTAATATTTTGTTACCCCCTCACTAGTATATTTTCTTTTGGTCGTTCAAATAAGTTTAATGTGTTTTTAATTCCAGAAAGTTTTTTGATTTCCAGAACTTTTAAAAAAATATTGATCGCTACAGATCCGAATGTGTTTTTTCATTTATATCCGCACGAACCAGAAGGTAACCTTTCTTATATTCTTAAACCGGAAAATGTCGAATATGTAAAAGTGCCTAATCTGAATCCATTATTTATGTTTAATAAAAGGATAATTTCAGATAAAATTGCACTTACTTTTGGTTATCAAGAAGACGAATTGAAGGCAGAAAAATCAGATTTGAGTTTTGAAAAATGGAAAAGTCCAAAATTTGATCATTTTTTAAATGATTTTACTACTCCAAAAAAAGAGGGAAGTGTTTGTTATTATTCTCATGCAAGCTGGATTCGTCAGAAAGAAAAACATGGCGCTACTTGGTTTGAAGAGGATAAAATGGAAGTTAAACTATTGAATTACTTTAAAGGAAATAAAGAACTTTTTCAAAACGGAAAAGGAATAACCGTTTGTCTTCACCCAAAAGAGAAGAAAACACCTGAATTATTAAATCAATCTGTTGAATATTATAAAGACCATTTTGGAGAAGAAGTTAAAATTCTTCCGCCTCAACAATCGTCCTATGATTCTTTCCAATTGTTTGATTTAGGTATTTCTGCATTTACTTCAATTATTTTTGAACGATTGTACTGCGGACATAAATCATTAATTTATCATGATCAAGAAAGCTATGCTTTTCCCATTGAGAGCTCTGATTATGGTCACTTTGTTTTTAGAAATTTTCAAGAATTAAGTCTTAAATTGCGAGATATTATTGAAGGAAAGGTCACGGATCAAAAGTTTTTTAATGGTCTGGAAAAATACACCTATAAATTTGTTTAATGCTCAGAAAGGTAATTGGAAATATAAAAAGGAATTTTCAGATTAATTTCGTCTATCCATCAAGGTTCAAAGGGTCGCATATTGAATCATATATTCCTTCTAATTTATCATTAGGGGAAGAAATTATTATTGAAGAGAATATTTCTATGTCTGCCAAAATTAAGAGTATTGGAAATGGAACATATATAGGATGTAGATCAGTTATAGGAAATTGTGAAAGCATTGGAAACTATTGCAGCATTTCGAAAGATGTCAAAATAGGAATGTCAAATCACCCTCTGGATCTTGTTTCTACATCACCTAGATTTTATCTGAAAAAATATGGTAAAGTCTCAGAAGATTTATATAATCATGATAAAATAAAACCTACAATAATTCAAGATGATGTATTGATTTCAAGTAATGTCGTAATATTGGAAAACCTTACAATTGGAAGAGGAGCGGTGATAGCTGCAGGGGCTGTAGTCACTGAAAATGTTGAGCCATATAGTATTGTAGGAGGTGTTCCTGCAAGGCACATTAAGTTTAGGTTTGATAAAGAGAAAATTGAAAGATTAATGTCTCTTGATTATGGAAATGATCAGGAAATAATGAACTTTAAATGAAAGTATACATACTAATAGGAACCAGACCAAACTTCATTAAAGTAACCCAATTCAAGAAAGTTGCTAAAAAAAGTTTTCCTGAAATTGAAATTAAAATCATTCATACTGGTCAGCACTATGATAAAAATATGGCTGAAATTTTCTTTTCACAGTTTGGGTTACAGCCAGACTATTTTCTAAATGTAGGTCAAGGAACACCTATTCAGCAAATTGCAAATATTCAAATTCATCTATCAGAATTAATCGAGAGTATTGGAAAACCAGATTTATTAATTGTTCCTGGAGATGTAAACTCCACATTGGCTGGTGCAATTACAGCAAATAAAATGGAAATTCCACTAGCACATCTTGAAGCTGGCTTGAGATCTTTTGATAGAGAAATGCCGGAAGAACACAATAGACTTCTAACTGATGAATTATCTGATTTTCTGTTTGTAACAGAACCAAGTGGTTTGGAAAACCTAAAAAAAGAAAGTAAATCTGGTGAAGCAATTTATGTTGGAAATACTATGATTGATACGCTTGTAGCCTTTGAATCAGAGATTGATCAATCATCAGTGTTAGAAGATCTGGGAATTGAAATTGGGAGATATATTGTTGTTACAGTGCATAGGCCTTCAAATGTAGATACAAAAGAGAAGCTTATTCAATTAATAGATGTTTTCCATGAAGTGTCTAAGGATCATCAAATAGTTTTTCCAGTTCACCCAAGAACTAAAAACAATATCGAAAAATTTGGATTAACTGAAGAATTTGATTCTTTAGAACTCATTAATCCAGGGCCACTAGGTTATTTTGAGTTTCAAAAACTCACTAAAAATTGCGCCTTTGTTTTAACAGATAGCGGGGGGATTCAAGAGGAAACTACATTTAGAAAAGTTCCTTGTATTACTATTCGAGAAAATACGGAAAGACCTGTGACTACTGATATAGGGACAAATACACTTGCTTCTTTAGATAAATCCATTTTATTAGATTTAATCAAAAAGATTAAATCTGGTGATTATAAAAAAGGTGAAATTCCTGAGAAATGGGATGGAAAGGCAACATTTAGAATCCTAGAAAGTTTAAATAGTCGTCTATGATATTTCTGACCTTCAATGACAAACCTTCTGGGATTTACAATGGTCAAGTTATAGATGTGATCAAAATCTTGAATTCAAAAGAGAAAGTTAGATTGGTCGCCTTTGTGTCATGGAGAATCTATCTAGAATCAAGAAGAAAAATCAAATCTCAATGGAAGAACTCGATTGTGCTACCCATATTTTTTGGTTTGGGAAGATGGAAATCAAATAAGTTATTTCTAAGGATTCTAAGGATTCTGATAAGGGAAAAGAAGTGCATTGCTCGCGGTCCAATGGCAGCTGAATTAGCTTTGGATTCTGGGTTTAATAAAGTTTGTTATGATGGTAGAGCAGCAGTTTCTGCCGAGATTGAAGAATTTAATGTAATCGGTGACGATAAACTAGCCATAAGTGTTATTAATGCTGAGAGTAGGGCGGTTATAGAATCATATTTTAGAATTAGTGTAAGTCATAGTTTAGTTGATTATTGGGTGAAAAAATTCGGTTATACGAAGAGTGATCATATCATAATCCCTTGTACATTAACCCAAGGATTTCAGGATTCTGAAAAAGAAAAAGTCGAGGAATTGAGGTCTCAAATCGGGATTTCAAATAAAGATATTGTCTTTGTTTTTTCTGGAGGAAACGCAGGTTGGAATTCTCTGGAAAGAACGTTTAGCATATTTGATCAAAGACTAAAAAACAATCCAAAGTATAAAATGATTTTACTAACTGGCGAAGCAGAGTATATTAAAGATTACATGAATAAATTTCCTGATCAAGTTTTTCGTTTTTGGGTAAACCATGAAGATGTGAAAAATTATTTGGCTTTAGGAGATTATGGTTTAATGATAAGAGAGAATAAAGTTACCAATAATGTAGCCTCCCCAGTTAAGTTTGCAGAGTATTTATCGCTTGGATTAAAACCAATAATATCGGATAATATAAAAGATTATTCAGATTTTGTTTCCAAACATAATTGTGGATTAATAATTACTGAAAACTCCAATGTAGAGTTCAATTCTTTAACTGAAGCCGATAGAATGCGTAACACTGAGCTAGCAAAAACGTATCTTTATAAAAATTCAGACCAGATCAAGAAAAATTATAATCTGTTAAAGGAAAAAATGTCAAATTAGACATCAATGACTGTAAATCAAGAAAAGAAACCCGAACTAGGTAAAGGAGTAAGAAGATTGACTTTAAAAGACCAGGCTCCCGATTGCGAAATTTATATCAACAAACCAATTTACGATTTAAAAGAAGTTTGTGCTGGAAAAAAAGTAGCAGATATCGGTTGTGGTTATGGTCGTAATAAAGAGTTGGTTGAGTCTCTTGGCGGAGAATGGGTTGGAGTAGAACCTTTTGAAGGAGGAGCACACACGGTCGTTGCAAGCGCCGAAGATTTGCCATTTGAGGACAATTCTTTTGATGTCGTCATTATGGATGCTGTTTTAGAGCATATCCCAGACGTTGGAAAAGCTATCGCTGAAGTAGGTAGGATTCTTAAACCAGATGGAGTTTTTGTTGGTTATGTAGCTTTCATGGAATGCTTTCATGAAATTTCCTATTCACATCTGTCTTTTAAGGCATTAGAACATTATTCGAATATCAATGGTATGAAACTGGAAAAAATCTCTGGTGGAAGTGCGTTTGGAATAGATTACCATTTAAGAGTTCTATTTTATCCAATGCCATTTAAATACTGTCGTAAATTAATTGCGATGGGAATAAGAGCTACTTTTTATTTGAAATCTCAAATGGCATATTTGGGCTTAAAATATAAAAGAGGATTATCTAAATCAGAGGCCATTGAAATGACAAATTTATACTACAAAGTTGAATGCCTTCGACAATCGAATGGCTTCTCCTATGTTATAAGAAAGAAATAATCTCATGAAACTCCTCCTCCTCTCCGACGGAATCCCACCCTATATCATGGGAGGGATGCAAAGGCACACCTTAAACTTGGTAAAGTACCTTGTTTTGGGTGGAGTGGAAGTGAAATTGATCCATTTTTACAATGAAGGAGATTCGAATTTTTCTCATCACGAAGTTTGTCAGGAAATTTTTGGATTGGAAGATCAACCTGGGTTTCAGTCTGAAATGATCGAGTTTCCCAAACCAGGAAAAGTACCTGGACATTACATTCGAAGATCTTACCGTTATTCCAAAAGAGTGTATGAAAAGGTAAAAGATGAGGTCAATGATTTTGATTTTGTCTACATCAAAGGATTTTCCGGCTGGAAATTATTAGAGCAAAAAAAGCACTTCAAACCTAAAATGGGGGTCAATTTTCACGGCTACGAAATGTTTCAAATATCTCCCGATTTCAAAACAAAATTGAAGAATCAAATCTTAATCCCCCCAGTTCAAAAGAATTTGGATCCATCAGATTTTATTTTTTCCTATGGAGGGGGCATTACAGACCTGTTAGAGAAGATTGGAGTCGCATCTAACAGAATAGTTTCGATCAATGGGGCTGTGGATGCTGTATGGTTTGATCAAGCTAGTTTTATGAAATCCAATCAATCTAAAAGGCTCCTATTTGTTGGAAGATTTGAGAGAAGAAAGGGTATTGAAGAATTAAACGAGGTGCTTCCAGAGCTGTTGAATCAATATGATTTTCAAATGGATTTTGTTGGACCTATTCCTGAAGATAAACAGATTCAAAATCCCAAAATCAGTTATTTAGGTACCATTCAATCTGTAGAAGAGATTAAAAAAGTGTATAGTGAACACGATATTTTGATTGCGCCTAGTTATTCTGAGGGCATGCCTAATGTGATCATGGAAGCCATGAGTCAGGGATTGGCCATTCTTGCGACGGATGTAGGTGCAACAAGACTACTTGTGGATGAAAAGAATGGATGGTTGATGCCTGAGATGAATGGAGAAATGCTAAAATCAACTTTAAACGATTTATTGTCATCTAGTGAAGACCAAATACACGAGAAAAGGCAGAAGTCTTTGGAGAAGTTAGATGAAAATTTCTCTTGGCCAGTAGTGGCACAAAAGCATATCGATTTCCTAAAATCAATCTAAGATCGTAAATCAATTCACTCGAATTGTTCTGTAAAATCTTTCCAACTTTGTATTCTGTTCAAAATTCCAAGCTTTAACAACAGCCAGGAAATTTCCAGTATCAGAAAAAGTGATGTAAAGCGAATCGTTTACAAAATTGTAGGCA